>NZ_CP071663.1:5390000-6072500 GCF_051132135.1 Pseudomonas sp. R1-1
ATCACGGGTGAAGATGCAAGTGCCGTTACCGTATTCGTGATCGTTGATCAGTTGCATGGCCTCTTCCAGGCTGTTCACCCGAACCACGCACAGGACCGGCCCGAAGATCTCTTCTTTATAGATGCGCATCTCTGGGGTGACGTTGTCGAACAGGCAGCCACCGAGGAAGAAGCCCTCTTCGTGACCGGCCACCCTCAGACCACGGCCATCAACCACCAACGTTGCGCCCGCCGCGACGCCGTCATCGACATAACCGCTGACCTTGTCTCGCGCCTGACCAGTCACCAGTGGTCCCATGTCCAGACCACAGGAGGTGCCGGCACCGATTTTCAGCGCCTTGATCTGCGGCACCAGTTTGGCCACCAGCGCATCCGCCACCTGATCACCGACACACACCGCAACGGAGATCGCCATGCAGCGCTCGCCGCAAGAACCGTACGCCGCGCCCATCAATGCACTGACCGCGTTATCCAGATCGGCATCCGGCATCAGCACCGCGTGGTTCTTCGCGCCGCCGAGTGCCTGGACGCGTTTGCCACGCTTGGTGCCTTCGGCGTAGATGTATTCGGCAATCGGCGTCGAGCCGACAAAACTCAGCGCCTTGATTTCCGGCGCTTCGATCAACGCGTCCACCGCTGTCTTGTCACCGTGGACCACGCTCATCACGCCTTTCGGCAAACCGGCTTCCAGCAGCAGCTGAGCGATCAGCAGCGTCGAACTTGGGTCGCGCTCCGATGGTTTGAGGATGAAGCAGTTGCCGCAGACGATCGCCAATGGATACATCCACAGCGGCACCATGGCCGGGAAGTTGAACGGGGTGATCCCGGCCACGATGCCCAGTGGCTGGAAGTCCGACCAGGCGTCGATGTTCGGGCCGACGTTGCGGCTGTATTCACCCTTGAGGATTTCCGGGGCGGCGCAGGCGAACTCGACGTTCTCGATGCCGCGCTTCAGCTCCCCGGCGGCATCTTCCAAAGTCTTGCCGTGTTCTTCGCTGATCAATTGCGAGATGCGTGCTTCGTTCTGCTCCAGCAGTTGCTTGAAGCGGAACATTACCTGAGCACGTTTCGCCGGTGGCGTATTGCGCCACGTCGGGAATGCAGCCTTGGCGGCATCGATGGCTTTCTGGATGGTGGCCTGGCTGGCCAGTGGCAGTTTATGAATGGCCTGGCCGGTAGACGGGTTGAACACATCCACTGCGCGACCGTTCTCGGTCACCAGTTCGCCATTGATCAAATGCGGAATAACGCTCATCGAACACTCCTGAATTCTTGTGCGCAGACGCCCGCAAGGAGCGCCTGCCATTTGTGCATCTATAAAGAGGGAAAATCAGTCGAGCTTGTTCAGCACTTCGCCGACCGCGTCGAACAGACGATCAAGGTCCTGCGGCTTGCTGTTGAAGGTTGGGCCGAATTGCAGCGTGTCGCCGCCGAAGCGCACATAGAACCCGGCCTTCCACAGCGCCATGCCCGCTTCGAATGGACGCACGATGGCGTCACCGTCACGGCCGGCAATCTGGATTGCGCCGGCCAGGCCGTAGTTACGAATGTCGATGACGTTCTTAGCCCCTTTCAAACCGTGCAGCGCATTTTCGAAATGCGGTGCGACTTCCGCGACGCTCTGCACCAGCTGTTCCTTTTGCAGCAGATCGAGTGCGGCCAGCCCAGCGGCGCACGCTACCGGGTGCGCCGAGTAGGTGTAGCCGTGGGGGAATTCCACCGCGTATTCCGGGGTCGGCTGGTTCATGAAGGTCTGGTAGATCTCGGAGCTGGCAATCACCGCGCCCATCGGAATCGCGCCGTTGGTGACTTGCTTGGCGATGCACATCAGGTCCGGGGTGACGCCGAAACTGTCGGCGCCGAACATCGAACCGGTACGCCCGAAGCCGGTGATCACTTCGTCGAACACCAGCAGGATGTTGTGCTGATCGCAGATCTCGCGCAGGCGCTTGAGGTAACCCTGCGGCGGCACCAGTACGCCGGCCGAACCGGCCATTGGCTCGACAAAGACTGCAGCGATGTTTGACGCATCGTGCAGTTCGATCAGCTTCAGCAACTCATCCGCCAAAGCGATCCCGCCCTGCTCTGGCATGCCCCGAGAAAAAGCATTGCTTGCCAGCAGCAAGGTGTGCGGCAGATGATCGACATCCATCATCGACTGACCGAACAGTTTGCGGTTGCCGTTGACGCCACCGAGGCTGGTGCCGGCGATGTTCACGCCGTGATAACCACGGGCACGGCCGATCATTTTGGTTTTGGTTGACTGGCCTTTCAGACGCCAGTAGGCGCGGACCATTTTCACTGCGGTGTCGGCGCACTCGGAACCGGAGTCGGTGAAGAACACGTGGTTGAGATTGCCCGGGGTCAGCTCGGTGATTTTCTCCGCCAGTTGAAACGACAACGGATGGCCGTACTGGAAGCCTGGCGAGTAATCGAGGGTGCCCAACTGTTTGGCCACCGCGTCCTGGATTTCCTTGCGAGTGTGCCCGGCGCCGCAGGTCCACAGACCAGACAGCGAGTCATAAATCTTGCGGCCCTTGTCATCGAACAGCCAGCTGCCTTCGGCACCGACGATCAGCCGCGGGTCGCGCTGGAAGTTGCGGTTGGCGGTGTACGGCATCCAGTGCGCGTCCAGCTTCAGTTGGCTGGCCAGTGGCGACGGCGCGTTTTCAGGCATGTTCATCGGGCAAAACCTCGCAGGGCATAAGCGGCAGGGAGATAGAAAGCGTTATTGCAGCTAAGTTGCCACGGCGATAAAGTCGGTGAAATTCAACTTTTCTAACCTTCAGTTAGAACACTGCTAAACAAAGAGCCCAATAAATGAGCAGCCGCCGCCCCGATCCGCTGGCACAGGTCAGTGACTTTGATATTCGCTTGCTGCGGATTTTTCGCAGCGTGGTCGAATGCGGTGGCTTTTCCGCGGCGGAAACGGTGCTGGGCATCGGCCGCTCGGCGATCAGCCAGCAAATGAGCGATCTGGAACAACGTCTCGGTTTGCGCCTGTGCCAACGCGGTCGCGCCGGGTTCTCCTTGACCGAAGAAGGCCGCGAGGTCTATCAATCGGCGCTGCAACTGCTGAGTGCGCTGGAAAGTTTTCGCACCGAGGTCAATGGCCTGCACCAGCACTTGCGTGGTGAGTTGATCATCGGCCTGACCGACAACCTCGTCACCCTGCCCCACATGCGCATCACCCACGCACTCGCGCAGTTGAAGGAGCGTGGGCCGGATGTGCAGATTCAGATCCGCATGATCGCGCCCAATGAAGTCGAGCAAGGCGTACTCGATGGCCGTCTGCATGTCGGCGTCGTGCCGCAGGCCAGCGCGCTGTCGGGGCTGGAGTATCAGCCGCTGTACAGCGAGCGATCACTGCTTTATTGCGCGGTCGGCCATCCGTTGTTTTATGTCGATGACAAGCAACTCGATGACCAGCGCCTGAACAGCCAGGACGCCATCGCGCCGACGTTCCGTTTACCGGCGGACATCCAGGCGCATTATCAGGCACTCAATTGCACCGCCAGCGCTTCGGACCGTGAAGGCATGGCGTTCCTGATTCTGACCGGGCGCTACATCGGTTATCTGCCGGATCACTACGCCAGCCTCTGGGTTCAACAGGGTCGTCTGCGTGCGCTGAAGTCCACCACACGTTTTTATGACCTGAGCCTCGCATCGGTCACGCGCAAGGGGCGTCGCCCTCATTTGGTGCTGGAAAGCTTTCTCGAAAGCCTGGCGGCGACGCGCTAAAAATCCGCGAAAGGCCCGGCAGCACTGGGCCTTACAGACTAAAAATCCTAATAACCTGAGCAAGTGGACAGCTTTTTGCAAAGCAGGATCAACCCGATCCCTGAACAAGAAGCCCAGCGCCATGCAGCCAGATTCCGATTCGCCCAGTGAACTGATCTACGGCCTCGACGACCGTCCCAAACCCCTCGCCGCGATCCTTGCCGCACTGCAACACGTGCTCGCCAGCTTCGTCGGCATCATCACCCCGCCGCTGGTGATCGGCTCGGCGCTCGGCCTGACCGCGCACCTGCCGTATCTGATCAGCATGGCGCTGATGGTCTCCGGCGTCGGCACCTTTATCCAGGCGCGGCGGCCGTTCGGCATTGGCGCCGGGATGATTTGCCTGCAGGGCACCAGTTTCGCCTTTCTTGGCGCTGTGCTCTCGGCCGGGTTTCTAGTCAAGCAGCGTGGCGGCAGCCCGGAAGACATTCTGGCGATGATTTTCGGTGTGTGTTTTTTCGGCGCACTGGTGCAAATCGTGCTCAGCCGGTTCATCGGCCAGTTGCGCCGGGTCGTCACACCGCTGGTGACCGGCATTGTCATCACCCTGATCGGTATCAGCCTGATCAAGGTCGGCATCACCGATCTGGGCGGTGGCTTCAATGCGCCGGACTTCGGCGCGCCGGGCAACCTGGCGCTGGGCGTGTTTGTGCTGCTGACGATCATTCTGCTCAACCGCTCGAACACGCCGTGGGTGCGCCTGTCGGCGATCATCATCGGTCTGCTGCTGGGTAGTCTGGCGGCGTGGTTCAGCGGAAAACTGCTGCCGCAGCCTTTGCCTGACGTGCCGCTGGTGAGTTTTCCCACGCCGTTCAAGTTCGGTTTCAGCTTCGACTGGACGGCTTTCCTGCCGGTCGCGCTGATTTATCTGATCAGCACCATCGAAACCGTCGGCGACCTCACCGCCAATTGCATGCTCGCTCGCCAGCCGATCAGCGGTCCTTCTTATATAAGCCGGCTCCGCGGTGGCGTATTGGGCGACGGCGTAAGCTGCATGATCGCCGCGACGTTCAGCGCATTTCCCAATACGACCTTCGCGCAAAACAACGGCGTGATTCAGTTGACCGGGGTCGCCAGCCGTTACGTCGGCCTCTACATCGGTGCGATCCTGTTCTGCCTCGGCCTGTTCCCGATGATCGGCGCGGTACTGCAGCAGATTCCGAAACCGGTGCTGGGTGGCGCGACGCTGGTGATGTTCGGTGCCGTCGCGGCGGCCGGGGTGCGCATCCTTGCGCAGTCGCCGCTGGACCGGCGCAGCATGTTGATCATTGCGACTTCGTTCGGTGTCGGCCTGGGCATCGCCGCGCAACCGAACCTGCTGCACCTGTTGCCGAAACTGGTGCAGAACCTGTTCGACTCGGCGATTACCAGCGGCGGTCTGACCGCCATCGTCCTGTGCCTGCTGCTGCCGGAAAGCCAAACCGCAGCTGCTGAACTGCCGGCCAAGCTGAACAAGATCGAACAGGCGTAACGGTTTTATCGCGCAAGGACTTGTCGGATGCCTGTGGGTGCGCTATCAACGCAATTGGTTGCACCCACAGACAAACCCGGAAGTGCCTATGACCTTTGAAGTCCCTGCTCACGGCGGCAAGCCCGCCAGCCGCATTCGTCAGAAGAACGAAGAGACCATTCTCAAAGCCGCCGAAGACGAGTTCGCCCGTCACGGGTACAAAGGCACCAGCATGAACACCATCGCGCAGAATGCCGGGTTGCCGAAAGCCAACCTGCATTACTACTTCACCAACAAACTCGGTTTGTACGTGGCGGTGCTGAGCAACATCATCGAGTTGTGGGACAGCACCTTCAACACCCTGACCGCCGAGGACGATCCGGCGGAGGCGCTGACCCGCTATATCCGCGCCAAAATGGAGTTCTCCCGGCGCCAGCCACAGGCTTCGCGGATTTTCGCGATGGAAGTGATCAGCGGCGGCGAATGCCTGACCGAGTATTTCAATCAGGACTATCGCGCCTGGTTCCAGGGCCGCGCCGCCGTGTTCCAGGCCTGGATCGATGCGGGCAAAATGGACCCGGTCGATCCGGTGCACCTGATCTTCCTGCTGTGGGGAAGCACCCAGCATTACGCCGACTTCGCCACGCAGATCTGCCGGGTCAGCGGGCGCAGCAAGTTGACCAAGCAGGACATGGAAGACGCTGGCAACAACCTGATCCGCATCATCCTCAAGGGCTGCGGCCTCACTCCTTCTGTATAAGACGTTTTATGCCTTTTACCCTCAGCGGTTTTTGCGAGTACCGCGAAGAGATTCGCAAAAGCCGCTTCATCACCCTCGCCGCGCCGATCGACAGCCCCAGCGACGCGCAGGCGTTCTTCGAGCAGCACAGCGATCTGAATGCCACGCACAATTGCTGGGCGTGGAAACTCGGCGGGCAATACCGCAGCAGCGACGACGGCGAGCCCGGCGGTACTGCCGGGCGCCCGATTCTGGCGGCAATCGAGGCGCAGGATTGCGATCAGGTCGCAGTGCTGGTGATCCGTTGGTACGGCGGTATCCAACTGGGCACCGGTGGTTTGGCCCGGGCATACGGCGGCGGCGCGAACAAATGCCTGCAAGCGGCAGACAAGATCGAATTGATCAGTCGTGTGCCGCTGAGTTGTGCCTGTGGATTTTCCGAACTGGCGCTGGTCAAGCTGCGCGTCGCCGATCTCGGTGGCCTGGTGCTGGAGGAAAATTTCACTGCCAACGGCGTCGAATTGCGGCTGGCACTGGGGGCGGCCCACATCGATTTGCTGCAAAGCCAATTGGCCGATCTGAGTCGCGGGCGGATTTTGCTGCGGCGCTAGAACGCTGCGAGTTTTTAGGGCGCCGCCGTCCACCCTTATTCCGCCAAGTTGCCCACATCCGCTGTGCACCCGACTGTGGATAACCTGAGTACATTCGTCTGTAACCCTTTTGTCACGCGGCTTTGCGCGGTTTGTTCACTTTTCGTTCAATTTTCCAGACGAAACGGAAATCCCAAGGCTAAACAACCAGTTAGCGATGTTTAGCACCATTAGAACAAAGCACCGCAGTGCTTATGCCGAGCTTTTCGGCTTGCGCACAATAACTGTGGAACAACCTGTGGATAACCCGTTCATGACCGGCGCAGTCGCAGGTTCTGCCTGCTTCGCAACGGTTTGCTCGTTTTTTGATCAGTTAGCGGTGGGCAAAACTGGAGCCCGATCAACACCTTTGCGCTGAAATGGTGCTGCGTTTCCATTCTTGTCACGACCCAACGCTCTACATCCGGTGCCGGCAAACGCGGCCCGCTCGCGTTCCTGACTCAATGGCCAGGAAATTGCTTTATCCACAGGCACAACTCCAAGCAGTCGAGCCTGTCATGCCCATCGCTCCGCCCGTCCCGCGCCTGCAACTGCGCCATATCAGCAAACGCTACCCCGGTTGTTTGGCCAATGACGCCATCGATCTGAGTATCGCACCCGGTGAAATCCATGCCCTGCTCGGCGAAAACGGCGCTGGCAAAAGCACTTTGATGAAGATCATCTACGGCGTCACCCAGGCCGATGCGGGCGACATGCTCTGGCAAGGTCAGCCGGTGAATATCCGCAACCCGGCGCAGGCGCGGCAGTTGGGAATCGGCATGGTTTTTCAGCATTTCTCGCTGTTCGAAACCCTCAGCGTGGCGCAGAACATTGCCTTGGCGATGGGCGCGGCGGCCGGCACGCCGCAACAGCTGGCACCGCAGATTGCCGAAGTGTCGCGGCGTTATGGCATGGCGCTTGAGCCGGAACGACTTGTCCACAGCCTGTCGATCGGCGAGCGTCAGCGCGTCGAGATCGTGCGCTGCCTGATGCAGGACATTCGGCTGTTGATCCTCGATGAACCCACGTCGGTGCTGACGCCGCAGGAGGCCGACGAGCTGTTCGTCACCCTGCGTCGGCTCGCCGCCGAGGGCAGCAGCATTTTGTTTATCAGCCACAAGCTCGGTGAGGTTCGCGCCCTGTGCCATAGCGCCACGGTCTTGCGCGGCGGGCGAGTGGCCGGACATTGCCGGCCGGCCGAATGCTCGGATCAGCAACTGGCGCAATTGATGGTTGGCGAAGCAGCGGCGTTGATCGGTGAATACGCCAAGGTCAGCGGCGGCGCGGCGTTCTTGCAGGTGAACGGCTTGAGCTGGCACAACCCGGACCCATTCGGCTGCTCGCTGCGCGATATCGACTTGCAGGTACGCAGCGGTGAAATCGTCGGCATCGCCGGGGTGGCCGGCAATGGTCAGGATGAATTGCTGGCGCTGCTCAGCGGCGAACAGCGCTTGCCTCGAACAAACGCCGCCACCATTCGATTTGGCGCGCAAAACGTTGCCGATCTGCGCCCGGATGCGCGGCGCAAACTCGGTCTGGCGTTTGTCCCGGCCGAACGTCTGGGTCACGGCGCAGTGCCGGAATTGAGCCTGGCCGATAACGCCCTGCTCACCGCTTTTCAGCAGGGACTGGTCAGCCGCGGCATGATCCAGCGCGGCAAACTCGAAGCGTTCGCTGCGCAGATCATTCAGCGCTTCGGCGTGAAAACCCCGGACACGCAAACCGCCGCGCGCAGCCTGTCCGGCGGCAATCTGCAGAAATTCATCCTCGGCCGGGAAATTCTTCAGCAACCGAAACTGTTGATCGCCGCACACCCGACCTGGGGCGTGGACGTTGGCGCTGCCGCGACCATCCACCGCGCGTTGATCGCGCTGCGCGATGCCGGCGCGGCGATCCTGGTGATCTCCGAAGATCTCGATGAGCTGTTCCAGATCAGCGACCGCCTCGGCGCATTGTGCGGCGGCCGTCTGTCGCCGCTGCACGACACCGGCGAAACGCAGCTCAGCGACGTCGGCGGCTGGATGGCCGGACAGTTCGTGCACTCACCTTCATCGGCCACGGTTTAACGGAGTTTTCCTGACATGCTGCTTTCCCTCGAACCACGCGGCCAGCAATCGCGCCCGATGCTCTGGTGCTCACCGTTACTGGCCGCCGCGCTGACCCTGGCGTGCGGCTCGCTGCTGTTCATCGCCCTCGGCCACGATCCGCTGCAAACCTTGCACACACTGCTGATCGTGCCGGTCAGCGATATGTATGGCATCTCCGAGTTACTGGTCAAAGCGCTGCCGATTCTGCTCTGCGCACTCGGTCTGGCGGTGGCCTATCAGGCGCGAATCTGGAACATCGGCGCCGAAGGTCAATTGCTCCTCGGCGCCCTCGCCGGCAGTGCGCTGGCGGTGCACATCATCGACTGGCAAAGCCGTTGGGCGCTGGTGCTGATCCTGCTCACCGGCACGCTCGCCGGCGCCGCATGGGCCGGGCTGACCGCATGGTTGCGCACGCGCTTCAACGCCAATGAAATTCTCACCAGCATCATGCTCAACTACATCGCGCTGAACCTGCTGCTGTTCTGCGTGCACGGGCCGCTGAAGGACCCGGCCGGGTTCAACTTTCCCGAGTCGGCGATGTTCGGCGACGCCAGCCGCTTGCCGCTGTTGCTCGAAGATGGCCGCGTGCACGCCGGGGTGTATTTCGCCCTGCTCGCGTTGGTGGCGGTGTGGGTGCTGTTGCAGAAAAGCTTTATCGGTTTCCAGATCAAAGTGCTCGGTCTGGACAAGCGCGCGGCGGGCTTCGTCGGCTTTCGCGAGAAGCGTTTGATCTGGCTCGCGCTGCTGATCAGCGGCGGACTGGCGGGGCTTGCCGGGGTCAGCGAAGTCACCGGGCCGATTGGCCAATTGGTCCCGCAGGTATCGCCGGGATATGGCTACGCGGCGATCACCGTGGCATTTCTCGGCCGGCTCAATCCAATCGGCATTGTGTTTTCCAGCCTGTTGATGGCGCTGCTGTACCTCGGCGGCGAAAGCGCGCAGATGACCCTCAATTTGCCGCAGGCGATCACTCAGTTGTTTCAGGGAATGATGCTGTTTTTTCTGCTCGCCTGTGACGTGCTGATCCTCTATCGGCCGCGCCTGAATCGGCACTGGACGCGGCGCACGTCGACCACCGCCGTAACCGCCGGAGCGCTGTGATGGATATCGATCTGTTGAGCAATATTTTCTACGCCATGGTGCGCTGCGGCACGCCGCTGTTGCTGGTGGCGCTGGGTGAACTGATCTGCGAGAAGAGCGGCGTGCTCAACCTGGGTCAGGAAGGAATGATGCTGTTTGGCGCGGTGATCGGTTTTATCGTCGCGCTCAGCAGCGGCAACCTGTGGCTGGGCGTCCTGCTGGCGATGCTCGCGGGGATGCTGCTGTCGTCGCTGTTTGCCTTGGTCGCCTTGGTGTTCAACGCCAATCAGGTCGCGACCGGGTTGGCGCTGACGATTTTCGGTGTCGGGCTATCAACGTTCGTTGGCGCGGCCTGGGTGGGCAAACCGCTGGCCGGGTTTGAACCGGTGGCGATTCCGTACTTGAGTGAGATTCCGCTGCTTGGGCGCATGCTGTTTGCCCAGGACCTGCTGGTGTACCTGTCGTTCGCGCTGTTTGCGCTGGTGGCGTGGGTGATCATCAAGAGTCGTGTCGGGCTGATCATTCAAGCGGTCGGCGAAAACCCCGATGCGGCCAGCGCGATGGGATTGCCGGTGCTGACCGTGCGTACCCTGGCGGTGCTGTTTGGCGGGGCGATGGCCGGGCTGGCCGGGGCCTATCTGTCGCTGGCGTACACGCCGATGTGGGCGGAAAACATGACCGCCGGGCGCGGCTGGATTGCCCTGGCGCTGGTGGTGTTTGCCAGTTGGCGAGTGTGGCGGTTGTTGCTCGGCGCGTATCTGTTCGGCCTCGCCAGCATCCTGCATCTGGTGGCGCAGGGCTTGGGGCTGGCGATTCCTTCGAGTCTGTTGGCGATGCTGCCGTATGTGGCGACGATTATCGTGCTGGTGCTGCTGTCGCGGGATGCGTTGCGTACGCGGTTGTATGCGCCGGTGTCGTTGGGGCAGCCGTGGCAATCAGGGCATTGAGAGGTGAATTCAATGGTCCCATCGCGAGCAGGCTCACTCCTACTGGGGACCTGCGAACCCGATCCAATGTAGGAGTGAGCCTGCTCGCGATGGCGTCCGCACAGGCAACACCTGAATCACGCCTGTTCCCTATCCAACAATCTTGAGAACTTCAGGAAGCATGCGCGGCAAAGGCTGGGGTATGCTCCGGTCGCTGCCTCTTTTGCGCCGGACGCTGCAACTTCGGCTCGGGCAGGCCTGTCCATTGAATCCTGAACGCTGAATATCAAGGAACCCATCATGTCTCAGGCAAAAAACGCACTGATCATCGGTGCCTCTCGGGGTTTGGGCCTCGGGCTGGTGAAAACCCTGCTGGCCGATGGCTGGCAAGTCACCGCCACGGTGCGCAATCCGCAGAACGCCGAGGCGCTGCAAGCGCTGGGCGGCGTGCGGATCGAGAAGCTCGACATGGATGATCAGCAAGCGGTCATCGCCCTCAGTCAACAATTGAAGGGCGAAACGTTCGACCTGCTGTTCGTCAACGCCGGGGTCAAGGGCCCGGATGTGCAGACTCCAGGCGGCGCAACATTGGCCGAAGTCGGCAAGCTGTTTTTCACCAACGCAGTGGCGCCGATCAATCTGGCCCAGCGTTTTGTCGGGCAGATCCGCGATGGCAGCGGCGTACTGGCGTTCATGAGTTCCGGGCTGGGCAGCGTGACGGTGCCGGATGCACCGGAGCTGGCGTTGTACAAGGCGAGCAAGGCTGCGCTGAACTCGATGACCAATACCTTCGTCACGCAACTGGGCGAGCAGAAACTGACCGTGCTGTCGCTGCATCCGGGCTGGGTGAAGACCGACATGGGCGGTGATGGCGCTGATCTTGATGTGGAAACCAGCACCCGTGGGCTGATCGATCAGGTCAACGCGTTCAGCGGCAAGGGCGGGCATCATTTCGTCAATTACAAGGGTGAGACGATTCCCTGGTAAGCCCGCAGATGTAACTGTGGGAGCTAGCCTGCTAGCTCCCACAGGGGTATTGCAGGTTGTCTGGTCGGGTCAGGCTTGCCCGGCGCGGCGATTTGTCTGAAACTGCGCGCCTCGCCCGTCGCGGCGAACCTGGATCAGCAGACAGGGCAACACTGAGCTGGCAACCCTGAACCCAACTTTCAGAGGAGCCGGCGACCATGCCTGCGACCCGTATCTGGTTAAAAAATCCCCTCTCCATTTTCACGGCCAACGCGCTCGACGCGCGTGGCGGTCTGGTTCTGCAAAACGGTGTGATCGTCGAAGTGCTTGCCGCCGGCCAGCAACCCTCGACACCGTGTAGCGAAGTGTTCGATGCCCGCGAGCATGTGATCCTGCCGGGGCTGATCAACACCCACCACCACTTCTATCAGACCCTGACCCGCGCCTGGGCGCCGGTGGTCAATCAGCCGTTGTTCCCGTGGCTGAAAACCCTGTACCCGGTGTGGGCACGTCTGACTCCGGAAAAACTCGCCCTCGCGACCAAAGTGGCGCTGGCCGAGCTGCTGCTGTCGGGCTGCACCACCGCTGCTGACCATCACTACCTGTTCCCGGACGGCCTGGAAAACGCCATCGACGTGCAAGTCGAAACCGTGCGCGAACTGGGCATGCGCGCCATGCTCACTCGCGGTTCGATGAGCCTCGGCGAAAAGGACGGCGGCCTGCCACCGCAGCAGACCGTGCAAGAAGGACAGGTGATTCTCGACGACAGTCAGCGCCTGATTCACGAGTACCACGAACGTGGCGACGGTGCGCAGATCCAGATCGCCCTGGCGCCGTGCTCACCGTTCTCGGTGACGCCGGAAATCATGTCGGCCAGCGCTGAACTGGCGAACACCCTCGACGTGCGCCTGCACACGCACCTGGCCGAAACCCTTGATGAGGAAGATTTCTGCCTGCAGCGTTTCGGCCTGCGCACCGTCGATTATCTGGACAGCGTCGGCTGGCTCGGCCCGCGCACCTGGCTGGCCCACGGCATCCATTTCAACCCGGACGAAATCGCCCGTCTCGGCCAGGCCGGCACTGGCATCTGCCACTGCCCGAGTTCGAACATGCGCCTGGCGTCGGGCATCTGCCCGAGTATCGACCTGACCGACGCCGGCGCGCTGTTTGGGCTCGGCGTTGACGGTTCGGCGTCCAACGACGCCTCGAACATGATCCTTGAAGCGCGTCAGGCGCTGTACATCCAGCGCCTGCGTTATGGCGCCGAGAAGATCACCCCGGAACGCGTGCTGGGCTGGGCGACCAAGGGCTCGGCGAGTTTGCTGGGCCGCAGCGACATCGGTGAACTGGCGGTCGGCAAGCAGGCCGATCTGGCGCTGTTCAAGCTCGACGAACTGCGTTTCTCCGGCAGCCACGACCCGATTTCGGCGCTGCTGCTGTGCGGCGCGGACCGTGCGGATCGGGTGATGATTGGCGGCAAGTGGCGCGTGGTGGATGGCCAGGTTGAAGGGCTGGATCTGAAAGGCCTGATCGCCGATCACAGCCAGGCAGCACGGCAGCTGATCGCCGGGACCTGACCTCCCCACATGATCGTTCCCACGCTCCGCGTGGGAATGCATCTCGGGACGCTCCGCGTCCCAGCGGTGGACGCAGAGCGTCCGTGGCGGCACTCCCACGCGGAGCGTGGGAACGATCATCGGGAGGGCAGCTGTTTTCAGAGGCCCAGCAGCGACAGCATGATGAACGTCGCAAACAGCACAAAGTGGGTCATGCCTTCGATGGCGTTGGTCTCGCCGTCGTTGAGGTTGATTGCGCTGACGATCAGGGTGATGAAGACCATCACTGTCTGCACCGGGGTCATTGCCATCTGAAACGGCTGGCCGGTGTACAGCGCCATGGCTTCCATCACCGGCACAGTCAGGATCACTGTCGACAGTGACGCGCCCATCGCAATATTGACCACCGACTGCATGCGGTTGGCCAGTGCCGCGCGCAATGCCGTGAGGATTTCCGGCGCTGCGGAAATCGCCGCCACCAGAATCGCCGTGATCACCGGCGGCGCCCCGGTGCCTTCCAGGCCGAGATCGAGGGTCTTGGACATCACCTCGGCGAGCGCACCGATCACCACCACACCGCCGACCAGAATGCCGATCGACAGGCCCAGGCTCAGCGGTTTCGGTTCTTGCTCAATGGGCTCTTTCTTGCGTCGCTTGTCCGGGTAGCTGTAGCTGAAAAAATAGCTGTGCGGCCCGACCTGCATGCGCAGGAACAAGGTGTAAAGCACCACCATCGCGCCAATGGTGAACGCCGAATACAGCTTCCAGTTCGCTTCGGGTATGAACTCCGGCACCACCATCGACACGCCCATCGCGGTGAGGATCATCACGCTGTAGCTGCGCGCCGAATCGTCGTTGTAGGACTGCTCGCCGTGCTTGATCCCGCCCATCAGCGCGGCGAGACCGAGGATGCCGTTGATGTCGAGCATTACCGCTGAATAGATCGTGTCACGCACCAGCGTGGGCGAGGCTTCGTTGCTCATCATGATCGCCAGAATCACCACCTCCACGAGCACGGCGGCGAGGGTCAGGATCATCGTGCCGTAAGGATCGCCGACTTTTTCTGCGAGCAGTTCGGCGTGATGGGCGACGCGCATCGAAGCGGCGACGATGAAACCGATCAGCACCAGCCCGCCGGCCAGCGCGACGATCTGGCCGCTGTGCAGCAACCAGTGTTCCAGCGGATAAGCGATGCACGCGGCAATGATTGCCAGCAGCAGAAAGCTTTCTTGTTTGAGGATCGAGAACATGGCGGGCCTTTTGCCGAAAGGAGCTGATGAAGCTACTGACTGCCGGGCGGCGCTAACGTTTCGTTACATCTTCGCGCACCAAGCCATGGCGGTGCTTCGGCGGGTGCACCTTTATCGGCCCTGATGGCCCTATCGCGAGCAGGCGAAGGCCTACATTTGGAATGCATTCCCTGTAGGCCTTCGCCTGCTCGCGATAGCCATCACACAGTTCCGGATTGTTTGTTGTCCTGTTGGTCAGCAATTTGCATTGGCCCTGGGCACACACAACAAAACGGAGCTCCACTTCATGCAAATACGTCCGCTGCACAAACTGCTGTGCGCCGCCATCGGTCTGGGCATCAGCCTGAGCGCCAGCGCTGCCGATCCGCTGAAAGTCGGTTTCGTTTACATCGGCCCGATCGGTGACCACGGCTGGACGTATCAGCATGAACAGGGGCGCAAGGCGCTGGCGGAAAAGTTCGGCAGCCAGATCACCACCAACTATGTGGAAAACGTCGCCGAAGGAGCCGATGCCGAACGGGTCATCCGCAACATGGCCAAGGACAAGTACGACCTGATCTTCACCACCTCCTTCGGCTACATGAACCCCACCGTGAAAGTCGCCAGGCAGTTTCCCAAGGTGACCTTCGAACACGCCACCGGCTACAAGCAGGACAAGAACCTCGGCACCTATCTCGCGCGCACCTACGAGGGGCGTTACGTCGGCGGCTTCCTTGCGGCGAAGATGACCAAAAGCAAAAAGATCGGCTACGTCGCCTCGTTCCCGATCCCGGAAGTGATCCGCGACATCAACGCCATTCAACTGGCCCTTAACAAATACAACCCTGGCACCGAGATCAAAGTGGTCTGGGTCAACTCGTGGTTCGATCCGGGCAAGGAAGCCGATGCAGCCAACGCGCTGATCGACCAGGGCGTCGACGTGGTGTTCCAGCACACTGACAGCCCGGCGCCAATTCAGGCCGCGGAACGCCGTGGCGTGTACGCAGTGGGCTATGCCTCGGACATGGCGCACTTCGGGCCGAAAGCGGTGCTGACGTCGATCGTCAACGACTGGGCGCCGCACTATATTCAGGCGACGCAGAGCGTGATCGATCACACCTGGAAACCCCAGGACTACTGGGGCGGACTGAAGGAAGGCACGGTTGAGCTGCCGATCAGCGACCTGGTGCCGGCACCGGTGAAAGCCGAAGCCGAGCAGATCATTGCCGACATCAAGAGCGGTGCGTTGCAGCCGTTCACCGGGCCGATCAAGGATCAGGCCGGCGTGGAGAAAATTCCGGCGGGCGTGAGCGCAACCAATGCCGAACTGGCGTCGATGAACTATTACGTGGAAGGCATGAAGGCCGAAATGCCGAAGTAATTTTTACTCGTCACACAAAAACCTGTGGGAGCTAGCCTGCTGGCGATAGCGGTGTGTCAGGCAACGACCTTGCTAAATGACACACCGCTATCGCCAGCAGGCTGGCTCCCACATTTGGATTTTCAGCGCTCTTAAGGATCGTGCATGAACAGCCTTCCGATCATCGACATCAGCCCGCTCTACGCCGACAACGAAAACGCCTGGCCCGCCGTCGCCACGCAAATCGACCAGGCCTGCCGCGAGTGGGGTTTTTTCTACATCAAGGGTCACCCGATTTCCGCGCAGCGCATCAGCGCCCTGCTCGATCACGCGCAACGCTTTTTCGCCCTGCCCGCGGCGGAAAAACTCCAGATTGATATTACCCAGACTCGTCATCACCGCGGCTACGGTGCCATCGCCACCGAGCAGCTCGATCCGGACAAACCCAGCGATCTGAAAGAAACCTTCGACATGGGCCTGCATTTGCCCGCAGATCATCCCGACGTGCTTGCGGCAAAGCCGTTGCGCGGGCCCAATCGTCATCCGGCGCAGGCAGGCTGGGTTGAATTGATGGAACAGCACTACCTCGACATGCAGGCGCTGGCGCAGACGTTGTTGCGGGCGATGACCGTGGCGTTGGGGATCGAACGGGACTTCTTTGACAGCCGTTTCGTTGACCCGGTCAGCGTGCTGCGCATGATCCACTACCCGCCGCGCCACACCGCCAGTTCCGCCGAGCAGCAAGGTGCCGGCGCGCACACCGATTACGGCTGCATCACCCTGCTCTATCAGGACAGCGCCGGCGGCTTGCTGGTCAAGAATGTAAGGGGCGAATGGATCGACGCACCGCCGATTGACGGTACCTTCGTGGTCAACCTCGGCGACATGATGGCGCGCTGGAGCAACGACCGTTATCGCTCGACCCCGCACCGGGTGATCAGCCCGCTCGGCGTCGACCGCTATTCGATGCCGTTCTTCGCCGAGCCACACCCGGACACCCGCATCGAATGTCTGCCCGGTTGCCAGGACGCACAGCACCCGGCGAAATATCCGACTACCACCTGCGCCGAATTCCTCCTGTCGCGCTTCGCCGATACCTACGCTTATCGACGCGAGCAAGCAGCGGTGTGATGGATCGCTTGGTCAGGTTTTGCCAATTGTTTCGGCGAGCATCTGTAGAATGCCGTCATTGCACCTGATGAGAAAAGACCATGTACGACTGGCTCAACGCCTTGCCGAAGGCTGAACTGCACCTGCATCTGGAAGGCTCGCTGGAGCCCGAGCTGCTGTTCGCCCTGGCCGAGCGCAACAAGATCGCCCTGCCGTGGAACGACGTGGAAACCCTGCGCAAGGCTTACGCCTTCAACAACCTGCAGGAATTTCTCGACCTGTATTACCAGGGCGCCGACGTGCTGCGCACCTCGCAGGATTTCTACGACCTGACCTGGGCCTACCTGCTGCGCTGCAAAGAGCAGAACGTGATTCACACCGAACCGTTCTTCGACCCGCAGACCCATACCGACCGCGGCATTCCCTTCGAAGTGGTACTCAACGGTATCGCGGCGGCGCTGAAGGATGGCGAGACGCAACTGGGCATCACCAGCGGTTTGATCCTGAGTTTCCTGCGCCATCTGAGCGAAGCAGAAGCCGAGAAAACCCTTGATCAGGCGCTGCCGTTCCGCGATGCGTTCGTTGCGGTCGGTCTGGACAGTTCCGAGATGGGCCACCCGCCGAGCAAGTTCCAGCGTGTGTTCGATCGCGCCCGCCATGAAGGCTTCCTGACCGTGGCCCATGCGGGTGAAGAAGGCCCACCGGAATACATCTGGGAAGCCATCGACCTGCTGAAAATCCAGCGCATCGACCACGGCGTGCGCGCCATCGAAGACGAGCGCCTGATGCAGCGGATCATTGATGAACAGATCCCCCTGACCGTGTGCCCGCTGTCGAACACCAAGCTCTGCGTGTTCGATCACATGTCGCAGCACAACATCCTCGACATGCTCGAACGCGGCGTGAAGGTCACGGTGAACTCGGATGACCCGGCGTACTTCGGTGGTTATGTGACCGAGAACTTCCATGCGCTGCACGAGCACCTCGGCATGACCCAGGATCAGGCCAGGCGCCTGGCGCAGAACAGCCTGGATGCGCGGCTGGTAAAACCCTAAGCCTCACCGCAAATCCCTTGTAGGAGTGAGCCTGCTCGCGATAGCGGTGTGTCAGATAAAAATCTTCAACTGACACACCGCTATCGCGAGCAGGCTCACTCCTACAATTGGACATGTGTTTAGCCTGGGATTTGGGTTTCAGTCAGCTCCTCCAGGGTCTTGCCCCGCGTCTCCATCCCGAACAGCCACACCACCCCCGCCGCGATCGCAAAGCATGCCGCGCCCAGCGCAAACACCCCGCCCTGCCCGGTAATCGGGAATACCAGCCCGGTGACCAGAGGTCCGAGCAGCGAGCCGACCCGGCCAATCGCCGAGGCAAAGCCTGAACCCGTGGCGCGTGCCGACGTCGGGTACAACTCGGGCGTGTAGGTGTAGAGCACCGCCCACATGCCGAACAGAAAGAACTGCATCAGCAACCCGGTGCCGATCAGCAGCGCGACGTTGCCGCCGAACACCGCGCTCTGCCCGTACAGAAACGCCATCACGCCGCCGCCGAGCAAGGTCACGATGCACACCGGTTTGCGTCCCCAGCGCTCGACCAGCCAGGCAGCCATTAGAAAACCGGGGATCCCGCCCAGCGAAATCAGCACCGTGTAATACACCGACTGCGTCACGGCAAAACCCGATTGCTGCAGCAATGCGCTGAGCCACGAAGTCAGCCCGTAAAAGCCGAGCAAGGCGAAAAACCACAGGCTCCAGATCATCGTCGTGCGTTGGCGGTACTGCGGCGACCAGATCTGCTTCAGCGCCGAGAAGAAATTGCCCGGCGGCGTCACGGTACGAGGCAAGCGGACAGGTTCGGGTAACGCTGCACCGCCCAGCGAAGTACGCACACGCGCTTCGATGCCGTTCAGAACCTTGTCCGCGTCGGTGTCGCGGCCGGCTTGTTCCAGCCAGCGCGGCGACTCGGGAATGAAAAAGCGGATCGCCAAAACAAACACCGCCGGCACTGCGAGCACCAGAAAGATGTCGCGCCAGCCAATCACCGGCAGCAGAAAGTAAGAGAGCACGCCGGCCGCGACGAAACCGAGCGGCCAGAAACCATCCATCAGGGCGATGTAGCGCCCGCGGCGTTGCGCCGGAATCAGCTCCGACAGCATCGACTGGGCAATCGGAAACTCCATGCCCATGCCGATCCCCAACAGGATGCGGAACAGCGTCAGGGTCTCAACCGTTTGCGCCGTCGAACACAGATAACTGGCCACGCCCCAGAGCACGATGCTCCACTGGAATACCGGCTTGCGTCCGAAGCGATCGGCGAGCATCCCCGACAGCGAAGCGCCCAGCACCATGCCGAAAAAACTCGAACTGGCGAGCAGTCCGGCCTGTGCGCTGCTCAGGCCGAACTCGGCTTTGATCGAGCCGAGCAGGAACGTCATCATCGCCAGGTCCATGGAGTCGAAGAAAAACGCCAGAGCGATGATGATGAAAATGATCCGGTGATAACCGCTGATCGGCAGACGTTCCAGACGTTCTGCCGCGCTGTAGCGCTGTGTTTGCATGCTGCTTCCCCCTCCGAAATATCCCCGGAACGAGTGTGCGCGATAGCGATGCGGCGTTGCTGCTGGATGCGACCTGTTCGCAGCCGTCAACGACGCCAGACGCGCTGGCGCAGTTCGAGGCAGGCTTTGTGCAACGCTCTACTACGCCAGTTCCAGCTCGGTGTCTTTGGCGAAACGATGCAATTCGCGTTGCCCGGTCGCCGTCAGTTGCAAGGCTCGGGAGTCGTTGGGCAGCGTCAGCCAGCCGGACTGCATGAACAACTGCAGCAATGCCGCGCCAAGTGAGCCGCCCATGTGCGGACGCCGCTCGCTCCAGTCCGGGCAGGCGCACGCCACCTGCACGTTGCGATGGGCCAGCGCCTGAATGAACACGCCACGCTCGGCCAGCAACTTCGCGCCCTTTTGGGTGACCACGACGCGATGCTCCAGCTGTTCGATCCAGCCGGCATCGAGCAGGCGCTGGTACAGATCGGCGGCCAGCGTACCGCCCAGGTGATCGTCACAAAAGCGGGCGCGCAACAGCGACGACGGTGCGGTCTGCGGTTTGGCCAGCGGCGTGCTGCGCTTGAACACGTCCGGAACCTCGCGCGGCGCACTGGCGATGGTGGCGCTGGCGAGGGCTTCTATCGCCGCACCGACCTCCGGCGCCGCGAGGCGGAAAAACCGCTTGCGACCACGGACTTCGACTTTCAACAGACCACCCGTGGCCAGCCGCGTCAGGTGCGCACTGGCCGAGGACGGCGACAGCCCGGCCTGTAACGCAAGCTCCTCGGTCTGCCGCGCCGCGCCATCCATCAACGCCCACATCATCGCGCTGCGCTTGGGGTCGGCCAGCAACGTGGCGATCTGGCTGATGCAAGGTGCATGTTCCATGTGTTCACTCCCTGTTGAATCGTATCGTCTACTGCTCGGAGACATCTTGGCCGCTAATGAGTCGTCGGCCAAGACGCGAAAATCGCCATGTACCGGGGCGAGGCAAGCCACTGACGCAGCCTGCCCCGGCACAGCACCCGCAGCAGATGCGCGACCGTCACGCCAATACGGGCGACGGGGTGCGAAGGTCTCCGGGCCGGGGTGTCGGTGCTGGCATGAGGCGGGCGCTAGTATAAGCGGGTTAGGCGCCGCGTCCTGCGCTAGGGGCTGCACAGGTGGTGATTGTTCCTGAGAGAAATTTCTCTATTTGCCTGCGACTAATGATCAACTTTTGAAAAAACGCGAAATTGACTACTCAATTCAGCGCAACGGCTGGCGAGCATGTCGCGCAGAAGGTTCACCGGCTTACTCAATTGTGCGCGATGAGCGCACAACAGATTCAGCGGTGCGCGCTCACAGAGCAGTTCCGGCAGCAGCACCTTGAGCCGTCCGGCAAGGACATCGGTGCCGACGTCGAGCCAGGATTTATAGGCGATCCCGGCACCGGCCAGCGCCCACAAACGCACGACGTCGGCATCGTCGCTGAAACGGTCGCCGCTGACCGTCAGGCCGACTTCGCGCTTGCCGTCATGGAAACTCCAATGGTCGTGGACGCGGCTGCCGAGCATGTACAACAGGCAGTTGTGCTGCGCCAGTTGTTCGAGCTGGCGAGGCTCGCCATGCCGAGCCAGGTAGGCCGGGGAGGCGCAGAGCACGCGACGGTTGTGCGCAGCGATGGGCAGCGCGACCAGGCTGGAATCCTCCGGTTCGCCGTAACGCAGGGCGATGTCCACCGGCTGGCGAAACAGATCGGCGATGCGGTCGCCGAGCAGCAAGCGCACGGTCAAACGCGGGTGCTCGCGCTGAAACTCGTCGAGCCATGGCAGCAGCAGGTTGCGACCGAAGTCCGAGGGTGCGGACAGCTGCAAAATCCCGCTGACCTGATCCTGACCGCTGGCGAGCAGGCGCCGACCTTCGTCGAGATTACTCAGCGCCGCGCGCGCGTATTCCAGAAACCCCTCGCCCTCGGCGGTCAGGCGCAGACTGCGGGTCGAGCGCGCCAGCAGGCGCGCGCCCAACTGCTGCTCGATGCGCTTCAACGCCGCGCTCGCCACCGCGGCAGACATGTCCATCACCCGCGCCGCCGCCGACAGGCTGCCGAGATCCGCCGCGCGGACAAACAACTGCAGGTCATCGAAACGCAGCATCCTCAGCCTCGATTATCAAAATAAAATTGAAAGAGACTGCTGTTTTAGCCGGTTTTATCGCTAACAGAAATAGCGAATCATCTGTCCATCGAATTCTTGCTGCGCTATTGGAGCCCGACATGTCCCAGCCCTTCACTGCCATCGCCACCCTGACCGCCAAACCCGGCCAGCAGAACGCCCTCGAACAGGCCCTGCGCGCGCTGGTTGCACCGAGCCGTGCCGAGGCCGGTTGCGGCCAGTACGACCTGCACCGCGACCTCGCCGACCCTCAGGTTTTTTACGTGATCGAGCACTGGGCCAGTGAAGAGGTGCTACAGGCGCACAACGCCAGCGCGCACTTCCAGCAGTTTCAGCGCAGTGCCGGCGACACCATCGAACAGTTCCAGCTCAAGCGCCTCGGCGCGATTGCCTGATTTCTTCCATTAACCGTACGGAGCCTTTCATGAAAGCCATCGCCTATTACGCATCCCTGCCGATCAGCGACACCAACGCCCTGCAGGATATCGAACTGCCAGAACCGGTCGCCGGCCCGCGCGACCTGCTGGTGGAAGTCAGAGCCATTTCGGTCAACCCGGTCGACACCAAAGTCCGGCAGAACGTAGCGCCGGAAAACGGCGCTGCGAAAGTGCTGGGCTGGGACGTCGCTGGTGTGGTCAAGGCAGTCGGCAGCGACGTGACGCTGTTCAAGGCCGGCGACAAAGTCTTCTACGCGGGGTCGATCGCCCGTGCCGGCGGCAACAGCGAGTTGCACGTCGTCGATGAGCGCATCGTCGGGCATATGCCGAAAACCCTCGATTTCGCCGAAGCCGCCGCGTTGCCACTGACCGCGATCACCGCCTGGGAATTGCTCTTCGAGCGTCTGCAAATCAATCAGGGCAAAACCGACGAGGGCCAGAGCCTGCTGATCGTCGGCGCGGCCGGTGGGGTCGGTTCGATCCTCACGCAACTGGCGAAGCAGCTGACTGGCCTGAAGGTCATCGGCACCGCATCCCGCGAACAGACCCGCGACTGGGTCAAGGCGTTGGGCGCCGACGTGGTGATCGATCACAGTCAGCCGCTGAGCGAAGAACTCCAGCGCGCCGGCCTCGACAGCGTCACTCACGTTGCCAGCCTGACGCAGACCGACCAGCATCTGGAGCAACTGGTCGAAGCGTTGGCGCCGCAGGGCAAACTGGCGCTGATCGACGATCCGAAGTCGCTGGACGTGAGCAAACTCAAGCGCAAGAGCCTGTCGCTGCACTGGGAATTCATGTACACCCGCTCGCTGTTCGAGACGCCGGACATGATCGAGCAGCACAACCTGCTCAACCGCGTCGCGCAACTGATCGACGCCGGCACCTTGAAAACCACCGTCGGCGAACACTTCGGCAGCATCAATGCTGCCAACCTGCGTCGCGCCCATGAATTGCTGGAAAGCGGCAAGGCCAAGGGGAAAATTGTTTTAGAAGGTTTCTAAAAAAACCACGTCGCAGCCTTTGCCAGCGCTAGAGCGGCTGGCAGGGCTGCGTATCTTTTTGCCGTCAGTCCGATGCCCGGCCGTTGTCACAATTGCGATCGCATTCAGGTCTACAATCGAAGCCTCTGCGATACATCTTTTACGCAAGGGAGGTCAGCAATGAAGATCCTGATAAAAGAAGTGGCAAAGTCTCAATGGCAGGTTCGCCTCGACCAGCATGTCGTGACCTTTCGCAGTGAAGCCGAAGCACTGGCGTTCACTCGCACCCTCGAAGCGCGACTCTGCGCGCCCCATCGCATTCCCGAACACAGCCAGCAGCGCGCTGCCGGCTGAGACTGTTTACGCCTCGGCCTGGGCTTGCGCCAATGCCCGGGCGTTCTGCAGGCGACGGGTGAGCAAAGCGACGCTGACCACCAGCAAGCCGCACAGGCTGATGACCATGGCCATCGGCACGGCGCTGCCATCGTGCAGCACGCCCACCAATGCGGCCGCACCGGCGGCGATGCTGAATTGCAGACAACCGAGCATGGCCGACGCGCTGCCAGCCCGTGCCCCCTGGCCGTTCATCGCACAGGCGGATGCGTTGGGGATGATGCAACCGAGGCTGGCGATGCAGATGAACAACGGAATCAGCAACGGCCACAAGGCTTCCGGGCGCATCGCGCCGACCGCCAGCAAGGTCAGCCCTGCGAGAAAGTACACCCACACCGCACGCACCAGCAGAAACGCCGGGCCGCGCTTGGCCAACAGCCGCGCGTTGACTTGCGCCACCAGAATGAAACCCGCCGCGTTGGTACCGAACAGCCAGCCGAAATGCTCGGCAGGCACGCCGTACAGCTTGATGAACACAAACGGTGAACCGGCGATGTAGGCGAACATGCCGGCGATGGCGATCCCGCCGGTGAGTGCGTGGCCCAGATAAACCCTGTCCTTGACCAGTCGCGTGTATTGGCGCAATGCGCCGGACAGTGGCTGGCGTGGCACGTGCGCCGGCATGCTTTCCGGCAGGCCAAGCGCCACCGCCAGCGCCGCGAGGGCGCTAAAACCGGTCAGCACCAGAAAGATCGACTGCCAGCCACTGGTATTGACCAGCAGACCGCCGAGCATCGGCGCCAGAATCGGCGCCAGGCCCATCACCAGCATCAGTTGCGAAAAAACCTTCGCCGAGCCCACCGCATCGCACTTGTCGGCGACCACCGCGCGGGAAATCACCATGCCCGCGCAGCCGCCGAGTGCCTGGACGAAACGCGCGCCGATCAGCCATTCCAGACTCGGCGCATAGGCACAGGCCAATGACGCCAGGGTGAACAGGCCGACGCCGCTGAGCAGAGGAATCCGCCGGCCGAACCGATCGGAAATCGGCCCGTAAGCCAGCTGGCCCAGCGACAGGCCGAGGAAATACGCGGCCAGCGTCAGCTGCACATGCTGCTCATCGGTGCCGAAGGCCAGCGCCATGGCCGGAAATGCGGGTAAATAAAAGTCGATCGCCAATGGACCGAAAGCGCTCAAGGCGCCAAGTATCAAAATGGTACGAAAGTTCATCAGGCATCCAGGTGGGCAAGTCGCAGCCCGATAGTCTAGCTGCGCCCGGACGCCTTGAACATTCCGATAGCTCGCTAACGATCAATTTCAGACGAGCTTCACCGTGTACCCTTCTTCGTTGATCGCTTCGATGATCTTGTCAGCGTCCAGTGTGCTTTCGACGCCGACCTCTTTCGCAGCCAGATCGACACGCACGCTGGCCGCCGGATCCTTGCCCTGAATGGCGTTGGTGATGGCTTTGACGCAATGCCCGCAGGACATGCCTTGAACATTGAATACTTGCATGGGATGACTCCTTTGAGTGAGGTTGCCGGCAGTTTCGAGCTTGCCATGATGGCAAGGTCAAGTTCTGGCAAAAACTGCCGGGCTGGCAATCGGCGCCGCGCTCGGCCAAGCTGCGTACATCAACTTCAATTGCAGGAGATGCAGCCATGCGCTGGTCAGCTTTCAGCCTGTTTGGCTTTCTCGGTCTATTCGCCGCCGCCGCGCCCGTGCAGGCTGTCGGGGAAGATTACGCGGTACTGATCATTTCCCGCGAGCGCCTGGAAGTGGCGACCTCGTGCGAGATTGGTGTGTACATTCAGGATCAGCTCTCGGCGCGGCTGTTTCAGGAGCAGAGCACTTCGTTCAACCTGCCGCCGGGGAATGTTTCGTTGCGCTTGAAGCTGTTGCCGGGGCAGGTACCCGGCTGCAATCCGGGCTTGCTCGCACCCGGCTCGCAGGAAATCAAGCTGCAAGCGGGCGATATACAGAAGTACCGGATAGCGATGAATCAGGAAGGCATGTACCTCAAGCGCGCCGATCTCGGCTACTGAGTCGACCTGAACCTGTGGGAGCCAGCCTGCTGGCGATGAGGGCGTGTCAGCCGGCGTCAGTGCTGAATGACACACCGCCATCGCCAGCAGGCTGGCTCCCACATTTTGCTTCTCAGCGATTGAAAGAATGGTGCTTGACCTTGCCCGCATGGCAAGGTTGATCCTTGCAGGCCTCTACTGCAGGGAGTACGACCGATGTCCGATTCCATCACTTTCGATCTGCCGATTGCCGGCATGACCTGCGCCAGTTGCGCCGGGCGTGTCGAGCGCGCCTTGAGCAAAGTCAGCGGCGCCCGCGACGTCAGCGTCAACCTCGCCACCGAACAGGCCCGCGTGCAAGCCCCGGGCGACAGCTTGCCGGCGTTGCTCGAAGCCGTTGAGCGCGCCGGTTACAGCGTCCCCCAGCAAACCCTCGAATTGAGTATTGACGGCATGACCTGCGCGTCCTGCGTCGGCCGCGTCGAGCGCGCCCTGAACAAAGTCGCCGGGGTGAAAAGCGTCAGCGTCAACCTCGCCAACGAACGTGCGCACCTGGAATTGCTCGGCCAAATCGATCAGCAAACGCTGCTCGACGCGGTGAGCAAGGCCGGTTACTCCGCCAGCGTCTGGCAAGCCGAAGCGGCGAAAACCGATAACCAGCAACAGCGCCTCAAGCACGAGCGCTGGGCGCTGATTTGCGCGATCACCCTGGCCCTGCCGCTGGTGGCGCCGATGGTGCTGCAACCGTTCGGCCTGCACTGGATGCTCCCGGCCTGGGCGCAATTCGCCCTCGCCACGCCGGTGCAATTCATTTTCGGCGCGCGTTTCTATGTCGCCGCGTGGAAAGCCGTGCGCGCCGGCGCCGGCAACATGGACTTGCTGGTGGCCCTGGGCACCAGCGCCGGTTATGGCTTGAGCCTCTATGAATGGGCTACCGCCGCCGGACGCATGCCGCATCTGTATTTCGAAGCCTCGGCGGTGGTCATCGCCCTGGTGCTGCTCGGCAAATACCTGGAAAGCCGCGCCAAACGCCAGACCGCCAGCGCCATCCGCGCCCTCGAAGCGTTGCGCCCGGAACGTGCGATTCAAGTGATCGACGGCCGCGAGCAGGACGTCGCCATCAGCGCCCTGCGCCTCAACGACGTGGTGCTGGTCAAACCCGGCGAACGCTTCCCGGTCGACGGCGAGGTCATCGAGGGTCAGAGCCACGCCGACGAAGCGCTGATCAGCGGCGAAAGCCTGCCGGTGCCGAAACAACCCGGCGACCCGGTGACCGGTGGCGCGATCAACGGTGAGGGACGCCTGCTGGTGCGCACTCAGGCGCTCGGCGCAGAAAGCGTACTGGCGCGGATCATCCGTCTGGTCGAAGACGCGCAAGCGGCGAAAGCGCCGATCCAGAAACTGGTGGATAAAGTCAGCCAGATTTTCGTGCCGATGGTGTTGCTGATCGCTCTGGCGACGCTGATCGGCTGGTGGCTCTACGGTGCGCCGATGGAAACCGCGCTGATCAACGCCGTCGCGGTGCTGGTCATCGCCTGCCCTTGCGCCCTCGGCCTCGCCACGCCGACCGCGATCATGGCCGGCACCGGTGTCGCCGCACGCCACGGCATTCTGATCAAGGACGCCGAAGCACTGGAGCGCGCCCATGCCGTCAGCAGCGTGGTGTTCGACAAGACCGGCACGCTGACCTCAGGTACGCCACGTATTGCCCATTTCAGTGCGATCGATGATGACGAAGACACCTTGCTGAAACTGGCCGGGGCGCTGCAACGCGGCAGCGAACATCCACTGGCCAAAGCGGTGCTGGATGCCGCCGCTGAACGCGACCTGGATGTGCCAAATGTCAGCGACAGCCAGTCGCTGACCGGGCGCGGCATCGCCGGCACGCTGGGCGATCGCCGCCTGGCCCTGGGCAACCGACGGCTGCTCGAAGAAAGCGGGTTGAGCGCCGCGCCACTGAACAACAGCGCCACTGCCTGGGAAACCGAAGGGCGCACCTTGTCGTGGCTGATCGAGCAGAGCCCGCAACCGCGCGTGCTCGGACTGTTCGCTTTCGGTGACACGCTGAAACCCGGCGCGCTGCAAGCCGTACAGCAACTCGCTGCGCGCGACATCCACAGCCATCTGCTGACCGGCGACAACCGCGGCAGTGCGCGAGTGGTCGCCGAGGCGCTGGGCATCACCCATGTCCACGCCGAAGTATTGCCGGCAGACAAAGCCGCAACCGTCACCGAACTGAAAAAGACCGGCGTAGTGGCGATGGTCGGCGACGGCATCAACGATGCGCCGGCCTTGGCCGCCGCCGACATCGGTATCGCCATGGGCGGCGGCACCGATGTCGCCATGCACGCTGCCGGCATCACCCTGATGCGCGGCGACCCGCGATTGGTCCCGGCGGCGCTGGAGATCAGCCGCAAGACCTACGCGAAGATCCGCCAGAACCTGTTCTGGGCCTTTGTCTACAACCTGATCGGCATTCCGCTGGCGGCGTTCGGCTTCCTCAATCCGGTGCTGGCCGGCGCGGCCATGGCCTTGTCGAGCGTCAGCGTGGTGAGCAATGCGCTACTGTTGAAAACCTGGAAACCCGATGACCTGGAGGAACAGCGATGAACATCGGCCAAGCGGCCCGGCAGAGTGGCCTCAGCGCAAAAATGATCCGCTATTACGAGTCGATCGGTTTGCTCAAAGCGGCCCATCGTACCGACGCCGGTTACCGCGTCTACGGTAGCGATGACCTGCACACCCTGGCGTTCATCAAGCGCTCGCGGGACCTGGGTTTTTCGCTCGAAGAAGTCGGCAAGCTGCTGACCCTGTGGCAGGACCGTCAGCGCGCCAGTGCCGATGTGAAAGCCCTGGCGCGCCAGCACATCGACGAGCTGAATCAGAAAATCCGCGAACTCGGCGAGTTGCGCGACACCCTGCAGGATCTGGTCGAACACTGCAGCGGCGACCAGCGCCCCGACTGCCCGATTCTCAAGGAACTGGCGTCGGGCTGCTGCGCGCAACCCGCGCGCGCCTGAGCGCCAACACTTTCAGCACAAGCAGCGTGCCGAGAGGAATGGCGTGGAACAGCATGACCACGGCGCCCGGCGTCCACCCTTCATAGAACGGTGCAGCAATGAGCATGCCAATGCCGAAACCGGTCATTTGCAGCAGGGTCAGGACGCTGAAGATCGGCAAGCGCAGTTGCTCGGGCTCGCGTTGCAGGCGCGACATCAGGCTGACTTCGGAAATCCCGTCACCGAGGCCGGCCGGCAGGGCAAACAACAGCAAGCCGTACAGGCTGTGCTGCTGGAACATCAGGATGAACCCACAGGACATCACGGCCACGCCGAGGAAATATCGACGCTGCAAATCGCTGTTGCCCGTAGCCTTGAAGCGACTGGCGATACGCGCACCGAGCAGCTTGCCGCAGGCCCATACCGCCAGTGCCAGGCCCAGCGTCGTGCTTGCCGACTCGGGCGTGAGCAGTTTCGAAATGATCGGGAAGCCGACGTTGTGCGCGGCGCTGCCGAGGGTATCGGCCATGGTCACGGCGAGCATCGCCGCGACCACCGGGGCACCGCGCAGACCTTTTTTGAGGGCGGCCCATTCGCCGCGTTCGGGTTCCTGGTCGACCGTCATTGCGGCAAAACGCAACGGCACAATCAACAGCGCGGCCAGTACATAGGTCAGCGCATTCAGGGCGAACACCGTTGCAAAACCAAAACCCGCCACCAGCAAACCGGACACCAGACTGCCGCCGACCATCGCCGCCGATGAGGCTGATGTGATCCAGGCGTTGGCCTTGAGCAACTGCGCCGGCTCGATCAGGCGCGGTAGCTGGCTGTTCACGCCGATTGCAAACATCGAATTGCCAAAGCCCAGCACGAAGGCAATCAGCGGTAGCAGCAGCGCTTGTTGGCCGACCGGCACAATCAGCAGCAACGCCAATACGCCGGCGCGCAGCACGTCAAACGCGATCAACGGCACGCGGCCGCTGCAGCGGCGGTAGAACGCCGTGCCAATGAGGCTGGCGAATATCCCGCCGCCGACGCGGCTGGCGAGAAAGATGCCGACGCTCATGGCACTGTTGCTCAGCAGGTAGACATAGGTGGCCAGCGCGACCATGTTGAGAAAAGCGCCGAAATCGGAGATCAGCCGGGCGCTGACGATCAGCTCGAGGTTGCGTGGAGTGGTCACATTCAGTCCTTGAGTGTGGGTAGGGCCGGTGAGACTCCCATACAACTTCCAACAACACCACAACCCCTGTAGGAGTGAGCCTGCTCGCGATTGCGGCGGTTCAGCCGATGGAGATGCTGACTGTGCTGACGTTATCGCGAGCAGGCTCACACCTACAGGGGATTCCTGGTGCATTGGCAACGGAGCAAGCACAAAAAACCCGGCCGAAGCCGGGTTTCTGTTCACGCAATCACTGCATCCACGGCGGTGGAGGCGGTTCCTCGGACTTGCCTTTGGGCTCGTCGTCGGCCGCACGGATGGCCTGCTTGCGTTCCTCGTCGAGGCGCGCTGCTTCGATCTCGCGCAACACCCCGCCCACATCGGCGAGGTCTTCCGGATCGTCGAACTCACCGGTCAGCACGCTGTTGGGGTGCAAGGTGCCGGCTTCGTACAACGCCCACATTTCCTTGGCGTATTTGGTCTTCTTCAGCTCCGGGGCAAAGCGACCGAAGTACGAAGCCATGTTGCCGACATCACGTTCGAGCATGCTGAATGCGTGGTTGTTGCCGGCGGCGTCGACCGCTTGCGGCAGGTCGATGATCACCGGGCCGGTCGGGGTCAGCAGCACGTTGAACTCCGAGAGGTCACCGTGCACCAGACCGGTACACAACATCAGCACGATCTGCGAAATCAGGAACGCGTGATACTCGCGCGCCTGATCCGGCTCCAGCACCACGTCGTTCAGGCGCGGCGCGGCGTCGCCGAACTCATCGGCCACCAGCTCCATCAACAGCACGCCGTCGAGGAAGTCATAGGGTTTTGGCACGCGTACGCCGGCACCAGCCAGACGGAACAGCGCCGCCACTTCGGCGTTCTGCCAGGCGTCTTCGGTCTCTTTGCGACCGAACTTGGAGCCCTTGGCCATCGCGCGAGCCTGTCGGCTGTTGCGCACCTTGCGACCTTCCTGATACTCGGCCGCCTGGCGGAAACTGCGTTTGTTCGCCTCCTTGTAGACCTTGGCGCAACGTAACTGATTGCCGCAGCGCACCACATAAACAGCTGCCTCTTTGCCACTCATCAGTGGGCGCAGCACTTCGTCGACCAGACCGTCCTCGATCAGGGGTTCAATGCGTTTTGGAGTCTTCATCAGCTTTTATTGTGGGTCCTTTATTACCAAACACGCGAATGTCACTCGTTATACGGCAATCCTCGCATCACGGGGAGGGGGTGCCGACCTGTGAACGTAGAGAATGCACACACTGTGCCGGATTACAGGGCCAACTCTGCGCTCGCGCATCGACCGATGCGAATCATAGCCGAGCCCGGTGACTTTGTGGGTCCCCGTCTGCAAGGGCATTTGCGACAGAATCTGACATGGGCGCCCGATGACCCTTCGGCAGATTTTTTTCGCGCCGCCTCAATTTCCGGTTTGCGCAGCCGAAGCCCTGAATGACAGAGGGATCTGTTCGACAATCGTTCCACAACAATCTGCGATGCCGCGCCCAGGGAAACGGGTGATCCACAACGTTTTCGGCTGCCAATAAACCACAAGTCATCTGCACTGCGTGGGCCTACAAGAAAATCTGGAGCGCGGATGAACATCAAACAGAAGTTGACGTGGGCGTTTGCAATCATCGCCTGCTTGCCGGTAGTGCTGGTCGCTACCCTCGTGGTGATGAACCTGCGCAGCGATGCCCGGGACAGTTTTGTCGACAGCAGCGGCCGCGAGATCCGTCAGGTCAGCAACGCAATGCAGTTGTTTTTTGACGGCATCAGCCAGAACGTCGATTACCTGGCGTCGCAACCGCTGATCAAGAACACCGACGACAGCCTCAAGACCTACATGAGCGCCAACGCCGAAACCATCCCGCAGGGCGAGATGGACAAACAGGTCTTTGCGTTTCTGCAGGACCTGGGCAACGCCCACCCCGCTTACGCCTACGCGATTGTCGGCACCGCTGCCGGCGGTTATGTGTCGTGGCCGGACGATCCCAAGCTGAACAATTACGACCCGCGCCAGCGCCCTTGGTACAAGGCCGCCCAGGCCAAACCGGGCAAACCGTTTCGCACCGCGGCTTATTATTGGGCGCAGGACGATGCTACCTACGTCAGCACCGTGCGCACCATCGACAACAAACTTGGCAGCAACGGCGGCGTGGTCAGCATCGACGTGACGCTCAAGCAGCTCACCGAAATCGTCAAACAGATCAAGCTCGGTGACAGCGGTTACCTGATGCTGCTGGAAAACAGCGGCACGGTGCTGGTCGATCCGAAACAGCCGGAACACAACTTCAAGCCGCTCGACAGCCTCGGCGAGGGTTATGCGCAACTGGCCAAGGCTGGCAAAGGGTTGGTCGAAGTCGAGCTCAACGGCGAACGCTACATGGCCAACGTCTGGCCATCGGAGCAACTGGGCTGGACCTTTGTCGGCCTGATCAAGCAGAGCGATGTGATGAGTTCGGCCACGCAACTGACCTGGTTGATCGCGATCATCGCCGCCGTGCTCGCCGTGCTGTTCGCCGTGGTCGGTGCCAGTTTCGCCAGCCTCATCGTGCGGCCGATCCGCAGCGTCGCCAGTGGCCTGGAAGGCATCGCCCAAGGCGAAGGCGACCTGACCAAAAACCTCGACATTCGGGGCAGCGATGAAACCGCGCAACTGGCCAACTGGTTCAACCAGTTCCTGACGGCGATCCGCAGCCTGATCCAGCACATCGGCGGCGCGGCGGGGAAAATCCTCGCCACCTCGCAGAGCTCGACTCAGGTCTCCAGTGACATGGCCGAAGCGGCCGGGCGTCAGCGCGAAGCGGTCGATATGGTGTCGACGGCGTTCCATGAAATGGTCGCCACCGCCAACGAAGTCGCACGCTCGTGCAGTCAGGCGGCGGATTCTGCCGACAGCGGCCAGCGTCAGGCGCGGCAGGGCCAGCAGCAGATCGATGCAGCAGTGCACAGCGTCGATCAGTTGAGCCAGGAACTCGAGCAGTCGGCGCAGTCGATGCAGCAACTGGAGCGTGACAGCACCGATATCCAGTCGATCCTCGGCACCATCCGTTCGATCGCCGAGCAGACCAACCTGCTGGCACTCAACGCCGCCATCGAGGCCGCGCGTGCCGGTGAACAGGGCCGCGGTTTTGCCGTGGTCGCCGACGAGGTTCGCGCGCTGGCCAAACGCACCGCGGATTCGACGGCGGAAATCGACGGTTTGCTCGGCAATCTGGCCAAGCGCACCAGCCAGGTCACCCAACAGATGCATGCCAGCCTGCAGGTTTCGCAGCAATCGGTGACGCGCATCGGCGAGGCGCGGGAAAGCTTCGGGCAGATCCGCGAATCGGTGGACGTGATCCGCGACATGAACACGCAGATCGCCACGGCGGCGGAAGAACAGCACCAGGTGGCTGAGGACATTAATCGGCACATCAGCCAGATTCATGGGGATGCGCAGTTGGTGGCGGAATTGGCTAATTCGGCACGGCTGGATTCGCAGAGTCTGGCGGGGTTGTCGAGTGAACTGGATGGGTTGGTTCGTCGGTTTCGGACCTGAGACTGTTGCGATCCCCTTCCCCTCACCCCAGCCCTCTCCCAAAGGGAGAGGGGGCCGACCGCGGTGTCTGGCGTTTTACATCGATCTGACATAGCGAGTTGATTATGGATTGCAGAGTCCGTCACCCCGAGTCGATTACGGATTTTCAGAATCCGTCGTCTCGGGTCGATTCTGGATTCGACGCTGCTCGCTCAGATCGGCGTATCTCATCAATATCCCCCCAATCAGTCCCCTCTCCCCCCGGGAGAGGGTTAGGGTGAGGGAAGGCCCTTTCAGCGTTCAACAATGGCAGTGACACCCTGCCCACCCGCCGCACAAATCGAGATCAACCCGCGCCCCTTGCCCGCCGCATCCAGCAACTTCGCCAGGTTCGCGACAATGCGCCCACCCGTTGCAGCAAACGGATGCCCCGCCGCCAGCGAGCTGCCCTTCACGTTCAGCCGGCTGCGGTCGATCGAGCCCAGCGGCGCGTCGAGGCCCAGGCGCGTCTTGCAGTAGTCTGGGTCTTCCCAGGCCTTGAGCGTGCACAGCACTTGGGCCGCGAACGCTTCATGAATTTCGTAGTAATCGAAGTCCTGCAGGGTCAGGCCATTGCGCGCGAGCAAACGCGGCACCGCGTAAACCGGGGCCATCAGCAGGCCTTCGGCGCCGTTGACGAAATCCACCGCCGTTGCTTCGCCGTCGCGCAGGTACGCAAGAATCGGCAGACCCCGTTCCCTGGCCCATTCTTCGCTGCCCAGCAGCACCACCGAGGCGCCATCGGTCAGCGGCGTGGAGTTGCCTGCGGTCAGCGTGCCTTTCGCGCTTTTTTCGAAGGCTGGTTTGAGGCTCGCGAGTTTCTCCAGAGTCAGATCCGGGCGCAGGTTGTTGTCGCGGGTCAGGCCGAGGAACGGTGTCATCAGGTCGTTGTGCCAGCCTTCGCGGTAGGACGCGGCGAGTTTGTGATGGCTTTCGAGGGCCAGTTGATCCTGTTCTTCGCGGGGGATCTGCCAGGTCTGCGCCATCAACTCGCAGTGCTGCCCCATCGACAGACCGGTGCGTGGCTCGCCGTTGCGCGGGTAATCCGGAATCAGATGCTGAGGCCGCAATTGCAGAAAGGTCTTCAGTTTGTCGCCAGTGCTCTTGGCGCGGTTGGCTTGCAGAAGAATCTTGCGCAGGCCTTCGCTGACGCTGATCGGCGCGTCCGAGGTGGTATCCACGCCGCCAGCGATGCCGCAGTCGATCTGGCCGAGAGCGATCTTGTTCGCCACCAGAATCGCCGCTTCCAGACCGGTGCCGCAGGCTTGCTGGATGTCGTAGGCCGGGGTGGCCGGTGACAGGCGCGAGCCGAGCACGCATTCGCGGGTCAGGTTCATATCCCGTGACAATTTCAGCACCGCGCCCGTCACCACCTCGCCGAGGCGTTGGCCGTGCAGGTTATAGCGTTCGATCAGGCCTTCGAGGGCGGCGGTAAGCATCGCCTGATTGCTGGCCGTGGCGTACGGTCCGTTGGAGCGGGCAAAGGGGATACGGTTACCGCCGATGATCGCGACGCGGCGCAGCTGGGTCATGAATAACTCCTTTTCACAATAATTGAATTCGCACAATCCCCTGTAGGAGTGAGCCTGCTCGCGATAGCGGTGTGCCTGTCAGCCCATTGTTATCTGACACGCCGCTATCGCGAGCAGGCTCACTCCTACAGGGTCCGCGTTGTTTCCGAATTTGTGTTTGGCAACAAAACTACCGCAGCCAAACTACTCTGCTTTGCAGCGTAGGCCTTATTGCGCTGATCGAACGATTGTTTGCCCTCGGCAGTCCACACTTTGAACCCCAACTTCTGGAGAGCGTTCCATGTCTGACCGCTATATCGACTTCGCCAACTCGTCCCTCGGCCACCGTCTGGTCGGGGCGTTGGGCCTGCCGTCGCCGGTGCGGCTGGAACGCTGGCAGGCCGGCCGGCTACGGCCGGTCGAAGGCGCGCTGCTGATCGGTGGCGGGCCACTGGTCGAGCGCATCAGCGTGTTTGCCAATCGCTTGACCGATGGCATCTACCGCTACGGCGAGCAACCGGCGAGCGCCAGCGAGTGGATTCCCGGTCATGGGCCGAAACTCAAGGCGGTGGTGTTCGATGCCAGCGCGTTGCAGCACACCGACCAGCTCAAACAGCTGCGCGAGTTTTTCCAGCCATTGCTGAAGAACCTCGAACACAGCGCGCATCTGGTGATTCTGGGTCGCGCGCCGGAAACCCTCAGCGATCCGTTTGCATCAAGTGCACAGCGCGCGCTGGAAGGCTTTTCCCGTTCACTGGCGAAAGAGCTGCGCAGCGGCGGTACGCTGCAACTGATCTATGTGGGCGAAGGCGCCGAAGATCAGCTGGAAGGCCCGCTGCGGTTTTTCCTCTCACCGAAAAGCGCGTTTATCTCCGGCCAGGTGATTCGCCTCAGCCCCTGCGCCACGCCGGTCAGCGACTGGACGCGACCACTGGCCGGGCGTAAAGCGCTGGTGACCGGCGCGGCGCGTGGCATCGGCGCATCGATTGCCGAAACCCTGGCGCGCGATGGTGCCGAAGTGATTCTGCTCGACGTGCCGCCGGCCAAGTCCGATCTGGAAGCCCTCGCCGCTCGCCTCGGCGGGCGCAGCATTACGCTGGATATCTGCGCTGAAGACGCCGCCGCGCAACTGATCGAACAGCTACCGGACGGCCTCGACATTCTGGTGCACAACGCCGGGATCACCCGCGACAAGACCCTGGCCAACATGACCCCGGAATTCTGGGACGCGGTGCTGGCGGTCAACCTCAATGCCCCGCAAGTGCTGACCAAGGCGCTGCTCGACAGCGGCACCCTGCATGACAACGCGCGGGTGGTTCTGCTCGCCTCGATCAGCGGCATCGCCGGCAACCGCGGGCAAACCAACTATGCCGCGAGCAAGGCCGGGTTGATCGGTCTCGCGCAGGCCTGGGCGCCAACCTTGCTGCCACGCGGCATTAGTATCAACGCCGTGGCGCCGGGTTTTATCGAGACACAAATGACCGCGCACATTCCGTTCGGCCTGCGCGAGGCTGGGCGCCGCATGAGTTCACTGGGCCAGGGCGGCTTGCCGCAGGATGTCGCCGAGGCTGTGGCGTGGCTGGCGCAGCCGGGCAGCGGCGCGTTCACCGGGCAGGCGCTGCGGGTCTGCGGTCAAAGCGTTCTGGGGGCCTAGGCATGAGCATCGAATGGCACACGCTGGACCGCGAACCGAACCTGCCCGCGCTGTACGCCAGGGCGGCAACGCGGCGCAAGATCACCGGCACGCAACTGCCCGACCGAGGACTGCGCTGCTGGGTCGACATCGACGGCAAACGTCTGGCAGCGTATCGCAAGGTCTGCGGCTTCGCCGACGACGGTTTGCTGCCACCGACGTATCCGAACATCCTTGCCTTCGCCTTGCAGATGCAGTTGCTCACGGACAAGGAATTCCCGTTTCCGCTGCTGGGGCTGGTTCATTTGAGCAACCGCATTCGTGTGCTGCGACCGCTGGGCGCGATCAGCCGGGCGCAGGTCAGCGTGCGTGTGCATAACCTGCAAGCGCATGCCAAAGGCGCGACATTCGATCTGTTGACCACGCTGGATGATCAACTCGGGCCGTTGTGGGAGGCGCAAAGCCAGATGCTCTGTCGCGGGGTGAAACTCGACGGCGAACCCGCCGAGCAAATCTGGCAACCCGCGCAAGCGCTGTTGGAGGTGGCGCACTGGCAAGCGCCGGCGGACATCGGCCGGCAATACGCGAAAGTCTCCGGCGACTACAACCCGATCCACCTGAGCGCTGCCAGCGCAAAACTGTTCGGTTTTCCCGCCGCCATCGCCCACGGTTTGTGGAACAAGGCGCGCACGCTGGCGGCACTCTCCGAGCACCTGCCCAAAGCCAATCTGGAGATCGCCGTGCATTTCCGCAAACCGGTGCGCCTGCCCAGCGAAGTGACGTTGCTGGCGAGCGCGGCAGGTTCCAGCGGCGAGTTGCGGCTGGTCGGCGCCGGGGAGCTTGAGCACATGGTGGGCCAGTGGCAGCCGATTGCCTGAGCGGATCGGGGTGCAAAGCCATTAATTGTGTATATATAACTAAGGTTTTTTGCCCGCCAATGCCCGCTTCTGAAAAATCCCAAGCCTTGATTTTCAAGGCTTTTTTTTGCGCCGCTATTACCAGGGTATTAGTCCTTAGGCACAGCGCCGCGCCCTTCGTATAAAGGCGTTAATACCAACTTGAGAATGGTGCGAAATCACCCGTCGACTGAGATTAGAGCCATGGACGAGGCATCGCCGACAACAGATCGGCGGGCCATCGAAGGCAACGTAACGTTGTGACAGGTGCAGGAATCTCGATCATGAAAACTCAAGTGATGTGGTCCAAATCGGCAATCGCGCTGGCATTGATCCTCTCCCTCGGCATCGCCGGCTGCAGCAGCGGCGGTGGCGGCCATCGCAGCAGTTCGGGCGGTTCAGGCAGCTCGACCGCGGATGGCACGGCGGGCACCGATGGATCGGGCGGCACGGGTGGAACCACTGGCGGTGGTGATACCGCAGGCACCGGTGGTACTGGCGGCGGCACCGGTGGGACGGGTGGCGGCACCGGCGGAACCGGCGGCGGCACCGATCCGACCAATCCGACCAACCCGACTGATCCCACCAATCCGACCAACCCGACCGCACCAGCGCTCGTGACGACCACGCTGGTACAGGATGTCGGCAAAACCGTCAGCGGTGTCGGCGATGGCGTGGGGCAGATCGGCGATTCCCTGAGTGGCCTCCCTGTGGCCGGCGGCATCGTGCAAAGCGCGGCCAACACGGCGGGCAACGTGGTCAGCACACTGGGTGATGGCGTCAGCAACGGTATCGGCAAACTGGCCACCGACCCGAAAGGCCTGACCACTACCGTGGCCTCGGTCGGCGGCGTGGTGTCGGATGTCGGCGACGGTGTCTCGGACCTGAGCGGCAAACTCGCCAGTGCCACCAGCAGCGTGCCGGTCGTCGGCGGTGTGGTCACGAAAGTGGCGCCGGTACTCGATGGCGTCGGCGTCAAAGTCACCATGCTCGGTGACACGCTCAACACCACCCTGAGCAACGGCCCGACCAGTCAGTTGACCAACAAAGTCGGCAGCGGCCTGGTTCCAGTGATCGCCATGGTCGAGAGCACCACCGACAAACTCGGCGATGCCACCGGCCTCGGCGATCCGCTCAAAGGCGCGGTGGCGCAAGTGGGCGGCGCGGTGAACTCTCTTGGCGGTAAAGTCACCGGCGCCGGTAGCGGCAATGCGCTGACCAACACGCTGGGCGGTGCGCTGAGCAACGCCGGCACGGCGGTCGGCAAAGCCGGTGGTCTGGTGTCCAACGGCAGCGGTTCCGGCACTGGCGGTGGTCTGGGTGGCGGTCTGGGCGGCACCGGCCTGCTGCAAACAGTCGGCGGTGCGGTGGTCAACGTCGGCGCAGGCCTCAACGCGGGCAATACCAATGGCGTGGTCAGTGCCGGTGGTGTGACCGCTGGCGCGCTCGGCAACACCATCGCTTCGCTCAACACGGTGCTCGGTGGCTCGGGGACTCCGATCACCGCCACTACATCACCACTGGCCACGGTGGGTGCCGCGGTCGGCGCGGGTCTGAACCCGGTCACCAGCGCGGTCACCAGCGTCACCCAGCAAGTCGGCGCCGCCACTGGCCTTGGCTCACCCGTTGCCGGCCTCACCGGCCAGGTTGGCGGCGCGGTCAGCAGCCTCGGCAACACCATTGCCGCGACCAACAACCCGGTCACTACAGCGGTCGGGGGTCTGGTCACTAACGTCGGCGGCACCGTGGCGGCAGTCGGTGGTCTGGTCAACAGCGGTACTGCCACTGGCGGCACAACTGGCGGTCTGGGCGGGGTACTCGGTGGCCTGACCGGCGCTTTGAGCGGCACTCAACGCTAAATTGCACCGGGCCGATTCGACGGCCTTACCTACAGCGCCTACGCTTGGTTGAGGGCGGAAGATTCCCACGAGTCTTCCGCCTTTTTTCTCAGGAAAAATCCGCCCAGTGCTGCGATCTGACCATGGAGTGTCCTATGCGCGTAATGGCATCCCTGCTGCTGCTCAGCCTCACCTCCACCGCCTTCGCCGACACCCTGCCCAGCTTTCTGAACAGCAACGAAACCATCCGCAACCTGCCCCAGCCGAACCTGCCGGCCGACGCCTATCGCCCGAGCGCCACGCCGCTGCAAGTGCCGGACCCCGGCGCGACTGCCACGCAGCCGCTGCTGATGGAAACCAAGGTCAATCTGCAGACCGTGCAGATCGAAGGCGGCACGATCTATCCGCTCAACGAACTGGCCGAAGTCTACAAACCGCTGATTGGTCGGCAGACCAGCCTCGCCGACCTGATCGAAGCCACGCGCACCATCACCCGCCGTTATCAACAAGACGGCTATCTGCTGTCCTACGCGTTTTTGCCGCAACAGAACTTCGACGACGGCGTCGCCCGAGTAGTGCTGGTGGAAGGCTACGTGCGCGATATCCAGATGCAGGGCGATGTCGGCCGGGTCAAAGGCCTGCTCGACAAACTGGCGGCGAAAATCCAGGCCGAACGGCCGCTGACCCGCAAGACCTTCGAGCGCTACACCACGCTGATGACGCGCATCCCCGGCGTAACGATCCAGGCCCAGGTGCCGCCGCCGGGTACCACCGATGGCGCCACCACCCTGATCGCCCAGGCCAGCCGCAAACCGTTCACCAGCACCCTGAGCACCACCGAAGACAACCGCAACGGCCCGCAGGCCCTGCTCGGCGTCAGCAGCAATTCGCAGACGTCAATGGGCGAGCAACTGACCCTCAGCGGCCTGTTTCCACCGGGCGATGACAAAGAGCATTACTACCGACTCGACTACAGCCAGTTCCTCGACAGCGAAGGCACCCAACTGAACCTTTCGGCCTCACGCTACCGCGCCGATCCCGACACCGAAGTGCTGGTCAACGGCGGCGGACGGCTCAGCACTCACCGCGAAAACGACCGCTACTCGATTGGCTTCAGCACACCCTTGATCGCCTCTGCCAACGAACTGCTGACCGCCGGCTCACGCCTATACGCGGTCGACGACAAGACCCGCTACGACGGCATCAACTTCCCGTTCAGCACCGAGTTGCGCACCGACGTACGCGCCCTCGCCTTCGAAGGCGACTGGCGCAAGGCCGACGCCCGCCAACTGCGCATCCTCAGCGCCGGTGTCTATCAAGGCTTCGACAGCCTCGGCGCACACACCAACTACGACGACATCGACCTGGACTTCTTCCGCGTGCGCCTGTCCGGCGTGCAGAGCGACAAATTCCTCGACAACTGGCAAGGCGTCCTCTCGGCCGCGCTGTACTGGAGCGACGACACCCTGCCCGACAGCGAACGCGCGGTGTTCGGCGGACAAAACTTCGGCCGCGGCTACCCCGACGACCAGGCCTCCGGCGACAAGGGCTGGGGCGTGGCATACGAGGTCAACTACAGCTTCAACCGCGACGGCAACTGGCTGCGCATCCTGCAACCGTACGTCGTCCTCGACCGCTCACGCAGCTGGTTCAACCAACTGCCGGTACAGGCCAACAACCTCTCCTCGACCGCCATCGGCTTGAGGTTTGGTGACGCCAGGTACTACAACATATCGCTGGAAGTGGCCAAGGCCATGTCGGATGAAGCGCTGGATACGTTGAATCGCAAACCGCGGTATAGCGTTAGTTTCAGTTATCAGTTGTAGGGGGAGGATGTTCGCGATGGTGGTTCGGCAATAAGCTTATTCAGGCTGAATCACCGCATTCGCGAGCAGGCTCGCTCCCACCATTGGAATGGGTGCGTTCTGGAAAATATTGGGGGCTGTGAGGTCGCCATCGCGAGCAGGCTCACTCCTACAATTGGACTGTGTGCTTTCAGTTACAGATTGGTCGGCAGTGAGGCCGCCAATCGCCAGCAGGCTGGCTCCCACAGTTTGGATGGGGGAGTTCTGCAGAATATTCGTTGGCTGTGCGGCCGCTATCGCTGGCAAGCCAGCTCCCACAGGTTTTGCGCTGATTTCAAGATAGGTGCGTGACCTGTGGGAGCCAGCCTGCTGGCGATGAACGATAACGCGGTGGTGCTGCCGATCAGCCTGGCAAGCCAAAAGCCAACCCTCACCCTAGCCCTCTCCCGGAGGGAGAGGGGACTCACCGAGGTGGATGTGAGAGATACGCCGACTTGCGATACCGAGTCGAATGCGAATTTTGAACAGCCCACAAATCGGCCCCCTCTCCAAGGGGAGAGGGCTGGGGTGAGGGGTAGCCGCACCACAAATGCCAAGCCAACCACCCGCTTCTAACCACTCAACAATGAGCGCCAGCTCGAGTGCTTTTGATCTTGCCTAACCAGCGACATCGGAAGGCTGAGTGGAGGGATTGATCCGGGCGTGGGAGCGCAGCGACCGTACGACGAAGTCGTACACAGCGGAAGGAGGTGCAGCGCAGCAAACCGTAGCCGCTGCGCCCGGATCGATCCCGGAGCGAAGGAACCCGAGCCTGCGAGGGCCGTACGTAGGAGCAAGCCTTTTGGTTCCTTTTTGGCGTCTGAAAAAGGGACTCGCCGTAAGGGCGAAACCGCCAGCCGCAACACCCAAAAAAACGGATATACACCCAAAACCAACCAAAGCCCGGTCGGCCCAAAGGCCGCCGCGCTCACCCCCTCCGAATCTTGGGAAACAAATTATCCAGCGTCTCAAAAAGCCGAACGTGATAAATCGGCTTGCGAAACAGATCCAGCACCTGCAACCGCAACATATCGCTGACATCCTCCATATCCGCATGCCCCGACATCACAATCACCGGCAAATGCTCCCGCGCCGTATGCTCACGCAAGCGCCGGATCAGCGACATCCCCGACTCCTCCGGCATGCGCAGATCAGTAATCACCAGCGCAATATCCGGATGCCGCGTCAGGTGATGCAACGCCTGCTTCACCGACGTCGCGGTATGACAGACAAAGCCCTCCCCCTCCAGCAACTCCGCCAACTCCAGCAACGCGTCCTCTTCATCGTCAACCAGAAGCAACTGTTGGCGGGGCATAGGGAGAGAATTCATGGGCAATCCCTGAAAACTGAAAGTAAACCAGAGTGTAGCCCGAGATCAGCCAACGGCGATCCACACCGCGATCAAGGCGTCGGCCTGGTTACAGCGGTCCCATCCAGACTGGTCAGAATGTTGTTGAAGATCGCCAACACCCGGTCACCCATCGGGGTAACGAATGCCACAACCACCACCGCGACCATCGCCACGACAATTGCATATTCAATCGCCGAAGCGCCCTCCTCGCTCTTGAACAACAAACGGGCCTTGGCCATCAGATATTCCAGATTCATACCAAACATACGCCTGCTCCTTCGCGCCTCTGGCGCCGACATCACCACCGCGGCAAGGTTCCACCGTGCAACCTGAGCATTGTCAACAAACCCCCGCCCAACAACTGTAAGAACGGATTAATCACAAAGCATTAATCCATGCCTGTGTACGCCATTTCCTGCTGTTAATTGGCCAGGACCCATACTTTAGTGGGTTATTTGCCTGTCATTAATGGCGCTTTTGTACAGATCAGCTAGCGTGCAAATAGCGAAATAGTTGCATGTTCATAGCTGCAGAATCGGGAATTTCTCTCGTTAACCAGTTCGACGGGTAGTGCAGCAGGAAAGGGAGAGCCGTCATGAACAGTCGCGTCACCATGGCCCTCGCCGCCATTCTTCTGTTGGGCGCCATTTTTGTCGGCTATTGGGGACTGGTCCTCAGTCGCCAACCGGCACCCGCCGCGCAAGCACCGATCGCCCCGGCGGTCAGCGTTGAAAACACTGTCGCGATCGCCGAAGAGCAGACTCGCCAACCGGTAGTGGTGCTGCTGCACGATGTGCCGCCGTTCACCGCACTGACGGCAGCCGATGTGACCGTAGAAAAACTGCGCAGCGCACCGGCCGGTAGCTTGAGCAATGTCGATCAGGCGATCGGCCGCACACCTTGGCGTTCCTTGAGCGCCGGCACCTGGCTCAACGATGAAAGTTTCAGCGCCGGCGGCACGCTGGCGCGGATGATCCGCAGTGATGAGCGCGCGCTGACCGTGGCAGTTGACGAAGTGATCGGCGCGGCCGGGCAGTTGCTGCCCGGCGATTACGTCGATGTGTTGTTGTACCTGCGTCAGGACGCCAGCAACCCGCAGCAGTCGGCGCAAACAGTCCTGCCGGCGATGCGCGTGCTCGGCGTTGGTGAGCAGTACGGCCTGACCAACGGTGGCCAACCGGCCACGCCAACGCTCAGCACCGAAGACAAACTCAAACAGGATCAACGCCGCCTCGCCGCACGCACGGTGGTGCTCGCGGTGCCGCAGCAATTGCTGAGCCGCCTGATGCTTGCGACCCAGGCCGGCACCTTGCGCCTGGCCGTGCGCAGCAGCGAAGAACAACGCCTGGCCAAATACTGGGCCGGCGAACAACAGTCCTCCGTGCAGCTTGATAACGCCAACAGCCAGCTCTTCCAGTTCACCCAACTGGCCATGGGCAGCGGACCGAAAACACCGTCCAGCAGCGGCGCAAACACAATCGCGCGCCCTGCGGTGGAAATCATCCGCGGCAATCAACTCAGCCAACAGAATCCATGACAGCGCAAGGATCCAGGTGCATGCAGAGTCGTTGCAGGTCGTCAGGGAAACACATGCTCCGCGTCTTGATGGTGATGGGACTGTCGCTGGACGCGGCGTTCGCCGCCGTTGGCAATTGCTCGACCCTCGGCCGTTTGCCACCGGTGATCGAGATCGGCGAAGGCTTTCAGCAGGACGTGCAGTCGCCCGTGGCGATCACCCGTCTGGCAATCGGCGATCCGAAAATCGCCGACGTGCACGCCAACGGCAGTTCATCGTTTTTGCTCACTGGCGTGGCGCCCGGCGCGACCAGCCTGATGGTCTGGACGGCCTGTTCAAGCGAGCCGCGCCAGAGCATGGTCTTTGTGCAGGGTGCCGCCACGGCGGCGATGACCGGCAGTCTGCCCTCGGACGATCCAAGCCTGCCGTCACAGGTGCAGACCGACATTCGTTTTGTCGAAGTCAGCCGGACCAAACTCAAGGAAGCCACGGCCTCGCTGATCGGCACGCGCGGCAATTTCCTTTTCGGTTCGCCCGGCACCCTGCCGCCGATTGACGGGGTGCCGCAGCCACGCCTGCCGGTGGATAACTCGCTGTTCAATTTCTCGTGGGTCGGCGGCAAGACCATGGCGATCATCAATGCCCTGGAAACCAGTGGCTTTGCCTACACCCTCGCCCGCCCGAGTCTGGTGGCGCTGAACGGGCAGAGCGCGAGCTTTCTTGCGGGCGGTGAAATCCCGATTCCGGTGCCCAGTTCCGGCAGCGACAGCGTGTCTATCGAGTACAAGGAATTCGGCATCCGCCTGACCCTGACGCCGACCATCATCGGCCGTGATCGCATCGCCCTGAAGGTCGCCCCGGAAGTCAGCGAACTGGATTTCGCCAATGCGGTGAACATTGCCGGCACCACGGTACCCGCGCTGACCATCCGCCGCACCGACACCAGCGTGTCGCTGGGCGATGGCGAAAGCTTCGTGATCAGCGGTTTGATCAGCACCACCAACAGCTCGCAGGTAAACAAGTTTCCCGGCCTGGGCGATATCCCGGTGCTCGGCGCGTTTTTCAAAGGCTCGCAGATCAAGCGCGAAGAGCGCGAATTGCTGATGATCGTCACGCCGCATCTGGTGCAACCACTGGCGGCAGACGCGCAATTGCCGTCGTTGCCGGGGGAAAAACTGCGCAACTACGACCCAAATTTCTACCGCATGTTTTTCCTCGAGAACGGCAATTTCGACAAGCGCAGCGGGTTATCGCAATGAGCCAGAACCTCAGCCAGACCTTTCTCGCCATCACCCGCAACAGCACTGATCTGGAGTGGCTGCAAGGTGCGCTCGCGCCGCTCGGCCAGGTAGTCAGCGCCGGTGGCGGCAGCCTCGACGAGTTGCTGGCATTGGTCGACGTCACGTTCGCCAGTCTTGTATTTGTCGGTCTTGATCGCGAGCACGTGGTCGCGCAAAGCGCCTTGATCGAGGGTGCGCTGGAAGCCAAACCGATGCTGGCGATCGTTGCCCTCGGCGACGGCATGGACAATCAGCTGGTGCTCAATGCCATGCGCGCCGGTGCGCGGGATTTTGTCGCCTATGGTTCACGCTCCAGCGAAGTCGCCGGGCTGGTGCGGCGCTTGAGCAAACGCCTGCCGCCGGTGGCGCCGAACACACAACTGGGGGGGCTCACAGTGATGTACGGCGTGCAGAGCAGCTCTGACGGTGCGCTGCTGGCCAACCACATGGCGCTGGTGGTGCAAAAGAGCGGCCAGCAGACCTTGCTGCTCGACCTCGGCCTGCCGCGCGGCGACAGCCTGGCGCTGCTCGGGCTGGAGAGTTCGTTTCATTTTGGCGATGCCTTGCGCCACTTGCGCCGGCTCGACGCGACACTGATCGACAGCGCCTTCACCAGCACTGAAGCCGGCCTGCGCATCCTCGCCTATGCCAGCAATGACGAGCCGCTGGAAAACACCAGCGCCGCCGAGCTGTACATGCTGCTCAGCGCCCTGCGTCAGCATTTCCAGCACATCGTCGTGAACCTCACCGGGCAGAGCGACAGCGAAGCCTTGCGCACGTTTGTCAGCCACTGCGACAAGCTGCTCTGGTACACCGACCAGAACGTGCTCAATTGCCGACGCAACCTCGCCGTGCTCAATCTGTGGCGCGAAAAAGGCATGAAGCTCGACCATGGCCGTCTGCTGGTCGACCGCTATTTGAGCAGCGTCGCGCCGAACGCGGAGACCCTCGGCAAAACCTTCAACCTCGAAGTGATCGCCACCCTGGCCCTGACCCCGGAAGTGCGTCTGAACGCGAAAAACCAGGGCGTCAGCCTGTTCGAACTGGCCCCGCGCGAGAAACTCACGCAGAACCTGCGCGCCCTCGGCGAGCGTCTGGCGAAACGCTCCGAGGGTCTGGCGAAAACCAAAGTCACCTGGTTCGACCGCTTGCGAGGCAGCTCATGAGCACAGAAAAGCTCTTCGGCGCCGCCCCGCGCACCGGCAGCGGCAACAGCGATCACGAAGGGCTGAAACTGGTCCTGCATCGCTACATCATCGATGCCCTCGAGGAGTCGGGGAAAAACCTCCTGGAAGGCTCGCGGCAGCAACTGGCGCAATTCGTCACCGACAAGGTCGCCGAGTACATCGCCCGTCTGCACCTGGCGATTTCTCGCTATGAAATGGAGCGGCTGGCGGAAGAAATCGTCGACGAGCTGACCGGTTTCGGCCCGCTGGAAGTGCTGCTGCGCGACCCATCGGTGACCGAGATTCTGGTCAATGGCCCGCACCGGGTGTTCATCGAACGCGACGGCGTGCTGCATCAAAGCGATCTGCGTTTTATCGATGCGCATCATGTCGAACGAGTCATGCAGCGGATTCTTGCGCCGCTCGGGCGGCGCCTCGACGAGTCTTCGCCGATGGTCGATGCGCGCTTGCCAGATGGCAGCCGGGTCAATGCGATCATTCCGCCGATCGCCCTCGACGGCCCGTGTCTGTCGATTCGCAAATTTCGCAAGGACATGCTCAAAAGCAGCGATTTGATGGCGATGCAGACCATCGACCTGGCAATCTTCGAGTTTTTTCAGAACGCGGTGGGCAAGCGCTGCAACATCCTCATCAGCGGCGGCACCGGCACCGGCAAGACCACGCTGCTGAACATTCTCAGCCAGTTGATCAACCCCCAAGAACGTCTGGTGACCATTGAGGACGTCGCCGAATTGCAGCTCGGCCATCCGCATGTGGTGCGCCTGGAAACCCGCCCGCCGAATGCCGAAGGGCATGGCGAGGTAAAGGCCAGCGACCTGATTCGCAATGCCCTGCGCATGCGCCCGGACCGGATCATCCTCGGCGAGATTCGCGGCGTTGAAGTGGTTGATGTGCTCACCGCGATGAACACCGGCCACGACGGTTCGATGAGCACCGTGCACGCCAACAATGCTCAGGATGCGCTGCTGCGACTGGAAACCCTGGTCGGTCTGACCGGTCGTTCCATTGCCGAACGCACCCTGCGCCAGATGATCTGCGCCGCCCTCGACGTCATCATCCAGTTGACGCGCATGCCCGACGGGCGCCGCTGCGTCAGCGAAGTGGTGGAAGTGGTCGGCATTCGCGAAGACGTCTACGTCACCAACACCTTGTTCCGCCTTGATCGCCGTACGGGTTTCGGCTTTCTGCGCGAGGCGGTCAATCCGGCTGGCGACAAGTTGCGCCATGACGCGCATCCGATCTGACGGCGAGGAGCAGCGAACATGTGGTCACCGCTGATTCTGATCCTTGTCTGCCTGACCCTGCTGGGGCTGTCGATCCGCCTGTTCCTGCAAGGCCTGCGCAAGACCGCCACGGAAAAAGTCCTCAACCGGCTGGCCGCCGGGCAACCGCAGCCGGCTGTGGAGAAGCCCGTCTGGGTCGGGTTGGAGCGGATGTTCCTGCGCGCCGGGCTGGGCCGGCCGACCGAGCGTTTTGGCCTGTGGCTGAGTCTGTGGGCAGTGGCGATGGGGCTGGGTTTCGTGCTCGCCGACTGGGTCGGCCTGCTGCTGATGATCGTCATGCCGCCTCTGACGCTGCGGCTGTATATCGCCTTCCTTTACCGGCGCCGGATCAAACGCATGATCGAGCAACTGCCGCAGTTGCTCGATCACACCGTACGCAGCCTGAAGTCCGGGCGCACCCTGAGCGACGCGGTCATGGGCAGCATCGACGCCAGCGAAGATCCGTTGAAAGCGGCCATGGGCCGGGTGCAGCGCAACGTGCAACTGGGCGTGAACCTGCCCGACGCCGTCAGCGATTTTGCCGAGCTGTATGAACAGGACGAACTGCGCATGTTCGCCCTCGGCCTCAAGGTCAATCACCGCTACGGCGGCAACGCCAGCGAACTGCTGGAGAATCTGATCAAACTGATCCGCGAACGTGATCAGGGCGCGCGACAACTGCGCGCGCTCACCGGCGAAACACGCATGACCGCTTGGGTGCTCGGCGCATTGCCGCTGCTGTTGGTGAGTTACTTCATGCTGACCAATCCGGGATACATGCTCGGCATGTGGAACGACGCCGGCGGAAGGCAGATGCTGATCAGCGCCGCTGTGCTGCAAGTGGTCGGCAGTCTGGCGCTGTGGCGCATGTTGCGGAGCGTTTGAGATGGTCTGGCTCGCGGCACTCCTGCTGCTCGGCGCGCTGCTGCTGGTGACCCATCACTGGCTGGTCGAGCGGCGCCGGGTACGGCAAATCAACCAGCGCCTGCAAGGTCAAACCTTGCGCGAAAACCGCTTCGGCAGTTGGCTGCGCGCAGTCGGCAGCAGTCGTTTTGGCCAGCGCTCGGTGAGCATCGACAGCGAAACCCAGACCCTGCTCAACCGCCTCGGCTGGCGCCGCGCCAGCGAACGATCTCTGTATGCCGCCTGCCAGATCGGCACGCCGTTGTTGACCCTGGGTCTGGCGATCTTTCTGCAGCAAGTGTTCTTCCCCCAGGCCAGCAACCGCTGGATCGTGCCAATGCTCGCCGCCGGCGGCGGCTATCTGCTGCCCAAACGCGTGCTCGCCTACGCCGCGGCGCGACGCCAGCGCACCCTCGCCGTGGAGATATCCACCTTCATTCCGTTGCTGCGCATCCTCTTCGAATCCGGCATGGCGGTGGAACAGGCACTGCGCGTGCTCAGCAGTGAAGCGCAAAAACTGCTGCCGGAACTGACCGGCGAACTGCGCCTGATTCTGGCGCGCGTCGACAGCGGCCTGGAACTTGGCCAGGAGCTGCACAAAGCGGCGGTGATGCTCGCCGTCGACGAGTTCAGCGATACCTGTGTGATTCTCGAACAACTGATTCACCAAGGCGGCGGCGCGATGAAATCGCTGCTGGCGCTCAAGCAACTGCTGGATGACCGACGCCTGACCCGACTGCAGGAATACATTTCGAAAATGTCGGCAAAGATGTCGGTGGTGATGATGCTGTTTCTGTTTCCAGCCTTGCTGATCGTCCTCGCCGGCCCGGGCTTCACCGCAATTGCCCGGGCCTTCGCCAACTGACCCTGGCTCATGGAGAGCGTTTGATGAAAGTACTGATTGTCATGGCAAGTCTGTTGCTGCTCGGCGGTTGCGCCACCGACGGCCAGGCGCCGTGGACGGCACTGCTGTCACCAACCAGTTGCAGCAAAATGACCCAGGAGCAGGAACTGGCGTTGAATCTGGCGGATGACCTGGCCAACGACGGCAAACTGCACGCCAGCCTGGCCAACCTGCAAAGCCTGCCAGACAACCTCAGCGAAGTGCGCCTGCGCAAAGCCAAGGTCTACCGCCTGCTCGGCCGCAGCGAAGCCGAACCGTTGTATCGCAGCCTGCTCGGCGGCTGCCTGACCGCCCAGGCCGAACACGGTCTGGGCCAGATCTACGCCGCCCGCAGCGACTACGGCCAGGCTCAGGCCCACCTGCAACGCGCCGCCCGCCTGGCGCCCACCGACGAGAAAATCCGCAACGACCTTGGCGTGGTCTACCTCAACCAGTTGCGTCTCAACGACGCGCGTTTCGAATTCCTCACCGCCATCGAACTCAAGCAGAACAACGAATTGGCGACGCTGAACATGGTCACCCTGCTGCTGTACCAGAACGACTGGCCGCAAGCCGCCGAGATCGTCAGCCGCGCCAAACTGACCCCGGAACAATTCACCCAGGCCCAACAACGCGCTGAACAACTCAAAGCGCCGGGCAAAGCCAAACCGCCGACTGGCAATCAGGTCGCCGCCGTGGCCGACCCACTGCCGCCGTCGCTCAAATAAGGAGACAGCCATGCATCCCCTCAAAGGCCTGTGCTACCTGACCCTGCTCACCCTGCCCCTCAGCGCCCCCGCCATCGACGCCGGCCCCGCCTCGGCGCAACAACAGGAAACCGAAGGCTGGCTGCTCCTGCAAAGCCGCAACAAAGCCGCCTCACAAAAACCGCAAACGGCCACCGCCACTGAACGCGACCTGGCGATGCAGCGCTGGTTGAAAAAGTACAAATACGAGATACCGGATTTTTATGATCCGGATGCGGGTGGGAAGGTTGAGACCAAGAATTAGTGAAGCGGTGAGCTTGCGGACGCCTTCGCGAGCAGGCTCGCTCCCACATTTGGATTTGGTGTGTTCAGTCAGGAATGGGGCGCCTGATGGCAAAGCCAAAAGCCAACCCTCACCCTAGCCCTCCCGAAACGTCGGACCGCCCGGAGGGAGAGGGGACTGACCGGGGTGGATGCGAGTGCTTCGCCGACTTGGGATATCGAGTCGTACTCGAACTTTGAAAATCAAAAGCCCCTCACCCTAACCCTCTCCCGGAGGGAGAGGGGACTGACCGTGGGGGATGCGAGAGCTACGCCGACTTGGGAAATCGAGTCGTACTCGAACTTTGAAAATCAAAAGCCCCTCACCCTAACCCTCTCCCAGAGGGAGAGGGAACTGACCGTGGGGGATGTGAGAGATATGCCGACGTGTGATACCGAGTCGAAGTCGCGTTTCGAAAATCAAGAGCCCCTCACCCTAGCCCTCTCCCGGAGGGAGAGGGGACTGATCGGGGTGGATGCGAAAGGTACGCCGACCTGGAATATCGAGTTGAATACAGCGCTTGAAAAGCACACCAATCGGCTCCCTCTCCTCGGGGAGAGGGCTGGGGTGAGGGGCGAATACACCGCAAATCCCCAGCCGAACGCCGTGCTTTTCACCACTCAACAATGAGCGCCAGCTCGAGTGCTCTTGATCTTGATCTTGCCTAACCAGCGACATCGGAAGGCTGAGTGGAGGGATTGATCCGGGCGTGGGAGCGCAGCGACCGTACGACGAAGTCGTACACAGCGGAAGGAGGTGCAGCGCAGCAAACCGTAGCCGCTGCGCCCGGATCGATCCCGGAGCGAAGGGACCCGAGCTTGCGAGGGCCGTACGTAGGAGCAAGCGTTTTGGGTTACCTTTTTGGCGTTTGAAAAAGGTGACCCGCTGTAAGAGCGGAACCGCCAGAAGCAACACCCGAAGCAACGGATAAACACCCAAAACCAACCAAAGCCTGGTCGGCCCAGAGGCCGCCAAGGGTCAATGCGCCGTAACCCGCTGCCGCAACGCAGAACCACTGGGCGCCAAGGCCAACGCCAACTGCGTGCGATTATGCATATGCGTCAACCGCAACACCTGCGACACATACAGCTTCACCGTGTTCTCGGTAATCCCCAACTCACAGGCAATCTGATAATTGGTCTGCCCCTTGCCCACCAACCGCGCCACATCGAGTTGGCGCGGTGACAACTGACTGAACAGCGCCGGCGTCTCCTGCGCCTCGCCCCCGTCAGGCTCACCGCCCGACACATCGCGAGCCACCGCCGCCGGACTGCGCCGCACCTTGTCCAGATCCTGATAAAGATCGTCGATCGACTCCGACAAGAACTGCAATTTCTGATTCAGATGCCCCAGATGCAGATTCTTCTGACGCTCCTGCAGCGCCGCTTCCTGACGCTGCACGCCCTCAAGCAACTCATCCAGATTGATCGGCTTCTGATAGTAATCGGCAATCCCGGCGCGCAACGCCTTGATCACATCCTGCTTGTCGGCACGCCCGGTGAGCATGATCGCCTCGAACACCCGATGCTTGCCGGCCAGCCGCTGCAACTCTTGAATCAGCTGAATGCCATCCATGTCCGGCATGTGCAGATCGCTCAGCACCAGGCCAATCTCGGCATCGTCACTGAACCGCTCGATCGCCTGCAGACTGGATTGGCACGGCACGCAGCGGTAGCCGCTGCTTTCCAGAAACTCGCACAGTTCCTCGACCACCAACGGCTGATCGTCGACCACAAGGATTTTCACCGCAGACGTAAGCTTGTTCACGTGCCACTCCATTGCCTTGGGCCAAAGCTGACCATTCCTGTACTGCCAGCTTCTGGCTGTATACCCCGTTTCAATTGAAAGTAGACCTACTTTCCGACTATGTACATAGGACTAGTGGCGCTTGGCGATCAACGAATCCAATACAGAACGGGGATGGCACCGATCAGCACGAACGGTGCAAATGGCAGCTTTTTTGACGTGTCTGGTCGCAGATTTTCCAAACGATCTCTAACTCGTTGACTCATATGGAGCCAGAGTCTTGGCGCCAGCAACATCCAGATCACACTAGCGATACCCGCGCCGATAAACACGCCAAGAATAAACAGACCGTCCGTCGCAAGCCCCAGAGCTGTCATTAATTTCACATCGCCGGCGCCCATGCGCCCCATGAAGAAGCCCGGCAACGTCAGCGCCAAGGCAATCAGAACCGCCCACCCGCCCTGCCCGGCTTCCGCGCCCAGCCAGGTGTTGTGGGTCACCAGCAGATAAACCAGCGCCAGCGCAGCAGCCCCCAAGGTGAGCAGGTTAGGGATGCGCCGTTGCCGCGCATCCTGCGCGGCGCACAACACCAGCCAAAGCAACAGGATCAAACTGTGCATCCGCTAAAAGCCGTCCGTTTTTGCTGAATGATTCTATGCTGATACTACGCAGTGACAGTCAGGGTAGACGCACTCATGAAATACGCCTTCCGGAAGTCGCAAACAGGTGCGGTGGCGATTGAGTTCGCCTTGGTGTTCATCATCTTTTTTGCGGTGTTTTACGGCTTGGTCAGCTACAGCCTGCCGCTGGTGATGATGCAGTCGTTCAATCAGGCCACGGCCGAAGCGGTACGCCGCAGTGTTGCGGTTGATCCGAACACGCCCAACTACTCAACCGTGGTGATCAACACCGCGAACGCGACGCTGACCCAGCAATTGTCCTGGATTCCGCCGGTCTTCAACCTGGTGGTCGGCGTTGATACCAGCACCCAATACAGCGGGACCGGCCTGCTGACAGTGCAAGTGAATTACCCGGTCAGCAAGCTCAACCAGGTCATGCCGGTTCTGCTGTTGCCGGGCATCGGCCCGGTCCCCAGCCTGCCCAGTCATCTGACCGCCACCTCGAGCCTGCAATTTTGACCTCGGGCGACAAGCTCTTCGGGCGCTTGCTCAAACGCAGCACATTCGCCGCCCACGAATTGCCCGACCGGCTCGGCTCGCCCACCAGTGGTTTGCATCTGTACCTCAACGACGAAGGTGGCGTCGTGCAAATGGCCGGGCCGCTGCGGCATCTGCTCGCGCAACACAAACCTCAAGACAAGCCCTTGCCGCTAAGCACTTATGTGCAAGCGCACAGCACGCTGGCGATCGAAGGCCCCCCCAAGGAGTGGCAAGGCCTGTTGCTCGATCTGGATTTTTCCGGCCTCGGCGAGCAGACCTTGCACCTGCGCGGCTGGGTGCAGCCGCTGGGCGATGGCTGGCTCCTGCAATTGATCGATATCGGCGACTTGTTGCTTGAACGCCAGCAAGCGCGTCAGCGCGACGCCTGCCAATCGATTGCTGCGCGGATCAGCGAGCAGGTGCGTGCCTGCAGCCTGGCGCGCTTGCCAGAAGTCGTCGGCGAACAACTGCAAGTGATCGCGCAACGTTGGCACATCCCCTGTGTGGCGCTGGCCTTGCTCGATGACGAGCAAAAAGGCTGGCAGGTGTATCGACAGTATCGCGCTCACGATACGCCGAACCTCTGGGACGACGGTCAGCGTCTCGGCACGCCGCTCGACAGCCTGAGCAGCGCTGCGCCGCAGCGGATCGGCGGGCAGCCGGGGTTCGACGAGCATTCGCGGGTGCAGGTACTGTTCGGCAATGCCGAAGGTTTCGCCGTGCCGTACAGCGATGAGCGCGGCGTGGTCGCCTGGCTGCTTTGCGCTTTTTACCCGGTCGAAACGGCCGCGCCTCACCTCAGCGAGCGCGACTGGACGGCGCTGCTCGGCGCCCTCGCCGGCCCCTTGCTGGGACGTCTGCGCGAACACCAGCATCAGTTGCAACTGGAACGCGTCGAAGCCTTGCAAACCCTGCTGGGCAGCGGTTGGTGGGAAATCCTCGCCGAGCGCCAGCGCGTGCAACTGGCCCCCTCGCTGGCCGCTGCGCTGCAGCTGGACCTTGGCGATTCAACCCTTGAGGACTGGCTGGCGCAGATCCACCCGGCCGATCGCGACGAGTTGCGCAGCCGCCTGCACGGCTTGCAGCAGCACGGCGAGGCCCTGACGCTGTCGGTGCGTCTGGCCGGCCGCGAGCCTGCGCAGCCCGCAACCTGGTACCGAGTGCAAGGCCAGGCTACAGGCAGCGGCGCAAACCGGCGGCTGGTCGGGTTCATGCTCGACATCAGCGACATCCAGAACCAGCAGCAACGCGCCGCTGCCGCACACGCACGGCTGGACAACCTGATCGCCAGTTCGCCTGCGGTAATTTACGTTCAGCAATACCGCGAGGGTGCGCTGATTCCGACGTTTTTCAGCGCCAGCCTGCAACCGCTGCTCGGCTGGAGCCTGGCCGATTGCAACGATGGGGCGCTGATCGAGATGATCCATCCTGACGATCGCGACCTGTATTTCCAGCGCACGCGTCAGCTGCTGCGCGAAGGTGCAGTGCGTGGGCGTTATCGCCTGCGTGATCGTCACGGCAGTTATCACTGGCTGCTTGATGAGGCCAGATTGCTGCGTGATGACCTTGGCCTGCCGGTGGAAGCGGTGGGTTTGTGGCTCGACGTCACTGAAGCGACGCTGGCCGCCGAGCAGGTGAAAAACAGTGAAGAGCGCTACCGGATCCTGGTCGAGGATTCGCCAGCGATGATCTGTCGCTATCGCCCTGACTTGATTCTGACCTTCGGCAACCGCCCGTTGGCGACATATATGGAGTGTGCGCCGCAGGCACTGCCGGGAGTCGATCTCGGCAGCTGGATGTCCGACGAGCAGCGCAGCGCGTTCGTTCAACGTCTCGCCGCGCTGACCCCGGAACAACCGGTGAGCACCGCGGAAATCAGCCTGCAACTGCCCGGCCGCGAACACGCCTGGTGGGTGTGGTCCGATCGCGGCGTGTTCGACGAGCATGGTCATTTGATCGAGGTGCAAGCAGTGGGCCGCGACAACACCGAGCTGCGCCGCTCGCAGCAACAACTCACGCAAAGCGCGAAAATGGCCACCCTCGGCGAAATGGCCACCGGCCTGGCCCATGAAATCAACCAGCCGCTGAACGTTATGCGCATGGCCATCGTCAACGTGCTCAAACGCCTGGGCAACGGTGACGTGCAGATCGACTACCTGACCGACAAACTCAACCGCATCGATGCGCAAGTGCAGCGCGCGGCGAAAGTGGTCGATCACATGCGCGTGTTTGGCCGGCGCTCGGAAATCGAGCAACAACTGTTCAACCCCGTTTACGCCATCGAAGGTACGTTATCGCTGCTGGCCGAAGGTATGCGCGGCAAAGGCGTGGACCTGCGCATCAGCGAGACCGCATTCGAAGTCCAGGTGCGCGGTTACGTCGATCAGCTGGAGCAAGTGCTGATCAACCTGATGGTCAACGCGCGTGACGCATTGCTCAGCAAGCGTGAAAAGGAATCAGCGTTCAAGCCATGGATCTCGATGTATGTCGAACGCGACCAGCAGCATGTGCGGTTGTGGGTCGAGGACAACGGCGGCGGCATCGATGCGCGCTTGCTCGAACGCATTTTCGAACCGTTTTTCACCACCAAGCCGATCGGTGTCGGTACCGGGCTGGGTCTGTCGGTGAGCTATGGCATCATCGACAACATGGGCGGGCGCTTGAGCGTGCGCAACTCGGTGGAAGGCGCACGGTTCTGCATCGAATTGCCGATTGCCAGCGACGCCTAGATCACCAGATAGGCCTTGCCGGTCTGGCCGCAGGTCATGTTGGCGCCAACCTTGACGTCCATCAGGTTGATACCCAGGCCTTTGAGCAGGTTGTTGAGCAACGGGTCGAGCAATGGGCTGATGGTGCTGGTCACGACTGGCAACAAACGGTTGGTGACATCACTGATCAACGAAGCGACGCCGCTGACAATCGCGCCCAGCGGATTGCTGCCCACGGGTTGGTAGACGATCAGATTGATCCCCGCCAGCGAATTCGAGAGGCTTCCGACGAGATTGCTGGTCGGCACAGCGGGCAGCACGCTCGCTGGCAGTTTCAGGTTGGCCGGGGTGGCGAACGGCGTGCTGCTGGAGAACACCAGGTCCTGGGAATTCTGCGCAACGCTGGTGTCGAGCTTGATGCCGATACCCCCCGCACCAAACGGTACGTGAGTGGCAGGATTACAAGTGCCGAGCAAGAGGATCTTGTGGCAGGTGACGATGCCCAGGTCGATCAATGGCAAGGGCGCGACTGTCGGCTGGGCGGCGGAAGAAAAAGCGTTGATCGGGTCGATCTTGCCGAGCTTGAGGTCGGCCAGCGAAGTGACGGTATGCGCGGTCAGGCTCTTGGTACCGCTGGTGCCTGTCGGGCAGGTGTAATCGGTCACGTAACTTTTCGCGCCGCCGGCGTCTAGGCTGATGTCGATCCGTGGCGATGCCAGCAATTGCGGATCCAGCTGCTCGCAACCGGCGCCCAGCAGACACAGCGCTGAATTGAGCGTGCCGACCAGATGCAGACTCAGCAGCGCGTTGAGTGTCGGGGTCAATCCAGCTACGAGCCCCAGTACCGCATTGGTCAGTCCAGTCACCCCGGACAACACCGGAAGATTCACCGAAAGCAGCGTACGCACCTGCGCCGAGCGCACATAAATCCGGTCTGCCCCCAGCGGGTCGACCTTGGCTCGCGCCGGATCGCCAATCGCGGAAAGCTGCGGCGGCTCGATCACCTTGACCCGCACCGTGACATTCGCCAGCCCCAGCACGCTGACCGGCAACGTCGCCGCCACCGCGCTCTTGCTATTGGCCAGTTGCACCACGCCTTGAACCAGTTGCAGCAGTTGCAGATTCGCGTCCAGCCCCGCCGCCGTAGTGCCGGTCTGCAATTGCAGGATGTCGCCGAGTCTGACCGGTGCCGCGTTGATTGCCGCCACCTGTAGCTGACCCAGTGCGGTAGTCACCTGGGCAGTCGCGCCGCCGAGTTGCACCACCGTCGCCGCCGCCTGAATCAGTTGCGTGACGCTGGTTTGGGTATTGAGTAATTGCGTGTAATCACCGGCGGTGACGTTGAGGTTGATCGCCAACTGATCGAGGTATTTCAGCAGGTTGATATCGGTGTTGAGCAAGCCTTCCCAGCCCAGCGCAGTGAGGTTGACATTACCGCCCAGCAGGCCGGAAAACAGCGGATTGAGAATGTTCGATTGCGCCGTGTCGATCGTCGCCAGGTTACTGCGGATATTCAGCTGGGCCACGGTCGGCTGCGGCTTGGCAGCCACTGCCGAGGCATTCAGCGTGGTATTGAGGCTGACCGGGGTGGCACTGAACAACGCCTGCACGCCACCGGCGAAACTGCTGGTAACGGTGCGGCTGGCCGCGACCTTCACCGCGACCGCTTGGGTGGCATCCACGCTGAAGGTGCGCAGCCCGGTCGCCGCCGTTTGCAGCGTGCCGCAGGTCGTCGCGAGGGTGTTGCTGGCGTCAACGACGTAGCCGTTGCGCAACGCGCTTTGCCCGGCGTAATTGGCGGCGCTCAGGCCCGGCAGGCAAGTGCCGCCACGGCTGACCGCTTCAAGCGCAGCGTTGTCGACCACGCGCTGCAACTTGCGTTGCTCCATGTACAAGCGGCCGCTGTCGACCACCAGCAACAGCATGACCACCGCCAGGCTGAGCGTGGCCGCCGCCATCAACCCGATCGCCCCGCGCTGCCGGGCCGGGCCGTTGAATCGCGAACGAGGTGACATGGCGCACTCCTTTGCCGTGACCTCCTGTGGGTGTTGGTGAGTGTAGACGGGGCTGGGGGCTGTGCATCCTCGCGTACAGACAAACAACCCTGTGGGAGCCAGCCTGCTCGCGAAGGGGCCGTGTCAGACGAATCAATGTTGAATGACACACCGCATTCGCCAGCAGGCTGGCTCCCACAGGTGAAATGGGTGTGCTGGTAAAAAGGGAGCTGGATGGCTCCCTTTTTACCGCAGATCAACGCGGCGGATAGTTGCTCAGAATCCGCGTCACGGTTTCGCGAATCGCACTGCTGCGGTCTTCCGGGTTCGGCCGGCTGGCGAGCATCTGCTCGTCGCTGCCGCGCCACACCAGTTTGCCGTCCTTGCCGTCGAGCAGGTCGACCTGGATGGTCGCGACCTTGAAGGTGATGTTGCGCGTTTCGTTGTACATCGGCGCGCCCCAGTAGCCGTTCCACGGGCCACCCCAACCGCCGCCATAGTTGGTCGTCACTTGTTGCTGACGATCCTCGACGATCAGGTAGGTCTGCACATTCAAGTCCGCCTTGGCACCCGCAGGCGCCGGGCGCAAACCGCGCTGATCGAGTTGATCGGCCACCGCCTGGCGGATGCGTTGCTCGGTCAGGTCGCTCTTGATCCGCGGATCATCAGGGCGATATTGAAGGGCGGGATCTTTCCAGCTCCAGCTGCGATAGGCGGCGAAGTCGCGACTGGCATCGAAATCGTGATTGACCTGGTTCGCCGCGCAAGCGCTGAGCAGTGCGGCCATGGCGAGTAGAGCGAGACGGCGGAACATGATATTTCTCCAGTTGAAGACATGAACCTGCGGGCGTTGCGAATGCTGCGACGTTAACCTGGAGGATACGCCGCCAAGGCCTTTTCCACAGCCTCGCGGATCGCATCGCTGCGCTCGATCTGATTGCCGGTGGCGGCGGTTTCGGCGCTGGCACTCCATACAGGCTGACCGTTGCCGGCGTCGAACAGATCGACCTGAACCACCACAACCTGCTCTTGATACGTGCGCACGATCGGCACGCTGTTGTACATGCCGTAGCCGCGCCCGTAGCGATCGTAGCCGCCGTACCCACCGTAACCATAGTCGTCGCGGACCTGACGCAAGCGGGTTTCCATGCGCAGGCTGGCGCTGACCAGCACATCCGCCGGGCGGTTGTCGCGCAACGGGCGCAGACCGCGTTGATCCAGAGCATTGCTGACCGCTTCGGCAACTTGCGCCGAATCCGCCCACACCGTGCCCGGCGGCATCTGGCCGTCGAGCCAGGCCCAACTGCGGTAGCGCGCGTAATCGCGCGGCGGCGCCGGGTAGGCGCTGCGATCAAAGGTGGTGGCGGCTTGCGGCGGTGCCGGCGGCAACGGCCGCGATTGCGCCACGTAGGGGTTACTGGCCTGACAGGCGGCCAACCCCATACACATGAGCAACAACCCGGATTGAGCTTTCATGACGCGCTCCGATCAGATCGGCCGGCAGATCCAGTGCAGGTAGCGCCCAAGCCCGGCGAAGCTTGGGTGACGGCGGTGAGCAAGTTCCATCTCGAGTAAATCCGCAAGGTCGGCGCGGGCCTGGAATTCCACCGGCATGTAATCGTGAAAAACCCGCACGCCACTTTGGCTTTCGACCTGCCACAGACCGTCGAGTTGCGTCTCCAATTCCCGCGGGTCGAGCGGCTGCTGCGGGGTCAGGCTCTGCTTTTCGCCAGCCATGACGTTCTTGCGCATCTTTTTGAAATGGCCTTTGAGCAGGTTGCGGTAGATCAGCGCGTCGCGGTTATAAAAGGCCAGCGACAACCAGCCGCCGGGCCGGGTCAGCTTATGCAGCACCGGCAGAATGGCGTGGGGTTCGGCCAGCCATTCGAGCACGGCGTGGCAGATCACCAGATCGAACGGTTCGCTGAGCTGATCGGGCAGCGCTTGCCACGGTGCCTGAATGAAGGTGGCGCGCTGCCCGGCATCGGCGAACCGCTGACGGGCGCCTTCAAGCATCGGCTCAGCCGGTTCGGTAAACGTCACGTCGTGCCCGCGTTCGGCCAGCCACAGCGACATATGGCCGAGCCCGCCACCGATGTCGAGCACGCGCAACGGACGGTCTGGCAGCGCTTCGGCCAGATCGGCCTGCAACACCGCGAGGCGGATCGCGCCTTTGGCACCGCCGTAGATTTTTTCGGCGAAACGCGTCGCCAACTGATCGAAATGCCGGTCGCCCATCAGCTGAACCGCCGTTCGCTGTCGGCGAGTTTGGCGCGCACCACTTCATTCATGTCCAACCCCAGCTCGCTGCACAGCAACAACAGATACAGGACAATATCGCCGACTTCCTGTCCGGCGTGGGCAAGCTGGTCGGCGGGCAACTGGCGCGACTGGTCTTCGGTCAGCCACTGGAAAATTTCCACCAGCTCGGACATCTCGACGCTGGCAGCCATCGCCAGGTTCTTCGGGCTGTGAAATTGTCGCCAGTCATTGCGGTCGCGAATGGCGTGCAGGCGTTCGGTCAGTTCAACAAGGTTCATCGGGCTCTCCTGAAGGCGTATAGCTTCGGGGGGATAACGGCTGAAGGCAAGCGCGGCGCTCTTGATCTTTGTAGGAGTGAGCCTGCTCGCGATGGCGTCGTGTCATTGAAATTGATTTGCCTGACACGACGCCATCGCGAGCAGGCTCACTCCTACAGGATTGTGGTAAACCTTCTATGATGCAGGGAACTCGGCCACTGCCGTTGTGGCCCAAGGCTCAGCTCTTTCATCAGGACGCACACATGCAGGTAGAAAGCTTTTTCGAATGGCTCGGGCAGGTGCTCGGTTCGGTAATCCGCTTCATCGTCGATGGGCTCAGCGGCCTGTTCAACCTGTTGAGCAATGCCGGTGGCAACTTCGTCGAGGGACTCTCCCGCACGCTGGGGATGGACACTTCAATCATCAGCATCATCGCGCTGATCGTCGGCTTGATGCTGTTGTGGTCGGCGATTCGCGCGTTCATGAACGCGTCGATCATTGCCGGGATCATCTGGCTGTTGCTGGGGTTGTGGTTGCTCAGCTGGATTATTCATTGAAAACACAACACCTGCAGGAGCCAGCCTGCTGGCGATAGCGGTGAGTCAGTCGCCGATGCTTCGCCTGAACAGACGCCTTCGCTGGCAAGCCAGCTCCCACAGGTTTTGCGGTGGACGCAAGCTTCGGGGCCACACGCAAATCCAACGTGGGAGCCAGCCTGCTGGCGATAGCGGTGAGCAAGTCACCAATGATTCACCTGAACTGACGCCTTCGCGAGCAGGCTCGCTCCCACAGGGGATCGCATTTCAGGTCTCATGAATCGCTACAATCCCCGCTCCCCGAAGGAGCCTGCATGTCCACTCTGATTGCCGACTGGCGCGACCGCCTGACCCACCGCAAGGTCTGGGCGCTTGCCGCGCCGATGATCCTGTCCAATATTTCCGTGCCGCTGGTGGCGCTGGTCGACAGCACCGTCATCGGCCATTTGCCGCACGCTCATCAACTGGGCGCGGTGGCGGTGGGCGCCAGCCTTTATACGCTTCTGGCCTGGGCCATGGGCTTTCTGCGCATGGGCACCACCGGGTTTGCCGCGCAGGCTGCCGGGCGCAGCGATGGCGCGGCGTTGCGGCAGATCCTGTTGCAGGGGTTGCTGTTGGCGATGGGCCTGGCGCTGCTGCTTGGCACGTTGGGCGTGCCGTTGAGCGTGGTCGCGCTGCACTTCATGCAACCCTCTGCGGAACTGGAGCAACTCACTCGCGAGTTCTTCCATACGCGGCTGTTCGGCCTGCCCGCAGCGCTCGCCAGTTATGCGCTGGTCGGCTGGTTCCTCGGCACGCAGAACGCCCGGGCGCCGCTGGCGATTCTGCTGAGCACCAATCTGATCAACATTGTGCTTAATCTGTGGTTTGTCATGGGGCTGGACTGGGGCGTGGTCGGTTCGGCGCGAGCGTCGGTGATCGCTGAATGGAGCGGCGCCCTGCTCGGCCTGTTGCTGACGCGCAAGGGGCTGAGCGCGTATCCGGGGCACATCGTCTGGGCCGCATTTAACCGCTGGCAGAGCTGGCGCCCGTTGCTGGCAGTCAACCGCGACATTTTCATTCGCAGTCTGGCACTGCAATCGGTGTTTTTCATAATCACCGTGCAAGGCGCGCGACTGGGCGATGCGACCGTGGCGGCCAATGCGCTGCTGCTCAACGGCTTGCTGCTGACCGCTCATGCGCTCGACGGCCTCGCCCATGCCGTCGAAGCCTTGTGCGGCCACGCCATCGGCGCCCGCGACCGCCTCGCCCTGCGGCGTTCACTGGTGATCGCCGGGGGCTGGTCGCTGATCGCCAGCCTTGGTTTTGCTATGCTGTTTCTGCTCGGCGGGCACCTGTTCATCGAGATGCAGACCGACATTCAGAGCGTGCGCGACACCGCGTTCATCTACCTGCCGTACCTCGCCGTGCTGCCGCTGATTGCAGTGTGGAGCTATTTGCTCGACGGCTTGTTCATCGGTGCGACCCGTGCGCGGGAAATGCGCAACGGCATGCTGATTACCGTGGTGTTGCTCGTGCCGTTCGCCTGGGCGTTGCAGGGTCTGGGCAATCACGGGCTGTGGATATCTTTCCTGCTGTTCATGGTGCTGCGCAGCCTCACCCTCGGCGCGCAGGGCTGGTGGCTCAAGCGCAACGATGGCTGGTTCAACGGCGGCGTTCACTGAGTCGGGGTATGGCGGACAAAGCCGACCACCTGATCGAGCACCGGCGCCAGGCGCCGCAACGGCCGTGACAGGCTCGCGACCAAAGTGATGTGGTTGGGTCGCGCGTAATACAGATCCTGCGCCGGAACACCGGCGGCGCGCAGCTTGTCGGCGAGGCCGCCGGTGTTGCGCGTCGGATTGACCAGATCATCTTCACGGGCCGCAATCAGCAACGCAGGCGGCGCACCGCGACTGACGTGATTGATCGGCTGCGACTGCGGCGGTGAATCCGGCCAGAAGAACACCGGACGCACGGCAGGGTTCTTGATCGGCAGAAAATCATACGGCCCGGCCAGCCCGATCCAGCCGCGCAAGTCCGTGGGCGACAGACCGACCGCCGCCGGCCACTCGCCATCCAGCGCGAGCATCGCCGCGTTGTAGGCGCCCGAGCTATGGCCCATCAGATAGAGGTTTTGCGGGTTGCCGGAAAATTCTCTGATATGCGTACGCGTCCAGGCCACGGCCCGTGCACCGTCCTGCAGAAACAGTGGATAACGCACCTGTGGGTACAAACGGTAATCCGCCACCACCGCGACAATTCCCCGCGACGCCAGCGCTTCGCCGACAAAAGCGTAGTCGCGCCGCGAACCGCTGTTCCAGCTGCCGCCGTAGAAAAACACCACGACTGGCGCATCCGCCAGCGACGTATGCGGCACATATACATCGAGCTTCTGCCGCGGGTCGTCGCCATAAGCGATGCCTGCGGTTTTGCTGTAGGTGCTGTCCGGCGTCAGTGCATTGAGCACTTGCACCGGCGAACACGCGCACAGCGCGAGCAGCCACAGGCTGCCGAGCAACACGCCAAACCCTTGCCGCAATACACCTGCCATCTGCGCCGAACCTCGTCTCAGGGCTGATCGCCGCGCCACTGACGTCGCACATGGTCAAGCCGTTGTTGCTGGGTCAGCCCCACCGGCGGTGGCACCAGCACGGCACGCGGATGCAACAAGCGTAGCCACAACCAGCCATCGAGCACGCTGCGGTCGCTGAAGCCCAGCGCCAGGCCTTGCTGGACATGGGAGGCCATGGTGGCGTATTCGGTTCCCAGCGATTGGCTCCAGCGCCAGATGTGCTGTTCGAGCAGGCAGGTTTGCAGGCGCTCGCGCTGGCGCCGGGTCAGGCTTTCTTCGATGTTCAGTGGCTCGACGGCCAGCCCCGGGTTGCGCAACTGTTGCCAGCCCTGGCTGCCGATTGCCCGGTCGGCCCAGGTGCCGCCGAACCAGCGCAACTGGCGGATCGGCCCGAGCCAGCGGCTCAGTTCGGCAGCATCGCAGGCGTCGAAAAAATAGCTCGCGGTCTGCCGGTTGTAATAGCTGAGCAGAGCGCGATGGCTGAGGCCGAACGACACGGTGAGCATGCGCTGCAAATGGCCAAGCAGGTGTTGCGCCGACGCCTCGCTGGTGAGCAACAGACCGCGCCAGGTATCTGGGTCGCGGTGACACAATGCAGTCAGGGCCGGGGATTCGTTCAGATCGATCAGCAGCGGCCCGTGCGCACTGACCGGTTCGAACTCGGTGCCGTCGAACAGACTGAATCGGCGCACGGCGCTGAACGCCTGGCGCAACACCGGCAAGGCCTGCGGTGCGTCCAGACTGTCGAGCAACAGCCACTGCGTCCGGGGCTGGGCGCCCGTCATGTTGCGCCGCTCTGTTCAAGCGCCGTGACCAGCCGGCAACTGCATACCGCCTGCGCACAATGGCTGAAACTGCCGCCGCCGGGGATCAGGCACAGCAACAGCAATGGCTCAGCGCTCATCAGCAGTTGCAGCAGCCCATGACTTTCCAGGCTGTCGGGCAGCGGCGGTGGGTCAGCGTCATCCTCGACCGCGGCGAGTGATGGCTGCAGCACACCGCTGATCATTGGTTGATCCGGGTCGCCCTCGAAGAAACTCACCACCACTTCGACGCCATCGTCCAGCGCGGGCATGGACGACTGCGCCAGCGAGGGCGCCAGTGGCAGCCAACAGTGACTCGGCGCAGCGCCTTCGCCCTGATAGAGCCAATCGAACTGCACCGCCACCGGTCGCTGATGATCGGGCTGCGGCTCATCGACCGTCACCACCCAGGCCCGTTGCAGGCTGTGCATGCGCACGCGTGACGCGGTGCTGAGTGCTGGATTCGGCAACTGCACCGCACCGAATACGCGATTGGTGTAAGGCAGTTCGAGGGCAGGATCGGCGTGATGCTCAATGCGCGTCAGTAACCATTGGCGATTGCATTCGGCGAAGGGATGGCCGGCCAGACGCAGCCAATGCCCACTGCGCAACACGGCCAGGTCGCTATGACCCTCAGCGTGCTCTACGGTTTGCAGCCCTGACGGTCCCGACTGCAACGCCTTGTGCAACCGCCATTGGCGCAGTGCCGGCGCAGCGTCCTGCTTGTCGTCTTCACCTTGGTACCGCGGTGCATCGGCCAGTGGCATCTGCGCCGGGTCATCGGTGAACACCAGGCAATGCCGGTCGTGCTGGTGCTCGAAGTAATAGTGGATTTGCGCTTGCGCGCACAAACGCTGAAGCAGTTGCAGGTCCGATTCGCGGTATTGCGTGCAGAACGTGCGGACCGGGTAGTCGCCGCGCAGCTCGAAGCGGCGCTGGCTGCCGACGATGCCGTGTTCCCTGAGCACTTGTTCGAGGATCTGCGGCACCGAGCGGCCACTGAAGATGCGCTGACTCAGGCGCAGCGCCAGACAGGTGAGTTTCGGCCCCAGCCGGACCCGGCTCAAGCGCAGGCCGGGGTCGTGCTCATGCTGGACAAGGCTTTGCAATTGCCCGTGCACGCCCTCCCCCGACGGCCCGAAACAGAGGAAAGCCGAACGATGAAGCAGACCGGCGAGGTCAAGATGCGGATCATCGATCAGGACATCGATCTCGAATGCAAAGGCTTCGCTGAGGGCTTCGCTACCGGTAAAGGCCAGGACTTCGAAAGGGTCGGACAGGCCCGCTACATCGAGACGAAACGACGACTCGTTGACTGGATCGAACATGGGCGGATCTCTACAGGAGGGGCGGCCGGGGATTCTCGCCGAGAGCCATGGCCGAGTAGAGAGCTGAAGTACAACTTAGGAAATGACCTACGCGAAAAGCAGACCGGATGACTTTGCTGGCCTGGACCGGCAAGCATTTCGCGCAGATTTTGGGAGACATCCCACCGGATCATCCGAATTTTCCGCAGCTTGCGGGAAAGTTTCAGACAACCCGGCGTGATCGCCACCTGACCTCAGGAAGACAGGTAGGAGGAGCGGGTCAGGCCCAGACGCAAGGCATCGAGAAATTGCGTACGCTCGCTGGCGCTGATGCGCGCACTGGCGCACTTGTCGCGGTAGTGCGTCATCAGCTCTTCCGGCGACAAGTGCACGTAACGCAGCATGTCTTCGATGGTGTCGTGGGTCTCGATGCCGGCGTGGTACACGCTGCCATCGGCGTTCTGGTAGATGTTCACCGAATCGGTATCACCGAACAGGTTGTGCATGTCGCCGAGGATTTCCTGATAGGCGCCGACCAGGAACACGCCCAGCAGGTAATCTTCGCCTTCATTCAAGGCGTGCACCGGCAGACTGGTTTCGATGCTCTGCTCGTCGACGTACTGGTTGATCTTGCCGTCGGAGTCACAGGTCAGGTCCTGCAGCACCGCGCGGCGCAGCGGCTCTTCGTCGAGACGGTGCAGCGGGATGATCGGCAGCACCTGATCGATTGCCCAGGTGTCGGGCAGGCTCTGGAACACCGAGAAGTTGCAGATGTACTTGTCGGCCAGCTTATCGTTGAGTTCGTCGAGCACCTGACGGTGCGAACGCTGACGCGCTTTCAGCGAATTGTGCAAACGGCGGCACACGGCAAAGTAGCACTGCTCGGCCAGGGCTTTTTCCGCCAGGGTCAGCTTGCCATCGGCGTACTGCGCAGCGACGTCGCTCATGTAGTGAGTGGCGCGCCAGTAGGTTTCGGTGACCATCTCGATGTCGGTCGGGCCGAGCAGATCGACCAGCCACTGCACGGTTTCCGGCAGGCTGTCCTTGTTCTCGATCAGCGGGATTTCGTCGTTGTGCTTCTCGACGTCGGTCACCTGTACCACCAGCATCGCGTGGTGCGCGGTCAGCGAGCGGCCGCTTTCGGAGAAGATGTGCGGATGCGGCAGGCTCTGCGCGTCGCAGAACTCCTTGAGCATGCCGACCACGACACCGGCGTAATCGTCCATGTCGTAGTTGATCGAGCTGGCATTGCGCGAGTGGGTACCGTCGTAATCGACACCCAGACCACCGCCGACGTCGATGTGATCGACCGGCAGACCGAGGTTGCGCAACTCGCCGTAGTAACGGATCGCTTCCTTGAAGCCGTGCTGGTAGTCCGCCAGGTTGGCGATCTGCGAGCCCATGTGGAAGTGCAGCAGGCGAATGCCTTGATCCAGCCCGGCGCCACGGAAACGCTCGACCACCGACAGCAACTGTGCCGCAGAGAGACCGAACTTGGATTTCTCGCCACCGGTGTCCGCCCACTTCGAGGAGGCCAGCGATGACAGACGCACGCGCAGGCCGACCTGCGGCTTGACCTTGAGCGACGCGGCCTCTTCGATGACCAGGCCGACTTCGGATTCTTTCTCGATGACGATGAATACGTTGTGACCGAGCTTCTGGCCCATCAACGCGAGGCGGATGAATTCACGGTCCTTGTAACCGTTGCAGACGATGGTGCCGCCCTTCGGCGCCAGCGCCAGTACCGCCAGCAGTTCAGGCTTGGAGCCGGCTTCCAGACCGATGGAGACGTTCTGGGTGGCAATGATGTTCTCGATCACCGCTTCCTGCTGGTTGACCTTGATCGGGTACAGCGCGGTGTACTTGCTCTGGTATTCCAGGCGCTCGATGTTTGAATCGAAAGCGCCGGTCAACTGACGGACGCGGTCTTGCAGGATGTCGGGGAAACGTACCAGCAACGGCAAGGACAAACCGCTCTTGCGCAGTTGGTCGACTTGCTCGAACAGATCGATAGGCGAGCTGCTCGGGCCGTTCGGACGTACTTCGACGCGACCGGCTTCATTGATCGCGAAATACCCGGCCCCCCAATGGCGAATCCCGTAAACGCTGCGGCTGTCCGCAACTGTCCATTGGCTGCCATCGTCTTTACGTGTGCGTCGTACGGACATCGAAGTCCCCTATAAAGAAGTCATAGTGCGTCGCCTGTGTTCAGGCCGGCGCAGTCTAAAGAATGAAAATGACGGTTCGTCAGTGCGGCGGTAGACCGCACTGACTGCGTGGAGTTTAGAAACCGGTCATGAACAGGCTCTGTGAAAACCATGGCGACGATGTCGATCCTGCAACGTTGCAGAACCGGATCAAGCCGCCGGTGGGTTTCACAGAGGCTGCTAGCCGCCGGACTTCTTCGCCTTGAAACCGTGCTTGATCAGCTCCGCCAGAAGCAGCTCGACGTGATCGCCCTGGATTTCGATGACGCCGTCCTTCAGCGCCCCGCCGGTGCCACAACGTTTCTTCAACATTGTCGCCAGTTCCTTGAGCGCGTCTTCGGCCAGGGGCACGCCGGTGATGGTGGTCACCGTCTTGCCGCCACGTCCCTTGCTTTCGCGACGCACGCGAGCAATGCCGTCACCGGCCGGGATCACGGTTTGTTTGCAGATACAGGCGTCCACCGGTTGGCTGCAATCGGGGCAATGACGACCTGCGTCGGTAGAAAATACCAGGCCGCCCAGGGCGGCGAAGGATGCGGCTTTTTTGGCCACCGGCAATCCTCTCGGGAGGACAAAGACTGATCGCGACCTTGGGCAAGGTCAGCGACCGCGAAGCCCCACTCAGGCAGGGGCAGCGCTACTGCAGCGAACGCTTATGCAAACGACTCGGCACAGCTTGAAAAGGTCGCGCAGTGTAACGACAAAAAACGCGATTGCTAAGTGCCAATCGGCGCCAATTCATGTGTTCTTTGCGACGTCGCTTTGCTGCGCCTTGAGATAGCGCTTCAGAGCGGCCAAAGAGTCCGGGCAATAAGGCTTCCGCTCGATTTCCTGCATGACTTGCTCGACAGGAATGAACCGCGCTTCGAGGACTTCTTCCGGCTGCAGTTTCAGCGGACCGTCCCAGATAGCGGAAAACGCCGAACACCATAGACGGTTGCCGGTGTCTTCGAAGTAAAAATGATCGTGAGCGGTGAGTTCGACGCCACTCACGCCCAATTCCTCTTCCAGCTCGCGCGCCGCCGACTCGGCATAGCTTTCATCGGCCTGGACCATGCCGCCCGCAGCCACGTCCCAATATCCGGGATAGATCGCCTTGCTCAACGTGCGCCGGTGCACGCACAGCTCACCGGCGGAATTGAACAGCATGATGTAGGTGCCACGGCCGATCAGCCCGCGCTCGCGCAAATCGGAGCGCACCAGGGCGCCGAGCAGGTTGTCGTGCTCGTCGACCCAGGCGATCTGTTCAGCATCGGAAGCGGCGCGATGGGCTGCCTCCCTGGCGTTGTGGCTCATTGATCAGCCCTGATTGAGCAGTTGACGCAAATCGATCACCGCGGCGTTGGCCCGGGAAATATAGTTCGCCATGACCAGCGAGTGGTTGGCCAGCACGCCGAAGCCGCTGCCATTGAGAATCATAGGACTCCATACCGGTTCCTGCGAGGCTTCCAGCTCGCGAATGATCTGACGCACGCTGACCGTCGCATTCTTCTTCGCCAGCACATCGGCAAAATCGACCTCGATCGCGCGCAGCAAGTGCGACAGCGCCCAGGCCTGACCGCGCGCTTCGTAGAACACGTTGTCGATCTGCATCCACGGTGTCTCGACGACTTCCTCGTCGACCTGCGGCACTTCACCCACGGCGGGCACTTCGGTTTTCAGCGCGGTATTGAGTTTGACCCGGCCGACACTGGCCGACAGCCGTTGCGACAGCGAACCGAGACGGGTGCCGACATCGCCCAGCCAGTTATTGAGGTTGTCGGCACGCGCGTAGAACAACGCGTTTTTCTGATTCGGGTCCGACAGGCGCGACTGGTAACGGCTCAGGGAATTGATGCCTTCCTGGTATTCCGACTCGCTGGACGGCAGCACCCAGCTTTTATTGTCGAAGTTGAAGCGCGGTTCGGCCTTGGCCAGATCGGCGTCTTCGGCCGACTGCGATTGCGAACGGGCAAAATCCTTGCGCAGGGCTCGGGTCAGGTCACGCACCTGCACCAGCACGCCGTATTCCCAGCTTGGCGTGTTGTCCATCCACAGGCCCGGCGGGAAGCGGTCGTTGGAAATGTAGCCGCCCGGCTTGTCGAGCAAGGTGCCGGCGACGGTCTTCAGGGTTTCCACCGTGGTGTAGCCGACGACCATTTGCTTGCCTTCTTTCTCGGCCGCGACCTGGGCGTTTTGCGCCACCGGAAACAGCGCCGGCTCCTGGCTCCAGTACCAGCCAAGGCCAATGGTCACCAGCAGATAAAGGCCGACCAGTGTGGCCAGCGCGCGGCTGAACAACAGCCCGCCGACGTAGCTGCGGGTGGCCGACTTGGGGTCGGCGGCACGTTCAGGCGCACTGCCCGCGCGGTTTTTCCAGTCCAGCATGGCGATATCCTTTCAATCACTTGGGTTCAACGGTTCGACCACAACCATACAACAACGTGCCTTGGCCGGGCACGCGCCGGTTGCGATAAGCCGCAAATGGTACGGCCGAGTGACGCTTCAACCGGGACTAGGGGAATCCCCTAGCTCGCCGCTCATCTGCCCATTGATGCAGGACTTTGAAAATACACACGAAGGCACTAGAACAATGCGGGCAGCCATGGAGACGATACAGCGCCGAATCAGCAATACTCCCGATTCATGGGCGCTTCAGCGACAATTACGGCCGCAATAGAACCACCCGGTCAGAAACTGAATTGTGTCGCACATCAGATTATTGACGTACGACACTCGTCTAAGGGAAAAGAGGTGCTAGCATAGAGCCACCAGTCGATCTCAGCATGCAGCCTAACTAGTAGTCAGGATATGACCGAGCCAGAAGACCCCAGCCGTGAGCGTCTCAAGCACCACTTTGCCCAGCGGGTAATTCATCAGGCGCGTCAGATTCTCGAGATATGGCAGCGCCTGCAGCGCAGCGAATGGTCAACCGTCGACCTCGCCGAACTGAGCGAGGCCAACCTGCGCCTGCTGCGTTTTGCCGAGCGTTTCGAACAGCCTGAGCACACGCAACTGGCGCGGCATATCAGCCAGTCGCTGGAAGCGGTGGACGCCAATCGCGGGCGCCTCAGCAGCGGGCTGATCACCGACCTCAACCGGTTGATGCAGCGGCTGTCACGCACCGGCCTGCGCCACGGCGATCAGCTCGAGCAGACCTTTCTGCCGCCGCTGCGCAAACCGATTTACGTGTTGTTGCAGGATCACGACCGCGCTGAAAGATTGGCCAAACAACTGGAATTCTTCGGCCTGAGCGCGCAGGCGCTGGACAGTGTGTCGGCGTTTCGCTCATCGATGGTTGAGCGCCTGCCAGCAGCGATTGTCATGGACGTGGATTTCAGCGGGCCCGGCATCGGCCTGAAACTGGCCGCTGAAGCCCAGGTCGGTCTCGACGAGCCGTTGCCGCTGCTGTTTTTCAGCCTGCATGAAACCGACACCCCGACCCGCCTCGCCGCCGTGCGCGCCGGCGGCCAGGAATTTCTCACCGGCACCCTCGAAGCGTCGAGCCTGCTGGAAAAAATCGAAGTGCTCACCTGCGTCGCGCAGTACGAGCCTTACAAAGTACTGATCATCGACGATTCGCGCGCCCAGGCCTTGCACACCGAGCGCCTGCTCAACAGTGCCGGGATCGTCACCCGCACCTTGATCGAGCCGATCCAGGCGATGGCCGAACTGGCGGATTTTCAACCCGACCTGATCATCCTCGACATGTACATGCCGGCCTGCACCGGCACCGAACTGGCCAAGGTGATTCGCCACAATGATCGCTATGTCAGCGTGCCGATCATTTATCTGTCGGCCGAAGACGATCTGGACAAGCAGCTCGACGCCATGAGCGAGGGCGGCGATGACTTCCTGACCAAGCCGATCAAGCCACGCCACCTGATTACCACGGTGCGCAACCGGGCCGCCCGTGCGCGTAATCTGAAAGCGCGGATGGTGCGCGACAGCCTCACCGGCCTGTACAACCACACGCACATCCTGCAATTGCTTGAGGACTGCTCGTTCCGCGCCCGCCGTGAGAACAAGCCGCTGAGTTTTGCCATGCTCGACATCGACCACTTCAAACGGGTCAACGACAGCCACGGCCACCCGATGGGCGACCGGGTGATCAAGAGCCTGGCGCTGTTTCTCAAGCAGCGCCTGCGCAAGACCGATTTCATCGGCCGTTACGGCGGTGAAGAGTTCGCCATCGTCATGCCCGACACCGACATCGAAGCCGCACACAATGTGCTCGATGAGATCCGCCAGCGCTTCGCCGAAATCCACTATCCGGCGCAGCCGCAGGACTTGTGGTGCACCTTCAGCGCCGGCGTGGTGGAAATGCACGACGATTGCGACAGCCTGATGATGGCCAGTCAGGCCGACGAAGCGCTGTACCGCGCCAAGGGTGCCGGACGCAATCGGGTACAGACCGCGCGGCACTCAAAGCAAAGTGCCACTTTTTTATCGGAATCCACTGATTCGGTCATAACCCTGTAACAGAACCGCAATAAATTCAGGCGCTTACCATTTCTGCCGTTGGTAGCCGTCATGCGCCTGAAGTTGCTCACCAATCTCAATACGCTGCTGCTGGTCGCCGTGTGCCTGGCACTCGGCGCCACGCTGTGGTGGTCGCAAAAAGCCCTCGAACGCCCCTATCTGCTGATGGAGCGTTATCTGGGCCTGTCCCAGCAGTTTCAGAACGAGGTCGCGCGCAACGTCGAGGACTACCTCGCCAGCGGCGACGCCCTGCGTTTGAGCAGCGCCAGCCAGGCCATCGACGACTTGCAAACGCAACTGACAGAATTACCGACGACCCTGGCCGAGTCGCTGCGCCCGAGCCTGTCCGGGCTGGCCGAGTTCAGCAAGACCGACCTGCTCGCCGCCGGCAAACTGGCCGGTGATCCGCAGGCTTTGCTACTGCAAGCCGAGCGCGAATTGAGCGCCAGCCTCGAACAACTGAGCACGTACGCCGGCGGCAACGCGAGCTATCTGACGCCGCTGCTGGTGGCGTCGCAGCATCTTGGCAAGCTTTCGCTGGCACGGGACAAACTGGTCAGCAGCGGACGCAGCGAACTGGCCGCCGATGTCGAGCGCGAAGTCAGCAACATCCGCGCCCAGGCACAAGCGATCGATGCCCTGCCGTTGCTCGGCGTGGTCAGTCAGAGCGCCTCCGGCAGCGACGACTTCGCCGCCATGATGGGTATCGAGAACAGTGAAAAAACCATTGCCGAAGACGCTGGCGTCGGCCTCAGGCGCGAACTCAACAGCTTGCTCGGGCGTTATCCGGCGGAGCTTGAGCGCACCCGTGAGCAAATCCAGAAGCGCACGGACTTGAGTGTCGCGACCCATCAGAAAATCGCTGCGGTGCAACAAGCCATCGCTGCTCTGGAACCGGCCGTGCGCGCCCAGCACGGCCAGATCCAGGGCGAAGTGCGCTTGATGCAAGGGGTGATGATCGGCCTGATTCTGCTGATCGCGCTGCTGATCGACACCCTGCAGCGCCGCCTGGCGCGCACCCTGACCAATCTCGCCCCCGCGCTGTCGACCTGGGCAGAGGGCGATTTCAGCAGTGACATCCACCTGGGTAAGACCAATCGCGAACTGCATGACATTGAAGCCTCGCTCAACCGCTTGCGTGCCTATCTGGTGGATCTGGTCGGAACCATTCGTGGCAACGCCGAGCAAGTCGCCGGCAGCAGCCGCACCTTGGCCGAATTGAGCAATGACCTGCACAGCGGTGCCGAACATCAGGCCGGCGACACCGCACTGATCCGTGATTCGCTGGGCGAACTGGAGGCGACCATTCAACAGGTCGCCGGCGATGCGCAGCAGGCCGCCGATGCCAGTCGACACGCCGGCCTGGCGGTGGAACATGGTCAGACGGTGATCGGCCAGAGCCTCACCGGTCTGCATGCGTTGGTCGGTGAAGTACAGGGCAACGCGCAAATGATCGAACACCTGGCCGAGGAGTCGGCCACTATCGGTGGCGTGCTGACGGTGATTCGCTCGATTGCCGACCAGACCAACCTCCTCGCCTTGAACGCGGCGATTGAAGCGGCGCGCGCAGGGGAAATGGGTCGCGGTTTCGCCGTGGTCGCTGAAGAAGTTCGCTCGCTGGCGCAACGCACGGCTGGCGCCACGGCCGAGATCCAGACGCTGATTGCCGGTCTGCAAACTGCCGCCCGGCAATCGGTCGAAGGCATGCGTGCGCAGGTCGAACATGCCGAGGCCACGGCCAATCAGGCACAAGCGGCGGACGGCGCACTGGACAAGATTGTCGGCGCGATCCAGACCATTGCCGACACGGCGATCCGCATTGCCGACGTGACCGCACAGCAGAGCGGCGCAGTCAGCGAAATCCGCGATCACAGCGAGCGTATTCATCAGTTGGGCGGGGATAATCTGCTGCGCATCGGTCGCGGTCGCGAACAAGGCGAGAACTTGCTGGCACTGGGCGGACAACTGCATACAGCCGTTCAGGCCTTTCGCGTCTGATAGACCGCTATCGCGAGCAGACTCGCTCCTACAGTAGAAACACAACCCCCCTGTGGGAGCGAGCCTGCTCGCGAAGACGTCAGCCCAGGCGCCACAAATGACCGGATCGGAGCACTTGGTCACATACTTCGCGCAAACATCGGCCATCGTGCTGGCTATTGCATGGAACTGGACAGTCACAAAGGCTTTGCGGCATAGTCGCCGGGTTCTGACGATTGCTCATTCATGACAAGGACTCCGCAGATGGCGACCCTACTGGTGCTGCACGGCCCCAACCTGAACCTGCTCGGCACCCGCGAACCCGGCACTTACGGTTCGACGACGCTGGCGCAGATCAACCAGGATCTGGAGCGCCGCGCCCGAGAAGCCGGCCATCATCTGCTGTATCTGCAAAGCAACGCCGAGTACGAATTGATCGAGCGCATCCACGCTGCCCGCGGCGAAGGCGTCGATTTCATTCTGATCAATCCGGCGGCTTTTACGCACACAAGTGTCGCATTACGTGACGCGCTGCTGGGAGTGAGCATCCCATTCATCGAAGTGCATTTGTCCAACGTGCACAAACGCGAACCTTTCCGCCATCACTCCTACTTCTCCGACGTAGCGGTGGGAGTGATCTGCGGCCTTGGCGCCAGCGGTTACCGACTGGCCCTGGAGGCCGCACTAGAACAGCTTGAAACACAGGCAACGACTTGAACAACAAGCGTTAAACGCCCCTGACCGACCCTTGGGAGTTGATGATTCATGGATATCCGTAAAGTTAAGAAACTGATCGAATTGCTGGAAGAGTCCGGCATCGACGAGCTCGAGATCAAGGAAGGCGAAGAGTCCGTACGCATCAGCCGTCACAGCAAGACCCCGGCTCAGCAATATTACGCGCCGGCCCCGATGCAGGCTCCGGCTGCCGCACCTGCCGCCGCGCCAGTCGCTGCTGCCGCCCCGGCTGCCGCTGCTGCTCCAGCGCTGAACGGCACCGTTGCCCGTTCGCCGATGGTCGGCACGTTCTATCGTAAATCTTCGCCAGCCTCGCCAGCCTTCGTTGAAGTCGGCCAGACCGTGAAGAAAGGCGACACCCTGTGCATCGTCGAAGCCATGAAGATGATGAACCACATCGAAGCTGAAACCAGCGGTGTGATCGAGTCCATCCTCGTCGAAGACGGCCAGCCGGTTGAGTACGACCAACCGCTGTTCACCATCGTTTGAACTGCGGAGAGCCTTTGATGACTGCGAAGTTGGAAAAAGTTCTGATCGCGAACCGCGGTGAGATCGCCCTGCGGATTCTGCGTGCCTGCAAAGAGATGGGCATCAAGACCGTCGCCGTTTACTCCAAGGCCGACAAAGAGCTGATGCACCTGGGTCTGGCAGACGAATCCGTCTGCATCGGCCCGGCGTCTGCCTCTCAGTCTTACCTGCACATCCCGGCCATCATCGCCGCCGCTGAAGTGACTGGCGCTACCGCCATTCACCCAGGCTACGGTTTCCTCGCGGAAAACGCCGATTTTGCCGAGCAGGTCGAGAACTCCGGCTTCGCCTTCATCGGCCCGAAAGCCGAAACCATTCGCCTGATGGGTGACAAGGTCTCGGCCAAGCACGCGATGATCGAAGCTGGTGTGCCAACGGTTCCAGGTTCCGACGGTCCACTGCCGGAAGACGAAGAAACAGCGCTGCGCATTGGTCGTGAAGTCGGCTACCCAGTGATCATCAAGGCCGCTGGCGGCGGTGGTGGTCGCGGCATGCGTGTCGTGCACAAGGAAGAAGACCTGATCGCCTTCGCCAAACTGACCCGCACCGAAGCTGGCGCGGCGTTCGGCAACCCGATGGTCTATCTGGAAAAATTCCTCACCAACCCGCGCCACGTCGAAGTGCAAGTGCTGTCCGACGGCCAGGGCCACGCCATCCATCTGGGCGACCGCGACTGCTCGCTGCAGCGTCGTCACCAGAAGGTTCTCGAAGAAGCGCCGGCACCGGGCATCGACGAGAAGGCGCGTCAGGAAGTCCTGGCTCGCTGCGTCAAGGCATGCATCGACATCGGCTACCGTGGCGCCGGCACTTTCGAGTTCCTCTACGAAAACGGTCGCTTCTACTTCATCGAAATGAACACCCGTGTTCAGGTGGAGCACCCGGTTTCGGAGATGGTCACTGGTATCGACATCGTCAAGGAGATGCTCAGCATCGCCGCTGGCAACAAGTTGTCGTTCACTCAGGATGACGTGGTGATCCGCGGTCACTCGCTGGAGTGCCGGATCAACGCCGAAGACCCGAAAACCTTCATGCCGAGCCCGGGCACGGTCAAGCATTTCCACGCCCCAGGTGGCAACGGCGTGCGCGTCGACTCGCACCTGTACAGCGGTTATGCCGTTCCGCCGAACTACGACTCGCTGATCGGCAAGCTGATCACTTACGGCGCGACCCGCGACGAAGCCATGGCGCGCATGCGCAATGCCCTGGACGAAATCGTGGTCGACGGGATCAAGACCAACATCCCGCTGCACCGTGATCTGGTCCGCGACGAAGGCTTCTGCAAAGGCGGTGTGAACATTCACTACCTCGAGCACAAGCTGGCCAAACAGTCGTAAGACTGCACCGGCGTGAAAAACCCGATCCGTGCGATCGGGTTTTTTTATGCCTGCAACAAACGCATCAGTTCATCAGTACCGTCGAAAAAGCCTGTTCCTCGACCATCGCCGCGGTCGCGCGACGGCCGGCCTGATCGACGACGCTGCCTGAGGCATCCTCATACAGCGGCCTGCTGCGCACTCTCTGCATGAAGCTCGTAGCGCGCGTCGATACCGCGTCGTTGGCGTACCGGGCTCGCTGCAAAACCGGGGTATACAACCGCTCGACCTGACTGGCGGAAGCCTTGAACACGGTCGACACGCCGTTCTGCAGATTCAACGACACGGCATAGTTATTCCCGAGACAAGAGGAATAGGACCAGTAATCCCAGGTCGGTCGCAGCCCTTGCTGGCGCAATACGCTCCTGATCGATCCGCCGATATCCGTGCCCGTCAACCAGTCACCACCTACCAGCGTCGCGCGAACGTCGCTGGGCGAGCCTCCCAGTCGTCTCATCACGTCACGAACAGTGCGCTCGGCCAGCGCGCGAATGTTGTGGTCGAAATGGATGACCGCGCCAACCTTCGTCAGCGGGTTGTACATTGAGGCGATGACACAGGTCTGCGCGTTCAGCGAAAACAGATAATTGTCCTTTGACCCGGCAACGAACCTCGCGACCACAGCCTCACCCTGCATGGCGCCCCGGTTGAGCGCCGGCTCGACTCGCCCGGGAAACGCGTTGCGCAGGTTGTTCACATGGCCAAGATTGCGCACCTGATCATTGCCGCCGCGCAGCCCGACCCGGTCATGAGTCCACTTACCGTTGGCTGTCAAACGTATGGGCCGCTGATAGATGGCTGCGGGGCGACGGGCATCGATCAGGCTCAGCCCACCGAAATGCGGATTTTCCCGGACCTGGAAATACCTGCCTTTGTTGCGGATGTAATAGCTCGGTTGAGGCTGCCCGGCGCTTGGCGGACTGCGCCAGGTACCGAAAAACACCGTTTCTTCAGTGACCCGCTGCAACTGTTCGGGCACCTTGCCGACGGCCTGCCCCGCGCGAAAGCGCACCTCCCGGACTGCCGGCAGTGCTTCCTTGCGAATCGGCGCCAGCGTCTCGAAGCGTTCGGCCAACAATGAGACCGGCCTCGTCGTACGCTTCAGATTACTGACCGTGCCTGCGAGGAACCTGACCGCGCTGCCGGCACCGACCATGGCAAACAGCGCGCCCCATGATGCCTCCAGCCAATGAACGAGCGCGCCATCAACATCGCCCTCCAGGTGCGCCGCGACTGCCTGGCCGGCGCTGACCGCGATGAATACAACATCCAGCAGCAAGGCAAACGGCGGAAACACCATACAAAACGGCGCCGCGCCGAACATCAATCCTTTAACCACTTGCCTTTCGATCATTTCCGCACGGCTGGTGGTGATGTCCTCCACGTCCGTGACCGTGCGCTCGATGTAAGCGTTGAACTCACTGCGCGCGTCAATCACTCGCTGCGCTTCGTACAGCGTATCGACGCGCTGTTTCTTTGCCGCTATCGCGCGCAATGAGCGCGACACCGAATTGCGCGCGGCGACGGGGCAGCGCGCCATCAGGTAGTCATGCAATGTACCGGCGACCTCGCCCTCCAATGACAGATACGGACGCACCGTCAGACCGTCGGGAGCATCCGGCGTGTATAGCCATCGGGACAGTTCGGGCTGGCAACAGATAAAAACGTACACCCCAAGCACGACGTTATGGCGCACGGTGAACCTGAACACGCCGTCGCTCGCAGCAATGTCGGCACCCGGCACATGCGCTCCCGACGTTGGCAGCTGGCTCAGCAGCGAGACCTGACGGACCAGCGCCGAATACACTGCGTCGCTCAAGCGCGCCTGACTTCGGGCAATGCGCAGATCACGGTCCATTTTCGACAACAGCACATTGCGGTAGCCGAACCGACGCGACTCGTAGACGTCATCGCGAGCGTCCAGGTATTGGCCACGGATCTCTTTGGCGTACTTTTCACCCAGCCAGGCCCCGCGCATGTACCGCGCCAGATCGGCGCTGCGGACCTGACTCAAATCCTGGCCGACTGACGAGCGCACGCCTTTTTTTGGATGCTCGATGCCAGCGTTGTCATCGTAGCCGTAGATCGCGAGGTCAAGCAGACTGGCTGATGGCTGCTTCCTGCGGTCGCCAACGCCGGGGCTGTAGTCGATCAACACGGTGCCCGGGTCGACCGGTTCGAGCACATTCTTGCTGCGCATATACGGCGCAATCGCTGCGGCAACCGTGCGCCTGGCGAAGTCGACGAAAACTTCGAAACCGCCCAGCAACTCATTGAAAGTCTGCTGATGCACCACCAGTTCCTGATTCTGGCTGCTGATGCGCCGGCGGGCCTCAAGACCCAGCGTCGTGTACCAGCGCAGCGAGTTATCCTCCTCGACACGCTGCAGACTTTTTGCCAGACCCATTTTTACCGCTGCTTCAACACATTCGGCGAACGGAACGGGTGCGCGACGAATGTCACTGGTCATTCCCCAGAGAGCCGGGCTCGCCGACACGGCTAACAGGTAATCCCGCGCCTTGCGATGCGCAGTGGGTGAAAGTTGCTGCAACAGGTATTCGCGCCCGGATTCACTCTGCGTCCAGCTCCAGACTTCTCCGGTCAACGCCGCCAGCGAACGCAAGCGCACCCACTCCTGGCCGTCTGGCTTGTTCGGCGCGTACAGCAAAAGATCCTCGACCTGTTGCGCAGTCTCTTCGCGATAACACACCAGCAGGTCAGCACACTGCATGCCGTTGGGCAGCGTCAGCGCAGCGAATCGCAGAGTTTTCTCTGTGACATCTGTCGCCCACGCCTGACCGAGACGGGCATGGTCGGCCACGGTCAGATGCCCAGCGCAACGCGCAACGAACGCGCTTTGTTTAAGCCGCGCGACAAGCCAGTCGAACGAGGCTTTCTGTACGTCCTCGCGCTCGTACTGCCGGGCCAGAACTTGCAGGTAATCCGCCGGACAGTCCAGCTCCGCCAGCATATCGGCAACGAATGTCGGCGTCAGGGGCTGGTTACGTTGCGAAGGACCACTGGTAACGTCCAGCACCGCAGCGAAATCCTTACCGATCGGCCCCGCCGCGAGCAATTCGCTCAGGCTGCGATTCTGCGTTGGCTCGCCGACCGCCGAGCGCCATTTCAAGCGCACCTCGATGCGGTCCGGTTCTACTTCGATGTCGAGTTTGAGCAGAAGGTAATCGATCGCTTGTTGACGGGCGAAAGTGCGCAGCGATCCATAGCCTTCCAGCAGGTCATCAAGCGCGGCCTGGGCCAGTGACGTCTGTTGCTGATACTCGCGCAACCTGGCACGGTCCGGTTCGTTCAGCACTCGCAGCCAGTGCGGCAACTGCGCGAATGACTGCGCTTGAAGGATTTTCTTTTCCGCGGCGGTTGCCAGCGCGGTCAACCGATACCGGCGAGTGTTTCGATTCTCAATCTTTTCGATTTGCCTGCGCAATCTATCCAGCGTCAGGTTCGCGAGCCGGTCTGCGTTGAACAGCGCGTCGATGTCGTCGATAAAGCGCTGCAGCTTGCGCAGGACGAGGCGATCGAACGCCGCCTCCTGCTCCTTGGTTTCCCAAAGCTCTTGCAGGTAGTTTTTGTACTGAACAAGGAAATGCTCGGCAACGCTATCCACTGTCCGGATGACCGCCTCACGATGGCTGGCAGGCAAGCCCCGATCGGCAGCACCCGGCCAGCGATACGGAGCGTCGCGGATTGCCAGGTACATCAAAGGCTTGCCATCGATCATTTTCTGCACAATCGCATCAAGCAGGGCCTGCACAAAACCCGGATCAATATTGCCGTCAGGGTGATGACTGCGCAGTTCGGTCAATGCGAAATCTTCCATGGCCTCGAACACGCTCATCTGGCTGCTCAGGCGCTTGTCGATCAACACCTGCCAACGCGTGATCCGCAGCAGAACCTCCTGCACCGTCCCTGTCGACGCAGCGGCGGCTGCGGTTTCTTCTACAATCCCTTGTTGAGTCGCCATAGTCCCGGCCCGTCGTTGCGTAGAAATTAGCCTCCACTGTATTTGCCAACCAGCGCACTCAGGCGATACACCGGTATATCGCGCCCGCGAATGTGTAACAGCCAACCGGCTTGTCCACTTTGCTGGCGACCTGGCGTAAACTGCGCGCTTTTGCAGCTTCGGGCTGCCCCACAGATTTCAAAGGTAACCGCCATGCCCTGGCTGCAAGTCCGTCTCGCCATCACCCCGGAACAAGCCGAAACCTACGAGGACGCGTTCCTTGAAGTGGGCGCTGTGTCGGTGACGTTCATGGACGCCGAAGACCAGCCGATCTTCGAGCCGGAACTCAACACCACCCCGCTGTGGTCGCACACGCATTTGCTGGCCCTGTTTGAGGGTGGCACTGAACCGGAACCGGTTCTGGCTCATCTGGAATTGCTGACCGGCGGCCCGCTGCCCGAGCATCACAGTGAAGTGATCGAAGATCAGGATTGGGAACGCAGCTGGATGGACGGTTTCCAGCCGATGCGTTTCGGTCAGCGCCTGTGGATCGTGCCGAGCTGGCACGCTGCGCCGGAACCTGATGCGGTCAACCTGCTGCTGGACCCGGGCCTGGCCTTCGGCACCGGCACGCACCCGACCACGGCGTTGTGCCTTGAATGGCTCGACGGCCAGGATCTGAAAGACTGCAACGTGCTCGACTTCGGCTGCGGCTCGGGAATTCTGGCGATCGCGGCGCTGCTGCTGGGCGCGAAACAAGCGGTCGGCACCGACATCGACGTGCAGGCGCTGGAAGCGTCGCGCGACAATGCCGGGCGCAACAATATCGCCGACGAACTGTTCCCGCTGTACCTGCCGCCAGATCTGCCGCAGGTCAAAGCCGATGTCCTGGTCGCCAACATTCTCGCCGGCCCGCTGGTTTCGCTGGCGCCGCAACTGTCCGGTCTGGTCAAGCCCGGTGGGCGTCTGGCGCTGTCCGGCATCCTCGCCGAACAAGGTGACGAAGTCGCCGCCGCTTATGCTCAGGACTTCGATCTCGACCCGATTGCCAATCGCGATGGCTGGGTGCGCATCACTGGCCGTCGGCGCTAATATGAGCGCCTGCATAAACCGGATCGCCGCATGACCGACAGTTTCGTCACTCAGTGCCCGCATTGCCAAACCAGCTTCCGCGTCAGCCATGCTCAATTGAGCGTGGCCCGCGGGGTGGTTCGCTGCGGCTCCTGCCTGCAAGTGTTCAACGCCGCCAAACAGTTGCTTGAACAACACGCCGGCAAGGATGCACTGACGCCCGTCGCGCCGACGCAGGCTGAAGCACCATCACCTGTTGTCGATGAAACGCCAGCGCCACGCGCGATCAGCCAAAAGCAGTGGAACGCTTCGGAACTGGATCTCGACAGCCTCGACCTGGATCAGGAACTGGCCCGTCTCGAGCAGCGCGAAATCCAGCCGGTCACCGAACCGGGGCGCCCGCGCGAGGACTCCCTGAGTGCACGCCGCGACAGCCCCGAACCGGATGACGCGGCATGGCCGGGCAGCCTGTTCAGCGAACCGGCCGATGAGCGCACATCGAAGCCGGATGTCGAGCCGGACATCGAAGCCATCGAAACCCTCGAACCCGAACGCACCGAACCCTCGCTGTCGCTGGAACCGGTGGATCTGGATGACGAGCCGCGCATTCCGCAGTTGCGCCTGCACGACCCGATCGACCCGAATGCCCGCCGCGAACGGCTGTCGGCCAGCGACGACAGCGATGATGACGATTTGCCGTCGATCACGCCGCTGCGCAAAAAGCACGAACGCGCAGAGCCCGGCGTACGCGCCGAAGTCCTGCAAGACCTCACCGACGATCCGCTGCAACTCGACTGGCAGAAACGCCGCTCGCCCTGGGGCCGCCGCCTGCTCTGGCTGCTGCTGGTGCTGATCGCGGCGGGTGGTCTGGCGGCGCAGTACATTGCCTATCATTTCGACGAACTGGCCCGGCAGGATCAATACCGCCCATGGTTCCAGCGAATCTGCCCGCCGATCGGCTGCACGGTGCCGTCCAAGGTCGACATCTCCAGAATCAAGAGCAGCAATCTGGTGGTGCGCAGCCATCCGGAATTCAACGGTGCGCTGGTGGTCGATGCGATCATCTACAACCGGGCGACGTTTTCCCAGCCGTTCCCGCTGCTGGAACTGCGCTTTGCCGATCTCAATGGTCATCTGATCGCCAGTCGTCGCTTCAAACCCGGCGAATACCTCAAGGGCGATCTTGAAGGCCTGCCGGAGATGCCGCCGCAGACGCCGATCCACATCGCACTGGACATTCTCGATCCAGGCCCGAAAGCGGTGAATTACAGCCTGAGTTTCCACTCCCCCGAGTGAAGCCCGCGCGGTTTGTGGATTGACGGCGGTTTTCTGACTTCGCCGTGCACGACCAAACCAGCGGCGATAACAAAATTACTGTTCAGATTTTGTTCAATTCAGCCTTTAACCAGTCATCGAGAGCGGGTATCATGCCCACCCTTTTTCGAACTCTCATGATCCGGCCCCACCTCAGGGAAGTCCTATGTCGGCGGTACGCATCGGCCCATACACATTGCAGAACGGCTTGATTCTTGCCCCGATGGCGGGCGTCACCGATCAGCCCTTTCGTCAGCTGTGCAAGCGTCTGGGCGCAGGGCTTGTAGTCTCGGAAATGGTCACCAGCGACATGAGCCTGTGGAATACCCGCAAGTCGCGCATGCGCATGATCCACGAAGGCGATCCCGAGCCACGCTCGGTGCAGATCGCCGGTGGTGATGCGCAGATGCTGGCGGAGGCGGCCCGGGCCAACGTCGAGCTGGGCGCACAGATTATCGATATCAACATGGGTTGCCCGGCAAAGAAGGTCTGCAACAAGGCCGCCGGCTCCGCGTTGCTGAAAGACGAAGCACTGGTGACCGAGATCCTGCAGGCCGTAGTGGCCGCAGTTGATGTGCCGGTCACCCTGAAGATCCGCACCGGCTGGGATCGCGAGAACAAGAACGGCCTGACCGTGGCGAAAATCGCCGAACAGGCCGGGATCACTGCGCTGGCCGTGCATGGCCGCACGCGCGCCGATCTGTACACCGGGGAAGCCGAATACGACACGATTGCCGCGATCAAGCAGGCGGTGTCGATCCCGGTCTTCGCCAATGGCGATATCGATTCGCCAGAGAAGGCCCGTTACGTGCTTGATGCGACCGGTGCCGATGGCCTGTTGGTGGGCCGTGCCGCTCAAGGGCGGCCATGGATTTTTCGCGAGATCGAGCACTTCCTGCGTACCGGCGAGAAATTGCCGGCACCGAAGCTGATCGAGGTGGAACGCATTCTGCTGGAGCATCTGGCCGCCCTTCACGCTTTCTATGGGGACGTGATGGGCGTGCGCATAGCGCGCAAGCATGTGGGCTGGTATCTCGCAACCTTGCCGGGCGCTAGGGAGTTTCGCGCCCGTTTCAATCGTTTGGATGGTACGGAAACACAATGCGCCAACGTTCGGGAGTTCTTCGCCGAGCGTTACAAGAGCCTGACAGGGGACGAAGAAGGGGTGGCCGCATGACGATGATGACCGAGACTTTAGTGAGTGGAACAACACCCGTGAGCGACAACGTGAATTTGAAACAGCACCTCAACACGCCGAGCGAAGAAGGCCAGACCCTTCGCGGGAGTGTCGAGAAGGCGCTGCACAATTATTTCGCCCACCTTGAGGGCGCGTCCGTCACGGATGTGTACAACCTGGTGCTCTCCGAAGTCGAGGCTCCCCTGCTCGAAAGCGTGATGAACTACGTCAAGGGCAACCAGACCAAGGCCAGTGAGCTGCTGGGACTTAATCGCGGCACGCTGCGCAAGAAACTCAAGCAGTACGATCTGCTGTAAGCATTCAATCAAACCAGAAAGGCGCCCGCTTAAAAAACGGTCGCCTTTTTTGCTGACTTCCTTTGCTTTTGATGGAAATTGAGATGACCGACCAGACTACCCGCCTGCCGATCCGCCGCGCCTTGATCAGCGTTTCCGACAAGACCGGGATCCTCGAATTCGCCAAAGAGCTGGAAGCTCTCGGCGTCGAGATCCTCTCCACCGGCGGAACGTTCAAGCTGCTGCGTGACAACGGCGTTGCCGCAGTGGAAGTCGCGGATTACACCGGTTTCGCCGAAATGATGGACGGTCGGGTGAAAACCCTGCACCCGAAAATCCACGGCGGCATCCTCGGTCGTCGCGGTATCGACGACGCGATCATGAGCGAACACGGCATCCAGCCGATCGATCTGGTCGCGGTCAACCTGTACCCGTTCGAAGCCACCATCAACAAGCCAGGCTGCGACCTGCCGACCGCCATCGAGAACATCGACATCGGCGGCCCGACCATGGTCCGTTCGGCGGCGAAAAACCACAAAGACGTGGCGATCGTGGTCAATGCCAGTGACTACAGCAGCGTGCTGGAAAACCTGAAGGCCGGCGGCCTGACCTACGCGCAGCGTTTCGACCTGATGCTCAAGGCCTTCGAACACACCGCGGCCTATGACGGCATGATCGCCAACTACATGGGCACGGTGAATCAGGCGGCTGAAACCCTGAGCACCGAAGGCCGCAGCGAATTCCCGCGCACCTTCAACAGCCAGTTCATCAAGGCCCAGGAAATGCGCTACGGCGAGAACCCGCACCAGAGCGCGGCGTTCTACGTTGAAGCCAGGCCTGCCGAAGTCGGCATCGCCACCGCGACCCAACTGCAGGGCAAAGAGCTGTCCTACAACAACGTGGCCGACACCGACGCCGCGCTGGAATGCGTGAAGAGTTTCGTCAAGCCGGCCTGCGTGATCGTCAAGCACGCCAACCCGTGCGGCGTTGCCGTGAGCCCGGACGCCGAAGGCGGTATCCGTCAGGCCTACGAACTGGCCTATGCCACCGACACCGAATCGGCTTTCGGCGGCATCATCGCCTTCAACCGTGAACTGGATGCCGAGACCGCCAAGGCGATCGTCGAGCGTCAGTTCGTTGAAGTGATCATCGCCCCATCGGTCAGCGAAGAAGCCCGCGCCATCGTCGCTGCCAAAGCCAACGTGCGCCTGCTGGCCTGCGGCGAGTGGTCGGCAGACCGCGCTGCCGCGTGGGACTACAAGCGCGTCAACGGCGGGCTGCTGGTACAGAGCCGCGACATCGGCATGATCAGCGCCGATGACCTGAAAGTCGTGACCAGGCGCGCCCCGACCGAGCAGGAAATCCATGACCTGATCTTCGCCTGGAAAGTCGCCAAGTACGTCAAGTCCAACGCCATCGTTTACGCCAAGAACCGTCAGACCATCGGTGTCGGCGCCGGCCAGATGAGCCGCGTAAACTCGGCGCGTATCGCCGCGATCAAGGCTGAGCACGCCGGTCTGCAGGTCGCCGGTTCGGTGATGGCCTCGGACGCGTTCTTCCCGTTCCGCGACGGTCTGGACAACGCGGCCAAGGTTGGCATCACCGCGGTGATCCAGCCGGGTGGTTCGATGCGTGATGCGGAAGTGATTGCCGCAGCCGATGAAGCGGGCATTGCGATGGTGTTCACCGGCATGCGCCACTTCCGTCACTGATTATTTTGCTTGATCGTGCCCACGCTCTGCGTGGGCACGCAGCCCGGGACGCTCCGCGTCCCTCGGACGCAGAGCGTCCGTAGAGGCATTCCCACGCAGAGCGTGGGAACGATCAGCGTCCCTGCGGCGCTCAATAGAATTAGCGTCATCCGAGGTTTTTGAAATGAATGTTTTGATCATTGGCAGCGGTGGCCGTGAACACGCCCTGGCCTGGAAAGTGGCTCAGGATCCGCGTGTGCAGAAGGTTTTCGTCGCGCCGGGCAACGCCGGTACGGCAATCGAAGCCAAGTGCGAGAACGTCGCCATCGACGTGCTGGCGCTTGAGCAACTGGCCGATTTCGCCGAGAAAAACGTTTCCCTGACCATCGTCGGCCCGGAAGTGCCGCTGGTCGCCGGTGTCGTCGATCTGTTCCGCTCGCGCGGTCTGGATTGCTTCGGCCCGACCGCCGGTGCTGCGCAGCTCGAAGGCTCGAAAGCCTTCACCAAGGATTTCCTCGCCCGCCACAAGATCCCGACCGCCGACTACCAGAACTTCACCGAGATCGAGCCAGCGCTGGCTTATCTGCGTGAAAAAGGCGCGCCAATCGTGATCAAGGCCGACGGCCTGGCTGCCGGTAAAGGCGTCATCGTCGCCATGACCCTGGCTGAAGCCGAAGATGCGGTGCGCGACATGCTCGCCGGCAACGCGTTCGGCGACGCTGGCTCGCGCGTAGTCATCGAGGAATTCCTCGACGGCGAAGAAGCCTCGTTCATCGTCATGGTCGACGGCAAGAATGTCCTGCCGATGGCCACCAGCCAGGACCACAAACGCGTCGGCGACGGCGACAGCGGTCCGAACACCGGCGGCATGGGCGCTTACTCCCCTGCCCCGGTGGTCACCGCCGACGTGCACCAGCGCGTGATGGACCAGGTGATCTGGCCGACCGTGCGCGGCATGGCCGACGAAGGCAACGTCTACACGGGTTTCCTCTATGCCGGTCTGATGATCGACAAGGCCGGTCATCCGAAAGTCATCGAGTTCAACTGCCGCTTCGGCGATCCGGAAACCCAACCGGTGATGCTGCGTCTGCAATCGAGCCTGGTGTTGCTGGTCGAAGCCGCACTGGCGCAAGCGCTGGACAAGGTTGAAGCGCAATGGGATTCACGTCCGAGCGTCGGTGTCGTACTGGCCGCCGGCGGCTATCCGGGCGACTACGCCAAGGGTGCGGCGATCACCGGTCTGGAGGCAGCAGCCAACCTGGAAGGTAAAGTGTTCCACGCCGGTACCGCACTGCAAGACGGCGCCGTCGTCACCGCCGGTGGTCGCGTGCTGTGCGCCACGGCCATGGGTGCAACCGTGGGTGAAGCGCAGCAGCAGGCGTACAAGCTGGCAGCAGCCATCGACTGGGAAGGCTGCTTCTATCGCAAGGACATTGGCTACCGCGCCATTGCCCGTGAACGTGGCGAAACTGAGCAATAAGCCGAGCCTTGCGCCTGGCGAGGGACGCCGTTCCTCGCCGGGCTGTTCTGCCGCCGCGCGTCGTTATATTCTGGCATCAACCTACGAAGGGATTTCGCCGTGCGCTGGCTCAGGATTGCCATAAGCTTCACCGTCACGCTGCTGACCTTGCTCTGCATGCTTCCGGCCCTCGCCGGTCAAGGCAGTGGCTGGTCGGTATTGCTTGACGATCAGGGCAATCTGCAACTGAGCGATATCCGCTCTGCCCGCTACACCAGTCAATTCAGCCCCATCGAACTCGACCGCCTCACCGCGGCCGCGCCCGATGGCGCCTTGTGGCTGCGTTTCAGGCTGGCGCCGGGAAAGCATGAACAGGTACTGCGCATCTTTGCCCCGGACCTTTCGCAGCTCAATCTGTATGTGCTCGACGGTGACAGGCTGATCGAGCAACGCAACACCGGCACCGACCAGCCTCAGGCCGAACGACCGCTGCCAAGTAGCGACTTCATGCTGCCGCTGCCGCAGAGCGAAAAACCCCTCGACGTGTATCTGCGCATGGTTTCCGACCATCAATTGCGTCCGCACGTCACCCTGCAGTCGGCGGTGATGAGCGCAGCCGACCACCATCAGACGCTGCTGTTCGGCTTGCTGTTCGGCTGCCTCGGCATGCTGCTGTTGCACAACCTCGTGCGCTACGCCTATTCGCGTTCGCGCAGCAGCCTGTGGCTGGCGGTCTGCGAGGGTTTGCTGGGCCTGAGCCTGTTGCTGCTGCTCAATCTCGCCGGGCCGTGGCTGCCGAACTGGCAAGCCGTGCAGACGCCGGGCGCTTACCTGGCGCTGCTGCTGACCGCGCCGGCCGGGCTCATGTTTGCTTACCGCTACTTCGCCCCGCTCGGCCCGCACCCGCTGAACAAACTGTTGCTTGGCGACATCCTGCTCATCGTCACGTGCAGCCTGCTGCTGTTGTTCGTCAACACCCTGCCTTTGAACATCATCACTTACGCGCTGGTGGCCCTGGCCGGCCTGAGCATGTTGTTCGTCGGCTTCTACCACTGGCAGAAAGGCTACCGCCCCGCGCGGCTGTTCGTTGCGGCGATGGTGGTGTTCAACATCGGCACGCTGATCATTCTGCCGGCGCTGCTGGGGCTGACACTGGTATCGCCGCAAGGCCTGATCATGATCCTGATGGTGTTCATCTGCATCAGCGGCCTGCTGATGAGCGTCGCCTTGGGCGAGCGTCAGCGCAGCATCACCGAGAGCCGCTTCAGCGTCAGTCGCGATCTGGCCGCGAGCAACGCCGAGATCAACGCCAAAGCCGAGTTCCTCGCCAAGATCAGCCACGAAATCCGTACGCCGATGAACGGCGTACTGGGCATGACCGAACTGTTGCTGGGTACGCCGCTGTCGGTCAAGCAGCGCGACTATGTGCAGACCATCCACAGCGCCGGCAATGAACTGCTGACGCTGATCAACGAGATTCTCGACATCTCCAAGCTCGAGTCCGGGCAGATCGAACTGGACGACGTGCAATTCGACCTCAACGCCTTGATCGATGACTGCCTGAGCATCTATCGCGCCAAGGCCGAACAGCAGAACGTCGAGCTGATCAGTTTCATCCAGCCGCAAGTGCCGCGGGTCATCAGCGGTGACCCGACCCGTCTGCGCCAGACATTGCTGAGCCTGCTGGAAAACGCCCTGAAGAAAACCGACGAAGGCGAAGTGCTGATCGTCGTCGCCCTCGACGAGCGCAGCAACAAGCCACGTTTGCGCATTGCCGTGCAGGACAGCGGCCAACCGATGGAACAGGAAGAACGCGACGCGCTGATGCACGCCGAATTGCACAGCAAGCACTTCCTGTCGGCCAACCGCCTGGGCGGCAATCTCGGGCTGGTGATCGCGCGGCAACTGATCCGCCTGATGAATGGCGAATTCGGCATCAAGAGCGGCGCCACTCAGGGCAGTACCTTGTGGCTGACACTGCCGCTGGACCCCGATCGCCTCGAACACCCGACCTCGGATCTGGACAGCCCACTGCAAGGCGCGCGGGTGCTGGTGGTGGATGACAACGACACCTGCCGCAAAGTGCTGGTCCAGCAGTGCAGCGCCTGGGGCTTGAATGTCAGCGCCGTGCCGTCGGGCAAGGAAGCGCTGGCCCTGCTGCGAACCAAGGCGCACCTGCGTGACTATTTCGATGTGGTGCTGCTCGATCAGAACATGCCGGGCATGACCGGCATGCAGCTCGCGGCCAAGATCAAGGAAGACCCGAGCCTCAATCACGACATCCTGCTGATCATGCTCACCGGCATCAGCAATGCGCCGAGCAAGATCATTGCGCGCAACTCGGGGATCAAACGCATCCTCGCCAAACCGGTGGCAGGCTACACCCTGAAAACCACCCTGGCCGACGAGCTCAATCAGCGCAACAAAGGCCAGACCGTGTTCCAGCCGCAAGTGCTCACGGCCGCCACGGCGGCGAAAGTACCCAGCGACTTCCGCATCCTCGTGGCAGAAGACAACACGATTTCGACCAAAGTGATTCGCGGCATGCTCGGCAAGCTCAACCTGCAACCGGACACCGCCGCCAACGGCGAAGAAGCGCTGCAAGCGATGAAGGCCCAGCGTTACGACCTGGTGCTGATGGATTGCGAAATGCCAATTCTCGACGGCTTCTCGGCGACTCAGCAATTGCGCGCCTGGGAAGTCAGCAACCAGCGTGTTCGCACGCCGATCGTCGCGCTGACCGCGCATATTCTCGCTGAACACAAGGAACGCGCGCGTCAGGCCGGCATGGACGGGCACATGTCCAAACCGGTTGAGTTGTCGCAGTTGCGCGAGTTGATCGAACATTGGGTGGCCCAGCGCGACCAACAGAACCGCACGGCCTCGACGTTCTGAGCGCTCCGGTAATTCAGATCTCCAGACCGCTGAGATATTTGAGCGAGCCGGTAATGACCGATTGTTTCACCTTGTCGCGAAACTGGGCGTAATACAGCGTGTTGAATGTAATCGCAGCGACTTGCTCAACGCTGTTATGAATCAGTGTTTCATCTTCACTGAATAGAAATCCACCGGCCTCTCGCTCGATCTCGAACTGGCGGTGATAGACGCCCATCTGGACCTTGTTCGGGCCGTTCATGATGCAGGGGATCATTTGGAAGTAACCGACGTTGGCGCGCACACTCGTGGATTCGAACAGCTTGAGTGCCAATGCATTACGCTCCATCGCCCGCAATGCAAGGCGCATCGGTTCAGAAAACGACTCACCCCATACGCTGGCGATACGCTGAGTGGCCTGACCGGCCATAAGGGAGATGTTCGACGCCGCCAGCGTCTGCGGTTTCGGCACGTCCCACCCGATGAACCTCAACACATTGCTGTAATACTCGAACCAGTCGCCCGACAGGCCATCTTCGAACGCTGCGCGGGTCGCTCGTTGCGCATAGGCGGTGCTCATGTAGATGTCGTCGCGATGAGACGCTGGCAAGCCACCGGCAAACGCCACGACACTGCCGCCCACCACAGCGGCTTGTGGTGCAACCAGATCAGTCATGTGGCATCTCCCCTGGCAAACTCAGGACTGCCACATTGTCAGCACGCTTGTCCCTGATTTTTCTGGCAATGGCCTCGCGCGCGTCGCCGTAGCGACCTTCGGCCAGCGTCGTGCGCGAGTGGCGCACGTGAACCAACCCTTGAATATCTTCAGTTTGATACATCTGTTGAAACGGGTTTTGGCCGAGCTCGCGCCGGGTTTCAAACTCAACGAATGCGCTGGTGAAAGACGTGGGTGAGTTGGCGATAGCCACCAGTAAATGCACTGCGTCCGATGACGCTGAAGCAGTAACCGACTCGATCGCGACAGGTACCTTCATGAAACTGCGCAGACGCTGGATCGCAGGATCATCACCCGAGATCTGCGCCACTTGCCCCAGAACGGTAGCTATTACTTGCGTTTCCGGCAGCGCATCATTACCCAACGCGTCACTGAAGAACGCCAGTGCAGACTCATCCACAAAACCACTGCGCTGCCATGTCTGATGTGATTTTTGCTGGCGTAACCAGAAATCATCAAGAACACTCACGTAGGTGTCGTACCAATTGACGGACGACTTTTTTTCGCTCTTTTTATTCGCAACCAGTTGGGCCAGTAAAATTGAATCAAGCAAATCAGCGTACATATCGAGTGATTCGTCGCCGGGTATGACCAAAATTCCCGCGCCGACTACCAATATCTGAAAATTATCATCCATACACTACCTCCATATATAAAAAGGGCAGCCATGACGGCTGCCCTCTTTTTTCTATCAGCACTCATACTCTTCAATTTTCGAGATAATACTGATACCCAGTTTGCTACGAATAAGGTCGCGAGCTTTGTCAGCAACTTCGGTATTTTTGGCGAAGATAGTTTCACCGCGATAAAGCTTCACATTACGCACATCCACATCGACAAACAGAACTTTAGTGGAAGTATTGCGGCGCAAGAAACGTACCGTGCCGACGGCCATGATGGCTTCGCCGTTGAGCTCGGTGCAGACGCCGCTGGTGAGACCGCCAACACCGTGCGCCAACAGATTACGTTCGTACAGGGTCAAGGCGGTGTCACGCTTTTGCAAGGCAGTGATGGCATCGCTCGCCACTTTCAGCATCAGCGCGGTCGCTGGGCCCGGCACCGCCAGACCAGCAACTACCGAGCCGAGAATTTCCAGTACCAGTTTGTCCATTCGCACACTGGTGCCGGCGACTTCCATATCGCTGTAGTACTTGGAAACAGGCGTCCAGCCCGAATTGGTCATGACTTCGCGGAACAGCAGGTACCACTCGTAACCCTGGCTCTCGAGCGGGTATTTCTTGCTGGCTACGAGGGTCGCGAAAAGGAAAGCATTCTGTGCATCGGTGCGATTGTCAGCACTCAGTTGACCAGAAAAAGCCAGAATGCCTTCGCCTACAACAGACGCCTTGGTCGGCGCTTCCACGGCGTCACCCGAATTCAGATTCAAGGCAATACTACGGCCTTGAATCATTGGCAGCGCGTCAATCTCATATTGCTGCAGAGCATTCATGCAGTTATTGATTTGAAGCTGTTTGATAGTTTGAGTGTTCACTTGAATTCCTTATCATCATTTAAGCAAGTTCTCATTAACTTGCGAAAACAACCATAACCAAGAACAGCACAAACCCACAAAACAAAACATGTAACAGCAATTACCAGAACTATAAAACAGCAACTAATCAGCAACCAAATCAAAAACAAACAAGTCACGAAAGTCGATAACACAACAACCTGAAGCACTGGTAGACTCCACTACCATTGTTCGTTGCTGCGAGACAAGACCATGCTTCACGTGTTGTTCAGCGTTTATCTGAAGATGCTGGTGCTTTACAGCCCGTTCTTCGTATTGTCCTGCTTTATCAGCCTGACCCGCGGTTATTCGCGCAAGGAACAACGGCGCCTGGCCTGGAAGGTCGCGGTGGCGACGCTGGTGTCGAGCGTCTTGCTGTATCTGTTCGGGCGGGTGATCTTCGATGTGTTCGGCATCACGGTTGATGCGTTCCGCATCGGTGCCGGCAGCGTATTGTTCATTTCCGCGCTGGGCATGGCGCAGGGCAAGCCGGCGGTACAGGCCGATAACGTGCAGCAGGACGTCACCATCGTGCCGCTGACCATTCCGCTGACGGTCGGCCCGGGCACCATCGGTGCATTGTTGGTCATGGGCGTCAGCCAACCGCACTGGGACGACAAACTCACAGCAATCATGAGCATTGCGCTGGCCAGTTTCACGGTGGGCGTGGTGCTTTATCTATCGAACCGCATCGAGCGAATTCTCGGTGATCAGGGTTTGCAGATCGTTAGCCGCTTGATGGGCCTGTTTGTTTGCGCGCTGGCGGCGCAGATCATTTTTACCGGAGTCAAAGGTTATCTGGTGCCTTGAGCGCCCGCGGCTGTACGCACAGGACACGATAAAACGCCACGAACGGCAACGTTCGCGGCGTTTTATCGTCCAGGCTCAACCCGTCAAGGCAACTGTTCAGTCACGGCCGCCAGCGTGGCTGTGGCGTCGCTGTCCTGTGCGGCCTCGAACGCCAGCAACCACTGCTCAAGCGCGACCAGATACAGGTGACCCGATACGCTGAGCGCCAACTCGCAGGCGCTCTGCTCCTGGGCGTGGCGCACGATCAGACTGCGACCATTGTCCGGATCGGCAAGCAGCAGCTCGTCACCAACCCGCGACATCAACCAATGCCCACACTCGCCCACGTCGAGCGCAAGCAAGCCTGGCTCCGCCGTTTCGCTGGCGGACGGACGCCGCACATCGACGACAAGGCAATCCAGACGCTGCCAGCTTTCGGCCGAAATCCGATAGCCCTCCGCGTGCGAACCAAAGCTCAGGATCAAGGTGTTCACGCCGTCAACCAGCAGCGGCAGGACCTCAGTGAGGTCATCGCTCACCTGCAGCGACATGACCTGTCCTTCACGTCGAGCATGGCTGCCGGGCAACCAGACGCTGTCGGTCTTTCCAGCACTGAAAACCAGCTCGTCGATCGAGTCGAGCAACAGCGGACTATCGGTATCGCGCGTACCGAGGAACGTCGCCCACTGGCCGTCCTCCCGGGCGGACACATCGAACAGCCGATTCAGCGTCGGCACGTAATATTGGTAACGATTGCCGGTATTTTCGACGGGCAGGAAGGCAGCATGTGATTGTCCGTCCAGCAGTTGCTTCAAACGCTCGCATAATTGTGCGGGCGTTTCGCCGAGGCGCCAGGACCAGTGATTTTCCGTGCCGACAATCCGCGCCGGTTGTTGATCCTGCAGTTGCAGCGTCACGCCTTCACGGGTGCGTCCGAGCAGGCCATCGCCCTGCGGCAGGACTTCGCCGAATGTCCACGACGACCAGACCGGTTCGGCCTGTGGCAAGGCCTGGCGATGCTGCACGACGCTGCTGTTGCCGAACGCCGCGCGAGCTTCCTCGAATGACACCAGCGTCTGGCGCCAGATTGCTCCGGCATCGGAATCCAGCAGCCAGACGGCTTGCCGGTCCGGCGTCAGGCCCAGTAACGTCAGCTCATGGTTGCCAGGCGTTTGCGCCAGTACCAGCTTTTCGTCCACGCACCACGCCGCCAGAAAGGGCTGGCCTGCCTGGGCGCGCAAGCCGATGATCGCAAATGCTGCGCTGTTGTATTGCCTGGCCAGCGCCGGCAGTGCGGCCAGCCAGTCGGGATGTTGTTGCAGCCAGCGCTGGCTGAGGCCGACGAACTGCAGCACATCCCTGTCTATCTCGGACAACCAGTTATCCTCACGGGCACCGAGGTCGATCTCGAACAGTCGACCATCGCTCAACGTGGCGAGATAGCTGTCACCGACACGTCTGATGTCAACCACATCCCGCCCCAGCGCTTGCTGCATGAAAACATTGTCACGCAGTTCGATGCCATGGCTGAGCATCTGGCTCTGCTTGCTGTAGAACAGCCGTGCCGTGGCCGGGTCAGCGGATCGCGGCATGAGCAACACTCTGTCCGCGTCACTGTGCGGGTCGGCGCGCAAGTAGCGGCCGTTTTCCGCGCCAATCCAGGCTCGCTCGAGCAGTTGATCGAAGGAATAAGCCTGCGCATGAATATACGGTGCGTAGCGCCATGTGCTGATGGCCGGAGCCATGCCGGGGGTTTCGTCGGCATAGGGGCGAGGCTGTTTCTGGCGATGACGGAAAAACACGATCCGGCTGCCTTCTTCAGCTTTGAGGGGCGAATTTTCCAACCCGCGCGACCTTAGCGTGATGTCGGTCAGTGTCACGTCCTTGTCGGCCAGGTGAAATTCCAGCGTGGTTTGCACGTTGAGGTTTTTCCGCTCGACCAACTGCTGCGAGACGCGCAGAGTGCCATCTGCGAGTTGCGCGAAAGCGCTGATTTTCGTGCCGGGTTCCAGACTCAGCAAACGATAGCGCTGCACGACCAGCCCGCTGAGCACATTGACGCGCCAGACGGTGGCGTGATCGGGATGATAAAACCACGCTTCATCTGCCGTGGCGGCGCCCAGCAGCAAGCCATCGTTGACCGCGCCAGGCAGGTTGCGCGCATATAACAGGCGTCTGCGCGGGCCATCGTAAAAAGCCGTGGTCCTCAGCGGGCGGCTGGCCGGGGTGAACGGCACGTTGAATCGCTCAAGCCTCAGATAGCCGGCGGCCAGACGATCCTCGTCACCGAGTTTGCCTAGTCGCGCAAGGACATCGCGCCAATGGTGGGTATCGCCAAGCGTAACGGACACCAGGCGCAATGCATTGTGCTGCCAGTCCAGCTCGTACAGTTCACCTCCGGCCAGTTCGATCAGCCCCTCGAAAGCCGACAGCACGATGCCGTCAATCGCCAATTGACGCCCCGCCAGATATAACCGTGGGCCGTCGTCATCCGCAATCACTGCATCAGCAAAGCGGACCTGCTCGAGATTGACCCAGGGCGCATGCACCAGCCATCTGCCGAAGCCGTTAAATTTCACCTCGCTCAAACCGCGAGTCAGGCGCAACTGACAGTGACCGGGCATGGACGTGATTTCATAGGAAATTTTGTGCAGCCATTCCACCGGCAACGTCGGCACCGCCAACTGACGAACATGCTCGTTGAGCTGCACGCGAATCGTGGTCGGTTTATAGACCGGATGCAGCTTGTAGAGAATGTGTTTGAGCGACGGCGTGCTGTGCAGATAAAAACGCCGGTTGCCTTGCCCATCATATTCGAGCTTGTCCGCCACGCTGTTGCGCAATTGCGGATAGCGAGTATGGATGCGCTCATCCAGTTGCGTCGCCAGCGAATCGCCAAGGGCGGTGAACGGATGAAGCGCTGCGTACCAGTGCGGCTCGGCATGTTCACTGGAACTGCGCGGCTCAACTTGCTCGCCCGCTAACGGCTCATAGACATAGCCGGCGCCCCCCAGTTGATATTCGTAACCGTAATAGCAAAGCGGCGTGCAGGGCAGCACCACGGTATGCAGCGCAGCATCGTCGCGGATATCCAGCGGTGCGCTCTCGGCCAGACCGAAGGCCTGGCGAATGTTCAGCGATCGGTGGAGCTGCTTCGGATCATCGTTGTACTGCGGTAACTCAAGCGGGCCGCCGCCCCACGGATAAAACCGCTGGCTGTCAAAACGAACCTGCCGGTCTTGCAGATCAAGCTGGATAATGACGGCTTCGGGCGGGAACTGCAGCGTCCCGTCAGCAAAGGTAAAAGCGCCTGGCTGGTAAGCGTTGTGGATGGCACGCAAATGATTGCCGACCGCCGTAGCCTTGTCGGCGATTTGCCCCAGATTGCTGGCAATCGCGGTGGCACCGATGCCGATACCGAGCAACGGCACGGACAGAATGGCTGCCGCCGCGCCGACCGTTCCACCGACTGCCAGCGCAGCAATGTCCAGCCCCAATGCCGCCACATTGAACACCAGCGACGTGGAAAAACGTGAGCGCTGCTCGTGGTTCTGCGCCTGCGAAAGGTTGTAGATGTCGAAGCCGATATTAACCAGCGAGAACGCAAAGCCGACACCAGTGGCTGCCGGCCCGAGCACACGGCCGGCCAGTGACGACTGACGCAACAGCAGCGCTTGCTCACTGGCTGCCACCTGCCGCACCAGATTGATCACCTGAGCGGTATCGCTAACCACACCGAAACCCAGCTGGGCATAACTGACGTAGACCTGCACTTGCAGGGCAATTGACAGGGCTGGCAACTGATCGCCAGCCTGGTAATCGCGCTGGCGCATTTCGGTGACCAGGGTCTGGATCGCAAAGGCAAAGCTCAAGCGACTGCCGCCGTCAGACTCACCCGGGGCCGCGGGTTTGGCCGCTTTGACCAACCGCTGCAGATGCTCTTTGAGCGTGTTGAATCGCGGGTCGATTGTACTGACCGTTCGCGCCTGACGGGGGTTTTGCGCATCGACCAGAGTCAGCGAAAAAGCGCCGTCCGCCTGCGGCTTGAGGGTGTCGAGCAACGGCAGATATTCGCGCCCGAGCGAGTGTTCACTGCGCAATTGCTGCGTGGCCTCGCCGAATGCCTGCGCCCAGTACCGTGCATCCACTTGCGCCAGGCTGGTGCCCATGCGCGCGTTTTCGCTGAGCGAGCGCTGGCGCGCCAGTGCTTGTCTGGCCCAGACGGAGGCACGGCGCGAATCGCTCGATGGCGAGTGTAAAAAGCTGTCCACGCGCAACCCCGCCGACAGCTTGCGCGCGGCGATCACCTCAGTGTTCAGCTCGATGACGTTGAAGTGCGCTGCCGCCATGTCGCCCAGCCCGTAAAGCCTGGCCAGTGCGCTATCGCCTGCACTCAGATAACGCTCCACGCCAAGCCTGGCCTGGGCACCTGTGGCGAACGCGTAGATGGCAAAGTTCGGGTCGTAGAAGCGATAGACGAACCGGCCGTCTACTTGCACCTTGGCCATCAACAACGCGTGATCGCCGGTGTCGAGCAACAGGACGGTAGAAGCCGTTTTCGCCTCCAGCTGCTGCATCAGCGAGTCCAGATTCTGCAGGCCAAGAGGCTTGCCAATGGTGTTGGTCGGTACAGTCCGCAATTCGTTCAGCGCACTGAGCAACGCCCGTGAACTGGTGTGTTCAGGATCGATGTTGGCCGTAGCGACATGCCCGACCAGCGTGCGCTCGGCCGACTCGCCGGCGACCACCGCTGCGCCCATCAACAGCGCCAGCGGATAACACCGTCGCCCAGGGTCGCTGCTCGTCCGCATCAGCAAATCCTGCGACAATTGCCGGGCCGAGGTCGCGCCGGCGCTGATGAACATTTCCCGCACCTGCGCATTGCGCTGAATGATCCGGGTGCGGTATTCACGCTGCGCGGTGCGCTTGATCTGCCCGATACGCTCACCCCATTGCCGCACCGTCAGCGCTTCGAAGAGCGCCTGGACCTTGAGTTCACGCGCCGTCAGCACTTCATGCGCCTCACCCCGCGTCAGCGCCGTCGCGAATTCCGGGCGCTGCTGAATGGCTTTTTCGATGGCGTCAAAACGCGCGAAAGTGCCGTCGCCATCGGTTGCTACGGCAAGCTCACGCACGGTCTGCCAGACGCCCGCAAAGCCCGCATCGTCCAGACTGTCCGCACCGAAAATCCCACCGAGCATGACCCGCACCAGCGGACTGAGTTGTTGCAGCGGCAGCGCGTCATGGGCAATCCGACTGAACAGCTCGTTGAAATTGCTGGACGTTTCGGCGCCATGGGAAACCGGCAGCTCGCCCTGCGGTTGCGCCGCAATCAACTGCCGCGTGTCGAAGCCGATGGCCAAAGCATCGGTGAAGGTGATCTCACCGCTGAGTTTTTCGCGCATGGCCCGGACAAAAGGCTCGCCGAGGTCATCCATCCATTGCTGCAGGACCGAGGTCAGCAATACCGGTTTTCCGCCCACTACCGGCCAGCCCTGCTTGAACGTCAGCGTCTGTTGCGGTTTGAGCAGATCCGCCAGTTGGCCGGTATAACGCGACTTGAGTTTGCCGCTGCGCCATTTTTCCTGCTCTTTGGCCAGCCACTGCGCCTCATCGTCATTGACGGTCCAGCCGGAGATCATTTCTTCTTCGGTCTGGACGTTGTAGCCCTCGGCCAATTTCAAGTGTTGCTGAACCTTGACCACATCATGTGCGAACAGACGAGTTTCAACATAGTTCCTTACCCCGGTCACCGCCGCTCCGGGTCCGGTTAGCGCAATGGTGCCGCGCGCTCCGACGCGAATGCCATCACGGTAATAATTTAAAATGGCCTCGCTCAGACTGCCGAGAAAATCCTGCTGTGTTCGCGTCAGTTGCCCCCCTTCGATTTTCTCGTTCATCACGTTTTCGATCACATCGAGCAATCGCTCGGTCTGTGACCAATCCACCGACGAGGCCATCACTGACTGTTCAACGGCTTGAAGGCAGTCGTAATTGAACCGGATCAACTGCATGACCGCGAGAGTCATTTCGCTATGCGGCTGGGCCAGCATGTAGGCGTTCATTTCCCGGTCCAGTTGCGTACCCATGCGCAAACCGTGAGCCGGGCTGCGGCTTTCAAGCGGGGCGACGAATATCTGCGTCACGCCGGGTTTGCTGCGGGCAAATGCCAGCAACGCATCCAGATCGGCAGCAGGCAAGGTATCGGTGCGATCGGCATAGCGCAGGCGGTCACGACCCGGCAGCAATGTTTCATCGTGATTGAGCAAAAGTTGCAACACGCCCAAGCGTTGCACGTCATCGAACTTGCTTATATCGACGCCACCCAACTTTTCAGCCAGCGGCGGCAAGTAATCCATGTCGCTGTAACGCCCGCCCTCCAGGTACTGCGCCTGCAAGCGCACAACATCACTGGCGGCGGCGAAGTTGCCGCGCATCGCCACTTCACGTTGATAGACATCGGCGAGAAAATGCCCGTGAAGCTCCCGGCGAACGTCGCGCAACTGCAAGTCGCTGCCGGCCATTTGCTGATGGGTCTGCAAACATTGCTGCCGAAAGTTCTCCAGTGTCGCCCGGTCTTTACCGTAAGCGCGCGCCATCAATTCGATCCGGGCCTGATCGGCGTTGTCTCGCCATTGTGGTTGTTGTAGAAATTCGAACATCTCGCGCTTCAAGACTCGCGCACGATCTTCGATCATCGTTGCCAGCGCACCGGGGCGGCTCACAGTGTCACCACCGGACTCCATCGCATCCACTCGCGCGCTGTCGGAAATGACCCGGTTCATTTCGAAAGCGAGCAAGGCATCGCTGTCGTACCAGAGATTGAACTGGTAGCCCTCGGCGGCCAGGACCTGGCGCCAGATATTCATGTAATCACGCTGGATAGCGCCAACCTGGCTGCCGCCGACCCAGACAAAGTGCATTGTTTTTGGCACTGGCGCGGGTACGTCACTGAACATGCTCACCGTTGCCGCCAGGCGCGTCGCGTAATCGCGCAGCCGGTTTTCGATTCGATCAATGGCCACCGGCATGGGCGCCGTCTTGCGCTTGGCCAGGCGTTCGAAGTTGTCGAGGAAAAGCGTTACGACTTGCAGTTTTTCAGTGAAATCCGAGGCCCTGCCGGCGCTCTCGTAAAGCGCTGCCAACTCGGCATATTCGCCAGTAGCGGAAAATTCCTTCAAGGCGCGTTGCAGCGCTGAATAATCTTCGGCAGAAATAAGATCCGCTTCGCCGACATACTGTTCCATGACACCCATAAGCCTTCATCCCTGATTCATTGAAGTGAACCTGGACGAAGTTATGCTGCTGTTGCAGTGACTTCAAAAAACACAAAACTCAAATGATTACCTGAGAAACATCGAATAACAGTCACGTTGTTCACGTGCACCATCCGGCAACATATAAGTTGCCCGCCAGTCATTGACCAAAGAGCCAAAGCGGCGTTCTTGACGCAAGCATCGCCCGGTTTCAAAGGGCAAGATTCAGACAGGAACTTTGACCGGATGTCACGCCCAGACAAGTTGCTTACAACTTGCCTCGGCGTGCAAATCAGGAAAGCGGCTTTTCGCCGTACCAACGCGGTGTGTAAACCCACTCACCACCGCTGGCGCGGGGGAACGTGCAGGTGGTGGAGGAGCCGATCAGCACCATCGTGCGCATGTCGACCTGATCCGCCGTCAGCGCGCCGAGGCTAGTGGTACGCAAGGTCTGGCCTGGACGCCCGATGTCACGGCCCAGCACGACCGGTGTTTCTGGGGTGCGGTGCTGCGCAACGATTTCGAGCGCCCTGCCCAATTGCCACGGTCGCGCACGGGAGATCGGGTTGTAGAACGCCAGCGCCAGATCCGCTTGCGCTGCGAGATCCAGACGTTTTTCGATGATCGACCACGGCTTGAGGTTGTCCGACAGCGACATCACGCAGAAGTCATGGCCCAGTGGCGCACCGGCCTGCGCGGCGGTGGCCAGCGAAGCGGAGACCCCGGGCAGGATTTGCAGATCGACGCTGTGCCACGCCGGGTCGCTCGATTCGTGCAACGCTTCGAGCACCGCCGCGGCCATGGCGAACACCCCGGGATCACCCGAGGACACGACGATCACCGAACGCCCTGCGGCGGCGAGGCGAAAGGCGTGACGGGCGCGCTGCATCTCTTCGCGGTTGTCGGTGCAATGCTGCACCTGATCGTCGCGGAAGGGGCCCGCCATGCGCACGTAGGTTTCGTAGCCGAGCACATCGGTGGCGCGGGCCAGTTCGGCCTTCACCGCCGGCACCATCAATTCGGCTGCACCAGGACCGAGGCCGATCACCGCGAGACGTCCGCGAGGGCGGCCGACGTGCTCGATGTCCAGCGGCTCGGCGGCCACTGCAATGGCCAGATTCTGCACAAGATGAAGCTGCGCTTGCGGTACGGCAGCCAGCGCGATTGCCTGCACATCAGGTGCAGCCGCGACAAAGCGCAGCGGCACGCCCAACTCATGCGCCGCTTCGCGCAAGGTTGCCGAAGCCATGTCACTATCAGCCGCCAGCAGACAGGCCAACGATTGCGCGGCGACTTTCGCCTGCTGCAACGCGCTGCGCACGGCATGCGCCAGGTCGGCTGTCTCGGCACGCACCGCCACCGCGACGCTGCGCGGGTAAATCAGTAATTCGTCGACGCTCGCCTGGCGCTCGGCAGTGCCGACATGAATCGTGCGTTGCGCCTGTGGATCCTGCGGCAACTGCGCCTGATCCAGCCACGGCGCCGCGCCTTCGACGCGCACGCTGTGGCCCGCGAGCAGGTCGGAGACAAAGCGCTTGCCCGACTCCAGATCGCCCAGCGCATAACCGCACGGTGGGTTGAGCAAGCAGGTGCCGAAACGCAACTCGCCGCTGGTGGTGATCGCTGCCGCCACCTGCAACCCGGCAGCGATGTCCCGCGCCATGACGTTGACCCCGCCCAGGCCGCCCAGCAACGGCACTACCGCGCTGCCATCCTCGGCGACTGCGAGTACGGGCGGCTCGGCGCCCTTTTCCAGCAACAGCGGCGCCAGCGTACGAATGACAATCCCCGCCGCACACAGGGCAATGATCGGCGTGGCCTGCTGATACAACGTGCGCAGGGTCGCACCGAATTCCTGATAAACAGAATCAGCACCTTCGACGCGCCCGGCGAGGCCGTGAATCTGCGCCGCCGGGTACACCTGCTGAATGCGCCGCGCGGTGGCCAGGCTGCCCTGACCGAGAATGACGATGGCGGGAGTGATCGGCGTCATCAACCTTGCCACCGTTCGCCGGGCACGATGATCAGCGAGAAGTACGGCGAGGACATCGGCTCGACCTGGTCCATCGGCACGATCTTCTGGTTGGCCATGGTCGCGCGCTCGACATACAGCGCACGCTCAGCGAGGCCGAGTTCTTCGAGTACCTGACGCACTTTGGGAAAATTGCGCCCCAGTTTCATGATCACCGCCGCGTCGGCATCAGCCAGCCGGCGTTTCAGCTCTTCGTGAGGCAACACACCGGAGAGCACCGACAGGCTTTGGTTGCGATACACCAGCGGCGCGCCGAGCACCGAAGCGCCGCCGAGCATTGAGCACACACCTGGCACCACTTCGGCCTCGTAACGCGTGGCGAGGCGATCATGCAGATACATGTAGGAGCCGTAGAAGAACGGATCGCCCTCGCAGATCACCGCGACGTCGCGACCGGCATCCAGATGTTCGGCGACCGCCACGGCGGCCTCGTCGTAGAAATCGCTGATCACCTGCTCGTAGGACAGCGGGGCCGGCAACGCTTCGGTGGTCACCGGGTACACCAGCGGCAGCAGGCTCTGCGCTTCGACCAGATGCGCTTCGATGATGCCGAACGCGTTGCCCTTTTTGCCCTTGGCGACGAAATATGCCACCACCGGCGACTCGCGCAGCAGGCGCAGGGCTTTGACGGTAATCAGTTCCGGATCACCGGGGCCGACACCGAGGCCGATCAAACGTCCTTTGGCCTGCATCATTCCACCTCCGTGGCGAGCGCGTTGACCGCCGCTGCGGCCATGGCGCTGCCGCCGAGGCGGCCCTGCATGATCACGAACGGCACGCCACGGCTGTCGGCGGCGAGTGCGGCTTTTGATTCGGCCGCGCCGACGAAGCCCACCGGAAAGCCGAGAATCAGCGCTGGTTTCGGTGCACCGGCGTCGAGCATTTCCAGCAGATAGAACAGCGCGGTCGGCGCGTTGCCGATCACCACCACGCTGCCCTCCAGGTGCGGACGCCACAGCTCCAGCGCCGCGGCGGAACGGGTGTTGCCCAGCTCGCGAGCCAGATCAGCCACGCTCTCGTCACGCAAGGTGCAGATCACTTCGTTATTGGCCGGCAGGCGCGCACGGGTCACGCCCTCGGAGACCATCCGCGCATCACAGAGGATCGGCGCACCGGCGGCCAGCGCATCGCGCCCGGCCTTGCCGGCCCCCTCGGAAAACTGCAGACCGTCGACGGCTTCGACCATGCCGCAGGCGTGGATCACCCGCACCGCGAGTTTTTCCAGGTCGGCCGGGATGCGCGCCAGATTGGCCTCGCGGCGAATGATCGCGAAGGAGTTGCGATAAATCTCCTGACCGTCGCGGATGTAATCAAGCATCAAGGGGGCTCCGGGCGCGGGCGGCGAGCAAGGTCGCGGCCGCTTCAATAGTAAGGTTGCAGGCGTGCAGCGCGCCGAAACCCGGCAGCGCTGCATCGCGAAAATAGAGATCGTAATGACCGGGACTGACGGCCAGCAGCGTCACTGGCGCACAGTGTGCGGCGGCGCAGGAACGCGCGCAGCCGCTCAGATGGACCTCGACCGCTGCGGGCAACAGCGTCGCCAGTTGTCGGGCGTCGCCCTTGGTGTCGGCCTGGCCTTTGCCGCAACCGCTGGCACCGGTGCAGGCAATCAGCCGCGCCAGTGGTTCAGTGCCCTCGGTCAACAGGCCCAATGCCTGCAATCGAGGCAGCACCTCGCCGGCATCCGCCGCTGTGATATTCGGCAGCAGCAGACTCTGCCACGGCGTCAAGCGCAGGCTGCCGTCGCCAAACTGGCGGGCCAGTTGCGCGGCACCTCGCAGCATCGCCGGATCGAGTCGCCCGAGTGGCGGCACCGCGCCCACATAGACCCGCCCGGCAATGCGTTGCGCATGCACGCCGATATGCTGATAGTCCTGCGCCGGTTGGCGCTTCCAGCCACTGATGGCTTTGACCGGCACGCGGCGTCTCAACTGCTCAAGAAACGCCAGCATGGGGAGTTCTTCGAGCACATGGCGCATGCGTGTCTGCTCGGGACGTGCCAGGTCGAGGAACAGTTCCAGCACCGCCACCACCAACGCGTGGCCGTTTTCCACCGCCACCGCACCCAGCGCACGATCCGTCGGGCAGCCGGCCAGGCCGAAGGCCAGCCGGGTTTCGCCGCCGTGCTCGAATGCCGACAACCACAGGTCATGGGCATGCTCGAGCATCGCCAGCGCTTCGCCGCCGTCCAGTTGCACGGCAAATTTGGCGCTCAACTCATGGAGCCGCGAATGGCTTTGCAGGGTGTCGAGGATTTGCCCCGCGAGGGCGCGGGTGTCGAAACACATCTGCCGATCGATCCCGGCGGCGGGACTGAGCATCAGATTGCGCACGTCGTCGCCGGCAGCGGTACGCGGACCGAGACCGGCGGCGAGCAGGCTGTCAATCAATGCCGTCGACTGCGCGCCGATTCCGCGAATCTGCAGATTGGCGCGGTTGGTCGCCTCGATCGCGCCGCTGGCAAAGCGTTCGGCGGCGTCTGCCACGGCGTCGGCCTGGTCGGCGCTGATCGAACCGCCATTGAGTTTGATCCGGCAGATGCCGCCATCCAGCGCCTGGACAATACGCAGCAACCCCGGACAGGCCGAGGGGCGTACAGCGGTGGATGTCGGGCGTTCGTTCAAGGGGCTGACCGGTTGCGTGGCAAAGGCGCTTCGCAAGCGAAGGCGCGGTATTATGCCTGCTTTGTCCGCCGGCATGAAAAGTCTGCCCGTCGGAACGGCGTGTTTAGAGGAAGAAAGATGTCGCCCTGGCTGACGGTTGTGGGAATCGGTGAAGACGGCTTCAAGGGCCTGGGCAAAAATGCCCGGCGTGCCCTGATGGGCGCCTCGCGGATCGTCGGCGGCCAGCGCCAGCTGGATCTGTTGCCGGTTTGCCTTGGCGGCGAGCGGCAATTGTGGCCGAGCCCGTTTTCCCTCGCGCCCGTGCTGGAACGTCGTGGTGAGGCAGTGTGCGTGCTGGCCAGCGGTGACCCGATGTTCTACGGCGTCGGCGCCAGTCTGGCGCGGCAGGTGGCGAGCGACGAGATGTTGATTCTGCCGGCGCCGTCGTCCTGTTCGCTGGCCGCCGCGCGCCTCGGCTGGCCGTTGCAGGACGTAGTGACGCTGTCGCTGGTGGCCCGACCGTTGGCGGCACTGAATGCGCATCTGGCCAGTGGCGTGCGTCTGTTGTTGCTGAGCAACGACGGCCAGAGCCCGGCGGCGGTCGCGCAGCTGTTGCGTGAACGGGCTTTCGGCGCCAGTCGCATGAGCGTGTTCGAGCATCTGGGCGGCGATGCCGAGCGGCGCGTCGACGCGATGGCCAGCGCCTGGCGTGATGCGCCGATTGCCGATCTGAATGTCATCGCCCTCGAGTGCCTGGCGGATGCCGGTACGCGGGGCTTGTCGCGTCTGGCCGGGCTGCCCGACTCAGAATTCGAACATGACGGCCAACTGACCAAACGCGATGTGCGCGCAATCACCCTCGCCCGCCTCGCGCCGACCCCCGGTGAACTGCTCTGGGACGTCGGCGCCGGCAGCGGCTCGATCGGCATTGAATGGATGCGCGCGCACCCGAGCTGCCGCGCGCTGGCCATCGAAGCCGATACTGGTCGCCAGCAACTGATCGAACGCAATCGCGATGCGCTGGGGGTCCCGGGCCTGCAACTGATTCGCGGCAAGGCACCGCAGGCGCTGGCCGGGCTGGAGCGCCCAGACGCGGTGTTCATCGGTGGCGGCGTGACCCGCGAAGGCGTGTTTGAAACCTGCTGGCAACAGCTCAAACCCGGTGGTCGTCTGGTCGCCAACGCGGTGACGCTGCAAAGCGAACTGACGCTGATGAACTGGCGCGAGCGCTACGGCGGCGAGCTGACGCGCATTCACGTCGCCCAGGCCCAGCCGCTCGGCGAGTTCGATACCTGGCGCCAGGCCTTGCCGATCACCCTGCTTGATCTGGTCAAACCCCTCGATGCGTGACGAAACCGCCGAACAACCCGCGCCCCTGCGCAGCGGCCTGACCACCGGCAGCTGCGCCACCGCCACCAGCCTTGCCGCCGCGCGCCTGCTGCTCAGCGGCACGTTGGCCGATGCGGTGCAGATCGTCTTGCCCAAAGGCAAACAGGTGCAGATGCGTCTGGAGTTCTGCCGATTGAATGCGCACGGCGCCGAAGCCGGCACGATCAAGGACGCCGGCGACGATCCCGACGTGACCCACGGCGCTCTGCTTTATTCGCAGGTGCGGCTGCTCGCCGAGCCGGGCGTGCGTTTCATCGCCGGTGCCGGCGTCGGCACCGTGACCCGTCCGGGTCTGGTGCTGGCGGTGGGCGAACCGGCGATCAACCCGGTGCCACGTAAAATGATCAGCGATCACCTGAACCTGCTCGCTGCAGAAACCGGCTACGGCGGCGGATTCGAAGTCACGGTGAATGTCGAAGGCGGCGCAGAACTGGCGCTGAAGACCATGAATCCACGCTTGGGCATTCTCGGCGGACTGTCGATCCTCGGCACCAGTGGCATCGTCCGACCGTTTTCCTGCGCGGCCTACATCGCCTCAATCCATCAGGGCATCGACGTGGCGAAAACCAACGGTTACCTGCACATCGCCGCCTGCACCGGCAACGCCAGCGAAGACACCATGCGCAGGGTCTACGACCTGCCGGAAATCGCCCTGATCGAAATGGGCGACTTCGTCGGTGCGGTGCTCAAGCACTTGCGCAAAGTGCCCGTGGACAAACTCAGCCTGTGCGGCGGTTTCGGCAAGATCAGCAAACTGGCGGCCGGGCACATGGATTTGCATTCACGGCATTCGAGCATCGACTTGCCGCAACTGGCCGGCTGGGCGGCGGCGATTGGCGCAGACGCAACCTTGCAGCACGGCATTCGCACGGCCAACACCAGTCAGCAGGCGCTGGCCATGGCGGCTGCGGCGGGGGTCGCACTTGGTGATGAGGTGTGCCGGCATGCGCTGAACTTTGCGCGCAGCGTGGTCCCCGCGCAGGTGCAGGTCGAGGTGTTTGCGATCGATCGTCAGGGCGGCATTGTCGGGCATGCCGGAGGTTTTGCATGAAGCGGATTTTGCTGCTGGGCGGCGTGACTGAAGCGCTGGCGATTGCCCGAACCCTCGGGCCAGAACACATCTATAGCCTCGCCGGGGTCGGCCGGGTGCCGAGCGATCTGACCTGTCAGGTGCGCGTTGGCGGCTATGGCGGTGCCGAAGGTCTGGCGCGATTTATCACTGATGAAGGCGTGGATTTGCTGCTCGACGCCACGCATCCCTATGCCGCACAGATCAGCCAGAACGCTGCGACCGCCGCGCGACTGACCGACATCCCCTGCTGGGCATTACGACGTCCGGCGTGGCAGCCGCAGCCCGGCGATGACTGGCGCGAAGTCAGCGACTGGGCCGAGTTGATCGCTGCGCTCAAACCGTTTCGCCGACCGCTGTTCACCCTTGGCCGTGAACCGCTGCAGCACCTCGATGAAATCCCCGCCGACCAGTTCTGGACCCTGCGCGCCCTCGACGTTTACCCCGGCAACGAACGCTGCGAAGTCATCGGCGCCCGTGGGCCGTTTCTGCTGGAGGATGAGCGAGCGCTGTTCGAACGCCGGCAGATCGATGTACTGATCAGCAAGAACAGCGGCAGCAGTGCTACCGAGCCGAAGCTGCAAGTGGCGCGCGAATGCGGGGTGCCGGTGCTGGTGTTGCAGCGGCCGGGGTTGCCAGAAGTTGATCGGGAATTTCGATCAGCGTCTGAAGTCCTTGAAGCGCTGACGACGTCAGACTTTTCCTGACTTCGAATTTATTTGCGAATTTACCTGCAATTTTTGAGGACGCAGCCGACTGTTTTTCACTACATCCTCACCCCAATACTTCGGTTCCTTCAATCCCGACAAGCAGACAGCCAAGAAAAGCGGCTTGCCAGCTTGTATCCCAAGGAATACGATCCCAACATGATCGCTTTTGAACGATCCCGCATATTTTCCGAATGGCTCGACGCCTTGAAAGACATCAATGGGAAAGGCCGAATCATCTCCAGAATCAAAAAAGCCGAAAATGGCAACTTCGGTGATTGCGGGTTCGTCGGTGACACTGTTTATGAAATGCGTGTTCATTATGGCCCTGGTTACAGGATGTACTTCACACGCAAAGGTGAAGTGATTTATCTGCTGCTGATCGGGGGCGACAAATCGACACAAAAAAGAGATATCAAACGCGCCGTGCAGATGGCTCACACATCGGAAATGAGGAGTAGATCATGAGCGAAGAATTCGCCCGTTTTGATGCCGCCGAGTACCTCAAAACTCCCGAGGACATGGCGGCGTATCTGGATGCCTGTTTTGACGACGATGAAGGTGACGGCGTCCTTATCCGTGCAGCGCTCAATGACATCGCCCGGGCTCAAGGCATGACGCAAGTGGCACGGGATGCAGGTTTGGGCCGCGAAAGTCTATATAAAGCGCTGAGCAGCACTGGCAATCCCGAATTCGCAACTATCATGAAAGTCATGAAGGCTCTTGGCTTGAGATTGCATGCCGTAACACTTTAAAAGCACTGCGACACCAAACCGCACGACGCTTTTTTACTTATCGGCCCTGATCAGGCTAAATAGCCCGCGCCTGATCGCCCACTCCAACGGATCTGTCCCATGAACCGACACCGGCTAGCATTTGCCTGGATCGCCTGCTTTGCAGTGCTGTTCAACATGCTCGCCATGCCGATGAGCGGGGCGATGGCGCAAGCGGCCAGTTCACCGGCCGAGCAATTGCTCTGGAGCACTTTCTGCACCGGCAGCGGTACGAAGATGGTCGCTATCGATATCGGCGCCAGCGATCAGCAAGCGCCGCTCAACGACACTCATTCGAACATGCAGCATTGCTGGTGTTGCTCGGGCTCGGCGCCGTTGGTGGCGCTGCCGGGGCATTCGCCGCACCTGTATTTCGCCCGATTTGAGAGCAATCGCAGCGTCGCGCCCGCCTCGCTGCAAACACCGACACCGCGCCAGCAATGGCCGAGTCTCAATCCCCGAGCTTCCCCTCTGGTCTGATTTGTTCGCGCAATACCCGCGTTTCAAATCGTTCTGGAGAACTGCCATGTTGAACAAACTCATCGTCGTCGCTGCGCTGCTGTTGCCGACGTGCTTTGCCCATGCCCACGAATACAAGGCCGGCGCGCTGGAAATCGCGCATCCGTGGTCGCAGGAACTGCCGCCGAATGCCCCGACGGTCGCTGCCTATTTCATCATTCACAACGCCGGCAAAACCGACGATCGCCTGCTCGGCGTCGACTCGCCGATTGCTCCGGACGCGCAACTGCACGAACACGTCATGCAGGGCGATCTGATGAAGATGCAGCAGGTGCCGAGCGTGGCGATTCCGGCGGGTGGCAACGTGACCTTCGCACCGATGGCCTACCACGTCATGCTGCTCAACCCGAGCGATCGCAGCCTGCTCAGTGATGGCAAGCGCTTCCCGTTGACCCTGCATTTCGAAAAGGCCGGTGACCTCACCGTCGAAGTCGCCGTGCAGAAAAAACCACCGGAAACCACGCAGACGCACGCGCACGCTCAATAAGCCATCCGGCAGACCTCGCCCATGCGCTCGCCAGGCAGCAGGCCCACCCGGCAACGCCGTCAGACTGAACACCTGACCCGCGGCAGCTGGATCGCCCTGTTTGCCATGTTGATGATCTTCATCGGCCCACTGATCTCTCAGTCGATGCCGATGGATCAACACGCCTCGACTTCGATGCCGATGAGCATGGACATGTCGATGGCCATGCCTGGCATGGACCACAGTAGCCATGACGCGCAACCGGCAGCCGAACACTGCCCGCCGCAATCATCCCACCATGTGCTGTGGGAAAAATGCGGTTACTGCAGCCTGCTGTTCAATTGCCCGGCGCTGACCGCTGGCGGCGACTTCATCGCCTTCAATCTGCCGCTGCTGAACACCTTCACCCCGCCCGCTCCACGTCTGGGTCACGCCCGGCAACCCTTCTTCCCCGGCGCCCGCACCCGCGCCCCGCCCATCGCCGCGTAAACACGCACCGCTGATTGCACACGGTTGAGAAGACAGCTTCAGGCTGCCGACCGTGTCGTTTACGACTGTTCGATGGAAATTGTCATGTCCAGGTTTGTTGCTGTTTCACGCTCGGGGTGTGCCCCGGCGTCTTTCGCTTTGCACGAATCATCGATTCGTTTCAGGCATGCTACCGCCGTGCTTTGCGGCGTCCTGCTGTCGCCGCTGGTGCTGGCCGATGAACACGCCGGCCACAATCAGGAACTGAGCCCGACGGTGATCACCGCGATCGCACCGAGCTCGCCGCTGACCATCGTCACCAACCCCAAAGACCCGCGCCAGCCGGTGCCGGCCAGCGACGGTGGCGATTATCTGAAGACCATTCCCGGTTTTGCCCTGGTGCGCAATGGCGGTACCAACGGCGATCCGGTGCTGCGCGGCATGTTCGGCTCGCGCCTGAACATCCTCACCAACGGCAGCATGATGCTCGGCGCCTGCCCCGGGCGGATGGATGCGCCGACCTCGTACATTTCCCCGGAAACCTACGATCAGCTCACAGTGATCAAAGGCCCGCAAACCGTGCTCTGGGGGCCAGGAGCATCGGCCGGCACAGTGCTGTTCGAGCGTGAGCCCGAAAACTTCGGCGAACTCGGCACACGGGTCAATGCGAGCATTCTGGCTGGCTCCCACGGGCGCTTCGACAAAGTCATCGACGCCGCTGCCGGCGGCCCGCAAGGCTATGTGCGAGTAATCGGCAATACTGCGCATTCCGACGATTATCGCGACGGCAACAACGACATCGTCGCCTCGCGCTATGACAAATGGAACGGCGATATCGCACTCGGCTGGACCCCGGACGCCGACACCTTGATTGAGCTCACCGCCGGCAAGGGCGATGGCGAAGCGCGCTACGCCGGACGCGGCATGGACGGTGCGCAATTTCTGCGCGAAAGCCTCGGCCTGCGCTTCGAGAAATCAAACATTACTGACGTGTTGGAGAAGTTCGAAGCGCAGGTCTACTACAACTACGCCGACCATGTGATGGACAACTACACCCTGCGCACCCCGTCCGGGACCGGCATGATGGCCGGGCCGATGGCGTCGAATGTCGACCGCCGCACCCTCGGCGCGCGGATCAAGGCGACCTGGCGCTGGGCCGATATTCAGCTGATCACCGGCCTCGATGCGCAGACCAATGAACACCGCCAGCGCAGTGCGATGGGCATCGACACTTACAAGGATCTGCCGTACAGCAAGGACGCCGATTTCCATAACTATGGCGTGTTCAGCGAAATGACCTGGTACGCCGCCGAGCGTGATCGGCTGGTCAGCGGCGCCCGGCTCGACCGCGCCTCGGCCAAGGATTACCGGCAAACCACCGGTTCCGGAATGATGTCACGGCCCAATCCGACCGCCGACGATACGCGCGCCGACACCCTGCCCAGCGGTTTCGTGCGCTACGAGCATGACCTCGCCGACAGCCCGACCACGCTTTACGCCGGGTTGGGCCATGCCCAGCGTTTCCCGGATTACTGGGAACTGTTTTCGGCAAGCCGCGGCCCGCTGGGTTCGGTCAATGCATTCGATGCGATTAAACCGGAAAAGACCACCCAGTTCGACTTCGGCCTGAACTACAAAAGCGCCGACCTCGAAGCCTGGGCGTCCGGTTACGTCGGCGTGGTGCGCGATTACATCCTCTTCGATTACACCCCGGCGATGATGGGTATGAGCACCTCGCGCGCCGAGAACATCGATGCGCGGATCATGGGCGGCGAAGTCGGTGCGGCCTACAAGCTCACCGACCACTGGAAAGCCGATGCGACCCTCGCCTATGCGTGGGGCAAGAACAGCAGTGACGGCAAGGCCCTGCCGCAAATGCCGCCGCTGGATGCGCGTTTCGGCCTGACCTACAGCGAGGACGACTGGAGCGCCGGCGCCCTGTGGCGGGTGGTCGCCGCGCAGCACCGTATCGATCAGAACAAGGGCAACGTGGTCGGCAAGGACTACGAGCAGAGCGCAGGTTTCGGCGTGTTTTCGCTCAACGCGGCCTACCGGATCAATAAGCAATGGAAGGTCAGCAGCGGCGTCGACAACCTGTTCGGCAAGGCGTACGCCGAACACCTGAACCTGGCCGGCAACGCCGGATTCGGCTACCCGGCCAACGATCCGCAAGCCATTAATGAACCGGGGCGCACGCTCTGGACCAAAGTTGATATGAGTTTCTGACAGCAGCCAGCAGGCGCCCACAGGTTCGACACTAATCCTGTGGGAGCCAGCCTGCTGGCGATCGGTTGCACAGCAACCGCCAAAGACAATCAGAAGAACCAAGCCAAGCGGAGCAAACCTGATGAAACAGCCCCAACCGAATTTCTACAACCTGGCCTGGCGTTGGCATTTTTACGCGGGCCTGTTCGTCGCCCCGTTCATGGTGATGCTGGCGCTGACCGGCATCATCTACCTGTTCAAACCGCAACTCGATTCGCTGATGTACAGCAGCCTGCTCAACGTCCCCGCCGGTCATCACACGGTGCCGGCCGATGACCTGCTGCAACGGGTGAAAAACGCCTATCCGCAAGGCCAGGTGACCCAGTACCTGCCGCCGCTGAACGCCGAGCGCAGCGCACAGTTCGTGGTCAACAATGCCGGCCACGAACTCAACGTGTTCGTCGATCCGTACCACGGCGACATTCTCGGCGAGCAGGATGCCAAACAGAACCTGCAAGCCATCGCCCGAGCGATTCACGGCGAATTGATGATCGGCACCGTCGGTGACCGGCTGATCGAAATGGCCGCTGGCTGGGGCGTGGTGCTGGTGGTGTCGGGGCTGTTCCTGTGGTGGCCGCGGGGTCAGGCGGCGGGTATTTTGTGGCCGCGACTGAACGCCCGCGGTCGCGTGCTGTGGCGTGATCTGCACGCTGTCACCGGGTTCTGGGGCGCAACATTGTTGCTGGTAATGCTGCTCAGCGGCATGACCTGGACCGGTTTCTGGGGCAAACAATATGCGGCGGTATGGAACGTGTTCCCGGCCGCGATGTGGAACAACGTGCCGACTTCCGACGTTGAAGCGCGCAGCCTCAACAGCGCCACGCGTCAGACCGTGCCATGGGCGATGGAGAACACGCCGATGCCGATGTCCGGCGACCATGCCGAACACATGGCGCACGCAGGTGCCCATGCCGGGCCTGCCGCGCCGGCCGTCAGCCTGCAAGCCGTACAGGATATCGCCACCGAGCGCAAAGTCGAACCGGGCTACAGCATCACCCTGCCGACCACCGCCACCGGCGTGTTCACCATCGCGGTGTTCGCCGACGACCCGCGCAACGATGCCACCCTGCATGTCGATCAGTACACCGGCAAGGTCCTCGCCGACGTGCGTTTCGAGCAGTACGGCACGGTCGCTCGCGCTACGGAAATCGGTGTGATGCTCCACGAAGGCAAGATGTTCGGCACCTTCAATCAGATCGTCGTGCTGCTGATCTGCCTGATGATCCTGCTCAGTGCTGTCAGTGGCGTGGTGATCTGGTGGAAGCGCCGGCCCGAAGGAAAATTCGGCGTACCGCCGCTACGCCATGATCTGCCGAAATGGAAAACCGGCGTGGCGATCATGCTGGTGCTGGCGGTGATATTCCCGCTGGTGGGGGCATCGCTGGTGGTGGTGTGGTTGCTTGACAGGCTGTTACTGGCACGGTTGGGCCAGCGCACGGCAGATATTGCGCCTTGAGCCCGAATGGCGCGGGCAGTCTCGTCTGCCCGCGCCGCCGGTTCACAGCTCGTCTCTGGCGCGCAGGGTTGTCTCAAGCAAGGGCTGCTGCCGGCGGTTTTTCCAGAGGCTGCCCAAGCGCCCGGTCTGACGCCAGTAGCGTCCGCTGAGCAGTACCCGCAGTTCGCCCAACAGCCTGAGCTGCGAAATGAACTCCGCCGGACTCAACCGGCTTATCCAGCGCCCGTCCCTGAATACCAGCGAATGCGCCGACAGCAACAGCGCGCTTTCGGTGGCTGAATAATCAGGTACGTATTTGAGTAGTGCCTGATCGGGTGTCGAGTAGAAATAAGCCTGAACATCGATCCCCCGATTTTTCAATTCATGGGTGTGGGCATGCATGCGATCGGAACTGGGGAAATCAGCTCCGATCTGCTCGAAGTCGGCCGTCAGCCTGGTGCTCGCTGACAGGTTGAACTGGTGGCTGGCGACACAGGTATAGCCCTCGAACAGGCTCAGTGGCGGGTTGCGCGACTGCGCGTCTTTGGTGGTACGGAACAGCTGTGCAACAAGGCTGGCGGCATTGTTGAAAACGGCAACCGGCTCGAGCGGCACAAAGCGCTGGCTCTTCGAACGCGCCAGAATTGCCCCCTCATAGCCGCTTCGGGTCAGCGTTTCGCTGTCGACACGCTGGTGAGCGTAGCGCGCGGCATCGTCCAGGTGATGGAAGATCGGGCCCAGGGCCGGCACCGGATGATTTTGCCAGCGTTGCTCAGGTGGCGTGTCGGCAAGGCGCGGCTGCCAGTCTTCATCCACCGGCCCATGACGCGACCAGCACTCACTGGTTTCGATGACCTCAAGCCGACCGGCCCTGGCCATCCGCTGCACGTATTCGGGGAACCCGAAGCGGCCTCGGGCCATAGCACGCTCATCGACCGCTGCCTGGACGCGCGATACGAAGGCGTTGGAGCGTAATTCGATCTGGCCGAACCGGTCAAAAAATTCACCGGGCTCAAAGGCATGCAATTGCAGCTTCAACAACGCACCGTCGGCACAGGAAAAATAGAGCGGCTTGTATCCTTGGGGCGTGGTGGCGCGCCTGCACGCCTGCTGGACGGCGTCGGGAGTAAAAAAAGAATGGCGCACGTCATTGGCGCGCACGCCGACGGGAGGCAACGGCGCGCGCAGATACAACGCGTCCCATGCATAGCCGCGCAGCCATTGGCCCTGCACGAAAAGCCGATCCATCGCCAACCCGGAACGTTGCGCGGTCAGCGGCAACGTGGCGAGGTACACGCCTTCTCTGGCATACAGGATGACCCCGAATGTCAGCGCGTCGCGACTGACCATTGCCTCGTGCACATACCGGGCGGCGGCATCGGCCTGTATGAAGACCGGGCTGCAGGGTGGTTCACTCGTGGCCTTGACGTAATCGGCCGAGGGTTGCAGGTCTTGGGCATAAGGTACCCACTGCTGGACCGCGCGGGGCGAGCCCCAGACTTCGCTGCCGACCACAACGTGCAAGTAGCCGATTCTGGCCAGAGAGTCGATCCAGGCAATCGGTTTCAACTCACCGCTGTGTATGCGTTGTTTGATCAGATCGGCGTCGAGAGTGACGGGCACCTTCTGGTTGTCCGACAAAGCTGCCAGCACATCAGCACGAAAGCGCTGCCAGGCACCTGCCTGGTAACGAATCAATGCCCCATCCGGTGCGAACAGGTATTCGTCCCAATTTTTCAGGCGGCGGGTGAACGCCGAATAAACGGTGTCGACCGACAACATGTTCAGGTAGATCTCTTTCTGGACCGCGGAAAACGCCACCGACAGCTCTCGTACGACACGCGATCGGTAACGCGCCGAAATTTTGCAGTCGGAAGGAAACACGCCGACGCCACGGCCCTCCTCCGGGAGGATCTCGGTACTGTCAAAATCTTCCCGCGACACTTCGACCGGTAGCGTGGCCACGTACAGCCCATCGGCTCGACGCAGAATCAGCCCGCCCCAGGTCTTGTCGGCAGCGCTTGGCAACCGAGACCGGACATACACCGCTGCGTCATCTGCGCTTTGAAATGCCGGGCTGAGCCACCGGCGCTCGAGGTTGGCGTAAGGCTGCCAGGTCGGTTTCACCTGGCCTTGGCGATCCCAGCACAGGCTCGTGCGCAATACCGACAGTTCGCCGCTACTGGCCACAACCTGGACAAAATCCGTCGGCAGTCTGGCACCGGAAACGAGATCGCGTTTGAGGTTGTCGAGCGTCGTTTGCGAGGTGTCATCGTGAAACAGTTTGCTGGTCTTGCTGTAGCAGTACTTCAACAGCGCGCCTTCACGACTGGCAATGTACAGCGCTGCGGGCAAGTCCGAGGCGGCCACTGGACGCCGCGGCGAGTAATACATCGCAACGGTCAGGTCATCGGGGGTGATGAAATAATGCGCCAGCCAGTCCATGGGCCGGTCGGACGGATCTTTCACTCGCTGATGGCAATAGAAGCTGCCAAACAGTTCGAAGCCTTCGGGATAGCGATACCAAGGCTCGGCGGTCAGTGAGTCGAACACGCTATTGAGGTCGAACAGATTGTCGCGCCGTTCGCTGACCGGCAGCAGTTCAGTGGCGATGAATTGCTCGTGCACCCTGTGCTTGAGAATAAAGCCGAACCACGCGCGCTTGTCGTCCTGCAAGCGTGTGTCGCGGGCGTACTGACTGTGTGCAGCTTCGTCTGCCGAGGCACAGACCGCACCATAAACGACGAACGCCGGAGGCCGCCAGGGTAGTGGCAACAGCAAGGGCGGCCGGGGCAGCGTCGATTCGCGATGGTGCGGCGACTCAAACTCGGAACCGGACGGTGCAGGCAACGTCGGTACGTGCGTGACCGGTGTCGGCGTTGGGAGTTCGCTGGACGTTGGCACAGGCGAGACCGGCAGGTTCCAGTGCACTGCAATGCGCCCTCGATAGCCCCATGTCGGGTCGTCGATCAGGTTGAACAATTCGCCGGCCCCCGCTTGCTCACGGACGAATGCCTGCGGTCGTTGAGTGCCGGCGTCCAGTTCACGTGCCAGTGTCCCCGGCTGCCGAGAGGTGCCGAGGCGACTCTCCAGATTCCTGGCCGCCGCGCTCGGTGAAGATTTGAAGCTGACCAGGCTGTTGCGCGCGCCGGAGCAATACAGTGTGATCCCGTCCTGGAGTGCCTGGCGTACTTCTGCGGCGTTTAACATTTGCAGACTCAGCAGCGCCTCCTGGAGCGTCCAGCGGTAATAGTCGACCTGCACCGGATCGAGTCGCGACAACGCCACATGGGAGACGTAACGGGCGTGCAGTTGATGATCGTCAGGGAAAATCTTCCGGCCGTGGTTGTCGACCGGATAGAGACGAGCGTGAATGAGCGAATCGATGTCACCTTCCCGCGGTTCGGTGACGACGAAGCGTCCATCGTCGCGCCGAAACACATACCCGATGTATTGCCGGTCACGGCGAATGCCGATTTGTTCATGCGCATAACGGGCTGCGTCATCGGCGCTGAGAAAAGCCTGGCTCAGCACCGGCCAGTCAAAATGCGCGAACGGCTGCCAATCCAGGCCTACCTGCCCCAGTTGCGCCCATAAAGCGCTGCCGCGCACAACGCTCAGGCTGCCGGCCAGCACCAGCATCGAGACGAATACACGTGGCCGAAGAGTGCCCGCCATCAACCTGGCTTGCACGCCGTTGTCGCCAATGCTGCCGTCGGCATGCTCGACGCTCAGCGCCGCTTCAATCGCACTTGCGCTGAAAACGTATTGCAACATCGCCTGATCGCGGGTCCGAAGGTACAGCGACAACTGCCGCTTGTCGGACCATCGTTGGTTGCGACCCTTGGCGGCGATGGCCAGGGCGATATCCTGAGGCGTGAAAAAATTTTCATAGAGCCAGGCTTGCGCCGACGGCACCCGCTCGGACTCAGCGTGCGAGACGCAGTAAAAGCCTTCCAGTACGTAACCTTTCGGCAATTGCAGCTGACCATCGGCGTCCAGCGGGAAAATCTTTTGCGCATCCCAGGCAGCCAATCCGGCCGGGCGTGCATGGGTCGCGACATAGGCTTTGCCGTTGAGCTTTTTCAACAGCAAACCGGCAGCCTGTGCGCCTCTGGATTTCAATGCCGCGAGCACGGCGCGCTCGGCGTTGACACAGACCCGCGTAAGCAGTGGCAACTCGCTCGGCACACCGGTGGAAAACGCCTTGCCCGGCTTCCAGTCCCTGGGCACCCGTCCCACCGAGTGGCCCCAGTCGGCATTCGAAACAATGACTTTGAGTTCGCCCACTGTCGCCAGTGTACGGATCAAAGCGACGACATCGGAAGTTGCCGACGGCGCACCCAATTGCAACTGGAGGGAGAAATTGCGCTCCTCTGGCGATCCGCTCGACACGTACTTGAGCAGGGTGCCGTCAGGGCCCGACAGATAAGCGCTGCGGAAAAAATCCCGCGCTACTGCATCACCGATGAAATCGCCCTCGGAGTAAAAACCGATGAACAGCCTGACCAGCATTTCATCGGATAACGAATGGCCCACGCGGACCTGGTCATGGATGGGCGGGTGGCTGTGGACGCTGGCGATGCAGCGGTAGCCCAACGGATGGAGCATTGCGCCAAGTGCATCGGTCTGGACAATGGTGCCAAAGTCGAAGCCTGTCGCTTCACCTGCCGCAGGTGAGGTGGCCACAAACTTTCCGTCCGGGCGCAGCAGCACCACGCTCCCGTACTCCTTGTCGGGATTAAGCGGAACTCGCGTATGAACCCAATAGGCGGCGTCTTCTTCGCTCAGAAATGCCGGGCTCAAGGGCGGTAGCTTGAACGTTGCCGGAGAAATTGCGGTGCGACCGGACCGGCCAGACACATCACTCATAAAAAACCTGCGCAGAAATCGGGATGAGCGAATGAGTGTGCGTCGGCGGGGCGGGTCAACCGCGGTATATGTTTATCGTTTGTGTATCCATATCGACGTCGACATCGACGCCCCAATCTGGCGCAGCCGTGTGCACCGACGCGCCATGAGCGTCCCCTGATGGTGCACCCGTTCCTTCCAGCAACCGCTCTGATACGACATTTAGTTGCTGAAACCCGACCGGGCACAGCCCTTGCAAAACACCCTTCAGTCGTCCGCATCTGCCAACCATAAAAATTCAATGTTCATGGAGATCGCACAATGAAGCGTCGCAGTTTGATCAAGGCTTTCACACTCACGGCATCCATTGCCGCGATGGGCATGACCTGGACTGTCCAGGCCGCCGAGACCATCAAGGTCGGGATTCTGCATTCGTTGTCCGGGACCATGGCGATCTCCGAAACATCGCTCAAGGACATGGCCCTGATGACCATCGATGAGATCAACGCCAAGGGCGGTGTGAACGGCAAGATGCTCGAGCCGGTGGTGGTCGACCCGGCGTCCAACTGGCCGCTGTTCGCGGAAAAGGGCCGGCAACTGCTGACCCAGGACAAGGTCGCTGTGGTGTTCGGCTGCTGGACTTCGGTGTCGCGCAAATCGGTGCTGCCGGTGTTCGAAGAACTCAACGGTCTGCTGTTCTATCCGGTGCAATACGAAGGCGAAGAGATGTCGCCGAACGTGTTCTACACCGGCGCGGCGCCGAACCAGCAGGCGATCCCGGCGGTGGAATACCTGATGAGCGAAGAAGGCGGCAGCGCCAAGCGCTATTTCCTGCTCGGCACCGACTACGTTTACCCGCGCACCACCAACAAGATTTTGCGCGCGTTCCTGCACTCCAAAGGCGTGGCTGACAAGGACATCGAAGAGGTCTACACGCCGTTCGGTCACAGCGATTACCAGACCATCGTTGCCAACATCAAAAAGTTCTCGGCCGGCGGCAAGACAGCGGTCATTTCGACAGTCAATGGCGACTCCAACGTGCCGTTCTATAAAGAGCTGGCCAACCAGGGTCTGAAGGCCACCGACGTGCCGGTTGTAGCGTTCTCGGTCGGTGAAGAAGAGCTGCGCGGCATCGACACCAAGCCGCTGGTGGGCAACCTCGCGGCGTGGAACTACTTCGAATCCGTCGAGAACCCGGTGAACCAGAAGTTCGTCGCAGACTGGAAAGCCTACGCGAAGAAACACAACCTGCCGGGCGCCGACAAAGCGGTGACCAACGATCCGATGGAAGCGACTTATGTCGGCATCCATATGTGGGCGCAGGCCGTCGAAAAAGCCAAATCCACCGACGTCGAAAAGGTCCGCGAAGCCCTCGCCGGCCAGACCTTCGCCGCGCCGTCCGGTTACACCCTGACCATGGACAAGACCAACCACCACCTGCACAAACCGGTGATGATCGGCGAGATCCAGAGCGACGGTCAGTTCAACGTCGTCTGGCAGACCGAAGGCCCGGTGCGCGCCCAACCGTGGAGCCCATTCATTCAGGGCAACGACAAGAAGCCCGATTATGCGGTGAAGAGCAACTGAGTCTGACTTGGGTTTTGTCGTGAGGCGGAGATCCTTTCCCCCTCACCCCAACCCTCTCCCCCAAGGGGGCGAGGGGGAAGGGAGCTGATCTCTATCGCTTTCAGAACCTGAGTTCGGCGCAGAAATGTCAGGTCGACGCTGGATGACCTGACAACCCGGTCAGTCCCCTCTCCCTCTGGGAGAGGGTTAGGGTGAGGGGCGGACTCAAAGCCGGACACCGCTCCATCGGCCACCGCAAGAAAGGACACACCTCTAATGCCCACTGCCATACACCGTTTGCTTCTTGCCATCGCAGTCTTTCTGCCGCTACTGGCCCACGCCGGCGACGCCGAAGACTTCGTCGCGGCCAACCCGACGCAACAGGCCAGACTGCTGGAAGCCTGGGCCGCGCAGCCCGATCCGGCGCGTATCGAATTGCTTGGCGCCTTGCAACAAGGCGAACTGAGCATCGACGGCCAAACCAAAACCCTGCGCCTGAACAATCGCCTGCGGGGTCTGATCGACACCGCGATGGCCAGCCATCAATTGCTCGCCGCTGACGCCAAAATCCGTCTGAGCGCCGCGCAGCAATTGCAGAAAAGCGCGAAACCCGCGCAGCTGAAATTCCTCGACCAGCAACTGGCTGGCGAAAAGGACGAAAGTGTCCACGCAGCCCTGAGTCTGGCGCTGGCCAATCTGCAACTGGTCGACGCCGATCCGGCCGTGCGCCTCGCCGCCGTGCGCCTGCTCGGTGAAACCGGCGATCCGCTGGCACGCACACGCCTCGAAGGCCTGCTCGAACCCGGCGTCGAAAGCGATGCCGGCGTGCGCACCGCCGCTGAAACCAGCCTCGCTCAGGTCAAACGCAAACTGCTGATCGGCGAAGTCCTCGGTCAGGCATTCAGCGGCATGTCCCTCGGCTCGATTCTGCTACTCGCGGCGCTCGGTCTGGCGATCACCTTCGGCCTGCTCGGGGTGATCAACATGGCCCACGGCGAGATGCTGATGCTCGGTGCCTACTCGACCTACGTGGTGCAGTTGATGTTCCAGCGCTACGCACCGCAGGCCATCGAGTTCTATCCCTTGATCGCGCTGCCAGTGGCGTTTTTCGTCACGGCGGCAATCGGCATGGCGCTGGAGCGCACGGTGATTCGTCACCTCTACGGCCGCCCGCTGGAAACCCTGCTCGCGACCTGGGGCATCAGCCTGATGCTCATCCAACTGGTGCGTCTGGTGTTCGGTGCGCAAAACGTTGAAGTCGCCAACCCGGCCTGGCTGTCGGGCGGCATTCAGGTGCTGCCGAACCTGGTGCTGCCGTACAACCGCATCGTGATCATCGCGTTCGCGCTGTTCGTGGTGGTGCTGACCTGGCTGCTGCTGAACAAGACCCGCCTCGGCCTGAACGTGCGCGCCGTGACTCAGAACCGCAACATGGCCGCTTGTTGCGGCGTGCCGACCGGGCGTGTCGACATGCTTGCGTTCGGCCTCGGTTCGGGCATCGCCGGCCTCGGTGGTGTCGCGCTGAGTCAGATTGGCAACGTCGGCCCGGATCTGGGCCAGAGCTACATCATCGACTCGTTTCTGGTGGTGGTGCTCGGCGGCGTCGGGCAACTCGCCGGTAGCGTGCTCGCAGCATTTGGCTTAGGCATCGCCAACAAGATTCTCGAACCGCAGATCGGTGCGGTGCTCGGCAAGATCCTGATCCTCGCGCTGATCATTCTGTTCATTCAGAAACGTCCGCAAGGCCTCTTCGCACTGAAAGGACGGGTGATCGACTGATGAACCAGCCTCTGTTAGTCACGGCCACACAAAAGGCCGGGCCGAAAGTCACCATCGCGGTTGGCGCGGTAGTTCTGGCCTTGCTGATCGCCCTGCCACTGCTGTCGTTGTTGCCAGCGGAAAATGCACTGTCGATCTCGGCATACACCCTGACGCTGGTCGGCAAAATCCTCTGCTACGCCATCGTCGCTCTGGCGCTGGATCTGGTCTGGGGCTATGCCGGGCTGTTGTCGCTGGGCCACGGTCTGTTCTTCGCCCTCGGCGGCTATGCGATGGGCATGTACCTGATGCGTCAGGCCGCCGGCGATGGCTTGCCGGCGTTCATGACGTTTCTGTCGTGGAGCGAATTGCCGTGGTACTGGACCGGTACCAGCAGCTTTGTCTGGGCGCTGTGTCTGGTGGTGTTGGCGCCGGGTCTGCTGGCGCTGGTGTTCGGATTCTTCGCCTTCCGCTCGCGGATCAAAGGCGTGTATTTCTCGATCATGACCCAGGCGCTGACGTTCGCCGGCATGCTGTTGTTTTTCCGCAACGAGACCGGGTTCGGCGGCAACAACGGTTTCACCAATTTCCGCACGATCCTCGGTTTCGGCATCACCGAACCGGGCACCCGTGCGGTGCTGTTTCTGGCCACCGTGTTGCTGCTGGTGGCGAGTCTGTTCATCGGCTGGCGTCTGGCGCAGAGCAAGTTCGGCCGTGTGCTGACCGCACTGCGCGATGCAGAAAACCGTTTGATGTTCTGCGGCTACGACCCGCGCGGTTTCAAGCTGTTCGTCTGGGTGTTGAGCGCAGTGTTGTGCGGTCTGGCCGGGGCCTTGTATGTACCGCAGGTGGGCATCATCAACCCGAGCGAAATGTCGCCGACCAACTCGATTGAAGCGGCGGTGTGGGTCGCTCTCGGCGGGCGCGGCACGCTGATCGGGCCGCTGCTCGGCGCCGGCGTGGTCAACGGCATGAAGAGCTGGTTCACCGTGGCTTTCCCGGAGTACTGGCTGTTCTTCCTCGGCGCGCTGTTCATCGTCGTGACGCTGTACCTGCCCAAAGGCGTGATCGGCCTGCTGAAGAAACGAGGTGAACAATGAGAGTAACCGCGAGCGCTGAATTCATGCTCGAACCGGCGTTCTTCCCGGTCGAGCCGAACAAGGACGAGGGCACCAGCCGCGACTCGATCGGCCTCGGCCAGCGCGTCGGCCCGGGGCTCGATACGCGTCACGGCACGATCCTCACCCTGGAAGACATTAGCGTCAGCTTCGATGGCTTCCGTGCGCTGAACAATCTCAACCTGTACATCGGCGTCGGCGAACTGCGCTGCATTATCGGCCCCAACGGCGCGGGCAAGACCACGTTGATGGACGTGATCACCGGCAAGACCCGGCCGAGCCACGGCAAGGCGTGGTTCGGTGAAACGCTGGATTTGACGCAGATGAGCGAAGTGCAGATCGCCCAAGCCGGGATCGGCCGCAAGTTTCAGAAACCAACGGTGTTCGAAGCCCTGAGCGTGTTCGAGAACCTCGAGCTGGCGCAGAAAACCGACAAGTCGGTGTGGGCCAGTTTGCGTGCGCGCCTCAGTGGCGAGCAAAAGGATCGCATCAGCGAAGTGCTGGAAACCATTCGCCTGACCCCCTCGGTCAATCGTCCGGCGGGCCTGTTGTCCCACGGCCAGAAGCAGTTCCTGGAGATCGGCATGCTGCTGATGCAGGACCCGCAACTGCTCCTGCTCGATGAGCCGGTCGCGGGCATGACCGATGCCGAAACCGAGTTCACTGCCGAGCTGTTCAGGTCGCTGGCGGGCAAGCATTCGCTGATGGTGGTCGAGCATGACATGGGCTTTGTCGGCTCGATTGCCGACCATGTCACCGTGTTGCATCAGGGCAGCGTTTTGGCCGAAGGCTCGCTTGAGCAGGTGCAGGAAAACGAGCGGGTGATCGAGGTCTATCTCGGCCGCTAGGCACTTTGATCGTTCCCACGCTCCGCGTGGGAATGCATCTCGTGACGCTCCGCGTCACACAACGGCGGACGCAGAGCGTCCGTGGCGGCATTCCCACGCAGAGCGTGGGAACGATCACCGGGGGAATCCGAACATGCTGCAAGTCGACAAACTTCATCAGTACTACGGCGGTAGCCACATCCTGCGCGGCCTCTCGTTTGACGTGAAGGTCGGCGAAGTCACCTGCCTGCTCGGGCGTAACGGCGTGGGCAAGACCACTTTGCTCAAATGCCTGATGGGCCTGCTGCCCGCCAAGGAAGGCGCGGTGAATTGGGAAGGCAAACCGATCACCACGCTCAAGCCGCACCAGCGCGTGCACGCCGGGATTGCTTATGTGCCGCAAGGCCGCGAGATCTTTGGGCGCCTGACGGTTGAAGAAAATCTGCTGATGGGCCTGTCGCGCTTTCCCGGCAGTGAAGCCAGGGAAGTTCCAGGTTTCATCTACGAGTTGTTCCCGGTGCTGCTACAAATGAAGCAGCGCCGCGGCGGTGATCTGTCCGGTGGTCAGCAACAGCAACTGGCGATTGGTCGCGCACTGGCCAGTCGTCCACGGCTGCTGATTCTCGACGAGCCCACCGAAGGCATTCAACCGTCGGTGATCAAAGAGATCGGCGCGGTGATCAAGAAACTCGCGGAACGCGGCGACATGGCGATTTTGCTGGTCGAGCAGTTCTACGATTTCGCTGCGGAACTGGCCGATCAGTATCTGGTGATGTCGCGAGGCGAGATCGTCCAGCAGGGTCGCGGTGAAAATATGGAGGCCGAAGGTGTTCGCGGGCTGGTCACGATCTAACGCGCCGGTCTAATCTGTAGCTTCCTAACGATAATCACACACCATGAATTCACTTGCCTCACCTGCCCTGTTTACCCCGAGCTGGCACGCCGAGCTGGAGCTGGCCTACGCGCGCTTCGGCGATTGCACACGTCCGGTCATGCGCCGGCACCTCGGCCCGCTGCGTGTGCAAAAGCATTTGTACGCCGAAGGGCCCGAAGTCTGCCAGCACATCATCGTCCATCCGCCGGGGGGGATTGCCGGCGGTGATCGCCTCGACATCAGCGCCCGCGTCGAAGCCAACGCCTGGGCGCAGATCACCAGCCCCGGCGCAGCCAAGTGGTACCGCGCCGGAGGGCCGGCTTATCAAAAACTCGATCTGCACGTGGCAGCCGGGGCGACGCTGGAATGGCTGCCGCAGGAAACCATCGTCTACAGCGCCGCGCAGGCTGAATTGAGTACGACCATAGACCTTGAGGGCGATGCGCGACTGTTCTACTGGGATGTCGTGGCGCTGGGCAGGCCGGCCAGTGGCGAGCGCTTCGACCTGGGGCACTTTCAGGCGCATCTGGATATCCGCCGCGACGGCCGCTTGCTCTGGCATGAACGCCAGCGCATCGTCGGCGCCGATGGCTTGCTCGATTCGCCGATCGGGCTGGATGGCCAGCCGGTGTTTGCGACGTTGCTGGTGAGCGGTGAAATTGATGCTGAACTCATGGAGCGCTGTCGCTCGCTGGGCCACGCCGTGCATGGGGATCTGACGCAGTTGCCGGGGTTGCTGGTGGCGCGGTGTCTGGCCTCTGAAGCATTACTCGCCCGTGCCTGGCTGATTGATTTATGGCGACTGCTCAGACCTGCGTTGCTCGGTCGCGAGGCTGTCGCGCCAAGAATATGGAGCACCTGAAATCCAGACCCTCACCCCCCGCCCTCTCCCGGAGGGAGAGGGAGCCAGACCGAGCCGTCCGAGATGGATTCAATTGCTTGAAAAAATACTGCTGACTGAACCGGCCAGTGAAAACAATCGAGATCTGTTCCCTCTCCCTCGGGAGAGGGCTAGGGTGAGGGGCCGCTTTGACTGGCACCCCGCCCGGTGCGAACACTACACAAATCTGCCCTGATGGAACCCGAACCATGGACCTGACTCCACGCGAAAAAGACAAGCTGCTGATCTTCACCGCCGGCCTCGTTGCCGAGCGGCGTCTGGCCCGTGGCGTGAAACTCAATTACCCGGAAGCCATGGCCTATATCTCCGCGGCGCTGCTTGAAGGTGCGCGTGACGGCCAGACCGTCGCCGAGTTGATGCACTACGGCACCACGCTGCTCAGCCGCGAGCAAGTGATGGAGGGCATCGCGGAAATGATTCCGGAAATCCAGGTCGAAGCGACGTTCCCCGACGGCACCAAACTGGTCACCGTTCACCAACCGATCGTCTGAGGCGCGCCATGATTTATTCCATTCGCGATGCCGTCCACGCAGACCTGCCAGCGATCCGCGAGATCTACAACGACGCGGTGCTCAACACCACGGCAATCTGGAACGAGCAAGCCGTCGACCTCGGCAACCGCCAGGCGTGGTTCAGCGCGCGGCAGGCTCAGGCTTATCCGATTCTGGTGATCGTCGACAGCGACGACGCCGTGCTCGGCTACGCTTCGTTCGGTGACTGGCGCCCATTCGACGGCTTCCGCCACACGGTCGAACACTCGGTTTACGTGCGCAGCGATCAGCGCGGCAACGGCCTCGGCCCGCAACTGATGACGGCGCTGATCGAGCGCGCGAAAACCTGCGGCAAACACGTCATGGTCGCCGCCATCGAAAGCGGCAACGCCGCCTCGATTCGTCTGCACGAGCGCGCCGGTTTCAGCATCACCGGGCAGATGCCGCAGGTCGGTACCAAGTTCGGCCGCTGGCTCGATCTGACCTTCATGCAACTGACCCTCAACCCTGGCGCGCAACCGCCTGACGCCCACAAGGAGTGACACCGATGAACGCCGCCCAGTTGCGCCGCGTCAACGCTGAGAGCTTTGCGCATTACCGCCAGGGCTTGATCGATCTGTTGCTCGACGCCGTCGGTTATGGCGCCAGCGTCGGCTTCATGGCTGACCTCGATGCGGCGCAGGCGCGCGTCTATTTCGATGAAGTGCAGGACAACGTCAACAAGGGCAGCGTGCTGCTCTGGGTGGTGGTCAAGGACGAGCAAGTGCTGGCCAGCGTGCAATTGGGCTTGTGCCAGAAAGCCAACGGCCGCAATCGCGCCGAAGTGCAGAAACTGCTGGTGCGCGAACACGCGCGGCGGCGCGGCCTCGGTCAGCAGTTGATGCAGGCGCTGGAGCTTGAAGCGCGCAAACACCAGCGCGGCCTGCTCTACCTCGACACTGAAGCCGGCTCCCCCGCCGAAGATTTCTACAAGGCGTTGGGCTACACCCGCGCGGGTCAAATTCCAGATTACGCCTGCGACCCGAAAGGCACCTATCGACCGACCGCTCTCTACTACAAGATTCTGCAAGGAGCCCAGTGATGATTCCTGGCCAGTACCAGATCCAGCCCGGCGACATCGAACTCAACGTCGGCCGCCGCACCGTCAGCCTGAAAGTCGCCAACAGCGGTGACCGGCCGATTCAGGTCGGTTCGCACTATCACTTTTTTGAAACCAATGACGCACTGCTGTTCGACCGCGCCGCCAGCCGCGGCATGCGCCTGAACATTCCGGCCGGCACGGCGGTGCGTTTCGAGCCGGGGCAGAGCCGTGAAGTCGAGCTGGTGGATTACGCCGGGCATCGCCGGGTGTTCGGGTTTGCCGGACGCATCATGGGTGATCTCGACTGACTGATCGTTCCCACGCTCCGCGTGGGAATGCATCCCGTGACGCTCCGCGTCACAAAAGGCGGACGCAGAGCGTCCATGGCGGCATTCCCACGCAGAGCGTGGGAACGATCAAATAAGGCAAGCACATGAAGATTTCCAGAAGCGCCTACGCCGACATGTTCGGCCCCACCGTCGGCGACAAGGTGCGCCTGGCCGACACCGAGCTGTGGATCGAAGTCGAGAAAGACTTCACCACCTACGGCGAAGAAGTGAAGTTCGGTGGCGGCAAGGTCATCCGCGACGGTCAGGGCCAAAGCCAGTTGCTCGCTGCGGAAGTGGTCGACACGCTGATCACCAACGCGCTGATCATCGACCACTGGGGCATCGTCAAGGCCGACGTCGGCCTCAAGGACGGGCGCATTGCGGCGATCGGCAAGGCCGGCAACCCCGACGTGCAGCCCGACGTGACCATCGCCATCGGTGCCGGCACCGAAGTGATTGCCGGCGAGGGCATGATCCTCACCGCTGGCGGCATCGACACCCACATCCATTTCATCTGCCCGCAGCAGATCGAAGAAGCACTGATGAGCGGCGTCACCACGATGATCGGCGGCGGCACCGGCCCGGCCACCGGCACCAACGCCACCACCTGCACATCCGGCCCTTGGCACCTGGCGCGCATGCTTCAGGCGGCCGACGCGTTCCCGATGAACATCGGCCTCACCGGCAAGGGCAACGCCAGCCTGCCGGAACCGTTGATCGAACAGGTCAAGGCCGGCGCCATCGGCCTCAAGCTGCACGAAGATTGGGGCACCACCCCGGCGAGTATCGACAACTGCCTGAGCGTCGCCGATCAGTTCGACGTGCAGGTGGCGATCCACACTGACACCCTCAACGAATCCGGCTTTGTCGAAACCACTCTCGGCGCGTTCAAGGGCCGCACCATCCACACCTATCACACCGAAGGGGCTGGCGGCGGGCACGCGCCCGATATCATCAAAGCCTGTGGTTTCCCAAATGTTTTGCCGAGTTCGACCAACCCGACCCGCCCGTTCACCCGCAACACCATCGACGAACACCTCGACATGCTGATGGTCTGCCACCACCTCGACCCGAGCATCGCCGAAGACGTCGCGTTTGCCGAAAGCCGCATCCGCCGCGAGACGATTGCCGCCGAAGATATCCTTCACGACCTCGGCGCATTCTCGATGATCAGCTCCGACAGCCAGGCCATGGGCCGTGTCGGCGAAGTCATCACGCGCACCTGGCAGACCGCCGACAAAATGAAAAAACAGCGCGGCCCGCTGCCACAGGACGGCGAAGGCAACGACAACTTCCGCGCCAAACGCTACATCGCCAAGTACACCATCAACCCGGCGATCACCCATGGCATCAGCCACGAAGTCGGCTCGGTGGAAGTCGGCAAATGGGCCGACCTGGTGCTGTGGCGTCCGGCGTTTTTCGGTGTGAAGCCAACGCTGATTCTGAAGGGCGGGGCGATTGCCGCGAGCCTGATGGGTGATGCCAACGCCTCGATTCCGACCCCGCAACCGGTGCACTACCGCCCGATGTTCGCCAGCTACGGGGGTTCGCTGCATGCCACCAGCCTGACCTTCATCAGTCAGGCGGCGCAGGAGGCCGGCTTGCCTGAAGCACTGGGTTTGAAGAAGAAAATCGCCGTGGTCAAAGGTTGCCGTGACGTGCAGAAAACCGACCTGATCCACAACGATTACCTGCCGGACATCGACGTCGACCCGCAGACCTATCAGGTCAAGGCCGACGGCGTGTTGCTGTGGTGTGAGCCGGCGGAAACCTTGCCGATGGCGCAGCGTTACTTCCTCTTCTGACCGCGGTTGCGCTGTCGGAAACGGACGCTCAGGTCCGTGCCCGGCAGCGCTGCCTGATCAATCAGGGAACGCCCACGACATCTGTTGTTCGCTGTAGTTGTAATCCAGACGCAGCTCGGTGCCGGCCGGGATATCTTGCGACGCGAACAGCGTGTTGAGGATAAAGTCGCGGGTCACCTGTTTATCGCCTACCCACTGTTGCGCCTCGATATCGAACGGCACGGTTTCCACGTTATAGCCATTCGGCGCCTGGCGAATCGGCTTGCCTGCCTCGTTGTATTCGAAGTTGGAGTTGATCCGCGAAATGATGTTGTCGCCCAGTATCGCCAGCGGATCAGGCAGCATTCGCCCCGGGCCATATTGCAGACGCATCCCGGCGAGCATGCTGAACGTTTGTTCATAAGGCCGCACGAACCTTGCCGGCGTGATGACGCCACCGTAGACGCCGATGGCCTCGCCCTTGGCGATGCGCCGATTGGCCACCACCATGGACTGGCCGATCAAGGCCTTTTCACCGGGGACTTTCGCGTCGGCCTCGGTAAACACGCGCCATTGCAGCTTCTCCTCATAGAGCATCGCCACGTCTTCATAACCTTCGTACCTGATGTAGGGCTTGATCTGTTCGGAAGTGAACTGATCGCCGTTTTCAAAGCGCACTTTGGTCTGCAGCTTTCGAATGCGGATCGGTCTGCCGGCAACGTCACGTAGCGGATATTTGCCATTGTTGGCGCGGTTGTAAGTGCCCAACTGGTTACCGAGAAACGAATAGCGCGTTTCGCTGCGCATCGTGCTCAGTTCCTGTGCTGTGTAGGGTTTGATCGGCATGGATTCGGAGGCGAGGAAAAACTCTTCCGATCCTCCGTCATCATTGCGCGGCAGTTCCTCCAGGGCCATTTCGAACTCGTCGTCACTGCGACGAGGCGAGCGACGACTCTTGCGCGGCATGACAGCCTGCGGCGTGGAAATGGTGAAATCCTGCAACGGATACCAGTGGTTGCTGGCTGCGTCATGCGCCAGCACCGGGCCCGAGGCTTGCAGTTCGCTCGCCAGCCGGGCCCGGTGCAGCCCGGTTTGCGCATCGACAGCGAGCAACACCGTGCCGCCCCCCTGAACATCGGCGTAGCGCCGCCCCTTGAACGTGCGAACGCCCTCCGCGTCAGCATCAGGCAAGGTGGTCGCCGCGGGTATCAGGTATTGCTGCAGCGCGGAGACGTCGGCGCTGACGGTTTCAGCGGTAGCGGACGTGGATGCATGCACCTGCACCCTCGAGATCGTTGCCTGCGAGGAATCGGCGGTGCTGCCGGCAGCTTCAGGCGTATCGCCAGGTGTTCGGCGCGTCACGGGGTCAGGTGTGAACCGGGTTGTTTCTGCTCCGGACGGCGTTGAATCAGCCGGCGTGCGCGGGCGAGGGGGTACGTCGACACGGGTCGTGCCGGGCGTTGGCGGCTTGGGTTTGACTGGCATGCGTACATTTCCTTATAAGAACTGCGCAGCGCCACGGTGAGCGTAGCGCTACGTCAATCGGCGTCCATTGCCGATCCTCAGCGAAAGCTAGCAGAGCGCTTCGCCCGCTCAAACCAGAGAAATGTGTGCAAACAATAACCTGACGTTGCCGCTCTACTCGACCAGCAAACGCCCCAGGCGCTGGCGCAACATGCGGTTTTCGGCGCGCAGCTCGCGCACTTCTTCGAGCAGGTCCAGCGCCAGGGCGACGCCTTCCCATTCCAGCTCCAGGTCGCGTCGCAGCTTGGCGGCGCGTTTGGCCAGGGCCAGTTCGTAATCGGTGAAACGCCATTCGCGCGGCGGCCCGCCCTGAGGTTCGAGGATGCCGTGTTCGACGATCTCGATCACGTAGACGTCCGACAGATCGGCCGCCTCACAGAATTCTGCCATGTCCAGTTGAACGCTCAGGGGGGTGCTCATGATGGGCTACTCCGTCGTCGAATTCAGAAGTTCTCTCGCGGGTTGAACGCGGCTTTTTTCGCCAGTTCCTGCCACAGCGCCTTGACCTCATCGTCGGCCGCTTTCGGCATCACGGCCTTGAGTTGCACGAACAGATAGCCGCGCTCGCCGCTCTTGCTCTTCAGACCGTGGCCCTTGGCACGCATGCGCTGGCCGTTCTGACTGCCGGCCGGCACCTTGAGGTTGATCTTGCCGGTCAGCGTCGGTACCGCCACTTCGGTGCCCAGCGCCAGCTCCCACGGTGCCAGCGGCAAGGTGATGATCAGGTTGTCGCCTTCGACATCGAACTTGGGGTGCGGCGCAAAGCGGATGGTCAGATACAGATCACCATTCGCCCCGCCACCGACACCCGGCGCGCCCTGGCCCTTCAAGCGGATGCGCTCGCCATCGGCAACGCCCGCCGGAATTTTCACGTTGAGGCTCTTGCTGGTGTTGCTGACGTGTTGGCCGTGCGCGTTGTATTGCGGCACCTGGAAGGTGACTTTCTTCGACTCGTTCGACAGGGTTTCCTCAAGAAACACCGGCAATTCCATTTCCACGTCCTGCCCTCGCCGCCCACGGGATTGCCGGCCTTCGCCGCCACCGAAACCGGGGCCGCGATTGCCGAAGATCGAACTGAAGAAGTCCGAGAAGTCGCCGGAATCGGCACCGCCGCCACCAAAGCCGCCACGGCTCTGCCAGCCCGGTGGCCCCTGGAAGGGCTGACCGTGCTGGCCATAACGGCGCAGCTCGTCGTATTCGGCGCGCTTGTCGGCGCTTTTCAGCGCTTCATAGGCTTCCGAGGCGTCTTTGAATTTGGCCTCGGCGTCCTTTTCCTTGCTGACATCGGGGTGGTATTTGCGCGCCAGCTTGCGATAGGCCGCCTTGATCGCCTTGTCGTCCGCTGTCGGCTCCACGCCGAGTATCTTGTAATAGTCTTTGAAGTCCATTGAAGGATCACCATCCGTTATCGATTTCGCGCCGTTGCCAGCCTGCGCCCGATTGGCACGTGCCGGGTTGACCGATCTCAAGATTGTGACCGGGTGGCGCCGCAGAAGTTTATCGGCAGTGGCCGGCGGTTCTGTTGACCGCCGATGTATCTGCCGGCCCATGCCAGCAAGTTTGGGGCGAACCGCGAGGTTTCAAGGCAACCGGGATGCGAAATAGCAGATGACCGGCCTTCGAATCTGGCGCGCACTGACATACACTGCGCGGCCGTTTTTTTGACCGGAACCGAAAGACATGAAAGACGCCTCTCCAGCCCGTGCCTGCGGCATCGACTTCGGCACGTCCAACTCCACCGTCGGCTGGCTGCGCCCCGGCATGGACACCATGATCGCGCTGGAAGACGACAAGATCACCCTGCCCTCGGTGGTCTTCTTCAATATCGAGGAACGCCGTCCGGTCTACGGGCGCCTGGCGCTGCACGAGTATCTGGAAGGCTACGAAGGCCGGCTGATGCGCTCGCTGAAAAGTCTGCTCGGTTCCAAGCTGATCAAGCACGACACCAGCGTGCTCGGCACGGCGATGCCGTTCAAGGACCTGCTCGGGCTGTTCATCGGCCAGCTCAAGAGCCGCGCCGAAACCGCCGCCGGTCGTGAATTCGAGCAAGTGGTGCTGGGGCGCCCGGTGTTTTTCGTCGATGACGATCCGCTGGCCGACCAGGAAGCCGAAGACACCCTGGTCGAGGTCGCTCGCAAGATCGGTTTCAAGGATGTGTCGTTCCAGTACGAACCGATCGCTGCGGCGTTCGATTACGAGTCGACCATCGAGAAAGAAGAGCTGGTGCTGATTGTCGACATCGGCGGCGGTACATCGGACTTCTCGCTGGTACGCCTGTCGCCCGAGCGCCGCGCAGTGGATAACCGTCACGACGACATCCTCGCCACTGGCGGCGTGCACATCGGCGGTACCGACTTCGACAAACAGCTGAGTCTGCAAGGCCTGATGCCGCTGTTCGGCTACGGCAGCCGGATGAAAAGCGGCGCCTACATGCCGACCAGCCATCACATGAACCTGGCGACCTGGCACACCATCAACTCGGTGTACTCGCAGAAGTCGACGTTGGCGCTGGGCAGCATGCGCTACGACATCGAAGACACCGGCGGCATCGACCGGCTGTTCAAGCTGATCGAGCAGCGTGCCGGGCACTGGCTGGCGATGGAAGTCGAAGAAACCAAGATCCAGCTGACCCACACCGACAGTCGCCATGTGCCGCTGGATCGCATCGAAGCCGGTTTGAGCGTGGAACTGACGCGGGCGCTGTTCGAATCGTCGATCGATGCGCTGCTGGAGCGGGTGCGCGGCAGCGTCACGCAGCTGTTGAGCGATGCCGGTGTGGCGGTCGATCAGGTCGATACGGTGTTCTTCACCGGCGGCTCCAGCGGCATCCCGGCACTGCGCAACAGCGTCTCGGCGATGCTGCCGAAAGCGCGGCATGTCGAAGGCAATATCTTCGGCAGCATTGGCAGCGGCCTGGCGATTGAAGCCATGAAGCGTTATGGCGCGATGGCCTGATCTGCCTTGAGACCTGATCGTTCCAACGCTCCGCGCAGGAATGCCGCCATGGACGCTCTGCGTCCGCTGTTGAGGCTGTGACGCGGAGCGTCACGGGATGCATTCCCACGCAGAGCGTGAGAACGATCTGGAGTTACACCATCCCGCCCAGCTTCAACTCGCTCTTCAGGTACGCGTAATAAATCGGCCCCGCCACCACTCCCGGCAAACCGAACGCGGCTTCGAACACCAGCATCGCCAGCAGCAACTCCCACGACTTCGCACTGATCTGCCCACCGACGATGCGCGCGTTGAGGAAGTATTCCAGCTTGTGGATAACGATCAGATAACCCAGCGCCGCAACGGCCACCCAGATCGACAGCGAGAGGCCGACGATGGTGATCAGCGTGTTGGAAATCAGATTGCCGATCACCGGCAGCAGGCCGAGCAGGAAGGTCAGCACGATCAGGGTCTTGGTCAGCGGCAGCTTGATCCCGAACATCGGCAAGACCACTGCAAGAAAGATCCCGGTGAAGAAGGTGTTGAGCAGGGAAATCTTGATCTGCGCGAAGACGATGTTGCGAAACGCCTGCACCAACAGGTGCAGACGATCAAACAGGGCCGCAGCCAGTGGCTTGCGTTTGGTCACGTCGGGAATGCGTTGCAGGGCAATGATCGCGCCGAGCACCATGCCGATCAGCAGCGTGACGAACATGTGTGCGGCGTCCTTGCCGACCAGTTGCAGGTCGGACAGGTGCTTGCCCAGCCATTCGCCAATTGCTACGCGAAACTCCGCCGCACTGGCCGGCAGATAAGCGTCGATGAACGGCGGCAATTGCCCGCGCGCACGATCGACCACACCCATGAATTTATCAAGGGAAGCGCCGGGGTTTTCCGCTTCGTGCAACAGAAAACTGATCGCGCCAGCGAAGATCAGCGCCAGCACACTCACCACCAGCGTGCCCAGCAACGCCACCGCCAGCCAGCGCGCTCGGCGGCCTTCGATCAAGCGTTGCAACTGCGGGGTCAGCATGTTGACCAGCTCGAACACCAGCAACCCGGCCAGCAGACTTGGCAACAAACGCAGCGGCAGCACCAGCAGCAAACCGCCGAAAATGATGATGCAACTGACCCAGAACACGACATGACGCTGAGAAAACGTTGGCATACAGCCTCAAAACGAACGGCGTAAAAGGATGGGCAGTCTGCCAGCGATCCGGGGAGAGCACTAGGGATATGCAGGGTTTCGGATTTCCGCGCAGGGCTTGCGAATTTTTCCCTCACCCTAGCCCTCTCCCAAAGGGAGAGGGGACCGACCGGGGGTTGCTGCAGAGATCCGCCGACCTGAGCGTGCATGCCGAATCCAGAATCGATCGGGTTTTTCAGTATGCAGACCTACTCGGCATCGACGCGGTCAGTCCCCTCTCCCTCCGGGAGAGGGTTAGGGTGAGGGCCGCTCTCAAGCCCTGCATCGCAGCCAAAAAACACGCGTTCCGCCTTATTTCTTCTTCAGACAATCACTCATGAACGCCTTGCGCGCATCGCCGGTCAGCGCCTTGGTTTTCGCGTCGGCATTGCAGGTGCTCATCTTCTGCTGCTGCGGAGTCAGGACCTTGCCGTCGTTCGCTGCCGGGGTGGCCTTGAGGCAGGTGCTCATGAAAGTCTTGCGCTCGTCACCTTTCAGACTCTTGGCGGTCGCATCGGCATTGCAGGTGGTCATCTTGTTCTGTTGCGCCGTGGCGGCGAAACCCTGGGAACACAGGAGCAGACCGATCATCAACAAAGGCACACGCAACATCTTCATGGAGTTTTCTCCTGGTTGCCGCACCGATGGATGCGACCTCGGCTGGAGTGTAGCCAAATCCTGTTACACCTTCCTGCCTTCCAGGTGGCTGCGGCGATATTGCTCCGGCGTGCACCCCGCCTGGCGGGCGAACATGGCGATGAACGCCGAGCCGCTGCTGTAGCCGAGATCGAAGGCGATTTCCTGCACGCTGCGTGCGGTTTCCAGCGCCTCGATGGCGGCAAGGTAACGCAAACGCTGGCGCCACTCACCGAAACTCATCCCCAGCTCACGGACAAACTGCCGGGCCAGCGTGCGCTCGCTGACATGCACCTGCAGCGCCCAGTGGGCCAGCGGCTGATTGTTGCCCGGCTCGGCCTGCAACGCATCAAGAATCGCCAGCAAACCGGGGCTGCTGGCGTACGGCAGGTAGCATTCATGCGCTGGCGCCTGCCGCAGCTGATCGACCAGCACCTGCGCCAGGCGCTGATCGGCATCGAGTTGCGGGATCTTCACGTCGCGGGCGGCGAAGTCCTTGAGGATCGCCTTGAGAATGTCGCTTATCGCCAGGGTGCAGGCCCGCGTCGGCAACTCGGCGCAGACCTTGGGATCAAGGCACACCGCGCGATAGTTGACCGGTTGATGGCTGTAGAAACTGTGTTCGACCTGCGGCGGCACCCACACGGCGTATTGCGGCGGTGACATGAAGCGGCTGCCATCGACCTCCATGTGCAGCACACCGTGGGCCGCGTATTCCAGCGTGCCCCACGGGTGCCGATGCGGTGCGGCAAATTCGTGAGCGTTGAAATCGGCGTAGCGAAAGTACACCGCCGACGGCAGCTCACTGAAATCCAGCAGATCGATGTGTTTACTGTTCATGCTGTCCGGTTGCAGAGGCAGGTTGTCCGTTTCGCAGTATAGGCCTGCATCCAGACAAGCGATAATCGCTGTTCATCAACGTACTGGTTCCAACTCATGCAATACGCGTTTCCACTGCTGGCAATTTTTATCTGGGCCGGCAATACCGTGATCAACAAACTGGCGGTCGGGGCGATTTTCCCGGCCGAGATCGGTTTCTACCGCTGGCTGCTGGCGGGCCTGCTGTTCACTCCGTTCATGTTCAAAGCGGTGATCGCGCACTGGCCGCAGATTCGCCCGAACCTGGGCAGGATTTTCATCCTCGGTGTGCTGGGCATGGCGGTCTATCAGAGCCTCGCCTACTTTGCTGCAACCCTGACCACTGCGACCAACATGGGCATCATCCTCTCGCTGATGCCGTTGATGGCGCTGGCCATGGCGATCATCAGCCTCGGACAACGTTTGACTGCCGGGGCGCTGGTTGGCGCGGTGCTGTCGTTCGCCGGGGTGCTGGTGGTGGTGTCGTCCGGCAGCCTTGGCAGCCTGCTGCAACACGGGGTGAATCTGGGCGACGCGATGATGCTGATCGCCACGCTGGCCTACGCGATCTACAGCACGCTGCTGAAAAAATGGCAACTGCGTTTGCCACCGCTGGTGTTGCTGTACTTGCAGGTGTTGGTGGCGATCGTCGTATTGTTTCCGCTGTACGCCGCTTCACCGAAAACCGGGCTGACCGTACAGAACATTCCGCTGGTGCTGTACGCCTGCCTGCTGGCATCAATGCTCGCGCCGCTGGCTTGGATGCAGGCAGTGCAGCGTCTGGGGCCGAGCCGCACGACGTTGTTCTTCAATTTGCTGCCGCTGATTACCGCGCTGATTGCGGCGGTGGTGTTGAAGGAGCAGTTGGCGATGTATCACCTGGTCGGCGGGTTGCTGACGTTGGGAGGGGTGGTGTTGTCGGAGCGCTGGACCACAGTGTTGGGCCGTAGAATCAGCGTCGCCTGATCCGGCCCTATCGCGAGCAAGCTCACTCCTACAATTGGAATGCGTTCCCCTGTAGGAGTGAGCCTGCTCGCGATGAACGATAACGCGGTCTGCCTGCTAACACCCGGCCGCCTCCAGCCGCGCCGCATGCTCGACAAACAACCGCACCGGATCCGCGCCCTTGCCCACCAGACCCAACGACTGGTTGACGATGTCGAAGTGGTCCAGCGCAAAGTCATCGCCAATCACCGTACCCAGATGCGAGCTGTAGCGCCCGACCATGCCATCGCACTGACCCGGCTCGCGCACGAAGGTTTTCGCAAACAAGCGGCAGCTGCGATTGGTCCCGTCGAACAGATTGCCGCCCCGATCAGTCTTGCCCGGCTGCAACGTGCCTGACCACGAGTAATAGCGCACCCCATTGACCTCCTCCGGCCCGTGCCCGCCCCAGATTGGCGGCAAGCCCTGTGGATAACGCTGATTGAACAGCGTCACGCCCGCCGTGGTCAGCGAATGGTGCGAGGCGTGAATATCCACCGGCAGTTTCGGCCCGTGGTAGCCGGTGTCGAGCAAGGCCATGACCCAGCCGACCAGGCGCAGCAGGGCTTCGAGCAGGCGGCCCCGGGGGCTGTCGGCGGGATAGTTGGTTTCAAGATAGTCAGCCAGTTCCGAACCGTGATTCGGCCCGGCCACGGACGTCACCGAGGCGACCAGATCCGGGCGTTTCGCCGCCACATAACGCGCGGTCAGCGCCCCTTGGCTATGGCCAAACAGATTGACCTTCGACGCACCGGCCTCGCGCAGGATTTCATCGATTCGCAGCAGCAACTGCTCGCCACGCACCTCGGTTGAATTGAGCGGTGACACCTGCACGGCAATCACCGTCGCCCCCGTGCGGCGCAACGCCTTGATGATGCCGTACCAATACGGGTAGAACAGCAGCCGGACGAACCCGAGCATGCCCGGCACCAGCACCAGTGGATAACGTGTCGACATCGGCGGACATCCTTGTGGTCGGTGAGTGAATGCGAGGGTGTGCAAAACGCTCGCCAAGCATCCACGCGGATCATGACAACTCGACCACCCGCCTACTTCAGGCCCACCACCCCCGCCACAATCAGCCCCACCGAGAGCAGTTTGACCAGGGTCAGGCTCTCGCCCAGCAGGGCGAAACCGAGAAACACGGTGCCCAGCGAGCCGATTGCAGTCCAGATCGGATACGCGATGCTCACCGGCAAGTCACGCATCGCCAAGGTCAGGAAGTAAATCCCGCCGACCGCCGCAACCACGGTGATCAACGAAGACCATGGGCGAGTGAAGCCTTCGGCGTACTTCATACCCATGGCGAACGTCACTTCAAACCCGGCAGCGATCAGCAAGAACAGCCAGGCCATCAGAATGTCCGGGCCAGGTCGAGCAGCCGTTGCTCGGCCTCGGCCACCGACACCGCGAAGGTGCGCTCGGCGGACTCCTCGCCTTCGGCGGCGACAACCGTGACGTCGTTGATGCCGATGAAACCCAACGCCGTGCGCAGCCACGGATCAGCATGGTTCAAGGCTTCGAGCTCGCCGCCCGGACCGAAGCCAAAACCGCCGCGACTGGTGACGATCAGGGCTTTCTTGCCCTGCAACAATGGCGTGTACTGAGCGACGCCGTTGTCCAGCGTGTGGTCGAAGGTCAACCCCAGACGCACAATCTGATCGACCCAGGCCTTGAGGCCGCTGGGCACGTTGAAGTTGTACATCGGCGTGGAAATCAGCAGCAGGTCGTGATCAAACAGTTCACCCACCAACGCGTCACTCAACGCCAGATCCGCCTGCATCACCAAGGGTCGCGCTTCGGGCTCTGGATAAAAAGCTGCTGCCACAAACGCCTCACTGACCGCGGGGATCACCGCCCGCCCGACCTCACGGCGAGTCACCTGCGCCCCCGAATGACGCGCCTGCCAGGCACTCAAAAACCCTTCCGCCAGCCGCCGCGAAGTCGACCGATCACCCCGCGGACTGCCGTGCACCACAAGAATCCTGCTCATCTATAAATCTCCCGACTAGAATCTGACCACTTGATGCTTGCAGCTTGAAGCTAGCCGCTGCTTCATCTCAAATGAGAAAAAATCAGTCGGGATGAATTTATTTCATCCATGGAGTTGCACATGTTCGCCTCGTTGCCGCTGACCGCCCTGCGTGCTTTTGAATCAGCTTCGCGGCTGCTGAGTTTCAAGGCTGCTGCCGAAGAACTGTCCGTGACGCCCACCGCGATTTCCCATCAGGTCCGCGCCCTGGAAGATTGGCTGGGTGTGGCGCTGTTCGAGCGTCTGCCGCGCCAGGTGCGCCTGACCGAGGGTGGCGAACGTCTGTTTCGCAGCCTGCACGGCGCGCTGCTGGAGGTGGCGCAAAGCGTCGATACTCTGCGCCCGCAGCGCAGCGGCAGCAGCCTGACGCTGTCGACCACGGCGGCGTTCGCCGCGCTGTGGCTGGTGCCGCGGCTCGGGCGTTTCTATGCACAGCATCCGGACATCAACGTGCGCCTCGACACCCATTGCGAAGTCATCGATCTGCATCAGGACGCCAGCGTCGATCTGGTGCTGCGCTACAGCCTCGACGACTACCCGAACCTGTATGGCCTGTGCCTGTTCGATGAGTCGTTCGGCGTCTATGGCTCGCCCGAGCAGGTGGCGCTGGCCGCGCAGCGCACGCCGACGCTGATCAACGTGCACTGGTACAACTCCAGGCTCTATGCGCATGGCTGGCAAGCGTGGTGCGCAAAGTCTGGCGAGAATTGGCTGAGTCCGACACCGGCCATCCGCGAATACGACGAGGAGCATTACGCCCTGCAAGCGGCGATCGCCGGACAAGGCTTGGTGCTGGCGAGCAATATTCTGGTTTCGCAAAGCGTCGCCAGCGGTGTGCTGGTGCCGTACCGCGGCGAGGTGCAGGTCGATGGCGCTGGCTACAGCGCCTTGTGCGTGCCGGGCCGCGAACGGCATCCGCCGGTGCGGGCCTTTTTCGCCTGGCTGCGTGAAGAAGCGCTGCGCTCCGGGCTGACCCCAAGGTCGGCGCAAATCGCATAAAACTTTTCGCCGTGCGCGTCACTCACAGCATGGGTAGCGACCGCGTCAGCAGAACGTGGCGCCCATTGGATTAGCCTCCTGGAGAGACTCACATGAGCGACGACCTGCATTTGTCAGATGTACAAACCCTGCGCGAACGGGCGCGCCAACACGTCGAAAACGGCGCCGTGACCGAGAGCTACAGCGCCAACCGCGAAGAAGTGCTGCGCTTGCTCAACGAATCGCTGGCCACCGAGCTGGTGTGCACCTTGCGCTATAAACGTCACTACTTCATGGCAACCGGCCTGAAAGCCAAAGCAGCCGCCGATGAATTCCTTGAGCATGCAGTGCAGGAAGCCGAGCACGCTGATCGCCTGGCCGAGCGCATCGTGCAACTGGGCGGTGAGCCGGAGTTCAATCCGGACGTACTGTCGCGGCTGTCTCACGCGCAATACGTCGCGGGCAATACGCTCAAGGAAATGGTTTACGAAGACCTGGTGGCCGAGCGGATCGCCATCGACAGCTACCGCGAGATCATCCAGTACCTCGGCGACAAGGACCCGACCACCCGGCGTATCTTCGAAGACATTCTGGCCCAGGAAGAAGAACACGCCGATGACATGGCGGACATTCTGAAAGACCTGTAACCATTCAACACCGCCATCGCGAGCAGGCTCGCTCCCACAGGTCGAAATGCATTCCCCTGTAGGAGTGAGCCTGCTCGCGATGGCGTATTTGTAGGCGCTGAAAAAATTACCGGGTCGGTTTAACAGTGACCGGCGCCTTGCCCTGCTTCATCTGCTCCAGCAACGGCGCGCACTGGTTCGGCTCGCCGCCGCTCGGCGCGACCAGCGCCAACAGCCCCGCCGCCGGCGCGGCGATCACACCCAGCGCGACCATGCCCGCGCCACGCAACATCAACGGCACAGCCTTAACCCCGGCATCCGGCTTGATGAACTTGCCGCGCACATACAGCGGCGAGCGCAGCGAGATCAGGCGCCAGCCCTTGGATTCCGGCGTCACCGTCAGGTCCAGTTGCTCGGTGGCCATGTTCGCTGTGCCGTCGATGTAGATAATTGCGTTCTCGGTATCGAAGACGAACAACTGCGTCGTCGCCAGCCCGGTCTTGATATCAAAGTCGGCAGCAGCGCAATTGATCTTCACTTCCTTGTCGCCAAAGATCTTGCCGACCACATAGTTACCAACGTTAAGCCCGGCCAGTTCCATCAATTCGCGGCTGATCGCACCGTCGTTGATCAACATTTTCAACTTGCCGTTGGCACCACCCAGCAGCTTCGCCACCGAATTGCCGCGACCGCTGATATCCGCATCGCCGTTGAGCTCACCGAAACTGGTCTTCATCGGTTCGAAGGTCGGGAACAGCTCCTTGAGCTTGAACTTGCGCGCGGTCAAGCGGGCCCGGCCTTCGAGCGGCTCGGTGCGACCGTTGAGGCGGATCTGCGCATCCAGATTGCCGCCGGCCACGCCAAAGCGCAGCGGCTCAAGGCTGAGTTCGCCGTCGTCGAGTTTCAGATGGGTGTAGAGGTCGGTGAATGGCAGCTTTTCGCTGTGCACGATGCGCTTGCCGGTGAATTCGACGTCAGCGTCCATCGCGCGCCAGCGATCGGTCTTGAATTCCTCGACCGGCAGCACCTTGTCGGTCGGTTGCTTGCTCGCACCGCCACGGGCCTTTTGCTCGGTGTTGGAGTCAGCGCCAATCAACGGCGCGAGATCGGCGAAGAGCAATTGATTGGAGAGCAGCGCGCCGCTGAGTTTCGGCCGTGGCTGGCTGGCGACATAGGTCAGGTCGCCATGAATGTCGCTGTCGCCGATCTTGCCGTTGAATTTCTCGTAGGTGAACTTCGCCCCTGCCTCGTCATGCAGCTTGGCGATCAGGTGGCCATCGGTGGAATACGGCGGCGTGTCCGGCAGGGTCACGCCGGTCAGCGGGTAGAGATTGCCGAGGCTGGCGCCGGCGAGTTTCAGGCGCAAATCGAGGGCGCCGAGGTTGAGCGGGTCGGTCAGGGTACCCGCCAGTTCGATGCGGGTGTCGCCGATCTGCGCCTGCGCCTGCAACGGGAAGGGTTTGCGCGCGTCCTGCAACGCCAGCAGCCCGCCGATCTTGCCTTGGCCGGTCAGGTTCTGGCCGTGATACTGGCCTTTGACCTTCAGCGCAAAGGCATAATCCTGTGGCGCGCCGCCCTTGTCCTGCGCGGTTTTTGCCGCTTTGGCGCCGACGATGTCGCTGTACGGAATCGGCTTGCCGAGCGGATCGATCAGCACATCGAGGCGGGTCTTGAGGGTCTGATCATCAAGGGTGACGTGGCCCTTGTCGAAACCGATGGCGCCGATGTCGACCACCCAGTTCGACGGTTCTGCGTTGGGGTCTTTCGGGTCGAACTTGAACACCCAGTTGGCGCGACCGTCGGCCAGGCGTTGCAGCTCGGCGTTGGGTTCGGTCAGGTCGATGCGCGGGATCACCACGCGCTGCGCCAGCAAGGCCAGCGGCGAAATGCGCAGCTCGACCTTTTTCAGGGTGACCATCTGCGCCTGTTTCGACCAGTCCGGGTTGCCCAGGCTCAGATCCTCGGCAACCACGTGCGGCCACGGCACCCAGGCGCGCCAGCCGCCTTCTTCAGGCTCGCGCTGCCAGATAACCGCCAGGTTGCCATTGATGGCAAACGCGCGGTGCAGCTCTTCGGAGACTTTGTTGTTGATCGTGGGTTTGATCCGGTTCCAGTCGAAAAACACGATGATCAGAATCAGCACTGCCAACAGCAGTACGAGAGTGGCGAAGGTCCAGCTGAAGATTTTTCCATTGCGCGTCATGCACAAAGCTCCTGATCACGACCGCACGTCTGGATCCCGACGCACAGTTTGAAACGGCAGACCGAAGCGGCCCTCATGCAGTCTGTGACTGGCGAAAGGCCCGCAGGTTTAATGGAAAGGCAGTTTAAGCCATAAAAAGCCTGGCAAATCTGACCGATCGGTCGAGCAGTGTTACCGCGACCCGCACTTTTGCGAGGCGCGATTGAGTCGAAAATACCCACCTCGGTGCAAAACTGCCGGCCGCAAAGGCCCGTTCTAGAGCCATCGCAGCGAACAATCAATTCTGTTGATTATTACCATTGCGTTTATGAACTTTTATATCGACTTATCGAGAGTAGCATTGCCCTCGTACCCACTTTATCGCCCTCCCAAGGAGCAACCCATCATGAAACGCCAATTACTGCTCAGCCTTACCCTGTCGATGCTAGCCAGCACTGCTTTCGCTCTGCCCGCTGCCGATCAAGCGACTCCGCAAGTCAAATCCAGCCACGCTGTGTTCAGCCAGACCGTAGCCGCCGATGGTTCCGACCGCACCCCACAAGGCCAGACCCTGGCTGAAGGCGGTCGTGATCGCCTGGAAGAGAAAGGTCTGGTGCAAGACGGTTCGGATCGCACCCCACAAGGTCAAGCTTTGGCCTCCGACGGTAGCGAGCGCACCCCACAAGGTCAGACCCTGGCGTCCGACGGTAGCGACCGCACTCCACAAGGTCAGACCCTGGCCTCCGACGGCAGCGACCGTACCCCACAAGGCCAAACCCTGGCTGATGACGGTTTCGATAAAGCCCCACTGGGTCAGGCAATCGCCGAAGGCGGTGGTGACCGTGTGATCGAACGCAACAGCGCCTTGAGCTAAGCCCATGGTGGCCTCGAAAAAAAGCCCAATCCCCGGATTGGGCTTTTGACTTTTCTGCCCCGCTGCAACGCCTGTCCCACCTTCTCCCGTTCGACGCCGGCAAAGCCGATTTGCTAGAGTGCGACGCTTGTCCTGCCAAAGAACACGCCCTGCGATGCTGCCCCGCGCCGAACAGAAACAACAGACCCGCAACGCTCTGATGGACGCTGCCCGCCATTTGATGGAAAGCGGCCGCGGTTTCGGCAGCCTGAGCCTGCGCGAAGTCAGCAAAACCGCCGGCATCGTGCCCACCGGTTTCTATCGACACTTTGCCGATATGGACGAACTGGGTCTGGTGCTGGTCAGCGAAGTCGGCCAGACCTTCCGCGAAACCATCCGCCTGGTGCGCCACAACGAATTCGTCATGGGCGGCATTATCGATGCCTCGGTGCGGATCTTTCTGGACGTAGTCAGCGCCAATCGCTCGCAATTCCTGTTTCTGGCCCGCGAACAATATGGCGGTTCGTTGCCGGTGCGCCAGGCGATTGGCCGCTTGCGCGAAAACATCAGCGCCGACCTCGCCGCAGACCTGGCGTTGATGCCCAAACTGCAACATCTGGACATAGCCGGTCTGAGCGTGATGGCCGACCTGATCGTCAAATCAGTATTCGCCACCCTGCCAGACATCATCGACCCGCCGGCAGAAGCCTTGCCCGAGCATCTGACCCCGCAAGCGAAGATCACCCAGCAACTGCGCTTCATCTTTATCGGTCTCAAGCATTGGCAGGGGTTGGGCAGTACCGAATAACCGCCGCCGCCCCCATCTTTGTGTAGGAGTGAGCCTGCTCGCGATAGCGGTATGCCAAGCGAAGCATCTCTACCTGACATACCGCTATCGCGAGCAGGCTCACTCCTACAAAGGTGCAGCGACGCCGCATTGATTTGGTGCATGACAAAATCTTCATGCACCAAAACCTTCCAGAATCCTCCCGCCTGTTGAAAGATCAGCCACGCGCCGACAGCCATTTCCTACAGATCGGCCGATTGGCGCGGCCCTTGCTCTAGCCTGATCATTGTCCATTGCTGGAAGATTTCCGATGCTGGTGATTCACCGCAGAATCGACCCTCAACCCGTCTGGGCCGCCGAGTTGCACCTGACCTTCGAAGCGCGCAGCAAGAGCCGTTTGCGCTGTTTCAGTGCCGAGGGCGAAGACGTCGGGTTGTTTTTGGAGCGCGGCCAGCCGCCGTTGCATGACGGCGAATGCCTGCAAGCCGAAGACGGCCGCATCGTCCGCGTCTGCGCCCGCCCCGAGCAATTGCTGCACGTCACCTGCGCCAGCGCGTTTGAATTGACCCGCGCCGCCTATCATCTGGGCAATCGTCATGTTGCCCTGCAAGTCGGCGATGGCTGGTTGCGCCTGCTCGACGATTACGTACTCAAGGCCATGCTCGAACAATTGGGCGCGCAGGTCGTCGCCATTGAGGCGCCGTTCCAGCCGGAACACGGCGCCTACGGCGGCGGCCATCATCATTCACGCCATGGCGACGAAGATTTCAACTACGCGCCGAAACTCCATCAGTTCGGCGTACGCCTGTGAATCCGGCCTGGGCGCTGTTGCGCCTGGCCAGTCCGCAGTTGCCGATTGGCGGTTACAGCTATTCGCAAGGTCTGGAAATGGCGGTGGACAACGGCCGGGTCAACAACCCGGACAGCGCGCGCCGCTGGATCAGCGATCAGTTGCTGCTCAACCTGGCACGCTTCGAGGCGCCGCTGCTGCTTGCGCACTGCCAGGCGGCCGCCGATGAACACTGGGCCGAGCTGCTGCAAATCTGCGAACTCCATCGCGCCAGTCGCGAAACCCGCGAGCTGCATCTGGAGAGCCGGCAGATGGGCTACTCATTGCAGCAACTGCTCAACGGCTTGCCGGAGCTCGACGCGCCTGCGCGTGCCTTTCTTGAACAATGCGCCGAACCGCACCTGGCCCTCGGTTGGGCTCTGGCCGCGCGTGCCTGGCAGATCAGCCCACAGGATGCCCTCGCCGCGTGGCTGTGGAGCTGGCTGGAAAACCAGCTCGCAGTGCTGATGAAAACCCTGCCGCTCGGCCAGCAAGCCGCGCAGCGCCTGACCAGCGAACTGCTGCCGCTGCTGCAGCAAGCGCAGCAGGACGCGACCCGCATCGACCCTGACCACCTCGGCAGCGCCGCATTCGGCTTGTCCCTGGCGTGTATGGCCCATGAGCGCCAGTACAGCCGCCTCTTTCGCTCTTAGGAGAACCATCAAATGAATACCCAACCTCTGCGCGTCGGCATCGGCGGCCCGGTCGGTTCCGGCAAAACCGCATTGACCCTGGCCCTGTGCCTGGCCCTGCGCGAGCGCTACAACCTCGCCGTGGTGACCAACGACATCTACACCCGCGAAGACGCCGATTTCCTCGTGCGCAACGAAGCTCTGGCCCCGGAGCGGATCATTGGCGTGGAAACCGGTGGCTGCCCGCACACGGCGATCCGCGAAGACGCCTCGATCAACCTCGAAGCGGTCGATCAACTGAACCGGCGCTTTCCGGGCCTCGATCTGATTCTGGTGGAATCCGGTGGCGACAATCTTTCCGCAACGTTCAGCCCGGAACTGTCCGACCTGACCATCTACGTGATCGACGTGTCCGCCGGCGACAAGCTGCCGCGCAAGGGCGGTCCGGGCATCTGCAAGTCCGACTTGCTGGTCATCAACAAAATCGACCTGGCGCCGCTGGTGGGCGCCTCGCTGGAAATGATGGACAGCGACACCACGCGCATGCGCAACGGCAAGCCGTTCGTTTTCAGCAATCAGAAAACCGGCCAAGGCCTTGAGCAGATCATTGCCTTCATCGAACGCCAAGGCCTGCTGAGCGCAGCCTGATTCACTTATCAACAAGGAAGCTTATCCATGACACTTAAACGCATTCTTGGCGCCGTTGCGCTGCTGCTGACCCCGGCGCTGGCCTTTGCCCATCCCGGGCATGGCGACAGCGGTCTGATCGCAGGCATCAGCCACCCGATCGGCGGCCTCGATCATTTGCTGGCAATGCTCGCCGTCGGTTTGTGGGCGGCGCAACAGCAAGGCGCGGCACGCTGGGCGCTACCGTGCACGTTTGTCGGCACCATGCTGCTCGGCGGCCTGCTGGGTTTTGAAGGGCTGCAATTACCAGCACTGGAAAGCGGGATTGCCGCCTCGGTGCTGGCGCTGGGTCTGGCGGTGGCGCTGGCGGTGCGTCCGCCGCTGGTCATGGCGGTGGCCTCGACTGCGCTGTTTGCGTTGTTCCATGGCGTGGCGCACGGGCTGGAGTTGCCGGAAATGAGCAGTCCGTGGGCGTATGCAGCGGGTTTCGTGGTCGCCACGGCCGCTTTGCATGCCGCCGGCTATGGCGTGGTGCGCGTGTTGCCGCAGGCTGCGGCGCCGCTGGTGCGGTTGGCGGGTGCGGCGTCGGCGGCGACTGGCGTGTGGTTGCTCGCCGGTTGATTATTTAGCGTCTGCACCGGCCCCATCGCCAGCAGGCTGGCTCCCACAGGTTTTGTTTACAGCGCAAATCCACTGTGGGAGCCAGCCTGCTGGCGATGGCGGCCTGACCGACACCGCGTCGCTAAAGGCTGCTGCTCTGCTACCATGTCGCGCAATCGCCCTTGCCCGTGACGACGTCCGCTCATGCCCCACGCTTGCCGCTCCACCGCCCTGCCTGAATTGACCGCCCTGTTCGGCGCTGTGCAACAGCACTTCGTCAACGTGATCGTGCCGCTCTGGCAAGGTCCGGGCTGGAACGCCGACATGGCGTTGCCGTATGAGGCGCTGGACGCCACACAGCAACCGCTGCCCGTGCAACGCTATCGGGCCATGGCCTGCGCGCGGCAGCTGTACCTGTTTTCCAGCCTGATCGGGGTTGTGGATAACGCTGAAGTTCGCGCAGCAGCGCTGTTCCGTTCGCTGCAACGGCATTTTCACGATGCCGAGCACGGCGGCTGGTTCTACAGCGTCGATGCCCAGGGCAAGCCGCTCGATCAGCGCAAAGACCTCTACACCCACGCCTTCATCCTGTTCGCCTGCGCGCATTACCGGGCAAAGTCCGCTGATCCGCTGGTCGAGTCAACCTTGAATGCCGCGCTGGAAATCATTGGTCGTCGCTTCGCCACCGGCGATGGTTTGTATGAGGCGTGTCTGGATCGAGACTGGATGACGCTGCAAACCGGTCCGCTGCAAAACCCGCTGATGCATCTGGCCGAAGCGTTCCTCGCGACGCTGGCCGTGCGCGAAGACCCGCAGACCCAAAAGGACCTGCTCGAATTATGCACAGCGATGCACAAGCACTTCGTCGATCCGCAATATGGCGTATTGATGGAAAAACCGCTCGGCGCTGTGGATAACTGGTATGAACCGGGCCACCAGTTCGAATGGTATTTCCTGCTGCAATCCTCGCCGCTGCTACGCGATTCGAAATTGCACCGGGCGCTGGATCGCGCTTTCGCCTTTACCGAGCAATACGGTGTGCTCGAAGCCTGCGGTGCAGTGCGCGCCATGCTTGATCTGGAAAGCAACGGACGGCCACGGGATTCGACTCAGCGGATCTGGGCTCAGGCGGAATATCTACGTGCGCTGACACTGCGCCCGGACTGTGAAGCGGCGGTTCTGCGCCAATTGCAGGCGTTGCAGCAGCGGTTCCTGCATGCCGGCGGCTGGTATGAGTGTCGGGATGAGCAGGGGAAAGTCAGCCGCAAGGACATGCCTTCCACCACGCCCTATCATTTGGCGACTTGCTACAGCGGTCTGGCTGAATATCTGCGCTGACCGATAAAGCGCTTTCGCGAACAGGCTCGCTCCCACAGGCGAACATATTCCAATGTGGGAGCCAGCCTGCTGGCGATCAGCAGTGGCGCAGTTTCAAGCCTTGTTCCGCTCAATGGCAAATCCAGCCCAGGTCTGGCTCACCGGCATCAATTCCAGGCTGTTGATGTTGATGTGCGCCGGGGTGTTCATCACCCAGAAGATTGTCTCGGCAATGTCCTGCGGCTGGATCGGCTCGGCACCGGCGTAGGTCGCGTTGTAGCGCTCCTGATCGCCGGCGAAACGCACCAGCGAGAACTCGCTTTCACACAGCCCCGGCTCTATGTTGCTGACCCGCACGCCGGTGCCCTGCAAGTCGCAACGCAGGTTCAGCGAGAACTGTTTGACGAAGGCCTTGGTCGCGCCATATACGTGGCTGCCCGGATAGGGGTAGTTACCGGCGATGGAGCCAAGGTTGATGATGCCAGCGCCACGGCCGTGGCCGATCAGACGCGGCAGCAACAGGCGCGTGGCGTACATCAGGCCTTTGATGTTGGTGTCGACCATGGTGTCCCAATCATCCAGATCGCACTTCGGCGCCGGGTCGACCCCCAGGGCCAGCCCGGCGTTGTTGATCAAGCCGCGCAGGGTGGCGAACGACGGTGGCAGATTGGCGATCGCCTGCTCCATCGCTTGGCGATCACGCACATCAAGCACCAGACCATGCACTTCGGTCTGTTTCGACAGCTCGGTGCACAGCGCATTGAGGCGTTCTTCACGACGGCCGGTCAGCACCAGTTTCCAGCCAGCCTCGGCAAAACGACGGGCACAGGCTTCACCAAAACCGGAGGTCGCGCCGGTGATAAACAGGGTGTTGGACATCGTGTTCTCCTTGCTTCGGCCGCCGCGGCAGCCCTTGGAATAGAAAATCAGCAGGCAGCATGCCCGCCCGCGCTTTTACGGGCAACTGCCATAAGCTGTATAAAAAACAACCAAACCTGTCGACACCACGGCCAGCGTGGCCTGCAGCCATATACACGCATGTTATCCACAGTCCGTTCCACAGATTCCGGGGGCAAGTGGAAATACCCAAAGCCCCGCCACACAAGGCTTTGCGGGCGAAACAGAAAGTTTTTTGCTTGACCCGGCAGTGGCAGTTATGCCGGACAGGGCATCCTTCACGATAGAGCGCTCAGCGCAGTGATTGCGCAAGGCCAGTGCTGACGGCCCTTGGCGAAGTCTTTCCAGAGTTTAATCACAGACTTATCCACAGGCATGCGTGCAGCAGAGAGGCCGTGCTCGCGGCACGATAAAAGGGTTGACAATGGCGCTTGCCGCTCCCTCAAAATCACCCGATCAAAAAACGATCAATCGCCTGCAAGCCCCGTCATACAAGGCCTTCAGCCGACTACACCCACGTTATTCACAGCCAGCTCCACAGCAAACGGGGACAAGTCAAAACCGTGGAAAAACAGGCGTTTGCAGCGTCTATATGTCGCGCTTTGGCAGCTTGGTGGATTTGTTTTCCACAATGCCGAACACACGCATTTCCCTTGTAGGAGTGAGCCTGCTCGCGATAGCGGTTTTCCAGCCGACATTACCGTTGACTGCTACACCGTAATCGCGAGCAGGCTCACTCCTACAGGGGTTGTGTCGGATGGTAGAGATAAAAAAACCCCGACATTTGCATGTCGGGGTTTGTGGACAACTTGTGATTAATCAGTGCCCGCCCAGATAGGCGTTACGCACCTCCTCATTCACCAGCAGCTCTTTACCGGTGCCGGACAGGCGAATTTCGCCGTTGACCATGACATAGGCGCGGTCAGACAGCTTCAGCGCATGATTGGCGTTCTGCTCGACGAGGAAGATCGTCATGCCGGTTTTCGCCAGCTCGCGCAGCGTTGCGAAGATCTGCTTCACTACGATCGGCGCCAGCCCCAGGCTTGGCTCGTCGAGCAGCAACAACTTCGGCCGACTCATCAACGCCCGGGCGATGGCGAGCATCTGCTGTTCGCCACCGGACATGGTCATTGCCCGCTGGGTGCGCCGCTCTTCGAGCCGTGGAAACAGCTCGAACATGCGCTGCATGTCCTCTTTGGCGTACTTGTCGCCAATCGGGATAGTGCCCATCAACAGGTTTTCCTCGACGGTCATATCGGGGAATACCCGCCGCCCTTCCGGCGATTGCGCAATGCCGTTGGAAGCGATGTAGTGCGATGACTTGTGGGTGATGTCGACGCCCTGGTAGAGAATCTGTCCGCCCGCCGCGCGTGGCTGGCCGAAAATCGACATCAGCAAAGTCGATTTGCCGGCGCCGTTGGAGCCGATCAGGCTGACGGTTTCGCCTTCGTTGATCTGCAGCGAAACGCCCTTGAGCGCCTGGATCGGGCCGTAGAACACATCGAGGTTTTTCAGTTCGAGGATGGGTTGGGTCATGCCACTTCCTCTTCATCGGCGCCCAGATAGGCCGCGATCACTTTCGGGTCGTTGCGGATCGCGTCCGGCCCGCCTTCGGCAATCACGATGCCGTGGTCCAGTACCACGATGTGGTCGGAAATGCTCATCACCATGCCCATGTCGTGTTCGATCAGCACCACGGTCAGATCATGCTCGTCGCGCAGCAGCCGGATCATCGCGCTCAGCGCTTCGGTTTCCTGAGGGTTGAGGCCGGCGGCCGGCTCGTCGAGGCATATGATCTGCGGCCGCGTGCACATGGCCCGGGCAATTTCCAGACGACGTTGCTGACCGTAGGACAGTTCCCCGGCGAGGCGGTTGGCGCAGTCGACCAGGTCGACCACTTCAAGCCAATAGAACGCGCAGTCCAGCGCATCGCTTTCGGCCTTGCGGTAGCCCTTGGTGTTGAGGATGCCGGCAAGCATGTTGCGGTTGACCCACATGTGTTGGGCCACCAGCAGGTTTTCCAGCACCGACATTTCCTTGAACAAGCGAATGTTCTGGAACGTCCGCGCCAGACCGGCACGGTTCACCAGATGGGTGCCGCCGAACATTTTGTAATACAGCCGACTGAGGAAGGACTTCGGCGAGACGAAGTCGGTCGGTTTGAACGACTCGCCCAGCAACTGGATGACGTTGGTCTGCTGGCCGCGCACGTTCAGTTCGATCTTGCCGCCCGAAGCCTTGTAGAACCCGGTCAGGCAGTTGAACACCGTGGTCTTGCCGGCGCCGTTGGGGCCGATCAGGGCGAAGATCGAGTTGCGTTTGACCTTCAGGCTGACATCGCTCAAAGCCTTGATGCCACCGAAATGCATCATCAGTTTTTCAACGGAGAGTACGACTTCACTCATGGCGCAGCCCTCTCGTAATGAATGGCACCTTTGCGTGGTTTGACTCCGGAGCGGCTGATTCGGATAAGCCCGCGTGGTCGCCAGATCATCATCAGCACCATCAGGATGCCGAACAGCAGCACGCGATATTCAGCGAAGCCACGCAGCAGTTCCGGGGCGACGGTGAGCACGAACGCCGCGATCACCACACCGATGGTCGAGCCCATGCCGCCGAGCACGACGATGGCGAGAATCAGCGCCGATTCGAAGAAGGTGAACGAGGTCGGGTTGACGAAGCCCTGATAGGTGGCGAAGAACACCCCGGCCAGCCCCGCGGTCGACGCACCGATGGTGAACGCCGAAAGCTTGACCAGTACGTGATTGAGACCCATCGAGCGGCAGGCAATCTCGTCTTCGCGCAACGCTTCCCAGGCACGACCGACCGGCATTTTCACCAGACGATGCTTGATGTACAGCACCGCCAGCACTACCAGGAACAGCACCGCGTAGATGAAGTAATACTTCACGTCCGGGTTGTAGGTCAGGCCGAAGAACTCGTGAAACGGCACCCCGCCATCCTTCGCGCGCTTGCCGAACTCCAGACCGAAGAACGTTGGCAGTGGCGCCGGCATGCCGTTCGGGCCGCCGGTCAGCGACAGCCAGTTGTTCAGCACCAGACGAATGATTTCACCGAAGCCCAGGGTCACGATCGCCAGGTAGTCGCCATGCAGACGCAACACAGGGAAACCGAGGATGCAACCGGCAAGGCCCGCAGTGATTGCCGCCAGAGGCAGCACCGTCCAGAAACCCAGACCGAGGTACTGGTAACCCAGCGCCAGGCCATAGGCGCCGATGGCGTAGAACGCCACGTAACCCAGATCGAGCAGACCGGCCAGACCGACCACGATGTTCAGGCCCAACCCCAGCAGGACGTAGATCAATCCGAGAATGACCACCCCCAGCAGATAGGAGTTGGAAACAAACGGCACAATGATCGCCAGCACAATCATCAGCGGGATGATCCAGCGCAGCCGCGACTTGTAATCCGGCGACAGCACGTGCACGCCGGAGCCGCTGCTTTCGAAGCTGTCGAGGATTTTCAGGCCTTTGGGCGTTTGCAGGAACAGGCTGAGGGCGAAGCGGCCGGCCATGACGATGGCAATGATCCACGCCACGCGGGTCGATTCCAGATTGAAGCTGTAGCCGTCGAGCACCACGCCGACAATCGGTCCGAACACGATCAGGGCAATCAGGCCGGCGAGAATCGCCTCGACCAGGCTTTTTTTGATATCGATGGATTTTTCAGTGGTTGTTGAAGACATCGCTTACACCTTCGACACAAGAGGACGGCCCAACAGACCTTGCGGTCGGAAGACCAGAACAAGTACGAGCAGCGAGAAGCTGAACACGTCTTTGTAGTCGGAGTTGACCAGGCCGGAGAACAACGACTCGGAGATGCCGAGGATGATCCCGCCGAGCATCGCACCGGGCAGTGAACCGATCCCGCCGAGTACCGCTGCGGTGAATGCCTTGATGCCGATGATGAAGCCGGCATAGAAGTCGAAGGTGCCGTAGTTCATGGTGATCAGCACGCCGGCCAGTGCCGCCATGGCTGCACCGATGATGAACACGTAGGAAATCACCCGGTCGGTGTTGATCCCGAGGATCGAGGCCATCTTGCGGTCTTGCTGGGTGGCCCGGCACATGCGCCCCAGCTTGGTGTATTTGATGATGTAGGTCAGCAACCCCATGCCGACGAAAGCGGCGATCAGGATGAAGACTTTGGTGTAGGTCAATTGCACGAAGCCGGTCCCGACTTCGACACGCCAGGCACCGGTCAGCAGGGTAGGCACGCCCTGTTGTTTGGCGCCCTGGGCGATCTGTGCATAGTTTTGCAGAATCAGCGAAATACCGATGGCGCTGATCAGCGGTGCCAGTCGGGTCGAGTTGCGCAGGGGTTTGTAAGCGACGCGCTCAATGACCCAGCCATACACCGCCGTAACCACGATGGTGAAGATCAGGGTGCCGAGCATCAGCAGCGGGAAGGATTCAATACCGAAGTAAGCCAGCAGAGCCAGACTGATTGCCGCCAGGTAAGCAGAAATCATGTAAACCTCGCCGTGGGCGAAGTTGATCATGCCGATGATGCCATAGACCATTGTGTAGCCGATGGCGATCAGGCCATAGACCGACCCGAGGGTCAGGCCGTTGACCAGTTGCTGCAGGAAAATACCATCCATAACGCAATCTCACGCAGTGAGAACCTGCGCGCCCTGGGCGCTCGGTTCTTCTAGGAAAAATACAGATTTACGTCGGAGCAATGTCGGAGTGTGATCATCGGACCACCACCGCCCCCTGTAGGAGTGAGCCTGCTCGCGATGACGGACTGACAGGCAACACATGTGTCGAATGTTCAACCGCTATCGCGAGCAGGCTCACTCCTACAAGGGAACCGTGGTGATCAGATGATCACCTCAGCCCTTACTTCTGTTTTTCCAGCTGGTGGTATTTGCCGTCCTTGTCCCACTGGTAAACCACGTAGTCGGAGACTTTCAGGTCGCCCTTGGCATCCCAGGTCTTCTCGCCCATCACGGTTTTCACCGGGTTGGCTTTCAGCCACTTCGCCGCCGCTTCGCCGTCGTTTTTCTTCGCGCCGTTGAATGCAGCTGCCAGGGTCTGGACCGAGGCGTAGGCGTACAGGGTGTAGCCTTCAGGCTCGGTGCCGGCCTTGCGGAAAGCATCCACTACGGTTTTGCTTTCTGGCAGCAGGCGCGGGTCGGCGCCGAAGGTCATCAGCACGCCATCGGTGAATTGCGGACCGCCAGCGGTGGTCACCAGTTCGTCGGTCACGATGCCGTCATCGGACATGAATTTGACGTCTTTCAGACCTTGTTCACGCAACTGGCGAACCAGTGGACCGGCTTCCGGGTGCAGACCGCCGAAGTAGACGACGTCGGCACCGGCGCCACGGATCTTGGTAACGATGGTGCTGAAGTCTTTCTCGCCACGGGTCAGGCCTTCGTACAGCACCGGTTTGACGCCGCGTTTTTCCAGCTGAGCCTTGGTGGCATCTGCCAGGCCTTGACCGTAGGTGTCCTTGTCATGCAGCACGACGACTTTCTTGCCCTTGAGCATGTCGACGATGTAATCGCCGGCGACGATGCCCTGCTGGTCGTCACGCCCGCACATGCGGAACATGGCGCTGAGGCCACGCTCGGTGACTTGCGGGTTGGTCGAACCCGGGGTAATCGCGATGATTCCGGCTTCGTCGTAGATTTCCGAGGCTGGAATGGTCGAAGAAGAGCAGAAGTGACCGACCACGCCGGCGACTTTCTGGTTGGTTAGGTCCTTGGCGACCGTCACGGCCTGCTTCGGTTCGCAGGCGTCATCGCCCTTGACCAGAACGATTTTCTCCCCGTTGACGCCGCCCGCCGCATTGACTGCGTCAGCCGCTGCCTGTGCCCCTTTCATGTACTGCTCGCCAAACGCCGCGTTGGCGCCCGTCATTGGACCCGCTACACCGATCTTGATATCAGCTTGAGCAAACGCAGAAACACCCAGCGCAGCAGCTACTGCGAGGGCCAGAAAGCCTTTCTTGTAAAACGTCTGGGACATGAGGTGGTGCTCCAAGGTTTTTTTAGTTGGCACTGCGACTTCACTTCACTCAAAGCTCAGAGCAAGGCCCGTGCCAGCGGTTTTTTATTCTTCAAAAAGTCGCTGCTTTCTTGTTATTTCGACTGTTTCGTTCCCATTTTCATTGGGCGTGCAACCGTCTAAACCGCGGAAGGTGAAACCATTGTTTTTTTCAGGCGCAACCTGCGTGCGCCATCATTGCAACCGCAGCGGCAAACGACGTGCAACCAGCCTGTAACAGCCCGCGTCACCGAACTGCACACTGCTGGTGCGGGACTGCTACAACCCGCACCATTACAGGCTAGTCGCTCGATTCAAAAGCGCCGCTTCCGGCAACAAATTTCAACACTCAAATGACGATGCGCAGGCACTGGCCCGCGTGATACAGCGAGAATCCAGCTTCGTACAGGCAACTGCGCAAGCCGACGCCGGCCAGGGGCTGCATCGGTGCAAAGGGAATCGGCAATGCCTGCGGGTCGCCATTGCATAAATAATCGGCGAAGGCTTTGCCCACCACCGTGCCGGTGGTGACGCCGCGGCCGTTGTAGCCGGTGACGGCCACCAGCCCCGGTGCCGGTTCGAACAGGCGCATCAGGTGATCGGGCGTAAAGGCAATGCGCCCGGTCCAGGTGCATTCCCACTCGACCGGCTTCAGATTGGGGAAGTAATGCTGCTGCACCCGGTCGGCCCAGGCCTTGAGAAACCAGGTCGGTTTCTGATTGCCATTGCCGAGGCTGCCGAGCAATAACCGCCCTTCCTTGTCACGGCGGATGCTGCTCAGCACCTGACGGGTGTCCCACGAACCCTGCCCGCCGGGCAGAATTTCCTGTGCGGCGTCTTCGCTCAGCGGGACGGAAGCGACCTGATAGTAATAGCCGGGAAAAAAATTGCGCTTGAGCTCGGTCCAGTCGCCTTCGGTGTAGGCGTTGGAGGCGATCACCACTTGCTCGGCGAGTACCGAGCCTTGCCCGGTCTGCACTGACCATTGCTGGCCGACGCGTTCGAGGCGGGTGACCGGTGAATGATCGAACATCTGCCCGCCAAGCCCGAGCACCGCATTGGCCAGCCCGGTCACATACGCCATCGGGTTGAGCGTGCCGGCGCGACGATCAAGTAGCGCGGCGGCGATTTTCTGCGTACCGGTGGCTTGCTCGCAGGCCTTGCCGGTCAGCAGTTCGACCGGCGCGCCACGGCGCTGCCATTGTTGTTCGCGACTGCGCAGGTCGGCCTCGCCCTTGGCGTTATGCGCCATGTGCAAAGTGCCTTCGCGGCGCAGCTGACAGTCGATGCGGTATTTATCCACAAGGCTGAACACCAGCGCCGGCGCCGCACCGAGCATGCGGTTGAGCTGGCTGCCGACCGCCTCGCCGAAGCCGGCTTCGATCTCGTCCGGTGGGATCCACAGGCCGGCATTGACCAGCCCGACGTTGCGCCCGGACCCGCCATGCCCGGCGCGATGTGCCTCGACAATGCAGACGCTTTTACCTTTTTCCAGCAAGTGCAGCGCCGCCGACAACCCGGTGAACCCGGCGCCGATCACGCAGACATCGACCTTGACCTCGCCCCTGAGCGCGGTGTGATCCGGGCGTTGTGGCGTGAGCGTTTCCCACAGACATTCTTCGCGTAACGGCATTGCCAGACTCCAACAGAAACCCAACAAACACACTGCAGATCCTGTGGGAGCGAGCCTGCTCGCGAAAGCGGTAAATCAGCCAACATCGATGTCGACTGACCTGGCGCATTCGCGAGCAGGCTCGCTCCCACAGGGGATCACCTCAATCTGCCAATCAGTCGAATGTAATGCCCTGCGCCAAAGGCAGCTCCAGCGAATAGTTGACCGTGTTGGTCTGCCGGCGCATGTAGGCGCGCCAGGCGTCGGAGCCGGATTCGCGGCCGCCGCCGGTTTCCTTTTCACCACCGAACGCGCCGCCGATTTCCGCACCGCTCGGGCCGATGTTGACGTTGGCAATGCCGCAATCGCTGCCCACCGCAGACATGAAGCACTCGGCTTCACGCACATCGGTGGTGAAGATGCACGACGACAGGCCTTGCGGCACCGCGTTGTTCAGGCGCAGTGCTTCCTCGAAGTCGCTGTAGCCGACCACGTAGAGAATCGGCGCGAAGGTTTCGCTGCAGACCACGTCGCTCTGCTCGGGCATTTCGACGATGGCCGGCGACACGTAGTAAGCGTTGGGGAACTGGTCTTCAAGCTGACGCTGGCCGCCGAACACCCGACCGCCCTCGCTCAGCGCCTGCTCCAGCGCGTCCTGCATGTTTTCGAAGCTGTGCTTGTCGATCAGCGGGCCGACCAGATTGCCTTGCAATGGATGGCCGATACGCACTTTCGAATACGCGGCTTTAAGGCGGGTGACGATTTCGTCTTTCACCGACTCATGGGCGATCAGCCGGCGCAACGTGGTGCAACGCTGCCCGGCGGTGCCAACGGCGCTGAACAGAATGGCACGCACGGCCATGTCCAGATCGGCGCTCGGGCCGAGGATCATCGCGTTGTTGCCACCCAGTTCAAGAATACTGCGGGCAAAACGCGCGGCGACCTTTGGCGCCACTTCGCGGCCCATGCGCGTGCTGCCGGTGGCGCTGATCAGCGCAACACGCGGGTCATCGACCAGCGCTTCACCGGCATCGCGACCACCGATGATGACCTGGCAAAGGCTCGCCGGCGCATCGCTGAAGTTCTTCACCACGCGATCGAACAAGGCCTGACAGGCCAGCGCGGTCAGCGGGGTTTTCTCCGACGGCTTCCATACCACCGGATTGCCGCAGACCAGCGCCAGGGTGGTATTCCACGCCCACACCGCGACCGGGAAGTTGAACGCACTGATCACCCCGACCACGCCGAGCGGATGCCAGGTTTCGCGCATGTGATGGCCCGGGCGCTCGGAAGCGATGGTCAAACCGTACAACTGACGCGACAGGCCGACGGCGAAATCGCAGATGTCGATCATCTCCTGCACTTCGCCCAGGCCTTCCTGAGTGATCTTGCCTGCTTCCCACGACACCAGCTCACCGAGGTCGGCCTTGTATTCGCGCAACACTTCGCCAAATTGGCGCACCAGCTCGCCTCGACGCGGGGCTGGCACTTTGCGCCATTGTTCGAATGCATGATCGGCGCGACTGATGTGCTGCTCGACTTCGGCCGCACCTTCCCAGTTCACCGCCGCGATGCGGCTGCCGTCGATCGGTGAATGCACCGGCACTTTGCCGTTCTGATACAGGGCCGGGTTCACACCGAGACGATCAAGCAATGCGGCAACCATGGGTCACTCCTCAAGCGAAAAACTGAATGTGTGCGGCCGCCTTTTCACGACCGGGAGGCCTTTAGTTGTAGCGTTCAATGACGGCGGCAACAAACGACCTTTACGCCAGATATCATTCCGTTTATTCATGCTGAGCATAGAAAGACAAGAAAAGGACTGGCCATGCTGAACAAACGCCACTTGCCCTCGATCACCGCGTTGCAGTGCTTCGAGGCCGTGACCCGACACCTGAGCTTCACCCGCGCGGCGGAAGAACTGAACCTGACCCAGAGCGCGGTGAGCAAACAGGTCGCGCAGCTTGAAGAGTTGTTACAGCATTTGTTGTTCCGCCGCGTGCGTCGGCGCTTGCAGATGACCCCGGCCGGGGATTTGTACCTGGTGGAAGTGAGAAAAATCCTCACCCAGGTCGAGATGTCGACGCATTACCTGCGTTCCTACGGCGGCGAAACCGAAGTCCTGCGCGTCTCCACGCCGTCGACCTTCGGCGCCCGCTGGCTGGTGCCGCGCCTGAAAGGCTGGCGCCTGCGCCATCCGTCGATCCATCTGGACCTGTGCAACGAGCAGGAGGCGGACGATTTGCTGCAAGGGCGCAGCGATCTGGCGTTCTATTTCGGTCAGGGCGCGCGACCGGGGACCGAGTGTCTGAAACTGTTCGGCGAAGAGCTGGTGCCGGTTTGCGCACCGGGCAGCTTGCCAGCTGCGCCATTGACTGATCCGACGCAACTGACCGATCTGGTCCTGCTGCAAAATGCGTCGCGACCGCAAGCGTGGCACGACTGGTTCGACAGCCAGGGCTACCAGACCGAACACAGCTATCACGGGCCGCGTTTCGAAACCTTTTATATGTGCATCCGCGCAGCGCAAGTCGGCTGCGGCGTGGCGCTGTTACCACGCTTTTTGGTGGAAGAGGAATTGGCCGACGGCAAACTGGTCATTCCGTGGGCGCATGCAATGCTCAGCACGGATGCCTACTACCTGGCGTATCCGGAGCACGCGGCGGAAGTGCCCAAGGTGCGGGATTTCGTGAAGTGGATGCTGGAGCAGATTGACAGTCCAACCTGAAATACGCCCGGTGCCCCTGTGGGAGCGAGCCTGCTCGCGAAGGCGTCGGGTCAGTCAACCTGTATTCAGCTGATACACCGCTTTCGCGAGCAGGCTCGCTCCCACAGGGCTCTGCGATGGACTTAAAAAATGCTGGCAATCCCCACCGCTGATATGCGCCACTAGCGCCATCGATATAGACCGCGCCACGGCGCGGCGCACCTGGAGACCCCGTTATGAGCGAGAGTGTGTTTGCCGATCGCATCGTGCAGAACCTGCTCGACACCGACTTCTACAAACTGACGATGATGCAGGCGGTGCTGCACAACTACCCCAACGTCGAGGTCGAATGGGAGTTCCGTTGCCGTAACAGCGAGGACCTGCGCCCGTATCTGGCGGAGATCCGCTTTCAGATCGAGCGCCTGGCCGAAACCAGCCTGAGCGGCGATCAACTGAATTTCCTTGAACGCATCAGTTTTCTCAAACCGGACTTTTTGCGCTTTCTCGGGCTGTTTCGCTTTAACCTCCGCTACGTGCAGACCGGCATCGAGAACGGCGAGCTGTTCATCCGCCTGCGCGGGCCGTGGCTGCATGTGATCCTCTATGAAGTACCGTTGTTGGCGATTGTCAGCGAGGTGCGCAACCGCCATCGCTATCACGACATGTCGCTGGAACGCGCGCGCGAGCAGCTGTACCGCAAGTTCGACTGGCTGAGCGCCAATGCTTCGGCCGATGAATTGTCGCAGCTGCAAGTCGCCGATTTCGGCACCCGCCGGCGCTTCTCCTATGGTGTGCAGGCCGAAGTGGTCAATGTGCTCAAACACGACTTCCCCGGCCGCTTCGTCGGTACCAGCAACGTGCACCTGTCGCGCGAGCTGGACATGAAACCGCTGGGCACCATGGCCCACGAATGGATCATGGCCCACCAGCAACTCGGCCCGCGCCTGATCGACAGCCAGATTGCCGCGCTCGATTGCTGGGTCCGCGAGTACCGCGGGCTGCTCGGCATCGCCCTCACCGACTGCATCACCACCGATGCCTTCCTCGGCGATTTCGATCTGTTTTTCGCCAAGCTGTTCGACGGCTTGCGCCATGACTCCGGCGATCCGGTGGCCTGGGGCGAAAAGTGCATCGCCCATTACCACAAGCTCGGCATCGACCCGATGAGCAAGACCCTGGTGTTTTCCGACAGTCTGACGCTGCCAAAATCGCTGGAGATTTTCCGCGCATTGCACGGTCGCATTAATGTGAGCTTCGGCATCGGTACCAACTTCACCTGTGATATCCCGGGTGTCGAACCGATGAGCATCGTGCTTAAAATGACCGCCTGCAACGGCCAGCCGGTGGCGAAGATCTCCGACGAGCCAGGCAAGACCCATTGCAAAGACCCGAATTTCGTCGCCTATTTGCGACATGTGTTCCAGGTTCCTGCCGATTCCAGTCTATCTAGCAAGGAGTGAATTCATGCAAGCCGTACAGCGTGAGATTGCTGAGCAGCTCAAGGTGCAACCGCCATTCGCCGATGATCAGGCCCTGCAGGCCGAAATCGTCCGGCGCCTGACGTTCATTCAGGATTGCCTGGTCAATTCCGGGCTCAAGACACTGGTGCTCGGCATCAGCGGCGGCGTCGATTCGCTGACCGCCGGCCTGCTGGCCCAGCGCGCCATGCGTGAGTTGCGCGAAAAGACCGGCGACACTGGCTACAAATTCATCGCCGTACGCCTGCCGTACGAAACCCAGTTCGACGAGCATGATGCACAGGCTTCGCTCGACTGCATCGCCCCGGACGAAATTCACACTGTGAACATCGGCCCGGCCGTCAAGGCGCTGGCCGCGCAGGTGGGTGCGTTTGAAGGCAAACCGGCGGCGTCGGTGGATTTTGTGCTGGGCAACACCAAGGCGCGCATGCGCATGGTTGCGCAGTACACGATTGCCGGTGTGGCGGGCGGTCTGGTGATTGGTACCGACCATGCGGCGGAAGCGGTGATGGGTTTCTTCACCAAGTTTGGCGATGGCGCTTGTGACCTCGCCCCGCTCAGCGGTCTGGTGAAAAATCATGTGCGCGCAATTGCCCGTAGCTTTGGTGCACCGGAGTCGCTGGTCGAGAAAGTGCCGACGGCGGACCTGGAAGATCTCTCGCCGGGCAAACCGGACGAAGCGGCGCATGGCGTGACCTATGCCGAAATCGACGCGTTTCTGCACGGTAAAACGGTGCGTGACGAGGCGGCGAAGATCATTGTCGATACGTACAACAAGACGCATCACAAGCGGGTCATGCCGTTTGCGCCCTGATCTTGTGAAGGCATGAAAAAGCCCGCTGGGGAGTGATCCTCAGCGGGCTTTTCTTTGGTCATCAATATTTCTGTGAGGCTGATGGCCTCTTCGCGAGCAGGCTCGCTCCCACAGGTTTACTTGACGACGATGGTGCCTTTCATCATCGAGATGTGGCCCGGGAACGAGCAGAAGAAACCGTAGCCGCCATCAGCCACTTTCGACACGTCGAAAGTCAGCGAGTCGGTTTCCTTGGCGCCGATGATCTTGGTGTGCGCGATGATGCGCGCATCGCCTTCCTTCAGGTAGTTCTTGTCGATACCCGCTGCCAGGCCGTCGGTAGCGATTGGCTGCATGTCAGCTTCTTTGCTGATCACCAGGTTATGGCCCATGACGTTCTTCGGCAGATTGCCGGAGTGGGTCAGCTCGACGGTGAACGTTTTGCAGCTCTTGTCGATCACGATTTCCTTGGTGTTGAAGGACATCTGATCGGTGGAGTCAACGGTGGTTTTGCACTCGGCGGCCATCAATTGGCTGCTGGCCAGCGCCAGCAGGGATACCGCAACAACTTTGGAAAACATGGTGAATCTCCAAGGCAGGGTTAACAAAAGCACTAGTGGTGGAAAGACTGCCTGAAATCTTCGCAAGTTCCTATGACTTGTGTCAAAAATTGTATACAACTTTCAGGCTATGACACTCATGGAAACAATCTAACGGCCAATTCAGGCGGCCCCACCTATGATCGGCCCATCAACCGAGACGGAGTACGATCATGTTCATCAACGGTCTGTTACGCAGTTTGCTCGCCGCCTACGCCTGTGGCGCCAGCGGCACGTTCGAATCGCCAGAGCGCGAAGTTTAGCCCTTGGTTCGAGGCGTGCCAGCCATTACCCTGTGACGGATCGACTCAGGAGTAAGGCATGTCTTTGAAATCCGTTTGTGTGTTTTGCGGTGCCAATGCGGGCGCTGATCCGGCTTACAGCGAAGCCGCCGTGGCCCTCGGCCAAGCACTGGCCGAACGGCAGCTGACGCTGGTTTACGGCGGCGGTGCCGTGGGTTTGATGGGCATTGTTGCCGATGCGGCCCTGGCCGCTGGCGGTGAAGTGCTCGGGATCATTCCGCAAAGCCTGATGGACAAGGAAATCGGTCACAAAGGCCTGACGCGTCTGGAAGTCGTCGACGGCATGCATGCGCGCAAGGCGCGGATGGCCGAACTCAGCGATGCGTTCATTGCGCTGCCCGGTGGCCTCGGCACGCTCGAAGAGCTGTTCGAAGTCTGGACCTGGGGCCAGCTCGGCTACCATCCCAAGCCGCTCGGCCTGCTGGAAGTGAACGCTTTCTACAGCAAACTGACGGCTTTTCTCGACCATATCGTCGGCGAAGGCTTCGTTCGCGCGCCACACCGTGACATGCTGCAAGTGAGCGAATCGCCGGATTCCCTGCTCGACGCCCTTGATCAATGGCGGCCGACCGTCACGCCCAAGTGGGTCGACCAAAAACCCGGTTAACCCTCGGGCACCGATACAGGGCAGAATACGCGCCGCTCAACCTCACCTTCGACCTAGAGGATCGCCCATGGCCAAACCCAATTACTCCTTCGCCAAACGTCAACGAGACCTGGCAAAGGAACAGAAGAAAGAGGAAAAGCTTCAGCGCAAGAAACAAACCGCTGAAGAAGCGGCACTGAACCCTGACGGTGAAGTGGCGACGCAAGATGATGTTGATGCACCCGATGCACCTGATGCACCGAAAGACCAGGCGCCCGACGCCTGAGCCCCACCGGGTTTGATCAGCGCATCGAACCCTGCGGATTTGTGACAGGGCTGGCGGTTCTGCTGCCGGCCCTCACAGCCCCCTTCGCGCCCCCCCGATTCCCTTGTAGGAGTGAGCCTGCTCGCGATGGCGGCGTGTCAGTCATGATATTCATCGCTGACACACCGCCATCGCGAGCAGGCTCACTCCTACAGGTTGATCTGCGTTAGTCCAGCGGCATTACCGTCACGCTCACTTCCGGGTCATGATTGCCGCCCCCCAGAATCACCCCGCGCAGCGGTGAGACATCGGAAAAATCCCGCCCCCACGCCAGGGTGATGTGCTCCAGCGCCGGTTGCACGTTGTTGGTCGGATCGAAATCCACCCAGCCCAGCACCGGGCAGAACACCGACACCCAGGCATGCGAAGCATCAGCGCCGATCAGCCGTGGCTGTCCCGGTGGCGGTTGAGTCAGCAAATAACCGCTGACGTAGCGCGCCGCCAGCCCTCGCGAGCGCACACACGCCAGCATCAAGTGCGCAAAGTCCTGACAGACCCCGCGCCGGCGCTCCAGCACCTCCACCAGCGGCGTCGCCACCTGGGTCGCCTCGGCATCGAAGGTGAATTCGCTGAAGATTTTCTCCATCAAGTCCTGCACGCCCAACAGTAACGGGCGGCCGGGCGGAAAACAGCTGTGGGAAAACTCAACGAAGCTGCGTTTCAGATGTACGTAAGGCGACTGGAACCGATAACGGCACGCTTCGAGCACATCGGCAGGCAACGGCTGGCTGCTGTAGGTCAGCGCATCGCGGGTCGATTCCCAGGCCGGCGACTGGTTGAAATCCAGCACCGGCCGCGCCAGCACCTCGACGGTCAGCCGTGCGCCGACCTGCAGTTGGTCATGCGGGCGCTCGAACGCCAGACGGGTCAGCGGATTGCCGAATACATCCAATTCATCGCGGCGCGACGTAGGCTCCGGGCTGATCAGCAATTGCTGTTCAGTGCAGCGCTGCCAGGCGCATTCACGTGGCCACAGGTGCGCCAGTTGTTGCGCCAGCGAAACCGGGCTGTCGTAGTGGTAACAGGTGTCGTGGAAGATCTGGTAGCGAGCATTCATCAGACGGACACCGTGCGCTGGCTGACATCATCGACATGAGCGAAATGCCGCAGCGCCAGGCGATCGGAAACCTGGCCGCTGGCTTCGGCGATGTCCTGCAGCAGATCGGCCAGCCCCTCGAGCGCGGCGCGCACGCTGGACTCACCGAACAACGGATTTTCCAGGCAGCCCAGATCGAACCGCGCCAGACGCTCGACCAGTTTCGCCAGGCCGGTCTCCCGTGGCGCGCCGAAATCATCGTTCAGGCGTTTCAGCGTGCGCGTCACCAGTTTCAGCTGAAACAGCACCGCGTGCGGGTTTTGCTCATCGAGCAGCAGCAAGTCGAGCACCGGAATCAACTGCGCCACGGCCAGATAGCGTGAGCGGTAAGTGATGCTGCTGTTGCCCAGTTCCAGCAGCCATTCCAGCCCGGCCTGATCATAGGCCCCGGCGCCGCGCAAAAATGCGGCGAGGCTGCTGCTGAGAAACTGCAGACGCTCGATGCGCCGGCCAATCATCAGGAAGCGCCAGCCCTCGTCACGAGTCATGTCATCCAGGGCGAAACCGGACAGCGCCGCCAGCGACATTACCAGACGGTTGAGGAAATCCAGCAATTCGGCAAAGTCCGGCTCATCGGTTTCCAGTTCCATCGCTTCGCGCTGCAATTCGACCAGCGCTTGCCAGTTCTCCCGCGAAAGCTTGCCGCGCACCTGCGACGCCGCCCACTGCAAGCGTTGCAGATTGGAACGCAGGCTGAATGACCAGTCGTCGCCGAGCAAGGCTGCAAGCAGGCGTTCCGGCAGTTCGCCTTCGTCGGGCAGCAGCGACAGCCGCTCACCGAGATCGACCGCGGCCTGCAATGCTTGCGGGTCATCGCCATCGACATGGCGGGCGAGCATGATCCGCAACAGACGCGCGCTGTCATCGCAGCGCTCGCAATAGCGACCGAACCAGAACAGATTCTCCACCACCCGTGACGGCAGGTACGGATCACGCCGCACCAGATCATGGACCCCGACATTGCGCTGGCTCTTCCACTGCTCGCCACTCGGCGGTCGCTCACCGAGCACCCAGGTATCCTTGCTCGCCCCGCCACGCTGCATCGACACCACTTCGGCATCAGCTTCGGCGGCGACCCGGGTCAAGCCGCCGGGCAGCACCCGATAACCATCAGCGCTGGCCACCGCATACATGCGCATGCCGATCGCCCGCGGCTGCAACTGGCCTTCGTCGGCTTGCCAGACGGGCGCCTGGGACAGCTGCGCCAGCTCCTGCGCTACATAGGCATACGGCCGGGCCTGCATGCGCGCGGCCAGTTCCTGACGTTGCGTTTCAGACAAATCGCGACCGAACACCGGGGCGAAACTTTGTGAGGGAAACGCCGGCTTGATCAGCAGCTCCGGGAGTTTTTCCAATGCCTGCGCGAGCACCGGCGCTTCGCCGCACCACCATGTGGCAATCGACGGCAGGATCAGTTCTTCGCCAAACAGGTATTGATTGATTTTCGGCAGAAACCCGAGCAACCCCGGCGACTCCAGCACCCCGCTGCCCAACGCATTGGCCACCAGCACCCGGCCCTGCCGCACCGCTTCGAGCAGGCCGGGCACACCAAGCGCCGAGTCCGTGCGCAGCTCCAGCGGATCGCAGAAATCATCATCAAGCCGGCGCATGATCGCGTGCACCCGGCGCAGGCCGCTCAGGGTTTTCAGATAGACCGTGGCATCGCGCACCGTCAGATCACCGCCCTCGACCAGGGGATAGCCGAGCTGGCGAGCCAGATACAAATGCTCGAAATAGCTTTCGTTGAAGCGCCCCGGTGTGAGCAGCACCACCAACGGCGCGTCATCGTCGCACGGCGCCTGCCGCGCAAGGGTTTCCTGCAAGGTGCGGAAAAATCCGGCCAGATGCTGCACCTTGAGATCGCGGTATAACTCGGGGAACGCGCGCGAGACGATGGTGCGGTTTTCCAGGGCATAACCGGCGCCGGACGGCGCCTGGGTGCGATCAGCCGTCACCCACCAGCGCCCGTCCGGGGTCCGCGCCAGGTCCACCGCATACAAGTGCAAAAAGGTCTGTTCCGGGGTTGCGACGTGCTGGCACGGCCAGAGGAAGTTGTTGTGGCCGAATACCAGCTCCGCTGGCAGCAGACCTTCGCTGATCAGCCGTTGCGGGCCGTACAGGTCGGCCAGTACCGCGTTGAGCAGCCGGGCGCGCTGGGCGATGCCGGCGGACAATTGCTGCCATTCATCCGCCGCAATCACATGCGGCAGCAGGTCCAGTTCCCACGGCCGGTCGGCGCCTTTTGGGTCGGCGTAGACGTTATAGGTCACGCCGTTTTCCTGGATCTGCCGGGCCAGCAGTGCCTGGCGCTGAATCAGCTGCGCCGGGGTGCTGCGCTGCAACTGATCGAACAGCCGCTGCCAATGCGCGCGCACCGCTCCACTGCCGTCGAGCAGTTCATGATAAGTGCCCGCATTCAGCGGGTAGCGGTCTAGCAGGTCAGGCATGGAAAGCTCGGCAGACAGCAAGGAACGGTCAGACTAACGCAGGCAGATGACGTCCGGATAGACGAAAAATCTACTCGTCGCGCACGACATGGAAACGTCGCAAATCGAGGGTCATCGGCAGCTCGTCAGTGATTTCGACAGGGGGAGTCGGAAGTTTCCCCGGCGTGTGTCCGACGCGGAAAAACCGCGCCATGCGCCGACTCTCCGCTTCGTTGGCGTTGACCGGCAATGTCTCGTAATTGCGCCCCCCCGGATGAGCAACGTGATACTGGCAACCGCCCAGCGAACGGCCCATCCAGATGTCGAGCAGGTCGAACACCAGCGGTGCGTGCACCGGGATCGTCGGTTGCAGGCAGTTGGCCGGTTGCCAGGCGCGATAACGCACGCCAGCGACGAACTCACCGATACGCCCGGTCGGGTGCAGCGGCACCGCAACGCCGTTGCAGGTCAGCAGATAGCGCTGCGGTGGCAGGCCTTTGAGTTTGACCTGCAAACGCTCCAGCGATGAATCGACGTAGCGCACCGCGCCGCCCGCCGCGCCCTCCTCGCCCAGCACATGCCAGGGTTCCAATGCCTGACGCAGCTCGAGCTCGATGCCGTTGACCGCATAATCGCCGACCTTGGGAAAACGAAACTCCAGGTGCGCAGCGAACCATTCGGCGCGCACGGGATACCCAGCGTTGTTGAGTTCAACGATGACGTCAGCAAAGTCCTGTTCGATAAAGTGCGGCAGCAGAAAACGGTCGTGCAGTTCGGTGCCCCAGCGTGCCAGTTTCGGCGGCGCATAAGGCTCGCGCCAGAACCGCGCCACCAGCGCTCGCAGCAACAATTGCTGGGCCAGGCTCATGCGCGCGTGCGGCGGCATTTCAAAGGCGCGCAGTTCCAGCAGGCCGAGGCGCCCGGTGGCGCCGTCCGGCGAATACAGTTTGTCGATGCAGAATTCGGCGCGATGGGTATTGCCGGTGACGTCGATGAGCAAATTGCGCAGCAGACGATCGACCAGCCATGGCGCGCAGGCTTCGCCCGGTGCCGGCATCTGCGCGAAGGCGATTTCCAGCTCGTACAGCGCATCGTTGCGCGCCTCGTCGACCCGCGGCGCCTGAGAGGTCGGGCCGATGAACAAACCGGAAAACAGATACGACAACGACGGATGGTTGTGCCAGTAACTGATCAAGCTGCGCAGCAGGTCCGGCCGACGCAGGAACGGCGAGTCCGCCGGCGTCGCGCCACCGAGCACGAAATGGTTGCCGCCACCGGTACCGGTGTGGCGACCATCGATCATGAATTTCTCGGTGGTCAGTCGGGTTTGCCGCGCCTGCTCATACAGGAATTCGGTGCGTTCGACCAACTCGCTCCACGTTGCCGAAGGCTGTACGTTGACTTCGATCACGCCGGGGTCAGGGGTAATACGGAAGTTGCTCAGGCGCGGATCGCTCGGCGGCTCATAGCCCTCCAGCACCACCGGGCAATGCAGTTCTTCGGCAGTCGCCTCAATGGCCGCGACCAGTTCAAGATAGTCCTCGACCCGCTCCAGCGGCGGCATGAACAGATACAAACGCCCGTCGCGCGCCTCGGCGCAGAATGCGGTGCGGGTCAGCCAGTCGGCGGATACGTCGATGCCCGGCACGCGCTCGTCAGTGGGCGCCGGTTCGCCGTGCCGGTTGAGCTGTCCGGCGTCTGGCAATTCGGGGAAGTCCTGGTTCGGATCCTGCGGATGAATGAACGGGTACTCCGCCGCTTTCACCCACGGCTGCGAAGCCAGCGGCAGACGATAGCCGAGCGGCGAGTCCCCCGGTACCAGGCGGCAATGTTCCTCGCGCAGATACCAGCGCCCGCTCTGCCATTGATCGCCCTTGGCAGTACGCGCCAGCGGCAGCACCTGGCCAATCACCTTGTTCAAGCCCTGGCTGAAGACTTTGCGCAATCGTGCGCGCTCCAGCGGCTCCTCCAGACGCGCATCTTCGGCGCTGACGTTGCTCGGCAACGTCCCCTCGCGCCACAGGTAATAAAAATTGTCCTCATAGGCCGGAAAGACAAAACGCGGCGGCAGTTTCAGACGTTCGGCGACGCTCGCCAGAAAGCGCCCGGCCAGTTCGCCGTCGGCGCCGTAGTCTTGCTGCTCGTCGGCAATCAGCGCGTTGTTGTGCCAGATCGGCACGCCATCGCGGCGCCAATAACAATTGAGCGACCAGCGCGGCAATTGCTCGCCGGGGTACCACTTGCCCTGGCCGAAATGCACCAGCCCCTGCGGCGCGTAGTGCGTGCGCATGCGCGCGAACAGTTCGGCGGAAAGCCGGCGTTTGGCCGGCCCCAGCGCGGCGGTATTCCACTCGGCGCCGTCCGGGTCGTCGATGGAGACGAAGGTCGGTTCGCCGCCCATGGTCAGGCGCACGTCGCCTTCAAGCAGATCGGCATCGATCTGCCGGCCCAGCGCTTCAATCGCCCGCCATTGTTCATCGGTGTAGGGCTTGGTGACCCGCGGCGCTTCCCAGACGCGCTCGACCGACATTTCGTGGCTGAACTCACATTCACACGGTTCCACCAGACCACTGATCGGTGCCGCCGAGGACGGATCGGGGCTGCAAGCCAATGGGATGTGCCCTTCACCGGCAAACAACCCTGAAGTCGCATCGAGGCCGATCCAGCCGGCACCCGGTAAATACACTTCGCACCAGGCATGCAGATCGGTGAAGTCCACCTCGGTGCCGGACGGGCCGTCGAGGCTTTTCACGTCGGCGGTGAGCTGGATCAGGTATCCGGAAACAAACCGCGCCGCCAGCCCGAGGTTGCGCAGCAATTGCACCAGCAGCCACGCCGAATCGCGGCAGGAGCCGGAGGCGTGTTCGAGGGTGTGCTCGGGGGTTTGTACGCCCGGCTCCATGCGGATCAGGTAGCCGATGTCCTCACTCAGGCGCTGGTTGAGGGCGACGAGGAAATCCACCGCCGGCAATGGCGTGCGGTCGATGGCGTCCAGATAGGCTTTGAATCCGGGCGTCAGCGGCAGGGTTTCGAGGTACGGCGCCAGTTCCTTGCGCTCGTCAGCGGCATAGGCAAACGGGATCTTTTCGGCGTAAGGCTCGAGGAAGAAGTCGAACGGATTGAACACCGCCATCTCGGCGAGCAGGTCGACTTCGATGCGCAGCTCACGAGTTTTCTCGGGAAATACCAGACGCGCGAGGTAATTGCCCTGGGGGTCCTGCTGCCAGTTGATGAAATGCTGCTCGGGCGAGACTTTCAGCGCATAGGACAAAATCCGCGTGCGGCTGTGGGCAGCCGGGCGCAGACGCACGATCTGCGGGCCGAGTTCGACAGCGCGGTCGTAGCGGTAATGCGTGACGTGATGCAATGCGACATGAATCGACACGGCGTGCCTCCTGCGAGCCTGGGCGTATTGGAAAGCGCGCAAGACTTATGCCATGCACAGGCTTGCGCGCTTTCGCGGAATGCTCAGGGCAGTACAGCACCAAAATCGGGCGACGGGAGGAAATGGTTTGGGCAGATTGCACGTAAATGTTGCTAAGAGCTCCCTCACCCTAGCCCTCTCCCTGTATGTACCGGAGACATGGTGGACACATGTTCGGAGACATGGTGGACGGTTTTAGATCTTCTTACCTGCCGTCACGACCTGCAAGTTCAAGTCGATTCGAGCGACACGATGTCTACTCCAGTAGACATCGTGGATGCCGTCCTCCGTCGTCTCCCTGATCGCTATGCACCTGCCATAAAAAGCCTTTCCAATCTTGTATTCCCGATTCCTCCAAAAGATTTCGCCTCCCACCTGTACCTTCCTGACCACATCCGCGTCGCTGTACTCCGGTTCCGCCGGTCGCTCCTGATATTCCCTTGGGCTGCCACTGTAACGAGCCGCCGGCACCGCCATGCCCAGCGCCTGATGAGGGCGTTTTTGGTTGTAGATGTCGCGCCAGGTATCAAACGCCCGTTGTGCGTCGTCGAGATCGGTGAAAAACCGGCCTTGCAGGACTTCATTTTTCAGGCTGCGGTGGAAGCGCTCCAGTTTTCCCTGAGTCTGAGGATGATAAGGCCGGGAGTGACCGACCTTAATGCCCTGGCTCATCAGCCAGACTTCCAGCGCAGTATAAACGCCAGTCTGATCGCCCCATGGCGAGCCGTTGTCCATCGTCATGCGCAACGGCAGGCCGTAGCGTCGAAACGTCCGGATTAGATGGTCTTGTACAGTTTGGCGCTGTTCATTGGCACATGCGGCAATGCATAGCGAAAAGCGTGAGTGGTCGTCCAGTATTGTGAATGGATGGCAGCGTCCGTGGCTCAGACTGAAATGTCCCTTGAAGTCGATCTGCCATAGATCGTTAGGCGCTTCGTGCTCAAAGCGGATAAATGGTTTGATCTCGGTAGCCTTTGGATCAACACGCGAATGACGCTGCAAAACCGCATGCACAGTGCTGACAGAGGGCATCACAGCGCCTTCATCTTCCAGCACGCGCTTGAGCTTGCGGGCACCCCAGGCCTCGTATCGCTGACTCATGGTCAGAATCCGCTGCTCAACCTCATCAGCACAACGTTTCGGTGATGTTTTCGGTCGACGGGACTGATCGTGCAACCCCTCTACACCTGATATTTCAAACCTGTTGAGCCATTTGTAGGCAGTACTTGGGCTGATATTGAATCGACGGCAAAGCTGCCGAACATTCGCTCCTTCTTGCCGAGCTAAATGCACAAACTCTGTACGAAGTTGCATGGTGGATGCCTCTTGCCAGGACACAGGTCATCTCCTTGATGATGAGCAATGTGCCTATTAAAAAGTGTCCACCATGTCTCCGAACACCTGTCCACCATGTGTCCGGTACATACACTCCCAGAGGGAGAGGGGACTGACCGAGTTGATTATGCGAGCTACACCGACTTGAAACTTCGAGTGGAACTTCGATTCTGAAAAGCACAGCGATCGGCTCCCTTCCCCCTTGCCCCCCATGGGGGAGAGGGCTGGGGTGAGGGGGATGGATAGTGATCGTTCCCACGCTCTGCGTGGGAATGCAGCCCGTGACGCTCCGCGTCACAACCCTGTTCGACAATACTGCGAGTAACGGCTGGAACGCAGAGCGTCCCTTGAGACATTCCCACGCAGGAGCGTGGGAACGATCAGCAAAACGCCAACCCGAAGGTTGGCGTTTTCTTTTAGCGTGGTACGACCGGCTTGCGCGTCGGCTTCGGCCCTTTGCCTTTGGCGGCGTCCTTGCGTTCCTTGGCAACCTGCTGGTTGCGGGCGAATGCCGCGGCCTTGGCCTGTTCACGCTTGTCCCAAGGATTGCCACCATCACTGGCACGCGGCGGCAGGCCGTTGTGCTGGGTGAGGATTTTGGTGGTCTTCTCTTTGCCTTCCTTCGCCACTTTATGGCTACCCGCCGGCGTCGAATTCTTGCGACGCGCGCTCTGATAGCTATCGGTGGCCGGCTGGTGCGCCGGGATCAGTTGATCCTTGCCCGGGCCGATCAGATCGCCACGGCCCATGCGGATCAATGCTTCGCGCAGCATCGGCCAGCCTTTCGGGTCGTGATAACGCAGGAACGCCTTGTGCAGGCGACGCTGATCCTCGCTCTTGACGATGGTCACGCCGTCGCTCTTGTACGTCACCTTGCGCAGCGGGTTCTTGCCCGAGTGGTACATCGCGGTGGCGGTGGCCATCGGCGACGGGTAGAACGCCTGCACCTGGTCGGCGCGGAAGCCGTTGCCCTTGAGCCACAGCGCAAGGTTCATCATGTCTTCGTCGGTGGTGCCCGGATGCGCCGCGATGAAGTACGGGATCAGGTACTGCTCTTTACCCGCTTCCTTGGTGTACTTCTCGAACATGCGCTTGAACTTGTCATAGCTGCCGATGCCCGGTTTCATCATCTGGTTGAGCGGACCTTCCTCGGTATGCTCCGGGGCGATCTTCAGGTAGCCGCCAACGTGGTGGGTCACCAGCTCCTTGACGTATTCCGGCGACTCGACCGCGAGGTCGTAACGCAGGCCAGAAGCAATCAGAATCTTCTTCACCCCCGGCAACGCACGGGCGCTGCGGTACAGCTGAATCAGCGACGAGTGATCGGTATTCAGATTCGGGCAGATCCCCGGGAACACGCACGATGGCTTGCGGCACGCGGATTCGATTTCCGGGCTTTTGCAGGCGATGCGGTACATGTTCGCGGTCGGCCCGCCGAGGTCGGAAATGACCCCGGTGAAGCCCGGAACCTTGTCGCGGATCTCTTCGATTTCGCGAATGATCGATTCTTCGGAACGGTTCTGGATGATCCGGCCTTCGTGCTCGGTGATCGAGCAGAAGGTGCAGCCGCCGAAGCAGCCACGCATGATGTTCACCGAAAAACGGATCATGTCGTAGGCGGGAATTTTCTCCTTGCCGTACGCCGGGTGCGGAACACGCGCGTAAGGCATGCCGAACACGTAGTCCATTTCTTCAGTGGTCATCGGAATCGGCGGCGGGTTGAACCAGACGTCGATCTCGCCGTGCTTCTGCACCAGCGCGCGGGCGTTGCCCGGGTTGGTTTCCAGGTGCAGCACGCGGTTGGCGTGGGCATAGAGAACCGGGTCGTTGCGGACTTTTTCCATCGACGGCAGACGGATCACCGTCTTGTCGCGAGTCATGCGCGGGCTGGCCAGGATCTGCACGACCTTGGCTTCCTGCGGATCTTCAACCGGGCCTTTCTCCTGCTCGATGGCGCAAGCCTGAGTGTCCTGGGTGTTGACGTACGGGTTGATGATCTTGTCGACCTTGCCCGGACGGTCGATGCGCGTGGAATCGACTTCGTACCAGCCCTGCGGGGTGTCACGGCGGATGAACGCCGTGCCGCGCACATCGGTGATGTCTTCGATCTTGTGGCCGTAGGACAGACGCTGGGCGACTTCAACGATGGCCCGCTCGGCGTTGCCGTACAGGAGGATGTCGGCGCTGGCGTCGATCAGGATCGAGTTGCGCACCCGATCCTGCCAGTAGTCGTAGTGGGCGATGCGGCGCAGCGAAGCTTCGATGCCGCCGAGGACGATCGGCACGTGCTTGTAGGCTTCCTTGCAGCGCTGGCTGTAGACCAGACTCGCGCGGTCCGGACGTTTGCCTGCCATGCCGCCGGGCGTGTAGGCGTCGTCGGAACGGATTTTCTTGTCGGCGGTGTAGCGGTTGATCATCGAATCCATGTTGCCCGCTGCGACGCCGAAGAACAGGTTCGGCTCGCCAAGCTTCATGAAGTCGTCTTTGGACTGCCAGTTCGGCTGGGCAATGATCCCGACGCGGAAGCCTTGCGACTCCAGCAGCCGGCCAATGATCGCCATGCCGAACGATGGGTGATCGACGTAGGCATCACCGGTAACAATGATGATGTCGCACGAATCCCAGCCAAGCTGATCCATCTCCTCCCTGCTCATCGGCAGGAATGGCGCTGGTCCGAAACATTCGGCCCAATATTTTGGATAGTCAAATAACGGCTTGGCTGCTTGCATGTCGACGACCGGTGTTGAAGTGAAAAATCGCGGGCGCGGAATATAGCACAAATTTTGACCAATTCCGACGGCAGTGGTCGGTTTCTCCAAGAGGCCGCCCATCCGGACATCACGCGTTCCATATGAACGCACGACGCACCATACGGCAAGGAAGCCGACCACTCAGCGCATCTTCGGGATAGCGAGGCGTGAACGTTAAAGGATGACAAGCAATGCCAATCAAACCGCCAGTCAGAGGCTCAACAACCGCATCGGTCCATGGGACGCGCGTCAGCGACTCGGTGCCCGGGCCCGTTAACAGGAATTCATTCGGCGGCACGTTGGCGCCTCCTTCTCCTGCCCGGCACCCTTCGTCATCGACCGATCCAGCTCACTCGGTCATCACTCCTGCGCCACCGCGAGTTGCGATCAGCTCAACTGCAAACTCAGCCCCCGCCCCCGCTCTGCCCGAGCGTCCACTGAAGGACTACTGGATCACGTCGCTGGCGGTGCTGCCGGCACCTGACGCCCAAGGTATTTCGGTCTACAAAGGACGTCAGTATGTAGAAGTGCCAGACGGCGGTTATGTCCAGATCGGAGTAGATCCGGGCAGTGGCCTTTATCGCGCGAAATTATCGAGTGAACTGATACCTTCAGGACCGGTTTTAAAGCCCGACGTCGAACGTTCGCTCTGGTATCCCGTTGAACGTCTGGTGCCGTTGACCTATCCGCTGTCAACGGCACGACTGGAGGCGTTTCGCACCGACCTGGATTTCAGCACGGCCGATCCGGGCAGTGATGGACTGTATCGCTTCAATGGCAAGCTCTACGCATGGATAGAGCAACATGCCTATCAAGTCCTGCATGATCTCGATGCTTCGTCGCCGCAGAGGTCGGTGATGCGCATCGTTCGTCCCGGGGACGCGGTCGCCACCGATGCTGGCAATCTTTACGTGGCTTCGCGCCCCGGCAGTTCGGAGCCTGTCGCGTTCGATAGCCGGCACGGCTGGCAGGGCACGATTGTGTACGGTGCCGCAGGTATGCCGCGAACCGTGGCAGAGTCTTCAAGTGCCTATTGGCAGCGTCTGGAAGTGGGCTCTGAACTTGACCAGATAAATCTGCGAGTCCAAATAGCTCACGAGAAACGTCAAGAGCTGATCGCTGCCTGGCTGACTGCGAAGGATCTGGAGGGTGAGCCCGCCAAGCGGGTTGCGGCCGAATTAAACGCACTTATACATCGCGAGCTGCACAGCCACCAGGAACTGGAAAGTCTGGAGAGGGCCCTGAACTACTACAAAGAGCAAAAATCCGTCGTAATTACCGTTATTACGAAGGACAGTTACAGAAACAAAATGATCGCGTTGCAAAAAGGGAAAATGCTCGCCTATCAACAGCTCATTGAATGCGGCCTGAGTCGTCGCGCACTGGAGGGTCCACTACTTGACCTTGCTCCTGACAGGCTTCCACGGACCGTCAGCTTCCTCTACCGATTGATGGGCCACCTGAAAGAGCGCCAGCTCATTGCCGATAATCTAGTGAAAAAATGGAAGGTCTCGCCGGACGATTTGAGCGACATACTTTCATCGGCGGACACTCATAACGTCGTCGCCTCGTGGGTGCTCACCAAAAGTGTACTGCTGGACAATCCTCTGTTGGTCGGCAACGCTGTTCAGGCTTCTCACCTGGCTGTCCAGTTCGGTCAGGCAACCCTCGTCTACGCAGCGCTTGGCAAAATCCCGGAAGACCTGCACGTATCGGTACTCAGTGGCCTGTCTCAGCAATGCGCCGCACTGCGTGACTGGTACGACCGACTGGACCTGCCAGTTGGCCCCGAACACGTCACCTCACGCAATGACATCAACGCAGAAATCCAGGCGTTCGAGCACACCCTGGAAACCCGCCTGACGCGCCTCTATCTGGACCAGCCGGACGGCTCCGCACGACCCGCCCCGGATCAGCCGATTGACTTCGACTATATTCCGCCACAAGACCGAAGCGGCCCGCAAACAAAACCCTGGCGCCTGTTTCGGGCGAAAAAAAACGGTGTCAGCAAGATCAACATCGGCGAGTCACGACGCACCGATCTCGGGGAAGAAGTCATCGACGTCAGCAGCCCCTTTGATCCCAAGCAACCCATACAAACCTACGAGCACAGAGAGGGAGAATGGCGCCCGGTACAGACGATTCGGAAAAAACCCTTGCCGGCGCTGCTGGAAAAGGCCGATCGACTGCTGCGCAAATCCGACTCGCACGTCAATACCGCCCTCAGGGAAGAGCAGAAAAAATACAACCCGGACAATATTGTCGAAACACTGGAAGGGAGAGTCGGAGCGCTGGATGACACAGCCCTGCAGCTTCAGAGATTCGAACACAGCGATGCCAACGCCAAGGCGTTGATCCAAAGACTGAAACAGGACAGTCAGCGCCTGCGGTCCGCAGGTGAGGACATTCGCATCCGGATTTACAAGGACAAGAGTTTTCTCTGCGTCGACCGGGTGATTTATCTGATCGACAGGGAGCACGTCCGGGCGCGGAAAACCGCCAGCCGCCTGAAACGGGGCAAGGGCCAGGAAAGAGAATACCTCGACATTTACGTGCTGACGGATGCCCACACCGGCGCGCCACTTTGGCACGCGCACTTTCATTACCCTGCCGTAGACACGCCCGCTCTGAACTTCAACGTGCGTGGCGGTCACTTGAAAACGCTTGAGCAAAGCGCAAAGGGCAGCATGTCGCAGCGCAGAGAAGAACAGGCGGGACGACGACACGTCGCCATTTGGCGCCCTGACTTCGACAAACGCACCGCGCAAAGAATTTTCGATCTGGCGGCAACCACTACTGATCGCGTCACGTAATGGCTGTTTCCCCGGCCAGGCATCGTGCCGCCTGACCGGAAAGTAATCCGGCGCGCCGTTCGCCGGGAAAGAATCCGATACAGCCACTTCGTCATCACTCTCCGGCCATGACGCCGAGAACACCAGCTGCATCGGAAGGCTGCTGGCCAACTTCACAAGGAACGTAAACCATGCCAATCAAAACACTTTCAAAAGGCAATACTACCGCCCAAGTGCATACGCGGCCGGATACCGCAGTGGATTCACCTGCTCCTCGCCCCGACATAACAGTGCGGTCAGGCTTCGACACTGCAACGTCGATCCGTCCGAAATTCCGACCGGGCGGATCACCTGGCGGCATCGAACCCGATACGATCACTTCAGCGCCTATCGTTATTGTTCACCCATTGACATCGCCGAGCGAAACACCACGCGCGGTCGGTCTGCCGCTGGAGGATTACCGGGTCACGGCCGCTGTCGCCCTGCCGGCAGCCAATTTCGAGGGTTTCAGAGTTCATAAAGGCCGCCAGTATGTCGATGTGGTCAATGTCGGGGTTGTGCATGTCGCCAAAGACGCCGAGACCGGACAGTACCGGGCTCACCTGACGAGCGAATCGAAGCCTTCCGGCCCTGTCCTGGTTCGCGATGTCGATAGCGGATTCTGGCGGCCAAACGATGCCGACGAAATCATTACTGCCCCTCTTACCGATGCCAGCCTGCGAGCGTTTCGTATGGATCTGGACTTCAGTACCAGCGAACCCGACATTGACGGTTTGTTTCACCACGATGGCAAACGTTACGTGGTCATCCACAACTACGCCCATCAAGCGCTGCTCGATACACAGGCCTCGACGCCCGGGCAAAAGGTCTGGCGCATCGTCAAGGCCAAGGATCCGGTGGCCAGCGACAGTGAAAATATTTACCACGCCAGCCGCAGCGGCGAATCCCGCGCCATAACGCGCAATGCACAAAACGTCTGGGTGCTGGTTTCTCCTGGCTTGAGCGGCGGCATGCGCCGCCGCGAGCTGGCCCAGGCTAACCTGGCGATACTGTTGCAACGCTATGCGCCCATCGCCGCCACACACCAGGAACTGGTCGACTCCGCTACCCGCTTCGACAATCTCTGGAGTGAGGCACGTGCGCAGGCGCAGGACAGCGCGGGGAAAACCGCAGCCCTGATCGCCGTTGAAGTCCATCTGCTCAAGCACATCAAAAAGCAGACAGATTTCGTCCAGTCCCTTGTCGATAACAAGGACTGGATGGTCCAACTGAAAGTCGGCGGGGTTTACAAGGAAGAGCTGCACACGTTCCGCCTGGACCGCGTGCGCTATCTGAATCGGCTCATGGCCGTCATGGACTTGCGTGTTGCTCCGGCGTTCGCGACGCTGAGCGCCGATACCTGTAAAAAAATGATCACGCACCTGAACAAGAAGCTGAAGCTGCTCGAAGAGCGCCAAGGGGTCATGGAGGAGGTCAGGAAGGCGTCCCCCGGCGCGGCGCCCACACTGGTCGAGCTCAGCCAGGAAGTGCCCTCGGCCGAGCGTATCAACTTCAACAAACTGACGTTATACGTCCACCTGTTCGCAGACACGCCAGCGCATTCGCCCAACTCGACGATGCCCTCGCTTGCGTCCATCGATCTGGTCACCGGCGAATTGAAAAACGTCCCGGAACGCTCGCACCCACTGGCATTGATGCTGACGCTTGATCAGATCAGAAGCGACAAAAGCCGTTTCGAATCCCAAGTGTCTACCGAGGGCGAGAAAGCCGAATTCGCCCGGCAAATCATCGCGTTGGTCGATCCGATCGAAACCCGCATCGAAACCCGTCTGAACGAACTCTTCGCCACGTTCGATCGCCATACCGAACTGCCGAGCCTGGATCAGGACATCGACTTCAGCTTCCTTCCGCCCCGGCCAAGCGACAGCGTAACAGCCTCGCCACCAGCGACCCGCAAGGTGTTCCGCACCCGTCGACACGGCACTTCAAGAATTCTGATCGGCGACACCGAAACCGCCGCAGATGGCAGCATCGTCATCAAGGTCGCCAACCCGCTGCAACCCGACGGCCCGGTCGAACGCTATGAGCAGCGCCACGGCGAGTGGCTGCCGGTTCGCCCACCGCTTGCTGTTACACCAAAACCGCAACTGATTGCCGAAGCCAATCGGCTGTTGGCGGAAGTCGAAGAGCACATCGCCGAGACCAAGGCCCGAGAAGCGCAAAAGGATAATCCGACGAACATTGTCGAGGATTTGGGCAAGCCCAGTGAAAAGCTCAAGGAACAGGCAAGGCGCTTGCACAATCTCGAAAAAGCACAGAAGGACGCTGAAGTTCAAAGCCTGATCGATCGTTTGCACAGCGCCGCCGACACCTTGTCTGCGCAAGGGCAAGGGGTGCTGGTGCGCATGTACAAGAACAAAGACGTACTGGACATCATGCGCCTGAACTGGCTGATCGATCACGCAGAGCTCAAGGCACTGAAAACGGTTGACCGCAAACAGCTGGGCAAAGGCAAGGACAAATCCTTTCTCGACGTTTACTTGATAAGAGACCGGGCTAACGATGCGCCGTTGTGGGAAGCGCATTTTCACTATGAGAAACAGAACAGCGAGCCGCTGAATTTCACCATCAAGGGCAGCCACCTGAAAACTCTCGAACAGAGCAGACGCGGCATCGAGTCGCAACGGCGCGACGAGCAAGCCGGCCTGCCCCATGCCGCCATCTGGCGCCAGACCTTCGATGGCAAGACCGCGAACAGGATTTTCGCGCTCGTCAGCGACGCCGCCGTGGCGACCCGTTGATACAACCAAACCGGCAATGACGCCGAACCAGCCAGCCATTGCCCGCTTACGGGCGTTGCCGGCAACTACACAGGGAAGTTATCCATGCCAATCAAATTGCCGCCTAAAGGCAACACTACCCACGTTCGCCCGACACCGACGCCGGATGTGACTACGCTGCGCCCTGATACAACGCTGCGACCGGGCTTTGACAGCCTTGGCCTGCCGTCACGCCCCCTCGCGCCCGCTGGAGACGCCGACCTCGATGCAATCACTCCGGCGCCCACCGTTACCGTGCATCCATCGACAGCGCCGAACGAAACACTCCACGCTGTCGGTATGCCGCTGGAACATTACCGGGTCACGGCCGCTGCCGGTTTGCCGGCAGCCAACGCCGATGGTTTGCGCATATTCAAAGGACGCCAATACGCAGACGTGCTCGACGTCGGGATTGTGCAGGTCGGCAAGGACGCTGAGACCGACTTGTTCCGGGCCAGATTGCCCAGTGAACAGAAACCTTCCGGCCCGGCTCTGCTGCGCGATCCAGACAGCGGACTGTGGCATCCGCTGGAAAACTTCGAACCAGTCACCTTCGCGCTCAGCGATAACCGGCTGGCAGCGTTTCGCACAACACTTGCGTTCAACCACGTCGAACCCGGCAGCGACGAGCTCCACCGCTTTGACGGCAAACTGTATGCCCTGATCGAAAACCATGCCTATCAAGTGCTGCACGACCCGGACGCCTCGACGCCAGTGGCCAGCGTGATGCGCATCGTGCGCAGTGATGACCCCGTCGCCAGCGACAGCGCCAATCTTTACGTCGCAACGCGTCCCGGCCGTTCGGAACCGATTGTGTTCGACGCCATCCACGGTTGGGTTGGCATCAGCGTGGCTGGCGCCGGTGGCATGATGCGCGGCGACGGCGCCAACGTGCCGGCGCGTTCGAGCATGCGCGAGCGGCTGTCGCAGACCCTGAACCGCTTGCGCAACCCGCAATCGCGGGCGCGAAAATTGTTTCCGGACCACACCGATGAAGAAATCGGCCGTTACATCGAGTCCTTGGGCAATGACGTTGCTGGCGGTCTGACCCAGCGCGAGAGCGCTTACAAATCCCTCAAAACCGAGCTTGATGCCTGGCTGCGGCAAGCCGCCAACGCAGCGCCGCCGGGCACTTCACCGGTCCATGCGCAGCAGATCGCGCAAAGCCTCAAGCGCTGCTGGCGCCACCAGACCGGTGCCATTCTGTGGCTGGAGGCCGGCAACGGCACGCTGCCGGCGCTGCAAGCGGACTTCAGCCATGTCCGGCACCTGACGCTGCAAGCGGTCGACTGGTCAGATGCAGCAAGTACTTTGCTTGGCAACTTTTCCGGCCTGGAAAGTCTGCATCTCAGCGGCTCGACGCTGGAAAAGCTGCCGGCCGCGCTTGCGCAGATGGTTAACCTGAAAAGCCTCAATCTGAGTGCGAACCGTATCGTTCTCAACGAAGAGTCAACTGCGCAACTGAGCGCACTGGGCACACTCAGGGAGCTGGACCTTTCCAGCAATCCATTGGGCGACTCGCCGGACTTTTCCGCAATGACTCAGCTAAAGGCGCTGAACCTGAGCGACGCGCAGCTGGATCAGTGGCCAGCGGGCCTGCACAGCCAGACCCGGCTGACGCTTCTGGACTTGCGCAACAACCGCTTGAGCGCAGTGCCGGAGGCGAACCTGAATCCGCCAGCCGATCAGTTTGACGCGCTCGCCCGTATCAATATCGTCACCCTGCTCGAAGGCAACCCGTTCCCGCCTGGCTACTGGACGAAACTGGAAGCCTTTTGGCAACGAGTGGCGATCGAACAATCGGAGCTGGGCAACAGCGCTCTGACCGATGCATTCAGACTCCCCAGTGACATGCCGGAAACCCCCGACGTGAAGCGGGTCTACCCGGACAAGAATCCTCAGCAGCTGCGCGCCTTTCTCCTCGCCCTGAACGACGAAGGCAAAGCGCAACTGGCACGGCGAGTCGCAGCGCTGGACTCGCTGGAATCCCAGCTTGAGACCTACGTCGACCGCGGCCAGCCCGGTTCTTCGGCGGCAGACACATCGGACAGAATCCAGGCGCGCCGTGTCGCCGACCTCATCAAAGCCTGTTGGCTGGACTCGAGGGACACGCTGAGGCTGCCCTTGACCAAAGCGTCATTGCCGCCGCTCAGCGCCGACTTCAGTCATGTCAAAACGCTGCTTATCAACGCTGCCACGTGGTCGGGCGACGCCGATACGTTCCTGTCGGCTTTCCCCAATCTGGAGCGTTTGGCCATCAATCACTGCGGGCTGGAAAGTCTGCCCGCCCCCATCGCTGCCATGCACGACCTGATCGACCTGAGTCTGGCCAGCAATCGTCTGCAATTGACAGAGGACAGCGCAGCAATACTCGGTGCCAAGAGCCAGCTTGAGGTGATCAGTCTGCGGGACAATCCGGACCTCGGCACGACGCCTGATTTCAACGGTATGTCCAGGCTGAGGGAAGTAGGGCTCAATAACACGGGCATCGAGCAGTGGCCGAGTGGATTGCAGAACAAGACCGATCTGGTCAGTCTGGACCTGAGCAACACCCGCTTGCAGGAAGTGCCTGCGACCTTCCTCGACCCGCCTGCGGAACAGTTATTGACGATCGCCCGGATCAACGCCGCGACGCAACTCACGGGCAACCGTTTTCCCGCCGGTTACGGCAAGAAGTTCGATGACTTCTGGAAACGCGTCAGCGAAGTCGCTCCCGATCTGCTCTACAACCCGCACTTCGATAGCGGCAACTCCCTTGCGCAGCGTTATCACCGGCTGTTTCCGGGCAAGAACATGAAGCAGTGCAGGGAGTACCTGTGGAGCCTTGACGCGGACACCGCGCCGATCAAAGTGCGCAGTCTCGAGCGGGAATTCAAGGTACTGAAACGCCAGCTCGATGCCTGGGTGTTTTCCGGCGGCGGCAATCTGGGCGGATACATTCGCGCCGACCAACTGGCGCTCAACGCACAGACACGCGCTGACCGGGTGACCGCCAGCAACAGGATCACCAGTTGCTGGCGACAAGAGACACGGCAAAGACACGCCAATGACGGGACGCCCATCGGTCTGGAACTGGATCTCAGCGATCTGCGCCTGCCAAGCCTGCCGGATCTGGACGCTGACTTCAGTCATGTCGGCTCGCTCACACTGCGGAACATGAACCTGAGTACCTCTCCGGAAGGTTTCCTGACGCGTTTCCGCCATATACGCTGGCTGGACCTGTCGCGAAATCGATTGCGCGAATTACCCCCCGCCGTTGGCGAAATGCACGGGCTGACGCGTCTGACCTTGCAACGAAACTTCATTTCCCTGACCGCTGACAGTGCGCGCGTTCTGGCGAGCCGCACCACCTTGCGTGCACTGGAACTGCAGGAAAACCCGCAACTGGGTGTCGTCCCGGACCTGAGCCGAATCGTTGACCTGCGCCACATCAATTTGGGCTACACGGGAATCGATACCTTCCCTACCGGCATCCTGAACCAGCCGCTGCTGGATACCATCAATCTGAACGACAACCGAATCATGGAAATCCCCGACGCCGTCATCGCGCCGCCAGATGATCAATTGGCGAACAGCGTGCGCATCAACAACATCACCGATATTTCGAACAACCCATTGTCGAATGCAACGGCCAACCGCCTGATCCACTACCGCAGTCGCCTGAGAGCAGCCGGCACACCGCTGACAGGTGCGAGAAACCTTCTCGAAACAGCGCGCATCAGGCGCCCGCAGCCTTTTCGCCTGGCCACGGCTGACCCGATGGTGCGCTGGACCGCAGGCCTGACCGAGAATCAGGTGGCCAAACGCACGCGGCAATGGCAAACCCTGCGCGACCAGCCGCGCTCGGACGGTTTGTTCAACACCCTGGAACGTCTGCTGGATACCGCCACCGGCCATCAGGAGCTACAGGGGCGAGTCTGGAGGCTGATCGACAGCATCACCGAAAACACGCCGCAGTCCGAACGCTTGCGCAACGAAGTGTTCGATCGCGCAGGCGACGCGGCCTGCTGTGATCGGGCGGCGTTCACCTTCGCCAATCTGGAAACCGCCGCCATGATGCACAACGCGATGGCCCGGGCCGGCGACAAGACGCAGGGGCCTGAACTGTTCAAGCTGTCTCGGGCTTTGTTCCGCTTGCATGAAGTCGACAAGATCGCCTCGGCGGACATCGCCCGACGCGAGGCAAGCATAGTCGCCGGCAGAACACCACAAGAGGCTGCCACCCTGCCACCGCCGCATGTGCCGGAAGAAGTCGAAATCAGGCTGTTTTATCGTCACGGCCTGAAGGACCGCCTGCAGTTGCCCGGGCAACCGGAAAAAATGGGCTTCGCCCGCCTGGCCGGCGTATCCAAAGCGCAACTGGAAAGCGCTTATCAAACCGTGATCGCGCGGGATAACTCAGCCGAAGAGTTTCAGGCATTGGTGTCGAGGGAGTTCTGGCAAAAATATCTGACGCATAAATTTCAGGAAAACTTCGAAACCCAACGCCAGCCATTTCAGGACCGTCAGGCAGCCCTCGATGAGTCATTTGCAGCAAATGAATTGTCGTTCGCCGACTACGACGCGCAATCGAAAACGATGCAGGCAGAGTGGGTGATCGAAGAAGCGGCCCTGATCGAAACGCTGAGCCGCCAGGAACTGGCGCAATACAAGGCCAGCGGCACTGACGAGGAAGCCGCCGGCACAAGTGCAAGCTGAATGAGGCGAGTGCTGGCCGACGGTGTTCGGCCAGCCCTTACTCGTCGTCGTCGAAGTTGTAGCTGCCCGGCGCGAGGTTTTCGAAACGGGTGTATTTGCCGATGAACGCCAGGCGGATAAAGCCGATCGGGCCGTTACGCTGCTTGCCGATGATGATTTCGGCGATGCCTTTGTGCTCGGTTTCCGGGTGGTATACCTCGTCCCGGTACACGAACATGATCACGTCGGCGTCCTGCTCGATTGCACCGGATTCACGCAAGTCGGAGTTCACCGGGCGTTTGTTCGGGCGCTGTTCGAGGGAACGGTTGAGCTGCGACAGGGCCACTACCGGGCAGTTGAATTCCTTGGCCAGCGCTTTCAGGGATCGCGAGATCTCGGAAATTTCGTTGGTGCGGTTATCGCCGCTGGAGCCCGGGATCTGCATCAGTTGCAGGTAGTCGATCATGATCAGGCCAACGTCACCGTGCTCACGCACCAGACGCCGCGTCCGCGCGCGCATTTCCGACGGGCTGATGCCGGCGGTGTCATCGATGAACAGCTTGCGATCGTTGAGCAGATTGACCGCCGAGGTCAGGCGCGGCCAGTCATCGTCTTCCAGTTGGCCGGAACGCACTTTGGTCTGGTCAATACGACCGAGCGAAGAAAGCATACGCATGATCAGCGATTCGCCTGGCATCTCGAGGGAGTACACCAGGACGGCTTTTTCGCTGCGCAACACGGCGTTTTCCACCAGGTTCATGGCGAAGGTGGTTTTACCCATCGACGGACGGCCGGCGACGATGATCAAGTCGGCCGGTTGCAGGCCGCTGGTCTTCTCGTCGAGGTCGGTGTAGCCGGTGGACAGGCCGGTAATGGCGTTATCGGTGTTGAACAGGGTGTCGATGCGATCGATGGCTTTGGTCAACAGTTCGTTGACGCCGACCGGGCCGCCGGTCTTTGGCCGCGCTTCGGCGATCTGAAAGATCTGCCGTTCGGCTTCGTCGAGGATTTCTTCGGCGGTGCGGCCTTCAGGATTGAAGGCGCTGTCGGCGATTTCGGTGCTGATGCCGATCAGTTGGCGCAACGTCGCACGCTGGCGGACGATTTGCGCATAGGCCTTGATGTTGGCGACGGACGGCGTGTTTTTCGCCAGTTCGCCGAGATAACCGAGACCGCCAACCTGGGACGTCTGGCCTTCCTTGTCCAGTTGTTCGGACAGGGTCACCACGTCGATCGGCATGTTCTGATCGGCCAGTTTGGCGATCGCACGGAAGATCAGACGGTGGTCATGTCGATAGAAATCGCCGTCGGAGACTTGATCGAGCACGCGTTCCCAGGCGTTGTTGTCCAGCATCAAACCACCGAGTACGGCCTGTTCGGCCTCGATGGAGTGTGGCGGCACCTTCAGGGCAGCGGTTTGCAGATCGTATTGCTCGGGAGCGGAGATATCGTTCATGGCCACTTGAGAATTAGGTGAAAAGCAGGGGATTCAGAAAGACAAAGGGCACGACCTGTAAACAGGATCGTGCCCGATGTTAACCGCCTGACGGACAAGCCGCCAGCCGATCCGGTGTTGCTTAAGCTGCTACCACGACAACGCGTACGGTGGCTTCAACTTCGGCGTGCAGGTGCACGGCTACGTCGAATTCACCCACGTTGCGGATGGTGCCGTTCGGCAGACGAACTTCGCTCTTCTGCACTTCAACGCCGGAAGCGGTCAGTGCGTCAGCGATGTCGTGAGTACCGATCGAACCGAACAGCTTGCCTTCGTCGCCAGCGGTGGCAGTGATGGTCACTTCCAGCTCGGCCAGTTGGGCAGCACGGCTTTCAGCCGATGCCTTACGGTCTGCGGCGGCTTTTTCCAGCTCGGCGCGACGCTCTTCGAACGCAGCCAGGTTGGCAGCGGTCGCAGCGGTAGCCTTGCCGAAAGGCAGCAGGTAGTTACGGCCGTAACCGGCCTTAACGTTTACTTTGTCGCCCAGGTTGCCCAGGTTGGCGATTTTTTCCAGAAGGATCAGTTGCATGTGAAAATCCTCTAACTTTTAACCTTCACCGTTCGCGCTGTCGGTGTCTTTCGACACGTGACGACCGCGAAAATCAATCAGGCTGTCGACAATGGCCAGAACCACGAGCAACGGATAGATCAGCTGCATGAACAGCAGCAGCGTGACGTACAACCCCACCAGCCAGAAACCGGCCAGTCGCTTCTGCCCGACCAGCCCGTGAATCAGGGCCAGCCCGGCGAACACCAGCGGTACACTGCACAACGGCGTCAACATGGCCATCTGTGCACCGAGATTCGGGCCCAGAAGCATCAACGCCAGCAGTAACATCGCCGGCCCCAGCGGAATGCGGATGGCGCGAAACTCGCGACCAAAACCACCCGGGTTGTACAACAACGCCTGCCAATGCCGCCCGACAATCAGGCTCAGCACGCTGACGATTTGCAACAATGCCGCAATCAGTCCGGTCAGGACGGGTGCGATCAGGGACGCGAAACGCGCTTGCTCATCCACCGACAATTGCTTGTAGGTTTCACCGAGAAGCGCTGGCATGACCTTTATCAAGGCCTGCGCGAGCATCTCGATCTGGGCCGCAAACGCGGCCCCGAGCACCACTGAAAACACCACGCCAATGGCTACGCTGACCAGCAGCGTACGGACCCAGGACTCGCTTGCGCGCAAAACCAGCGCAAGCCCCGAAGACCCCAGCAGCACCAGAAGCGCCCGTGGGTCATCGGCATACAGCCACCAGATCAACGCTGGCAGCAGCCCCAGAGACAGAACACCCAGGGCGTCCGTCAGTCCGCGCCGCAGCAGCACAAGGCTCCCGGCGGCAGCACCCAACCAATACAACAACGGCAATGTTGCACATCCGGCCACCACAAGAGTGGCCTGCATACGGCCGCGCATGATGAACTCAGCTAAGGCGCGCATGCATTCAATCCTTTGCTACTTGTCGACTGCCCGGTCTCAGCGGCCGTGGCTGTCGGTGTAGGCCAGCAGGGCCAGGAAGCGGGCGCGCTTGATAGCGGTGGCCAGCTGACGCTGATAACGAGCTTTGGTACCGGTGATGCGGCTTGGAACGATTTTGCCGGTCTCGGATACGTAGGCTTTCAGAGTGTTGAGATCTTTGTAATCGATCTCTTTCACGTCTTCAGCGGTGAAGCGGCAGAATTTACGACGACGGAAGAAACGTGCCATTTGATAGGCTCCTTAATAAGGTCCGTGGATTACTCGTCAGCGTTATCGCTGTTGTCGCTGTCATCACTGTCGGTGCCTTCGGCGCCTTCGTGCTCAGGACGGTCGCGACGCTCACGGCGCTCACTGCGGTTTTCTTCAGCCTTGAGCATCTCGGACTGGCCGGTAACGGCTTCGTCGCGACGGATGACCAGGTTACGGATCACTGCATCGTTGTAGCGGAAGTTGTCTTCCAGCTCGGCCAGGGCCTTGCCAGTGCACTCAACGTTCAGCATCACGTAGTGAGCCTTGTGAACATTGTTGATTGCGTAGGCCAGTTGACGACGGCCCCAATCTTCCAGACGGTGGATTTTGCCGCCGTCTTCTTCGATCAGCTTGGTGTAACGCTCAACCATGCCGCCGACTTGCTCGCTCTGATCCGGGTGGACCAGAAAGATGATTTCGTAATGACGCATGAATGCTCCTTACGGGTTGTAGCCTGCCGCTCAAAAACGGTCAGACAAGGAGTGAATGACACTTATGGACTTGCTGGCCCGGGGCACATGCGTGCCTGCCGCCACAGCAAGGGGCGCAATTGTAGAGAAGGGACTGCGGGGGTGCAAGGTAATTGGTGAATATTTGAACAACCACCAATCTTCGCCGAGACACAAAACAATGTAGGAGTGAGCCTGCTCGCGATAGCGGTGCAACATTCAACTTTGATGATGAATGTTGCACCGCTATCGCGAGCAGGCTCACTCCTACAGGGGATTTGCAGTGGCTCAGGACTTCTTCGTAGCAGCCTTGGCCTTGGCGCCGCGCTGGCGCTGGGCCTCGAACAGGCAGACGCCGGTGGCCACGGAGACGTTGAGACTGCTGACGCTACCGGCCATCGGCAGGTTCACCAGATAGTCGCAGTGCTCGCGAGTCAGGCGACGCATGCCTTTGCCTTCGGCGCCCATGATCAGGATGGTCGGGCCGGTCAGGTCCTGGTCATAAATGCTGACCTCGGCCTCCCCCGCCGTACCGACTACCCACAAACCGCGCTGCTGCAGCTTCTCCAGCGTGCGGGCGAGGTTGGTCACCGCGACCAGCGGAATCACTTCCGCCGCACCGCAGGCGACTTTGCGCACCACCGGTGTCAGGGTCGCCGACTTGTCTTTCGGCACGATGACCGCCAGCGCGCCGGCCGCATCGGCCGAGCGCAGGCAGGCGCCGAGGTTGTGCGGGTCGGTCACGCCGTCGAGCACCAGCAGCAGCGGCGCGCCTTCGGTGCGATCAAGCAACTCGTCGAGCATCGCCTCGCCCCAGACCTGGCTCGGGCTCACTTCCGCAACCACGCCCTGATGAATGCCTTCGACCCAGGCGTCCATTTCGCGGCGCTCGGCCTGGCCGACCTGGACACGATTTTCATTGGCCAGCTCAACCAGCGTCTGCACCCGTGGATCGTTGCGGCTTTCCGCCAGCCAGATCTGCTTGACGCGTTTTGGGTGGTGACGCAGCAACGCTTCTACCGCGTGAACGCCGTAGATTTTTTCCAACTGACTCATGACTTCGCCTTCGGTTTACGGGCTCCGCCACTTTTGGCAGGAGCGGAACCCGCTTTTGGCGGGCCCTTGCGGTGCTTGCTCGGTTTGGCTGGCTTGCCGCCGGTCGCCTTGTCAGGCGCCGACCGTCCGGTCTTTCCCGCAGACGCCGCTTTACCACCGCTTTTCGCATCGGCGAGCAAGGCCTTTTTCATTTCGCGGCTTTTACGCAGCTCGGCGTTTTTTGCCACGGCGTCGCTGGGCCGATAAGCCTCGGAGGCCTTTTCCTTGGCCGGACGACGGCTGGCGCCTTTCGCCGGGGCCTTGTCTTCCGATGCCTTGGCAGCCGGAGCAGCTGTTTCAGCGCCACGCTTTTTGCGGCCGATCGGCGCGCTGATGGTTTTTTCTGCCATCTCGAAGTCGATCTTGCGTTCGTCGAGATCGACGCGCATGACTCGTACTTCAACGGTATCGCCGAGGCGGAAGCTGCGACCGGTGCGCTCGCCCGCCAAGCGGTGATGCACAGGGTCGAAGTGGTAGTAATCGCCCGGCAGCGCAGTGACGTGCACCAGGCCTTCGACGTAGATATCGGTCAGTTCGACGAACAGACCGAAACCGGTCACCGCAGTGATCACGCCCGGGAACGACTCGCCGACGCGATCCTTCATGAACTCGCACTTGAGCCAGTTGACTACGTCGCGGGTCGCTTCGTCGGCGCGGCGTTCGCTCATCGAGCATTGCTCGCCGAGCTGCTCCAGCGCTGCCTCGTCGTATGGATAGATGCGCGCCTTCGGAATGGTCATCGCACCGGCACGGCGAACGTGCGGGGTGTCCTGTTTCGAATGGATCACGCTGCGGATCGCGCGGTGCGTCAGCAGGTCCGGATAACGACGGATCGGCGAAGTGAAGTGGGTATAGGCTTCGTAATTCAGGCCGAAATGGCCGTCGTTCTCAGCGCTGTACACTGCCTGGCTCAACGAGCGCAGCATGACGGTCTGGATCAGATGGAAATCCGGACGATCCTTGATGCCCGCCAGTAAGGCCTGATAGTCCTTCGGCGACGGACCGTCCTTGCCTTTGTGCAGGGACAGGCCAAGCTCGCCCAGGAACGCGCGCAGTTTTTCCAGACGCTCCGGCGGCGGACCGGCGTGAACGCGATACAACGCAGGAATTTCGTGCTTCTTGAGGAATTCGGCGGTGGCCACGTTGGCCGCCAGCATGCATTCCTCGATCAGCTTGTGCGCATCGTTGCGGATGGTCGGACGGATTTCGGCGATCTTGCGCTCGGAACCGAAGATGATCCGGGTTTCCTGCGTTTCGAAATCGATCGCACCACGTACGTGACGGGCAGCCAGCAGCACTTTGTACAGCGCATAAAGTTGCTTCAAGTGCGGTACGACGTCGGTGTACTCGCCGCGCAGTTTGCGCGCTTCGGCCACCTTCGGCGTTTCCAGCATCGCGCTGACCTTGTTGTAGGTCAGGCGGGCGTGGGAGTGAATCACCGCCTCGTAGAAGCAGTAGTCGGTCATTTCGCCGGACTTGGAGATGGTCATCTCGCAGACCATGGCCAGACGATCGACGTGCGGGTTCAGCGAGCACAGGCCGTTGGACAGTTGCTCAGGCAGCATCGGAATCACGCGCTCGGGGAAATACACCGAGTTGCCGCGCACCTGCGCTTCGTTGTCCAGCGCCGAGCCGATTTTCACGTAGCTGGAGACGTCGGCAATCGCCACGTACAACTTCCAGCCGCCGGAGAACAGGCGCAGCTTGCCCGGTTTGGCTTCGCAGTAAACCGCGTCGTCGAAGTCGCGGGCATCTTCGCCGTCGATGGTGACGAACGGCAGATGACGCAGGTCGATGCGCTTCTCTTTGTCTTTTTCCTCGACTTCCGGCTTGAGCTTGGCGGCTTCCTTCAGTACGGCTTCAGGCCAGACATGCGGAATGTCATAGGTGCGCAGGGCAACATCGATTTCCATGCCCGGCGCCATGTAGTTGCCGACCACTTCGACCACATCGCCCTGCGGCTGGAAGCGCGGCGTCGGCCAGTGGGTGATTTTCACCTCGACGAACTGACCGATCTGCGCGTTGGCGTTGCGGCCCGGCGTGACCAGCACCTCCTGCTGAATCTTCGGGTTGTCGGCAACGACGAAGCCGATGCCGCCTTCTTCGAAGTAACGACCGACGATGGTTTCGTGGGCACGGGACACCACTTCAACGATCACGCCCTCGCGACGACCGCGACGGTCCAGGCCGGAAACGCGGGCCAGCGCACGGTCGCCATCGAACACCAGACGCATTTGCGCCGGGCTCATGAACAGATCGTCGCTGCCGTCGTCCGGGACCAGGAAGCCGAAACCGTCACGGTGACCGCTGATGCGACCGAGGATCAGATCGAGCTTGTCCACCGGCGCATAGGTGCCACGACGGGTGTAGATCAGTTGAGCGTCGCGTTCCATGGCGCGCAGACGGCGGCGCAGGGCTTCAATCTGGTCTTCGGTGGTCAGACCGAACTCTTCGACCAGTTGCTCGCGGGCAGCCGGCGAACCACGATCGGCGAGATGCGCCAGGATCAGTTCGCGGCTAGGAATAGGGTTTTCGTATTTTTCCGCTTCACGAGCGGCCTCGGGATCGAGGGACTGCCAATCGGCCATTAGAGAGTTTTCACCTTGTCTATATGCGGGTTAGTTTGGCATAGGCGCCATGAAACGGGAAATTTCCGGCTATATAAGGCGCAACTGATGCCATGATCTGCCGTGCGAAAGCCATTTTGACCACCGCCGGTAAAAAAAATCATATTTTTTGCTGGCAGGGGTTTACAGCTAAAAAGACCCTCCGTATAGTGCGCGCCATTGACGACGCAGATGCGTTGACGATACTGCCCAGATGGTGAAATTGGTAGACACGCCAGCTTCAGGTGCTGGTGACCTTACGGTCGTGGAAGTTCGAGTCTTCTTCTGGGCACCAATTTCGAGCTTGAGACTAGATCAGTTCAAGGCTCACACAAAACCCGCGAAAGCGGGTTTTTTGCATTCTAAGCCCGGGTTTTCTTAAAACCGATTTATTAATATTAAATCAGGGGTTTACAGATCAAAATGCGCTCCGTATAGTGCGCCACATCAACAGCGGCAACGCTCGCGATGATTGCCCAGATGGTGAAATTGGTAGACACGCCAGCTTCAGGTGCTGGTGACCTTACGGTCGTGGAAGTTCGAGTCTTCTTCTGGGCACCAATTCAAATTCAAGGTTCAGGCCTTGAATTGCACAGAACCCGCGAAAGCGGGTTTTTGCGTTTCCGGCCTTCCGAAACCTGAATTGCCACAGCCGCTATCAAAACGCCAACGCCCGCGCAAGGCGCATCTGAGAACCAATATCGTTTATCATTGTTGCAAGTTTTTGCAATGCGACAGTGAGGAACCCTGCGAATGACGTTTCGAAATACCCTGCGCCGAGGCCTGACCTTCACCCTCCTTGGCCTGGCGCTCGCCACTCCCCTCACCCAGGCGGCCGATGCGGTTTCCCTGACTCTGTACAACGGCCAGCACAAAGAAGTCGGCGATGCGATTGCCAAGGCGTTCGAAGCCAAGACCGGCATTCACGTCAACGTCCGTAAAGGCAGCAGCAATCAGCTCGCCAGCCAGATCATCGAGGAAGGCGACCGCTCCCCCGCCGACGTGATCTACACCGAAGAATCGCCACCGCTGAACAACCTCGGCGAACAAGGCCTGCTAGCCAAGGCCGACGCCGCGACCCTGGCGGTATTGCCGGAAAAATACGTAGCCGCCAACGGTACCTGGATCGGCGTTACCGCCCGCGTACGGGTGGTTGCGTTCAATCCGAAGCTGATCGACGAGAAAGACCTGCCGAAATCGGTGATGGAATTCTCCGAGCCGCAATGGCAAGGCAAGGTCGGTTTCGTGCCGACCAGCGGTGCATTCCAGGAACAGGCCGTGGCGATCATCAAGCTGCACGGGCGTGACGCCGCCGAAGAGTGGCTGACCGGCCTGCGCGCGTTCGGCAAGACTTACAGCAACAACATGGTCGCGCTCAAAGCCGTGGAGAACGGTGAGGTCGCCACCGTGCTGGTGAACAACTACTACTGGTTCGCCCTGCAACGCGAAAAAGGCGAGCTCGATTCGAAACTGCACTACTTCACCGGCGGTGACGCCGGCGGCCTGATCACGGTATCCAGCGCTGCCGTGCTGAAATCCAGCAAACATCCAAAAGAAGCCCAGCAATTCCTCGCCTACATGGCCAGCGAAGAAGGTCAGCGCGTGATCACCCAGACCACCGCCGAATATCCGCTGCACAAAGGCATGGAATCGGATCGCGGGCTCAAGCCGTTCAGAGAACTGGAAGCACCGAACGTGACGCCGGCCGATCTGGGCAATGCCGAAGAAGCGCTGGAACTGGAACGCGAAGTTGGCTTGAACTGATGAGCGCATCGTTATCCGCCCCCGCCGCGCGCGGGGGTTACGTGCCGAAACGCAAACGGCCATCGGTCTGGCTGCTGCTGCCGGTATTGCTATTGGTGGTGTTGAGCCTGTTGCCGCTGGCCTATGTCGGGCTCAAAGCGTGGCAGGCGGGTTGGGCCGAAGCGCTGCATTTGCTGTGGCGCCCGTATGTGTTTGGCTTGTTGCGCAATACCTTGGCGCTGATGGTCGGCGTGACGATCACTTGCGGCGTGATCGGCCTGTCGCTGGCGTGGCTGCTTGAGCGCAGCAATCTGCCGGGGCGGCGCGTGTGGGGCGTAATCCTGTGCCTGCCGTTTGCCGTGCCGGCATTTGTCAGCAGCTTTACCTGGGTTTCGCTGAGCGCGCAGTTCGAAGGCCTTGGCGGGGCCATATTGGTGATGAGCCTGTCGAAGTATCCGCTGATCTTTTTGCCGGTCGCGGCGACGTTGCGCAACCTTGATCCTTCACTCGAGGAGTCCGCACGCACATTGGGGCAGAATCGTTGGGGAGTATTTTTTCGCGTGACCCTGCCACTGCTCTGGCCATCGCTTTTGGCCGGCTCGCTGTTGATCGCCTTGCACATGCTGGTGGAGTTCGGCGCGCTGTCGATCATTGGCCTGCAAACTTTCACCACTGCGATCTATCAGCAGTTCGAGCTGGAATTCAGCAACGCCAACGCAGCGATGCTCTCGGCGGTATTGCTCGCGCTGTGCCTGCTGTTGCTGTGGCTGGAACTGCGCGTGCGCGGCAAGGGCCGGCATGTGCGCACCGGGCAGGGCGCAGCGCGTCAGGCCGAACAGGTCCGCCTGGGCCCCTGGGCTGCGCTCGGTCAGTTGTACTGCCTGGCATTGGCGATTGTCGGCAGCGGGGTTCCGTTGGCAATGCTCACCTACTGGCTGGCGGTCGGTTCATCGGCGGCGTTTCCGGTAGCGGCGATTACCGAAGCGCTGCTGTCTTCACTGGCATTGTCCCTGGGTGGCGCGGCGCTTTGCCTGCTGCTGGCGGTTCCGGTGGGGCTGCTGGTGGTGCGCTACAAAGGCCAATTGGCGATCTGGGCCGAACGCTTGCCGTATCTGCTGCACGCGCTGCCGGGGTTGGTGATTGCTTTGACGCTGGTGTATTTCGCCCTGCATTACGTGCCGGTGCTGTATCAAACCTCGGGACTGCTGCTGATTGCTTATGCGCTGCTGTTTCTGCCGTTGGCGCAGGCGCCGATTCGCACCGCGCTGAACAAGGCTGCGCCGCAGCTGGAAGAGGCGGCGCGCACGCTCGGAGCTTCGTCGTTCACGGCATTTTGCCGGGTGACGCTGCCGATCATTTTCCCGGCTCTGGGCGCGGCGTTTGCGCTGGTGTTTCTCGATGCGATGAAGGAATTGACGGCGACGCTGCTACTCAGTCCGACCGGGCTCAATACGCTGGCGACCGAGGTCTGGGCGCATACGGCGAATGTCGAGTTCGCGGCGGCGGCGCCTTATGCGGCGTTGTTGATTGTGGTGTCGGGGTTGCCGGTTTATCTACTGACTACCCGGATGTATTTGAGCCGCTGAAAAAGCTATCGCGAGCAGGCTCACTCCTACAGGGAATGCATTCCAAATGCAGGAGTGAGCCTGCTTGCGATGAGGCCAGCCCAATCAACATCAAGCCCTGAACTGCCCCAGGCTCGCTTTGAGCTGCGCCGCCAGACCATCCAGCACCTTGCCACTGGCCGTGGTTTCCACCACCGCCTGCGCGGCTTTTTCAGCCTGGGCATGAATGGTTTCCACCCGCCCACGCACCGCCTGCGCACCCTGCGCCTGATGCGCTGCCGCTTGTGTTGCGAGGCCAATCGCTGCGTGCACCTGTTCAACCGAGGCCTGCACCGATTGCTGCAGTCGCGCGCTGTCACGCAACACCAGCAAGCCTTCACTGGCCTGACGCCCGGCCTGGCCGATCGCCTCGACCGCTTCTCGCGCGCCCTGCTGCAACGCGACGATGTGCGCCTGAATGTCGCCGGTGGAGCTTTGCGTCTTGCTCGCCAATGCACGCACTTCGTCCGCCACCACAGCAAAGCCGCGCCCCGTCTCGCCCGCGCGCGCCGCTTCAATCGCCGCATTCAAGGCCAGCAGGTTGGTCTGCTCAGCGATGCCATGAATCACCGTCAGCACCACTTCAATCTGTTCACTCTGCTGCGCCAGCCGCTCGATGACTTTCGCCCCGGTGTCGACCTGTCCGGCCAGCGCCTCGATCAGACCACCAACCTTGGCCGAGGTGCGGGTGTTTTCATCGGTTGCTTGACGGATTTCCACCACTTGCTTGAGTGCGGCCTGCATCGCATGGCTTTCCGATTGCGCCTCGTCGGCCATTTGCGACAACGCGCGCAGGCTCTCGGCGACTTCATCACGCTGCATGCCTGCCGCCGCATCGGCGCCGGCGTTACGCAGGGTCATCGCGCCAATTTCGACGCCGGTACGCTGCGCCACGTCGCCAGCTTCGCGCACGATCGGCTGCAACTTGTCCACAAAGCGGTTGACCGCCGAGGCCATGTCGCCGATTTCATCCTTGCTGTTGATCTGCACACGCTTGGTCAGATCGCCCTCGCCCGCCGCCAGATCATCCATCGCTGCGTTGAGCATCTTCAGGCGATTGACTACGCGATGACCCAACACCACGGCCAGCAACAACAGTACCGCGCAACCGACCAGCGCCAGGCCGAGGCCGATACGCCAGCGCAGCGTCGCCGCTGCCTCTTGAACGGTCTGCGCGGTATTGGCTTTCATCTCGCCAGCCGTGGACTGCGCCGACTGCAGGCGCGCCTGCATGGCTTTTGCGCTGTCCGCCGCGGCGCCTTTGAGGCTGTCACCAACCAGTTGGTCGCTGCTGGCGATCAACGCCGAGAAACGCTTGTCGAGTTCGACCAGATCGGTTTCCACCGAGGCCGTCGAAACGCCCATCAGCACCTTGCCGATTTCCACACCATTGGGATTGATGGACGCCTCGAGGTAATAAACCGAGGGATCGTTTTTCGCTGCATCCAGCACTTTATCCAGCGCACGCTCGCCCTGACCTTTTTCCAGCAAGGCCTTGTTGATCGGGTTTTCCCGGTTGAGGTAGCGGGTCAGGTGCTGGCCGGTGGCGTCGTCATAGACCACGAACAACACGTTGGGATTGCGCTGGGCGCGGCGGGCAAATTCCGACAGGGTCGGTACGTCGCTGTCCCACATCGCCCGCGGGGCAACCGAGGCGAGCAACTGTGCCATGTCATTGGCGGAGTCCTTGAGGTCTTTTTCCAGCGTGGCACGCAGTTGCGCCTGCTCTTCCTTCAGACGTGAAGACAGGCCAGCGGTGAGTCGCTGCCGGGTACTGGCAGATAAAGCGTCGAGACTGGAGGTGACCTCCCGCCCGGCCTGCTCCAGTTCGCCGGACAGCTTCTGGCTGTCGGTTCCCAGGCGCGTCGCCAGATCCGCTTCCAGCGCCGTGACGGTGCTCCGCGTCAGGGCAACCGCCACCAAGACTTGCACCAAAAGGGCGATACCCAAGGTAACGAACACAGGCCGCAGCAAACGGCTTTGTAACAGTGAGAGAACGGCCGACACTTTGAAATCCCTCTACGTCTGACGCCATTAATTTGATGGCACTCTTGTAGACAGATTCACAGCAAAGGTCATGCCGTCCAACAGGCATAAACGACAAAGGCCCCGATTAAGGGGCCTTTGTTTTTTACATCAACGACTTATCAAGCAAACGGATGACGCAGAACGATGGTTTCGTTGCGGTCCGGGCCCGTCGAAATAATGTCGATCGGTGCGCCGATCAATTCTTCGACCCGTTTGATGTAGGCGCGAGCGTTGGCCGGCAGCTCTTCCAGGGTCTTGGCACCCACGGTCGATTCGCTCCAGCCCGGCACTTCTTCGTACACCGGCTGCAGGCCGACGTAGCTGTCAGCGTCGGTCGGAGCAACGGCATTGCCCTGCGCGTCTTTGTAGCCGACGCAGATGTTGATGGTTTGCAGACCGTCGAGTACGTCCAGCTTGGTCAGGCAGATGCCCGAAATGCTGTTCACATCGATAGCGCGACGCAGGATGACCGCGTCGAACCAGCCGCAACGACGAGCACGCCCGGTGGTGGCACCGAACTCGTGACCTTGCTTGGCCAGGTGAGCACCAACGTCGTCGAACAGCTCAGTCGGGAACGGACCCGAACCGACGCGCGTGGTGTACGCCTTGGTGATGCCGAGGATGTAATCGAGGAACATCGGGCCAACGCCCGAACCGGTCGCCACGCCACCCGCGGTGGTGTTGGAGCTGGTCACGTACGGATAGGTACCGTGGTCGATGTCGAGCAACGAACCCTGGGCGCCTTCGAACATGATGTCTTTGCCGGCACGGCGCAGGTCGTGCAGCTCGGCGGTGACGTCGAGCATCAACGGCTTGAGCAGTTCAGCGTATTCCTTGCACTCGGCCAGGGTCTTTTCGAACTCGATGGCCGGCTCTTTGTAGTAACCGACCAGCATGAAGTTGTGGTAATCCACCAATTCACGCAGCTTGTCTTCAAAGCGCGGCATGTTCAGCAGGTCGCCGACACGCAGGCCACGACGAGCAACCTTGTCTTCGTAGGCCGGGCCGATGCCGCGACCGGTGGTGCCGATCTTCAGCTCGCCACGGGCCTTTTCACGGGCCTGGTCCAGCGCAACGTGGAAGGACAGGATCAGCGGGCAGGACGGGCTGATACGCAGGCGCTCGCGCACCGGTACGCCTTTCTCTTCCAGCTTGGTGATCTCGCGCAGCAGGGCGTCAGGTGCGACGACCACGCCATTGCCGATCAGGCACTGCACGCCTTCGCGCAGCACGCCCGATGGAATCAGGTGCAAGACGGTTTTCTCGCCGTCGATCACCAGCGTGTGGCCCGCGTTGTGGCCACCCTGGTAGCGCACTACGGCGGCAGCATGTTCGGTCAGCAGATCAACGATCTTGCCTTTGCCCTCATCACCCCACTGGGTGCCCAGGACTACGACATTCTTACCCATAACACTTGTCCTCATTCGCGCAAACTTGGTGCCGGCGATGGCCGGCAGGAAAACTCAAGAAGCCAGTGGCGATACTTGCCAAAGCCCGTTCTGCTGAATCAATTGCCGGTCGCAGTCCGCATCACGGGCGGCGGCCAAAGGTTGTCCAGGCAAGGCCTGAACGACACGCTGACCCTCACTGCGCAACTGGCAAACCTGCTGCCAGAGTGCCGCATCCGTACTGTCAGGCATCCAGATACCGCCAGACGGTAGCTCGATCTCAGCACGCCCCAGGGTCACCAGGGTTTTCAAATCGGTAGAGAAACCGGTCGCCGGACGCGCACGACCAAAATCGGCGCCGATGTCATCGTAACGACCGCCCTGAGCGATGGACTGACCCACACCCGGCACGAACACGGCGAACACCACACCGGTGTGGTAGTGATAGCCGCGCAATTCACCCAGGTCGAAGTACAACGGCAGATCAGGGAAGCGCACCGAAAGACGCTCGGCAATCGCCAGCAAGTCTTCCAGGGCCGCCAGCACTGGCGCCGGCGCATTGGCCAGGCGCTCGCGCGCAGCGCTCAACACTTCACGACCGCCACACAGGTCGACCAGCGCGCGCAACATGTCGGACAGATCCGCTGGCAAGCCTTCGGTCAGGGTAATGACCTCGTCGATGGCCTTGCGTTGCAGCGCATCGAACAACTGCTGTTCGACTTCACCGGACAAACCGGCAGCGCGCGCCAGACCGCGATAGATGCCGACATGACCAAGGTCCATGTGCACATCCGGCACGTCGGCCAGTTGCAGCATGGCCAGCATCAGGCTGATCACTTCAACGTCGCTGCTCGGGCTGGCGTCGCCGTACAACTCGGCACCCAACTGGATCGGGCTGCGCGAGGACGACAAGGCCCGCGGCTGGGCGTGCAGCACGCTGCCGGCGTAGCACAGGCGGCTCGGGCCTTCGCGGCGCAGGGTGTGTGCATCAATGCGCGCGACCTGCGGCGTGATGTCGGCGCGAAATCCCATCTGCCGACCCGACTGCGGGTCGATGACCTTGAAGGTGCGCAGATCCAGGTCCTGGCCTGCACCGGTCAGCAGGGATTCCAGGTACTCGATATGGGGAGTCACGACAAATTCGTAACCCCAGCTCTGGAACAGATCCAACACCTGACGACGCGCGACTTCGATGCGCGCCGCTTCCGGTGGCAGTACTTCTTCGATGCCATCTGGCAGCAGCCAGCGGTCTACCGTTGCCATTACGCCATTCCCCTTTGATCCGGGCGGCCAGCCTGCGGGCGAGCCTTGAGTGAAGCAGAAAATGGTCGATCCGTTCAAAACGCACGCGCATGAACGACGCGGCAAAAGGCCTGTTACCGGCTTCGCCCACCACTTTCCTCGAAAAACGTTCGGGCCATTCAACCCGATGCCTGCAACAAAAAACAGCAATCAAACGTGCAGACGCAAAAAAGCCGGGAATTTCCCGGCTGCCGCATCATACACACGTTTTCCCAAAGGATCACCCCGCCCGAGGATTTAGCCGCCGGGCGGAGCGATTCAGGTCAACGTCGCATCAAGGCTTGGCTTTTTCCAGGTAGCGGAAGAAGTCGCTGCTTGGGTCGAGGACCATGACGTCGGATTTGTTCGCGAAGCTTTCACGGTAGGCACGCAGGCTGCGGTAGAAACCGTAGAACTCCTGATCCTGACCGTAGGCCTTGGAGTAGATCGCAGCGGCCTGGGCGTCACCATCACCGCGAACCTCTTCGGATTCACGATAGGCTTCAGCCAGCAACACGCGGCGTTGACGATCGGCGTCGGCACGGATGCCTTCGGCCAGCTCGTTACCCTTGGCGCGGTGCTCGCGAGCTTCACGCTCACGCTCGGTGCTCATACGTTCGAACACGCTGCGGTTCACTTCCTTCGGCAGATCGATGGCCTTGACCCGGACATCGACGACTTCAATACCCAGCTCTTTTTCCGCCATCTTGTTCAGCGATGCAGTGATGTCAGCCATCAGTGCATCACGCTCACCCGACACCACTTCGTGCAGGGTGCGCTTGCCGAACTGGTCACGCAGGCCCGATTCCAGACGACGCGACAGGCGCTCGTCGGCAATCTGCTTGAGACCGGAAGTCGCGGTGTAGAAGCGCTCGGCATCCTTGACGCGCCACTTGGCGTAGGCATCGACCATCACGGCTTTCTTTTCCAGGGTCAGGAAGCGCTGCGTCGGTGCGTCCAGCGTCAACAGGCGTGCGTCGAACTTGCGCACCTGGTTAACGTAAGGCACCTTCACATGCAGACCAGGCTGGACATCGGCCTGAACCACGCGACCGAATTGCAGCAGCACCGCGCGCTCGGTCTGAGCGACGATGTAGAAGCAATTCCAGCCCACCAGTACCACGACGACGCCAACGATCAGGGCGATCAGCGATTTATTGCTCATCAGCGGGTCTCCCTTGTACGCGTCTGCGGCACGTCAGTGACATGCGGCGTGACGTCCGTGTTGTTGCTGGCGGCCGAACCGGTGATCGGTGCGTTGCCCGAGCTGTTCTGGATCATCTTGTCCAACGGCAGGTAGAGCAGATTGCTCTGGCCGTTCTTGTTGCCGGTCACGAGTACCTTGCTGGTGTTGCTGAAGACTTCCTGCATGGTGTCCAGGTACAGACGCTCGCGGGTGACTTCAGGTGCCTTGCGATATTCGGCAACCAGTTTGGTAAAGCGATCGGCCTCACCCTTGGCGCGCGAGATCGTTTCGTCGCGGTAACCGTTGGCATCTTCGATGATGCGCTGGGCCTGACCACGGGCTTCCGGCACCACGCCGTTGGCGTAGGTTTCGGCCTGGTTGCGCGAACGCTGCTCGTCTTCACGGGCGCGGATCACGTCGTCGAAGGCTTCCTGTACTTCACGCGGTGCCGCTGCGCTCTGTACGTTGACCTGGGTAACGGTGATACCGGTGCGATAGGTATCGAGGAAACGTTGCAGACGCTCCTTGATTTCGCTGGCCATCAATTCACGACCTTCGGTCAGCACCTGGTCCATGGCGGTCGAACCGACCACGTGGCGCAGGGCACTTTCCGTCGCGTGCTGCAGACTGATTTCCGGCTGATCGACGTTCAGCACGAAGTCCTGCAGGTTGCTGATCTTGTACTGCACGGTCAACGGCACTTCGACGATGTTTTCGTCTTCAGTGAGCATCTGGCCCTGCTTGGAGTACGCACGCTCACGCGTCACGTTTTCCATGTACTTCTTGTCGATCGGCGGGAAATAGATGTTCAGGCCCGGGCCGACAGTCTCGTAGTACTTGCCGAAGCGCAGCACCACGGCCTGCTCCTGCTCGTCCACCACGTAGACGGCGCTGTACAGCCAGACGGCCGCCAGCACGACCAGGCCGATGCCGAGCAGGCCGCCGAAGCCGCCGCTGCTCTTGCCCGAACCACCGCCGTCATCACCCCGTTTCTTGCCACCACCGAACAACCCGTTCAGGCTTTCCTGCAGCTTTCGGAAGGCCTCGTCGAGATCCGGTGGCCCCTTGCGGTCGCCGTTATTGCGGCGCTTGCCACCCCAGGGATCCTGATTGTTCGAGTTGCCACCCGGCTCATTCCAAGCCATAGCGCTCTCCATCTGATAAAGCAAAGACGCACCCACGGCGCGCCGACCAATGCTACAGAATGCCTGCCGTTGCGGCACAACCGCTTTTTCAGGCTTTTATTGCAAAGTGTGTTGCTCGATGAATTCCATCGGCTGCAATCCTTCGCGGCTTACCAGTCGATTCAACTCGATCCGGGGCAAACGAACGGTCAGCAGACTGACACCTTCTTCGTCGTGCTCTTCTTTCTGCACCGCGCCGAGTTCGAAAAACTGCGCACGCAGTCGCGCGAATCGTTGCGGCAAACGCAAGGTACCGACAAACAGATCACTGCCGAGCAATTCGGCAATCGCCTGTTCGAGCAATTCCAGACCGCTGCCATCGCGCGCCGACAACCAGACCCGCTGGGGCTTGCCGTCTTCGTCGCGCTGGATTTGCGGCTCGACGCCTTCGAGCAAATCGAGTTTGTTATAGACCTCGAGGATCGGCAAGTCCTGGGCACCAATCTCGCCCAGCACCACCATCACCTGTTCAATCTGCAACATGCGATCCGGTTCCGCGGCGTCGATGACGTGCAATAGCAGATCCGAGTTGCTCGACTCTTCGAGGGTAGACCGAAATGCTTCAACCAGCTTGTGCGGCAAGTGCCGAATGAAACCTACCGTGTCCGCCAGGACAATCGGCCCCAGGTCATCCAGATCCAGACGACGCAGGGTCGGGTCGAGTGTGGCGAACAACTGGTCCGCCGCGTAGACCTCGGATTTGGTCACGTTGTTGAACAGCGTGGACTTGCCGGCGTTGGTGTAGCCAACCAGCGATACGGTCGGAATCTCCGCCCGCGAGCGGCCGCGACGCGATTGCTCGCGCTGGCTGCGTACCTTCTCCAGCCGACCCTTGATCTGCCGCAGCCGAACCCGCAGCAAACGCCGGTCGGTTTCGAGCTGGGTTTCCCCCGGACCGCGCATGCCGATGCCGCCACCCTGACGCTCAAGGTGAGTCCAGCCGCGGACCAGCCGGGTGCTCATGTGGTCAAGCTGGGCCAGTTCGACCTGGAGCTTGCCTTCATGAGTGCGGGCGCGTTGGGCGAAAATATCGAGAATCAGACCGGTGCGGTCGATCACGCGACACTCGAAAACACGTTCGAGGTTGCGTTCCTGGCTGGGCGTGAGGACGTGGTTGAAAATCACCAGATCGGCTTCTTCAGCCTTGACCAGGTCGCGTAGCTCTTCGACCTTGCCGCTGCCGATCAGGTATTTGGCGGTTGGCCGATGACGCGGCACGTTAAAAAACGCAACGGTCTCGGCGCCGGCCGAATTAGCCAACTCCTGAAACTCCTGCGGATCTTCGCGCGCCTCAGGGTCCTGTCCATCCAAGTGAACGAGGATTACTCGTTCACCACCACCGTGGCGCTCAAAGAACAAAGGAGACTCCTATCAGGCGTTACCCGGAGCTGGCTCTGCGTCGCCCTGTTCGTTTTCGGTTGCGCTAGGCAGACGAATCGGACGAACCGGCACTACGGTCGAGATAGCGTGTTTGTAAACCATCTGGCTTACGGTGTTCTTCAGCAGGATCACGAACTGGTCGAACGACTCGATCGTGCCTTGCAGTTTGATACCGTTCACCAGGTAGATGGAAACCCCGACTTTCTCTTTACGTAAAGTATTCAGGTAAGGGTCTTGTAGCGAATGCCCTTTTGACATGTGCCGCACTCCTTTAAGGATTCAATAATAAAAAATAGGTAATTCAGATGGCTTTGGCCGCCACACCCCCAAGGATAGACGGCAATTGCAAGGACTCAGCTCAATATGGAGATGGTCCCAAGGTATTTCAAGGCGCGTGGCAGATTGTCGCAATCAAGACTGTCCAGCCAGTGTAAATCTTCCCAGCTGCGCAGCCAGGTGAACTGGCGTTTGGCCAATTGGCGCGTGGCGATGATGCCGCGCTCCTGCATTTCGGCCAACGTCAGCTTGCCATCCAGGTAGTCCCAGACTTGGCGATAGCCTACCGCACGTATAGACGGCAACCCGGCATGCAGGTCACTTCTATTACGCAGGGCTACGACCTCGTCGATGAATCCCTGTTCCAACATATTTGTGAATCTTTGTTTGATGCGTTCATGCAGTACCTGGCGATCCGCCGGGGCAATGGCCAGGTTCGCGACAGTATAGGGCAATTGTTGCAGTCCCGAAGCGGCTGCTTCGGTACTTTGCGCAGATTGTTGCTGCCGCAGCTCGGTCATGCTGCGACCGCTGACGCGATAAACTTCGAGGGCGCGACTCAGGCGTTGCGGATCATTGGGGTGAATCCGCGCCGCCGACACCGGGTCGATGATCGCCAATTGATCGTGCAGGGCCTGCCAGCCAAGGCGCACGGCTTCTTCTTCGATCTGCGCGCGGACCTCGGGATCGGCGGCGGGCATGTCCGCCAGACCGTCGACCAAAGCCTTGTAATAGAGCATCGTGCCGCCCACCAGCAGCGGAATCTTCCCGCGCGCGGTGATGTCGGCCATGGCTTGCAGGGCATCGCGGCGAAAATCCGCAGCCGAATAAGCTTCGGCCGGATCAAGAATGTCGATCAAGCGGTGCGGATGTTCGGCCAACAGTGCTTTTGAAGGCTTGGCGGTGCCGATGTCCATGCCGCGATAGACCAGCGCCGAATCGACACTGATCAGCTCGCACGGCAGCACCTTGGTCAGCTCGATGGCCAGGTCGGTCTTGCCCGCAGCGGTCGGGCCCATCAGGAAAATCGCTGGAGGAAGCTGGCTCATCAACGACCGCGCAGGAACAGTTTGTCCAGATCGTCCAGACCCAGTTGGGTCCAGGTCGGTCGGCCATGGTTGCATTGACCGCTGCGCTCGGTGTTTTCCATGTCCCGCAGCAGGCCGTTCATTTCCGGCAGGGCCAGACGCCGGTTGGCGCGAATCGCGCCGTGACAGGCCATGGTGCCGAGCAATTCGTTGAGGTGCGCCTGAATGCGGTCGCTGGTGCCGTATTCCATCAAGTCCGAGAGCACGTCACCGACCAAACGGTTGGCCTCGGCCTGCTTGAGCAACGCCGGAATCTGCCGGATCGCCAGGGTTTCCGGGCCCAGCCGCTGCAGTTCGAAGCCCAGCCGCTGGAACCACGCGGCATGCTCCTCGGCGCAATCGGCTTCACGCTGACTCACCGCCAGCGACTCCGGCACCAGCAACGGCTGCCCGCTCAGGCCTTCACTGGCCATGGCGATCTTCAGGCGTTCGTACATGATCCGCTCATGGGCAGCATGCATGTCCACCAGCACCAGGCCATGGGCGTTCTCGGAAAGAATGTAGATACCCTTGAGCTGCGCCAGCGCATAGCCGAGCGGCGGAATGTCTTCCTGGCCCGTCGGAAGTGCGCTGGCATTGGCTTCAGGCAGCGGCGCGAAAAATTCTTTGTAAGCGGCTTGAGCCTCGGCAGCAGGCACGGCCGATTGCGGGCGTGGCGTGTACTGATACTGATAAGCGCCGCCAGCACTGGCACCGGACGAGGTATTGAACGCCGGTTGCGCCTGCGGTTGCTCGAGCAACGCATTCGCCGCAAGTCGCATCTCGCCTTGCGGGCCAAATTCACCCGCCTCGATTCCGCTCGGTCGCACGATTGCCGTGGTCACGGAGCCGGCCAACTGGTCTTCCGGACGCACATCGCCCAATGCACGGTGCAAGGTGCCATAAAGGAAGTCGTGGACCATGCGCCCGTCGCGGAAGCGCACTTCGTGTTTGGTCGGGTGCACGTTGACATCGACCGCTGCCGGATCGACCTCGAAAAACAGCGCGAACGTCGGGTGGCGACCATTGAACAGCACGTCGCGATAAGCCTGGCGCACCGCGTGGGCGACCAGTTTGTCGCGCACCGCGCGGCCATTTACAAAGAAATACTGCAAATCCGCCTGACTGCGGTTGAACGTCGGCAAACCGACCCAGCCCCACAGGTGCAGACCGTTGCGCTCGATCTCGATCGGCAAGGCCTGCTCAAGGAAACCCGAGCCGCAGATCGCCGCCACACGCCTGGCGCGGGCCGCATCATCGTGGGCCTCGTGCAGGCTGAGGATGGTTTTGCCGTTGTGGCGCAGATGGAAGGCCACGTCGAAACGCGCCAGCGCCAGACGTTTGATCACTTCTTGCAGGTGATCGAATTCGGTTTTTTCGGTCTTGAGGAATTTGCGTCGCGCCGGAGTATTGAAGAACAGATCACGGACTTCTACCGACGTGCCGACTGGGTGCGCGGCGGGCTGCACGCGAGGCGCCATGTCGCGGCCCTCGGTTTCGACCTGCCAGGCCTGCTCGGCATCGCGGGTGCGCGAGGTCAGGGTCAGGCGCGCCACCGAACTGATCGACGCCAGTGCCTCACCACGAAAACCCAGGCTCATCACCTGTTCGAGGTCTTCGAGGTTGCGAATCTTGCTGGTCGCATGACGGGCCAGCGCCAGCGGCAGGTCGTCGGCGGAAATGCCGCTGCCATCGTCACGCACCCGCAGCAGCTTGACGCCACCCTGCTCGACGTCGACATCGATACGTTTGGCGCCGGAATCGAGGCTGTTTTCCAGCAATTCCTTGATCACCGAGGCCGGCCGTTCGACCACCTCACCGGCGGCAATCTGGTTCGCCAGCCGTGGGCTGAGCAGTTCGATGCGAGCAGTGTTCAGAACCTGGTTCATTCTTTCGACGCCAGTTCGGTGCCGGGAATGGTGAGGTGCTGGCCGACTTTCAGCTCATCGGTCTTCAAGTTGTTCGCCGCGCGCAACGTGGCCGGCGACACTTGATAGCGCACTCCGATCATTGCCAGCGTTTCACCCGGACCGACGCGGTGGTCGCGCGGGCCTTGGGCGATCTTGCCGGAATCACGCAGCCAGGCGATGTAAGTGCCCGGTGGCGGGTTCTGCTGGAAGAACTGCCGAACGCCGCTGCTGATCGAGCGGGCCAGCGCTTGCTGATGGCTCGATGCCGAAAGCTTGTTCGCTTCGTTGGCGTTCGAGATAAAACCGGTTTCGACCAGAATCGACGGGATGTCCGGCGATTTCAGTACCATGAACCCGGCCTGTTCCACGCGCTGTTTGTGCAACGGCGTGACACGGCCGATGTTGGTCAGTACCTTTTGGCCGACGTTGAGACTGGAGGTCAGCGACGCCGTCATCGACAGGTCGAGCAGCACGCCAGCGAGCATGCGGTCCTTGTCATCGAGGCTGACGTTGCCGGCACCACCGATCAGGTCGGAACGGTTTTCGCTGTCGGCCAGCCAACGGGCGGTTTCCGACGTGGCGCCGCGATCAGACAGGGCAAACACCGATGCACCGAACGCTGCTGCGGATGGCGCGGCGTCGGCGTGAATCGAAACGAACAGGTCGGCGCCCTTCTTGCGGGCAATTTCGGTACGCCCACGCAACGGAATGAAGTAGTCGCCGGTGCGGGTCAGTTCGGCGCGGAAGCCTTTCATGCCGTTGACCTGACGCTGCAATTCGCGAGCGATCTGCAGCACCACGTCTTTTTCACGCTGGCCGCGCGAGCCGGACGCACCCGGGTCTTCACCACCATGGCCGGCGTCGATCACCACAATGATGTCGCGCTTGCCGGCCGGGGCTGGCGGCAGTTTGATCGCCGGTTCAGTCGGGGTCACCGGTACTGCCGGCACGGTCGCCACCGAAGGCGTTGGCGCAGGTGGCGGCGCGGCATCGGCCGGGTTGTCGAACAGATCGACCACCAAACGGTTGCCGTACTGCGCATTGGGCGCCAGCGAGAAGCTTTTCGGGGTGACGGCTTTCTTCAGGTCGATGACCACACGCAAATCGGTCGGCGTGCGCTGGGCCGAACGCATCGCGGTGATCGGCGTGTTGGCGGTCTGCACGTTCAAGGGTGCACCGAGAGTGGCGCCATTGATGTCGATGACCAGACGGTCCGGTGCAGTCAGGGTAAATACGCTGTGCTGTACCGGGCCGCTCAGGTCGAAGACCAGCCGCGTGTTGTCCGGCGCCCGCCACAGGCGCACGCTGTTGACCTTTGAATCGGCCACAGCGTTGACGGTTACTGCCATCAACATCAGTCCAGCGGCAGCCACCAACGCGCGAAAGCGCATACCAAACCCCATCATTTAATTGGATTCCAATGCCAAAGCGGCACACCAGGCCTCGCCACGCGAGCCCTGGGATAAAATTTTCAGCGAACGCCCGCTGTCTTGCGGGCTAATGGTAATGGTCAGGTCAGGCTTTGGCAAAAAGCCTGCACCTTTATCGGGCCATTCGATCAGGCACAGGGCATCGTCTTCGAAGTAGTCACGGATGCCGAGAAACTCCAGTTCTTCCGGATCGACCAGGCGATACAGGTCAAAGTGGAAGGCACGAGTGTCACCGATCTCGTAGGGTTCGACCAAGGTGAAGGTCGGACTTTTTACCGCACCGACATGCCCCAGCCCGCGAATGATGCCGCGCGACAGGGTGGTTTTGCCCATGCCCAGGTTGCCTTCGAGAAAAATCAGGCCATGACCCTGGGTCACGCGGGCGATCCGTGCGCCAAAGTCGCTCATCGCCTGTTCATCGGCCACGTACAGGGTTACTTCAGACACGGTGCTTGCTCCTCCAACAACTGACGAATGGCTGGAATCAGATCACTGGCCGCCAGCCCACGGCCGAATTTGCCTTGCTGCAAACCAGCATTGGCGTGCAGCCACACGGCAAGGCTTGCGGCATCGAACGCCTCCATGCCCTGCGCCAGCAGTGCGCCGATCAAACCGGCCAGCACGTCGCCGAGGCCGCCCGTGGCCATCGCCGGATGGCCTTGATGACACAGCGAAAGGCGCCCGTCGGGATGCGCGATCAGGCTACCCGAACCTTTGAGCACGACCACCGCTGAGTATTTTTTGCTCAACGCCAGCGCTGCCGCCGGGCGATCCGCCTGCACCTCGGCGGTGCCAATACCCAACAACCGCGCCGCTTCGCCCGGATGCGGGGTAATCACGCAATCCTTGGGTAATTGAACAAAGCCGCTGGCCAGCAGGTTCAACGCATCGGCGTCCCACACCTGTGGCAAGGAGGCGTTGGCTGCGGCGGACAACAATGCGCGCCCCCAGCTGGCCTGCCCCAACCCGGGACCGACGACCAGCGTCGAGACCTTTTCCAGCAAACCCATCAACTGATTGGCCGACGAGGTGCCGAGGGCCATGGCTTCCGGCACCCGGGTCAGCGCCGCCGGGACGTGTTCGGGACGCGTCGCCAGCGACACCATGCCCGCGCCGCTGCGCAGGGCCATCTCCGTACTGAGCAAAATGGCCCCGCCAAAGCCGTGATCGCCGCCGATCAGCAGCACATGACCAAAGCGACCCTTGTGCGCCGTCGGTGCGCGCGGCGCTGGTCGCGGAAGATTAGCCGAGTTGAGGCGCCGGGCACGGACAGCAATGTCACTATAAATGTCGGCGCCGGCCTGCAGATCATTGAACACCAGCTCACCGATGTGATCGGCGGCGTCGCCAGTGAACAGGCCGACCTTCAGCCCAATAAACGTCACCGTGAGATCGGCACGCACCGCGACACCCAAGGTTCGCCCGGTGTCGGCGCAAAGCCCGGAGGGGATATCGACTGCCGCAACAGGCAGGCCGCTGGCATTGATCGCGTTGATCGCAGCCGCATAAGGCTCGCGTACCTCGCCGCTCAAGCCTGTGCCAAGCAAGGCATCGACGAGCACACCACGCAGCTCGCTGTCATCTGTCCAGTGCTGCAAGGCAACACCTGCGGCCAGTGCCTCGGCATGAGCAAGCGCCGCATCCCCTTGCAAGCGCTGCGGATCGCCCACCGCCAGCACGCGCACAGCCCAACCGGCGCGCAATGCCAGTGCAGCGATCAGGTAACCGTCGCCTGCGTTGTTGCCATGCCCGACGAGCACCGTCAGTTCGTTCGCGTTCGGCCATTGCCGCACCAGCGCGCGCCAGGTCGCCCGGGCCGCGCGCTGCATCAATTCGAAGCCCGGCGTGCCGGCGGCACTCAGCCGCGCGTCGAGCTCACGCACTTGGGCGGCGCCGTACAGTGCGTCGGGTAATTCATCTTTCGTCTGCGGCATGCGTCTTCGGGCTCCGATGTCTGGCAGAATTATACGCACCTCAGCTCCGGTTTCTCTCGCCTCATGTCCGCCATCACCACAGACCTGCCCGCCCTCGCCCAATCGATCAAGGAGTGGGGCCGCGAGCTGGGCTTTCAGCAAGTCGGCATCAGCGGCCTGAATCTCGCCGAACACGAGCAGCACCTCGAGCGCTGGCTCGCGGCCGGCTACCACGGCGAAATGGACTACATGGGCGCCCATGGCAGCAAACGCTCGCATCCCGAGGAACTGGTGCCGGGCACGTTGCGCGTGGTCTCGCTGCGCATGGACTACCTGCCGGGTGACACGCAAATGGCGCAAATGCTGGCGCAACCGGAAAAAGCCTATGTGTCGCGTTATGCCTTGGGCCGCGATTACCACAAATTGATCCGTAAACGTGTTCAACAATTAGCTGACAAAATTCAGGCCGAGATCGGCCCGTTCGGTTTTCGCGCATTTGTCGACAGCGCGCCGGTGCTGGAAAAAGCCATCGCCGAACAGGCCGGGCTGGGCTGGATCGGCAAGAACACTCTGGTATTGAATCGCAAGGCCGGCAGCTATTTCTTCTTGAGCGAATTGTTCGTCGATCTGCCGCTGCCGGTGGATGAATCGCACAGCAGCGAACATTGCGGCCGTTGCACGGCGTGCCTGGACATCTGCCCGACCAACGCCTTCGTCGGCCCGTATGTGCTGGACGCGCGGCGCTGCATTTCCTATCTGACCATTGAACTGAAAACCGCCATCCCCGAAGAGCTGCGCCCGCTGATCGGTAATCGAGTATTCGGCTGCGATGACTGCCAGATCGTCTGCCCGTGGAACCGCTTCGCCAAACCTTCCGGGGAAAGCGATTTCAAGCCACGGCACAACCTCGACAATGCCGAGTTGGCCGAACTGTTTTTGTGGGATGAAGAGAAGTTCTTGAGCAGTACTGAAGGTTCGCCGTTGCGGCGGGCGGGGTATGAGCGCTGGTTGAGAAATCTGGCGGTGGGGCTGGGCAATGCGCCTTCAACGATTGTCGTGCTGGAAGCGTTGAAGGCGCGACGGGATTATCCGTCAGAACTGGTGAAAGAGCATGTTGAATGGGCGTTGCGCCAGCATCTCCCTGAGACGCTGTAATAGACTTTTGATCCACTTTTACGGTGTGAACAATCGCCTGCACAGTTCGTTGAACTGAACATATTGCCTGCCAATGAGTCAGCCCTCGTCGGAACTCTCCAGCCCACTGTCCACGCCATCCAGCACGGCATTCTGTTGGGGCACCCACTCATCGCCATCCACTTGAATCAGGACTTTCCTGTCTAAACCGGCGCCATCCCTATAGGCAGTGACGCGCTGTAGACTCTCGTCATCCAGCGGATTGTTTCGAAAGTTATAGTTGACCTCGCGGACGTCGGGTACGTCGAACAGCTCCTGCGGCAAGTTCGTAATTACATTACGCCGCAAATCCGCATAGGCCAGACTCTCGATGTCGAACAACCCGATGGGAGTTTCAGTCAGGCCCGCATTCGACAGATAGAGACTATCCAGGCGCTGCATGAAACTGACATCTGGCGTCAAGCCTAGCGGGTTTTCGCTTAGGTCCAAAAGCGTCAACGTTTCAATATGGGCGAGACCTTCGACGGTCGCCTCGGATAGCCGGATCTGGCAATTGTCCAGGGTTAACGTGACCAGGTCTCTCATCTGGAAGATTTCAACAGGAAGCGATTTCATCGCAAAACCGGTCAGGGTCAAGTACCGCACACCGGGAAAGCTCGCGAGAAATTCGCTGCCACTCAGCGGGAAAGCGCTGGAGAAATTTACTTCACTAACGTGGGAAAAGACTGCCGACAACTTCGGCATGTGACCCAAGATATCCAGTTTATATTCCAGAGGCGGTGAGGCGTCAGGGCTTGCATTCGATGCCTGCCGAGACCAACTGGCATGTAACTCTTCGGCGAATCGCTGTCTTTTGCCTCGCTGCACTAACACCTCGTCATCGGAGAGGGCCATGCCTGTTTCCTCGTGATGAGAGGGTACTTCTCGTGCCCATACCGATAGTTCTTTTACGAGGGTGGAGTATTCGGCTTCCAGTCGGGTTAACGCAAGACCGTCGACCAATCGGTCGCGACGCATTGCTCGTCGCGCATCATCGGTCATGGTGGGATACAACTTGGCCAGACGCTCGTCAATCGTGGCCAGCCCCCCTGATTGAACTCCCCCGTCCTCCGATAACCAGGTAGCCCGCTCCACCGGACGCCAGTATTTGCCACTTTCATCCGGTTGCATTTGTGGGCCGGATGCGTTGCGTTCGCTGGCGACCGTAGCGCGAAACTCGCCGCTCTCGGCATCTCGAACCACTTGCACGAAATAATCTTCGGCAACGGCCACATATTGGCGCTGTTTGTACATTCGAATACCGCGTGCATCGGCCTGGCCAAATCGTTTCTGGGCAGGCACCCAATAATCCGCAAACGAATGAGCTGAAGCGGCTTTCACTATCTCGTCAATCATGGAAATCGTTACACCCTGATTCGCGCCGGCCAACGGCGCAGCTGCGCCAGCCTCTAACCTGAGTGGAGGAAATAACAGATCGGATTGATGGGCGATTGGTGGGGTGTTTCGACTGGTTTGCGCAAGGCCGTCGAGGCCGTCAGTGTTGAAATCGCTCTTTTTGCCAAGGCCGGGTTTGACCTTTGGTGTTCTGCCAGACATACACTCTCATCCTTGAGATTTATAGGGTGCCCGCAACGCTGGGAAATCAGAATGGGACATTCATATGAATAAGCCACATAAGGATTGCTTGGTGACCGGAATCCAGCTTACCGGACTATCTGCTGCGTATAGATATACACAACTATAGGAGAATAGATTTTTTACCCGCCGCGCAAAATAGGGATTACGAGAAGCAGTGGACAATCCGAAGGAATGAAAGCGCGCCGTCAACGGCTGGAGTCATTGACGGCGCGGTGGCGTTTAGCCGTCTGAGCCGATTACAAAAGACGGTGAATCGACACTGCTGTAACCGGCCTACGACAAGGCGTTAGAACCTCGCCCTACAAGTACATCATCCTCCCTTCACTGTGTGACTGAACTTCTGCATCGTCACGGTATGCCTTTGCCGATCGGCAAAGAAAAACATGCGCATTCCGCCACTAAGCCGGGCTTCGAACTGGCCGGTCTGATTGAAGAAACCCGGATCTGCCAGTTGTTCAGCAGTAGCATGTCGGAATGGCAGAATCTCTTTGAGTTTGGTATCAATCGCAAGCTCGTCAATGGCTTGCAAGTGTGACTTCCCTTCATCCTTGATGGCATCTTTGAACTTGAAAAATTTGCCTTGCATATCCTTGTTAAGGTTCTCAAAACCGGGAATTGCGCCCTCTCCCGTTTTTTGCCCAGCCACTTTCCCTCTGAAATTAATCGTCTTGTAAGTCCACTTTGGTGGGCCTGCGACCGGCTCCACGGCCGTAATCGGACTATGCTGGGGACGCTTGCCGCCCAGCCCTTGCTTGAAAGCCCCCGCCAACTTGTTGGCGCCTTTCACTGCCAACGCTGCAACACCAGCACCCAGGGATGCCAGCCCAAGTCCCAGGCTGAGATAGCCGAGAACATTACCCACCTGGGAATCCGGATCCAACTCCTTTGCCAGCGTACTGCCTATCGCCGTGACTCCCGAAGCCACACCTAAACCCAAGGCCAACACGGCTAGCGGCGTGGTCGCTCCCAGAGTCGCGATGCTGGAGACGATCCCGATAAACCCTAGAGCAATGCCCGCAATCGACTGCCACGAAATATGCCCGGTAGGATCAACTCGATTGACCGGATCCCCCAGGCAATATGCGTACGTATTCAAGCCACCCTCACCAAATGGGCTCATGCTGTCAGGGCTCAGAAAACGCATCAGCGTCGGACTGTAAGCTCTATAGCCATTGCCCAGCAGATAAAGTCCGGTTGCCGGATCCAGTTGCTCACCATTGAAGCCGGCCAGGCTGAATAGTCCACCTTCGACAGGGCGGTGTCCGTAAGGGCTGTAAGCGCAAACGCTCAGGGCGTTGCCAGCCATTTCCAGAAGCACGCTCTGCTGCTGATCAGTGCCCAAAATCCGCGTGCCAGCATTCGATCCAAGCTGTCGCTGCCCCACTAACAACCCACCATGCCGCACGACGCTGGAAGAGTTTTCGCCACTGATTTCGTTGCTTACCCGACCCTCGTGGTAATAACGCAGAGCCGGTGGCGCATCCGGTTGCGACAGCTTGACGAGACGGTCGAACCCGTCGTAATGGTAATCGCGAACGATCTGCCCGCTGGCGTCGGTCAATTGTACAAGACGTCCGAAGGCGTCATAGGCAAGGGTCCGCGCCTGATCATCCTTGATCATTCTGCCGTTGGCGTCGTATTCCAGAGTGACCGCTGCTGGATAATCCGGATGGGAGTGACTGACGGCGCTCAGCTGTACCGGATCAGGATTATCGTATGTGAACGTCGTCAGGTTCACACCCAGCGGGAACCGAGTCTGCGCGACCAGCAGGTTATCCAGCGCATCGAAGGTAAACGTCTGCTGAATGATTTCTTTGCCGTAGGGGTCCCGAGGCTTTTCGGTTCCGCTGCAGTCGTACTTGACCAGTCGTCCGCGCGCGTCATAAACGAACTGTTCGTCACGTAACACCTGCGTGCCGCGCTTGGCGACTTTTCGCGCCAGTTTGCCAGCCAGTGTGTAAGTCGACGTCAGTGTCTGGTCGGGTTGTCCTTTGATTTCAAATGTCCGGCTGCTTTCCCGGCCAATGTCATCGTAGGTAAACCGTGTAATCATCTGGCGCTTCGTCGAAGTGTCCGTAGTCCGAGACCACTCCACTAATGACTGGCTGTTGTAGTGAAAGTCAGTGGTAAGCGTGCCCTGTACGCTCGATTGCAAGCGACCGTATGTGTCGTACTCGCACTTGTGCTCGGCACCGAGTACATCGACATGGGTGAGCGGACGCCCCTGCATCGAATAAGTAAACGCCGTGCTCTTGCTCAAATTATCGTAGGTGGTCGTTTCTGACTTGATGCGGCCAGATGGGTAATAGGTCAAAATGCGCTGGTTGCCGTTTTCACTACAGCTCAAAGGATGACCATTGACCGGATCGTAAGTCATGCTGGTGTGCAACAGGCCAGACTTGCGGTCAGTCAGTGCACTACCCAGTTCACGCAAATAGGTAAATTCGGTTTTCCGGCCATCGGCAGTCTTGTGCCACTGCGGCTGACTGAAGCCTGCTTCGTAGCCAGCCTCGGATAGACGGTCACCTACGACTCTGTGGGTGAGACGGTGCAAGCCATCGAAGGTTTGCTGGCCTAAAACTTTGTTATCGACCTTGACCTCGACCGGCAACAGTTTGTCGCTATGATCCGCATAGCTGGTCAGCACTTTGCTTCCGTCGGGCAACTCAGTGCAGGTCAGCCGATCAAACACGTCGTACTCATATCGTGTGACATTGCCCAATGGATCCTTCTGACTGGTCGTACGCCCTAACCCGTCATGGGTGTACACGGTTTTGCCCAAGCTGTTTTCTTTCAAATCGAAGATTTCGACGCTTACTGGTTTGCCGAATTCGTTGACGAAGGTGACCGTCTTGCCCATCCCTTGCAGCCAACTGGTCTGCTTGCGCAGCACCGGATCCGCGATGCTGTGCTCGACTCGCCCGTCAGCCAGTAGTGTCTTGCTATTGTGCCCCCAGTCATCGTACTCATAGGAAGTAACGACCGGACTGCCGATACCCTTGCGCCAATCAGTCAGCGTCGATTGCACACGACGGCCCGCCGAGTCGTGCAGGACAGCGTAGACATCGCGCGACTGCACAAGCCCTTCCTCATCTGGATGGTCACAGTCTTTTTCCTGCACTGTAATGAGCCTTTCCAGGCCATCGTAAGCCATTTTCTGCTCACCGCCCGCAGGATCCGTGGTGATTACCGTAGCCGGATGCTGTTTGCTGGCAGCTTGATAGGCGGATGTTGTAGACACCTCCCACGCTGTGCCAGGCGCAATCGTTGTACGGACCCCACGACCGATCGCGTCGTGTTCATATTCGATGTGCTCACCATCGATACCGACTTGTGCCAATTGTAATCCGGTCAGAGTCGAACGGACGGTCTCCCTGGTTTGCAATGAGTCATCGAACCCACGTGTAACGGACCTCACTCGCAGCCGGATACCGTCCACCTCGTAGGTAAACTGCGTCGAGGTTCTTTTACCATTGTGGGTGATCGTCTGTTCTTTGGGAGCACCGTGCCTGAGCGGATCCTTTGGCGTGGACAGAAAGGTCCGTTCGGTTTTCGAGCGCAGGGCCTCGACACCGTCAACCACTTCGCAATAACGTTCTTCAACGGGTACAACACTGGGCAGTTCGTCACCGTCAAGTACGGGATGCAACGCATAGACATAGTGCGTGACCGCCGAAAAGCCACCTGCGGCGGCAATGACGGTTTTTTTCTTTTGAAACCTGACGAAGCCCAGCGGATCCTCTGGGCAATTGTCTGCGCCACTTGTCGGATAGAATTCCGAAAGTGTGGTCATCCCGCTCGGCTCGACGTGCTTGAGCAGATTGCCTTCGCTGTCGAATTCTGTAACCGTAATTTCCTCACGCTTGTCTTTGGTCAGGCGGTTCAGATAGGTGACCGTTTGTATCTTTGGCATGCGGAACTGGGCGGGTTGTTCAGTGAACGCTTTACTGACCGAACAGTAATACTCGGTGGCAATGGTGGTTTGTGCTTGCCCACTGGTCGTGACCTCTGCCACCTGCAAATGAAACTTGTTGTAGGTCCGCTTGATGTGGGTATGCACCTTCCCGCTTACCACCAAGTATTCATCCGAAGTGTAAGTATAGCTGTCAGGCGCGCGGTAGAGAGGATCCCCAGTCTCATCCTTGCCGGGAATCAGGCCGTGCCCGAGAAAATTTCTATCGGAAAATCCGTACGACTTGCATAAACGGGGTTGACCACGCCCCGGGTAAATATCATGAGCGATAACAAATGGCAGTGTTTGTTCCACACCCTTTATGAAACGGTGACCTTGCCGCTTGTAGCGAATGATTTCCACGCCGCGCAACGGATTGACGACACGACGCAAATAGCTGGCCTGATCAATGACTTCATATTCCAGTTCCCAACCTTTACCGACCGGAAGTTCGATCGCCGCTACCCGAGCGTTTTTCAAGATCAACTTGTAATCGCAACTGGACGAGGTATCAGGATGCCGGGTCAATGTTACCCGACCTGCATTGCGTGTAATTCTCAATAGGCATCGTTTGGCGTCACGGACTTCGCTCAACCTGGGAAACTGGTTGAACAATTCGTGCTTCAACGCGACGCTCACACCGTTCGCCGCAATTATTTTTTCCGCTACGGCGACCTGAGTGCCAGCCAAGACTTTGAGCAGTTCACGCCGACCATCCCTGTATCGAACTTCATAGCGTCCTGGTCCGGTCACCAGCACTTTTGCCGTTTGCAGTTTCATTTCCTTGAATTGCAGACCGCTGGACGTCTCGACTGCCTTGTACCGCTCGCCGCTGGACAGCGTCATGACCTTGCTGCGCAAGTCGTAACTGGTCAGGGTCAAGGACCAGCCCAGACCAAAACCTGAGTCCGTTTGATTGAGCGGATTGAAACCCAATGAAAGTGCGAGCTCAGGGCCATTGAGATCCAGCGAGTGCAACTTTCCCAACGAAAAGGCGCAGGTGTACATGCCCGTTCGTGGATCAACGCCCCCGGAAACAAACTCACCAAAATTGAAAGCGTTTGAATGTACAGCGGCGACTGAATGATTTGCCATTGAAAAGCGTCCTTTATTTTCAGATAAATATAGACTTATGAAACTTGCCAGCGACTACTTGATGGCTAGCTCATGAAATCAGACAAGCTGTTTCATTGGCCGCTTGGACTCGCCCAGAATAAAAGTACGCTGTTCTTTATTACCGTCGATAGAAAGTCTGTGTTGCGTACCGAATTCATCGATGACGGCGAATTCGAATGCACCTTCGCTTTCTCGGCCTGCTTGAGAGTCAGCGGAAGTATATTGAATGAGTGTCAACTGGCCGGGAACTTTGTTGATCGGCACGAGCATCCTGCCGAGGGGGCTGCGAAATGATGCTTGCAGCCCATAGATAGGTGCCATGTAGCCGTAGAAATTTCTACGCCCGTCGAGGGTGCCCCGAATGTTCCCGGACGCATAGATCTGTACCGCGTCTTCGGAATCATAGGGATCAAGTTTTACTTCACTGCTGTACCAGTCCAGCAAGTGAATCTGCCGGCCCTCCGCATGTAGCCCGAGATGAAAGTTCTGTACCGAGTCATAACGAGCCTTCTGCTGTTTCTCACCATATTGGTTAAATGTAAAATTCTTCAAGGAGTATTCGCTCGGTGGAATTGCCTCCAGGGTCACACTGCTGTCAAAACCAACTCCGTTACTGCGTAATATCACACCTTCCATGACAATTTCGGCGGCCACCTCCATGATCCCGGGCCTGGTGGCCGAAACCCAAAACTGGAAAATCTGCACTGGATCAGTCTCGTCACTTATCCGATTGTGCGTGGCACGTGGAACTTGGGTAACACGCGGCGCACCACCCGATATTTCATGCGCATAACGATTCTCTTGAAGCGATACACTCCAGTCACCCTCCAGCGGCCGCGCGCCGTTATAGGCAATCAATCGCAGTGATTGCAATGCGGGATGCCCATACAGCGATGCGCCGTCGCCATCGTTATCGATGCCGTGCAGAAGCACCAATACACGCACCTGCATACGACCGTTGGCATAAAGCGCCTTGTGCTGGCCTGAACGCGTGGAGTCGACTTTTACCTCGATACGGGAAATACCAATTTGATCATCAAACATTTACTACCACCTTGCTTATTGATAAATTTCATCCTTTAAGGACTCAGCAAAGTATTGAGGCTCGTTTTAAATAAGAACAGCCGCGACATTCGACAAATTGTGAAGAAGTAATAACTCCACACCACCACCAAAAAATCTCACAAACACTAATAGAATTGAAAAGCGCAAACTTTACGATACGGACATAAGCAACTTCTATCCTGCCCCTTTGATTCCGCCTCGCGAAGATCATTCTCCCCTCCTGATTTCAAGCGCGCCGAATCAGAAGAGAGCCGCCAGGCAGTTTATTCTTGTCAGGGTATGTTATGAAAACCAAGATCCCGTTACTTTCACAAATATTCAGTCGCTGTCCGAACCAGTCGAAAATCCGCTTTCTGAAGACTCACTATCGGAGTCAGATTCCGAAACCATATCATCCGACTGGATATCCACCTTGCGATCCAGACTGGAATTTTCCAAATACTGATGAATTCGTTGCCTCGAAACGTCACTCAGCGGGTTACCCGACAAACCAACGAACAGACTCTGGGTATCCGGAATATCGAACAACTCATCTCCAACATCAGAAATATTATTATTATGCAGCGCCATGACACCTAACTTCCTGAGCTTATCTATGCCTGAAGAAACGCTGGAAGATTTGCGTTGCTTAGCATCAATCCGGTCAGACCCACCATGTGTCCTACATACGGAGCAACCGTCAGAGGGTTATTTGCCAGGTTAAATCGGCCCAGCGTTTCGATTCTGGACAATCCTTCAGCTGTGCTCTCGGACAGTTTTAGTGATCACCCGTCCATCGTAAGTTCACGTAACTGGCGCAGTTGAAATATGCCTGACGGAAACTCCTCTACTTTTATGCCAACGACCCCTAAATATTGGGGATTGGGAAAGCTGCCAAGAAATGCGCCCAACCGTGCGCCCGGTTCATTTGCGGTCAATAGCAGCTCTGTTACATATTCAAAACGGGCGAACAGTTTTGGTAACTCACCCGGAAATTCGACATAGTGAGAAAAACCATCGTCTCCGTCGTCCCACTTCGAACCGACTTGCGCTGCCAGATATCCTGCAGCTTCGCGCTGAACTGCTCGCGAGCCTGGCGTTGTCCGGCGGCGGCCGGCGCGCCTTCTGGTTCCGTCGTTTGCGCATGAGGTGACGCCCCATTGGCATTCCATATCGCCAACTCATCACGCAATGTCGCAAATTCTTTTTCCAGGCGGGTCAATACGCCGGCTGGATCACTCTTCAAACGTTCTGCGACAAACGAACTCACCTCCTCATCCGAAAGCTGCGGATAAAGCGCACGTACACGCTCGACAGTCGGCTTTGGCGGTTGCGAGTTATTGTCACCACCGCCTCGCAACTGCCACGCGCGCCTGTATTGAGCAGCGACGGAAGTGACCGGCAACGGCGCAAGCCCGAGCAATTCGCTCACGTCCTGGCGCGATGGCAACGGCTGTGCTCGAAGCAACCGCTGCAATGCCGCACCACCGCCGTCGGTCGCACCCAGCAACTGGCGTTGCGCGGGTTGCAACAGGTGCCAGACTGCCATGGACAGACCCTTCGAACCTTGGGGAATCAGATTGTCGCTGTCCTGGATGACGTAGCCTTCATCTTGCCGAATCAGCAGGTGACGAACCGGCGAATCGCTATCGCCGATAGCGCTCGAAATGTTCCCTTCCGGTACGCCGTGACGAATCTCGATACGAATCTTTGACGGCCATCCGGCAAGATGCCCCGTCATCTTTAACGCCAGTCGCTCACTGTCCGCACTGAAAACCGAATCCAGATAGAGGCCTTCGCAGGCTCTTGCGAGACGAACATAGCGCAGTGCCACTAACGCTTCCTCTGGCATCTGCCGTGGCATGCCCGAATGGTTATGCATATGCAACCGCTCGGCAGCACTGGTATTACTCCATATCGCCTGTGCAGTGGTTTTCGGTAGATCAGGAAATACTCGGCGCATCCGCAAAGTGTTTTCATCACAATCGGACTCGAAGACATCCTCAGCGTCTTTGAAGCGCGTGAAACTCTCGGTGGCTCCCCCGCCCTCTGCCTGAACTTGCTGATCAAGTTCGAATCGCCTGAGGGTATCCTCCAACAGAAAAGGCACAGGATGATCATGCACGATCACAGCGCGCAGCACCTCTTCGTTGACCCCGCTCACTGCCAGCAGGCGTACAAACGTGGTGTCGGAAAACTGCGCAACGGAGCGTCCATTCGGCGAAAAAATTCTGCGGTCTGAGCTGTAATCGAAGCGGGGAAGGTGACGCCGCCATTGTTCAGAGCGACCCAAAACCGGCCTTCGCCGTCCCGCTTCAATAGAGGTCCGGAAGGATTGCGCTCTCTGGCCAGCGTGGCACGAAGCAGACCGCTCTCAGCGTCCGGAACCACTTGCACGAGATAGTCATCAGCGACGGCAACATACTGACGCTGCTTCAAAATCCGGATGCCCTGCGCATCGGCCTCGCCGATTTTTTTGGGTGTGGGAACCCAGTAATCTGCCAGCGAGAACTTCGCGGCAAGCCGTGCAAACTCGTCGATTGCGGAAGAACTCGGGTTCGCGCTCACGCTGACCGCTGGCGTCACCGCGACCGAGTCAGGCTTGTAGGAAGGCTGCAACGCCTCCAGTCGATGCGCTGTGGACTGATGTGGCGTTACTGGAGAAGCGAGCGGTGGCCGGAAAGAGCCATCCGCATTGACATCAGGAGTTTTGGTTGGGGCAGAAACAGGTTTGACCTTTGGCGGTTTGCCAGTCATGAAAGTCATTCTTGAGGTGAGGTTACGTTGGCCCCACATAACTGAAGGGTCAACGCCCAAATCAGTAAAGCACTTTGGGTGCGAATACCTGATTATTGAACATAACAGCTTATCAATAGTCGCAACGCCAAAAACATATGCATCTACTACGTCCACCGACATTGCATCAGTGGACGCCAGACATCAGCCTCGTTCCAGATATAAATTACGCTCATAAAAATTCGTGCGAATCGCCAGTTTATGCTCCGTACCGTATTGATCAATGGCACGAAAATGAAGAACATTGCCGATTCTGTATTTTCCCGCATCTTTCGAGTATTCGGACAGGGCTTGAACAACTGTCAGGTAACCCTCGCGATCATTTACGGTTACGCTATATCGCTTTTCTTCCTTGGTTATTGCGTCAGACGTAAACGTATACAAGTTAGAATTTCCAGCAAACGGCAAGTACGTTAAGAACTCCGACCGTTCGCGGCGAACAAGCGTAACCAGCATATAATTTGTCTTTATTTCATTGAGCTTGTTACCTCCCGCAAAGACATGATCATCGCCTGGTTCCACTTCATCTACAATCCAGTCGACCAGCCTGACTTGCTGCCCCTGCGGAAACAGTCCTAGATAATAGTTCCAGATACGATTGCCGGGTTGTTCATTGCCACAGCGGGTCTGAAACCATTCGAACAATCCAGTCGAATAAGTCAAAGGAGCTTGTGCTTCGATAGTCACGCTACTGTCCTGGACACTGGAAAGGGTAGTTCCATTGGTGAGTATCCTCTTCCCATTCAGCGTCAGACGTGCTGCGATCTGAGTTGTCCCGGCGCTCGAAGAGGAAACCCAGAACGTACGGACCTGAGGATGGACACCGTCACTCTCCAGATCATCGTCGTGAACCACTCCGACGTTGGGTAAAGGTTGCGTCTCAACGGTATAGCGCCCTTGTACCGTGCTCGCCACCCAGCCGTCGCGCAACGTCTTGCTAGTGCTGTAATGAATCAGTTCGATGCTTTCCATCACATCAGCCGGCACGTGCATGGCGTCGCCGTCGACATCTATCCCGGAAACCAGGACCTGCAATTTCACCTGCATTCGACCATTGCCGAACAACAATTTGCTGCGAGCATTATCGCCCGCATCAAACTTGACGTTCGCCGTGACGCCTGAAAGAACGGGCGGAATGGTCTGCTGATTGTTTGTAGCGTCCATGCTTTCATTCATGATGCATCCTCTTTGAAAGTGTATATTTAAATGTTGACCTGGAAAAACGCCAGCAAAATAATTACATGCCTTTCAAGCGAATAGCAAAGTGAAAAATGTAATGACATACACTTGCAAACTTCTAGAACCTTACTGACACTTATTCAGTTACCAAAAATTTATATCTATCAATGCTCGTCATTATAAACAAACTTGGGCATCTCCCAATGAAAACGAATTGCCAGCAGTCGTAACAGGAACCCGCCAAACAAAGTGATGAGAATGGCCTGTTCGCTGGGCAGGTCAAGATAAAGACACAGCATGTAGCACCATGCTGCAGCAAACGACACGCTCGCATAAAGTTCGCGACGAAAGATCAACGGAATGTCGTTGCAGAAAATATCGCGAAGAATGCCGCCGAATACCCCGGTGATCACCCCGCTGACCGAGGCCACCAGCATGCCGTGGCCCATTTCCAGCGCGGTCATGCAGCCGATCAGGGTGAACGCCACCAGACCGACTGCATCGAGCACCAGAAACAATGAGCGCAGGTGGCGCATCCAGCGCGCGGTGAACACGGTGAACATCGCCGCAACCGAGGTCAACACCAGGTATTCCGGGTGTTTGACCCATGTCAGCGGGTAATGTCCCAACAGCACATCACGAACCGAACCGCCGCCCAGCGCTGTGATGCAGGCAATCAGCACCACACCAAACCAGTCCATACCGCGACGACCGGCAGACAAAGCCCCGGTCATGGCTTCAGCAGTAATGGCAATCAGATAGAGCATCAGCAACATGGCGGCGATCCCGGCAGAGAGGCGCGCAGTCTAGCCACTTCGCACCGGTATCAAAAGAGATGGCGTTAGCCTCGTTCCAGCCTGAAGCTTCGTTCTTTGAAGTCAGTGCGGATAGCCAGCTTATGCTCCGTACCGAATTGATCCAGAGCGGTAAAGCGGAAAACTTCCGATCTGTCGACCGGCGGTTGGTCCCGTGCAGTTGGAGACAGTAACTGGACAACAGTCAGCTCTCCGATGCGGTCGTTGATTCGAACCTCGTAGTCCTTCTCATGATAAATATCTCTGATGGAGTCTGGCGTCCATCCGACGACGTCGCTATACGGTAACGACAGCTCAATACTTTGCTGGTCAGGGCGGACAATAATGCCTGCCTGGAACGCTGCATTCCATCCTTTGGTTTTATTACCAAAGGCAAAAACAACGTTCATGTCAGCCCCCTCAGCAATCCAGTCCACCAACTTTATTTGTTGAAAATTTGGATACAGGCCGAGGTAGTACTTGTAAATACGATGGTTTCTAAACCCACCGTCATACCAGACATCTTCCCAACGGAATTGCTCCACCGCAAAGGTAACTGGCAGGATGGCCTCAACGTTGACGCTGCTGTCATGCCTGCTCGACAGCGTTGTGCCGTTGCTGCGGATGGTTTTGTTAGCAAACTTTATGGACGCACCGATCTGGATGGTTTCGACATTTTCGCTGGAAACCCAGAACGTGCGGACCCGGCGCTGGCCCGAAGAATCCTCGTCCCTATCATCCTCATCCTCCGCAACGGTAGTGGTCTGCGTTACCGCCAGGGTGAAACGGCCTTGCTCCGTGCTGGCTTGCCAACCGTTGCGCAAGGTCCAGCCGCTGTCATAGTCAATGAGACGAATACTTTCCATGACCTCGTCGGAAACCGCAACGACGTCACCGTCGCGATCCAGACCAGATACTACGACCTGGACTTTAACCTGCATGCGCCCGTTGGCATATAGAACCTTGTTTCGGCTGAACCCACCTGCATCAAACTTTACCGTCAAACTACCGATACTTTCTGCTGCACCCGACTGGTCGGTTTGGCCTTGTAATGCATCCAACTGCTCACTCATGAATTTCTTCCTTGCCAAACTTGAGTCTCGAACACTTCGCAACTCGAAATAGAGCGCAAGTAATAGCACGAGGCAAATCTCACTCGTATTGGAAATGTGTAATAAAAAACGAGAAAGCGATCGTTACATTATTAAAATGACGAACCTGAACTTACATTCCGATGCAAGTGAAACTCGGTTCGACACTCAAATTCAGCCTTTCGCAACAGTATTAATAGATAACAACTGCTTCGAAAGTTTGACGGCAGGCCATTTGCGACAAATTTCGACATCAGCGGCAACTGCCACCAGCCCGCTTTACGCTGGCACGACACGGCGTTCCAATGCAGGAGCAACACGCGGCAGCTCCTGCACAAACCCCGTCAGAACTTGATGAAGTGCTTGCGGTAATGCTGCAACTCGGCAATCGATTCGCGGATGTCGTCCAGCGCCAGGTGCGTACTGCCCTTCTTGAAGCTGTCGCGCACGTCTGGCGCCCAGCGTGCGGCCAGTTCCTTGAGCGTGGAAACGTCGAGGTTGCGGTAGTGAAAGTAGCTTTCCAGCGCTTTCATGTGGGTATAGAGGAAGCGACGATCCTGGCAGATGCTGTTGCCGCAGATCGGCGACTTGCCCTTTGGCACCCATTTTTCGAGGAAGGCGATGGTTTCGGCTTCGGCTTCGGCCATGCTGATGCGGCTGTCGCGAACACGCTGGGTCAGGCCCGAGTTGCCGTGGGTGCGGGTGTTCCACTCGTCCATGCGCGCGAGGACTTCGTCGCTGTGGTGGATTGCGATCACCGGGCCTTCGGCCAACGTGTTGAGGTCGCTGTCGGTGACGATGGTGGCCATCTCGATGATGACGTCGTTATCCGGGTCCAGACCGGTCATTTCAAGGTCGATCCAGATCAGGTTCTGCGGGTTTTGCATATTCGGGCTCCTGGGCAATGCTGCGCAGTTTAGCCTAGGCCGCTGGCCGGGCGTGCTAAACTCGCGGCCGTTTTACCTAATCGCTGCATTCTTCAGACGGAACACCCATGGCCAAACGCCAACTCAATCGTCGTCAAAACTGGCGCATCGAAAAGATTCAGGGCGAGCGCGCCGCCCGCGCCGCCAAACGCGAGTCCTCGGCGGTCGAAGCGCTCGAGGGCGGCGACCTCGGCCCTGAACAACACGGGCTGGTGATCGCGCACTTTGGCGTGCAGGTCGAAGTCGAGGCCGCTGACGGCGAACTGGCTGGCCAGGTATTTCGCTGCCACTTGCGCGCCAACCTGCCAGCGCTGGTAACCGGCGACAAAGTCGTCTGGCGCGCCGGCAACCAGGGCATCGGCGTGATCGTCGCGCAATTGCCGCGCAGCACCGAACTGTGCCGCCCGGACAGCCGTGGCCAGCTGAAACCAGTAGCGGCCAACGTTGACATGATCGTCATTGTCTTCGCGCCACTGCCCGAGCCGCATGCCAACCTGATCGACCGCTATCTGGTCGCCGCTGAACACGCCGGCATCCGCCCTCTTCTGCTGCTGAACAAATTCGACCTGATCGACGAGCAGAACGCCCCGGCACTCAACGCGCTGCTGGCGGTGTATCGCACGCTGGGTTATCCGGTGCTGGAAGTCTCGGCGCACCACGGCGATGGCATGGAACAGCTGCAGAAACAGCTCGACGGGCGCATCAGCGTGTTCGTCGGCCAATCCGGCGTCGGCAAGTCCTCGCTGGTCAACAGCTTGCTGCCCGAGGTTGAAACCCGGGTCGGGCCATTGTCCGAGTTGTCCGGCCAGGGCACGCACACCACCACCACCGCGCGGCTGTTCCACTTCCCTGGCGGCGGCGAACTGATCGACTCGCCGGGTATCCGCGAATTCGGCCTCGGCCACGTCAGCCGTGCCGATGTTGAAGCCGGCTTCATCGAATTCGACGATTTGCTCGGCACCTGCCGTTTCCGCGACTGCAAGCACGACCGCGAACCGGGCTGTGCGCTGCTCAAGGCGCTGGAAGACGGGCGCATCCAGCAGCAACGGATGAACAGCTACCGCTCGATCATCGCCAGCCTGCCTGAAAACGGCTATTAAACAGGCCTGTCGGCAGCCTCTTGCGCGGGGCTGCCGCGTGTCAGTCTGCGCCTGATCTTCCCCGCTTCTTTTAAACGTCAGACTTCGCTGTAGGGCGTTCGCACGCCTGCTTGCAAGACGTTTCTGTTTTGCCGCGCAGACCTTGTGAGCGCGTTCCAGATGCCTACATTCGGTTCCTCTCTCGCTTCTTGCGATCTCCGAGGAACGCCATGCAAACCTATCACCTGTTCATCAGCCATTCGTGGAGCTACGCCCACGCCCACGACAATCTGGTGCGCCTGCTCAATGCGAAACCGGGTTTTACCTACAAGAATTTTTCAGTGCCAACGCACAATCCGATTCTTGATGCCCGCACCGATCAGGAGCTTGAGCAAGCCATCGAAAACAAGATTCGTCCCTGCTCGGCGGTGCTGATCATGGCTGGCATGTATTCGACCTACAGCAAGTGGATCAACAAGGAAATCGAGATCGCCAAACGCATGGGCAAAGTGATCATTGCGATCAAACCGTTCGGCGCCGAGCGCATCTCGACCGTGGTGCGCAACGCCGCACACGCCGAATGCGCCTGGAACACCAACAGCATCGTCAGTGCGATTCGTCTGCATACGGCGGTGTGAGCATGCGCAAGGGACTGTTTATCGGCATCAACCATTACGCCCACGTTTCACCGTTGAGTGGATGCAACAACGATGCGATGGCCATGGCCTCGGTACTGGAACGTCACGCCAACGGACGCCCCAATTTCAGCTGCAAAGTGCTGACCTCGGCCGAAGACAACCTGACACTGGCGACCCTGAAACAGCAGATTCAAAGTCTGTTCTCAGGCGATTGCGACGTAGCGCTGCTGTACTTCGCCGGTCACGGTCAGTTCGATACCAGCATCGATGAGGGTCTGCTGATCCCGCAGGACTTCAAACACGGCGGTGAAGGCATTCGCATCAGCGACATCCTGCAATGGGCGGATCAAGCGCCGCACATCAAGAACAAGATCATCATTCTCGATTGTTGTCAGGCCGGTGCAGCGGGCGCCCTGCGCAACTTGCGCGGCGGCAGCAGTGTGATCGGCGAAGGGATGACCATTCTCACCGCGTGCAAGAAAGAACAGTACGCCCTGGAAAGCCGCGGCCACGGCGTGTTTACCGATCTGCTGTTGCAGGCGTTGCACGGCGGTGCGGCGAATGTGCTGGGCAAGGTCACCCCAGGCAGTGTGTATTCGTTTGTCGACAACGCGCTGGGCGCGTGGGAACAACGTCCGGTGTTCAAGACCAACGTGTCGCAGTTCGTGCCATTGCGCGAAGTCGCGCCGCTGATCGCCGAAGAAACCCTGCGCAAGCTCAAGGACTGGTTCCCCGAGCCCAGCTCCGTGTTCCGGCTCGACCCCAGTTACGAGCCCACCGAAGCCACCTTCGATGCCGACCACGGGGCGATTTTCAAGCAACTGCAGATGTGCAACCGCCACAGCCTGATCGAGCCGGTCGACGCCGAGCACATGTATTACGCCGCGCTCCATTCCACCGGCTGCCGCCTTACCGCCCTCGGCGCCTACTACCGCGAACTCGCCATCAAAGGACATTTCTAATGCCCGTATTCATCAGCTACCGCCACATGGACCGCGCCCATGCGATCGCTATCAATGCCCGTCTGACCCAGGCAAAGATCAAGACTTACCTCGACGTGCTCGACCCAGAGTCGCAGACCACCGATGACATCACCGGGGTAATCACGCGCAACATCACCGAGTGCACGCATTTGCTGGCGGTGGTTTCGGAGAAGACGGCGCTGTCGTGGTGGGTGCCGTTCGAGATTGGTGAAGCGACCATCAGCAACCGACGGATCTGCTCGTTCAAGACCGGCCCGGCGGAGTTGCCGCTGTATCTGGATAAATGGCCGAAGCTGAGTACCAACAGCGATCTGGATTTTTTCATCGACGCCTATCGCGATGAAGTCATGAGCAAGCGCTCGATGGCGCTGGATTCGATCAATGAATCGATCAAGGGCACCTACAAGCGCAATGCCGAGTTCTTTCATGAACAGCTGAAGAACCGGATTCGGCGCGGTTTCTAGACGTCGTCATGCCTGAAAGCCCCTCACCCTGGCCCTCTCCCGGAGGGAGAGGGGACTGACAGAGGTGTCTTGCGCTGTCCGCCGACCTGAAAGATCGCAGCGATTATGGATTCAGCAGAGCACGATCAGGTCGAGGCTGAGCTCCAGCGTCACCCGATCGGCTCCCTCTCCTGGGGGAGAGGGCTGGTGAGGGGCTGCGACCTTCGCGGCACAGTAATCCTCAAGCCGAAAACCGGGCAAAAAAAAAACCGACATCACTGTCGGTTTTTTTATCAATCACTGCTTCGGCGCTGGCGCCGCCCCACCCGGCGCCGCCGGCTTCGGCGCGGCATCATCAAACAGATTCAACCGCTCACGCAGCTCATGCGCAGGCACCGGTTGCTGATCCGCCGGCAATGCATTCGGATCAGCAGGCGCCGCCGGTGCAGCACCGTTCTGACTCTGATCCGCTGGCTTGGCCGCATCGGCACCTTGCGCACCCTCGATGGCCGCCTGGGCCTTCTTGGTCAGCACGACGATATCGATACGGCGGTTGACCGGGTTGAACGGGTTCTCGCGGTCAAACAGCGCCGACGAGGCATAACCGACCACCCGCGCCACTTGTGCATCCGGGTAGCTGCCAGCGACCAAGGCACGCCGGGCGGCGTTGGCGCGGTTGGCCGACAGCTCCCAGTTGCCGTAGTCGCCGCTGCCGATGTAAGGCTTGGCATCGGTGTGACCGCTGATGCTGATCTTGTTCGGCACCGCTTTGATCGTGTCGGCCATCGCCAGCAGGATGTCTTCGAAGTACGGCTTCAGACGTGCGGAACCTGAGTCGAACATCGGCCGGTTCTCGGCGTCCATGATCTGGATGCGCAAGCCGTTCGGCGTGATCTCGAAGAGGATCTGGTCTTTGAATTTCTGCAGCTGCGGGTTCTCGTCGACCTTGTTCTGCAATTCTTGCAGCAACAGCTCCAGACGCTCCTTCTCGACCTGCTCGGCCATGCCTTCAACCTGCTCGGTGTCGACCGTGACCTTGTCGGGCTGCGGCTGCGACTTCACCTCCGGGTTGAGGGTATTTTCCGGCGCCAGGGTCGGCGTGCCGCCCAGATCGATGATGTACGGCGTACCGCTTTCGGAGAAGCCGACCGGGTCCTTGAAGTAACCGGCGATGGCGATTTTCTGTTCCGGCGTCGCCGTGGACAGCAGCCACAACACCAGGAAGAACGCCATCATCGCGGTGGCGAAGTCGGCGAAGGCGATTTTCCACGCCCCGCCGTGGTGCCCGCCGGCAATGCGCTTGACGCGCTTGACTATGATCGGCTGATTATTTTCCATTTCTTAACGACCGCGAACGGCTTGTTCCAGCTCGGCAAAGCTTGGACGGTGGGCCGGATACAGAACCTTGCGACCGAACTCGACCGCCAGCGACGGCGGCATGCCGGAAGCGGAGGCCACCAGCGAGGCCTTGATGGCTTCGTAGACGTTGAGTTCTTCCTTGGCATCGTGAGCCAGCGAGTGCGCCAGCGGGCCGAAGAAACCGTACGCCGCGAGAATACCGAAGAACGTACCGACGAGTGCCGCACCGACGTGCAGACCGATCGACGCCTGGTCGCCTTCGCCCAGCGAGGCCATGGTCACCACGATACCGAGTACCGCCGCGACGATACCGAAACCGGGCATGCCATCGGCGATGCCGTTGACTGCATGCGATGGGTGCTCAAGGTCTTCTTTAAGACTGTACAGCTCCATGTCGAACAGGCCTTCGAGCTCGTGCGGAGCCATGTTGCCGGAGGACATGATGCGCAGGTAATCGCAGACGAACGCGGTCATGCGTTCATCCTTGAGTACCGCCGGGTACTTGGCGAAGATCGGGCTCGCGGCGGCATCTTCGATGTCGCCTTCGATAGCCATCATGCCTTCGCGGCGGCTCTTGTTGAGGATCTCGTAGATCAGCCCGAGCACTTCCAGATAGAAGGTGTGGGTGAAACGCGAACCGAACATGCTCAGGGATTTCTTGAGCACGTGCATGGTCATGTAGCCGGGGTTTGCCTGCAGGAACGCGCCCAGTGCTGCACCGCCGATGATCATCACCTCGAAGGGCTGGATCAGGGCGGCAATCTTGCCGTGGGAGAGCACGTATCCGCCGAGCACGCTCGCGAATACGACGATGATGCCGATAATTTTAGCCATAGGTAGAAGGTACTTGTTTAAGTCGGGTTCAAGGTCATATTCGGAAGTTAAAAAATCTCTTCTTCTACTTATCGGCAAAACTGCGCCAGACTATAGCCAGTTCAGGCGAAAAGCCAATTTAGCCCGTGCCGGGCGCGTCTACAGTCAGTGAAGATTCCGTCCAGACATGGCTAATGAAACGAACGTCCCACACGCAAAACCGACCACTCTCGACGGCTGGGTAAAGCTGCTCGACAGCGTCCGCCTGCCCGTCCCGCAAGCGGCGCACGACAAAGTGTGCCGCGCGATCCGCGACAATCGCAGCTCGCTGCGCGACATCGCCGACCTGATGCAGGACAGCCCGGCGCTGGCCTTGAGCATCCTGCGTGAGGCGAATCGTCACACCCACGGCACCATGGCCACGCCAGCGGAAAATCTCGAGGTCGCCATCAACCGCCTCGGCCTGGCTCGCACTGAAGAACTGCTCGCACGCCTGCCCGCCGAACCGCAGATGCAGATCCCCAAAGCCCTGCGCCAACTGCAATTGATCAGTCAGCACGCGACGCAACAGGCCAACGGTTTTTTTGCCAGTCGCCTGGCGCGGCTGTGGCAGGACATCCATTGGGGCAGCCTGCTGTTTCTCTCGCCGCTGTGGCCGCTGGCGCTGACCTTCCCGCAGCTGCTTGAGGAATGGGAGCTGCGGGTGATCCATAAACGCGAACCGGCGCACCTCGTCGAAAAGCAGTTGTTTGGCGTGCGCCTGCTGAAGATTGCCGATGCGCTGGTCGAGGCCTGGCGCCTGCCGATCTGGGTCCAGCAAGGCTATAAATTGCTGCTCAACGAACAGCGTGAACTGGTGCAGGTGTTGCGTATCGCCCGCGACAGCGAACATCCGTTACGCCAGCAAAACCGCCTCGACGATGACCCGACCCTGCGCCGCTGGCTCAATCAGCCGGCCAACACCGTGCTGCTGGCCAACGGGCTGGCGCTGTCGGCGCATCAGGCCTGGGACAGTCCGCACAGCGAACGCTGGCAGTACCTGACCAGCCTTTATCTGCAGATGTCCATGGACGAGGTGCAACAGCAGTTGCACCAGCAAGCGGCGAACAGCGCGCGCCAGCACGCCATGCCGGATGTGTGGCACCCGGCGGTTGCGCTGCTGTGGCCGTGGGGCACGCGACGCTTGCCCGCAGGCATGCTGCCCGCGGCAGCACCGTCGTCGGACGACCTCGGCCAGTGGCGTCGGCAATGCGCCGAACTGCTCGCCGAACCCAGCCGCTTCACCAACGCCATGAGCCTGACCGTCGCTGCACGCAATGCGCTGGTGGCCAGCGGCATGCGTCGGGTGATGATTCTGATGGCCGACCGCACGCACTCGACGCTGCGCGTGCAGCAGACTGCCGGCCTGCCGAAGGAAGCCGGCGCGCTGAGTTTCGTCGTCAGTCAAAGCAAGGTGCTGCAACGCCTGCTGACGCAACAGGCGCAGGTGCGAATCACCCCGGACAACAACGCGCAGTTTTCCGCGCTGCTGCCGGCGAGCCTGCGTACGCTGTTCCGTGGCGAACATCTATTCCTGCGCTCGCTGGTCAACAACGGCCGAGTGATCATGATCGTCGTCGCCGATCAGGGCGGCGGGCCATTCGCCGACATCACCGTGCAAGCCTTCGCTAAAACCGCGCAGTGCATCGAAAAAGCCCTGCACAGCTTTAGCAGCCGCGGCCGATGAGGCTGCGCTACAATCCTCCCCTTTGTGCTCTGGAGACCTCGCATGTCTGACTTCTCTGGCTTGCCGCTCGTCATCGAGCCGAGCGACCTGCTCCCGCGACTCGAGTCCCCGGAGCTGATCCTGGTGGACCTGACCAGCCCTGCGCGCTACACCGAGGGTCACCTGCCCGGCGCACGTTTTGTCGACCCGAAACGCACCCAGCTCGGCCAGCCCCCGGCACCGGGCCTGCTGCCAGCGCAAGCCGATATGGAAGCGTTGTTCGGTGAGCTGGGGCATCGTCCGGATGCGGTCTACGTGGTGTATGACGACGAGGGCGGCGGCTGGGCCGGACGGTTCATCTGGCTGCTCGATGTGATCGGCCACGATAAATACCACTATATAGACGGTGGCCTGCCGGCCTGGCTGGCGGAAGGTCTGCCGATGTCGATTCAGGTACCGCCAGCCGTCGGTGGCCCGGTGGCGTTGACACTGCACGAAGGGCCGACAGCCACCCGTGAATACCTGCAAAGCCGCCTCGGCGCCGCCGATCTGGCGATCTGGGATGCGCGCGGTCCACTGGAGTATTCCGGTGAAAAAATCCTCGCGGCCAAGGGCGGACACATTCCCGGTGCGGTCAATTTCGAATGGACTGCCGGCATGGACAAGGCGCGCCAGTTGCGCATCCGCACCGACATGCCGCAGATCCTCGAAGAGCTCGGCATCACTAAAGACAAAGAAATCATTACCCACTGCCAGACCCATCACCGGTCGGGCTTCACGTATCTGGTGGCCAAGTCCCTCGGTTATCCGCGGGTCAAGGGCTACGCCGGTTCCTGGGGCGAATGGGGCAACCACCCCGACACGCCCGTCGAGATTCAAGCTTCCAAGGAAAATCAATGAAAGAGCGTCTGTTTATCCTCAGCCAGTACCTGCTGCCGCATCACCTGCTGTCGCGCCTGGCCGGCTGCATTGCCGAGTGCCGCGTGCGCTGGTTCAAGAATGCCTTCACCCAATGGTTCGCCAAGCGTTATCAGGTGGACATGTCGCAAGCGCTGGTCGAAGACCTGACCGCGTACGAGCACTTCAACGCCTTCTTCACCCGCGCCCTGAAAGACGGCGCGCGTCCGCTGGACCAGACCCCAGGCGCGATTCTCAGCCCGGCCGATGGTGCGGTCAGCCAGCTCGGCCCGATCGAGCATGGTCGCGTGTTCCAGGCCAAGGGCCACAGTTTCAGCGTGCTCGAATTGCTCGGCGGTGACGCAGCCAACGCCGCGCCGTTCATGGGCGGCGACTTCGCCACCATTTACCTGTCGCCGAAGGATTACCACCGCGTGCACATGCCGCTGGCCGGTACCCTGCGTGAAATGGTCTACATTCCTGGGCGGATTTTTTCGGTCAACCAGACCACCGCCGAAAACGTCCCGGAACTGTTCGCCCGCAACGAGCGTGTAGCGTGCATTTTCGACACTGAACGAGGCCCGATGGCCGTGGTTCTGGTCGGCGCGATGATCGTTGCGTCGATCGAAACCGTCTGGGCCGGCTTGGTCACGCCGCCGAAGCGCGAGCTGAAAACATTCCGTTACGACGAAGCCGCGCGCGCGCCGATTCATCTGGAAAAAGGCGCGGAACTTGGGCGCTTCAAGCTCGGTTCAACGGCGATCGTGCTGTTTGGCCCTGATCAAGTGCAGTGGGCCGAAGAACTGGTGGCCGGTTCGCCAGTGCAAATGGGCCAAGGCCTGGCATTGCCAAAAGCCTGATTCGAGGTCAGCTGGGGCAGCGCTGCGCTGCTCCCGCACCCCGCCATTTGCTGCTATGGTTTTTGGCATGAGCCAGACCAACTCCCCACTCCGGCTGCGTGCCCCGACTCCTAGTCAGCCGCGCCTGTCATTTTGCGAAGCGAACCCGCGCGACCTCAAGCGCTGGATCGCCAGCCTGCCCAAAGCCAACATTGGCGAAACCGCGCGCCAGTTGTATCAGGGCCTTGGCGAACTCAATCAACTGCTCACGCCCAGCGACAACCGCCTCGCCTTGCTCGAATTGCTGCGGCCCGAGGTGTATTTCGTCTGTCAGCATCTGGAGCGGCACTTTCTGCATCAGGCGATCATGCTCGACGAGCGTTCGCGCAAGATCAGCAATCTGTGCCAGGCCCTGCAAGGCCATCTGGCGATCGGCTATATACAGATCGTCCTGCGCATTGCGCCGAAATACCGCAAGGAGCGCGCAGCACTGGTCAGCACCGCCCTGCAACGGGCCGCGCATGCCCTCAAAGGCCAATTGCTGCGCGCCACCCAGCTGTACAGCGCGCCGCCGGAGCAGCTGTGGTTCGAACTGCATCAGCTCTATCGCAGCGCGGTTGACCTGCAATTGCAACACCGCCGCGTGCGCGACGAGCTGGCCAGCCTCACGCCTGAACTGAGCCTGGAACAGACCTACATCGCCGCGCTGCTGCTGGGCAGCGCCCGGTGCAATCAGTTGCGCCAGAATCAGATTGCCCGGCTGGGCGAAGCGCTGGAGCCATGGAGTGCCCTGCTCAAGTTGCAGCCCGCCGGGCCGGACACCGGTCTGTTTGCGATCAGCGCCGAACTGGATGTCGGCCCGCGTTACCGCAGCATGTTTCGCAGCGAGCAACGCAGCAGCCTGCTCAGCTTCGATCCGCAACCGCTGGTGGGCGCCATCGAGGCGCATCTTAATCAGCAGTCGGCCGCGACGCTGCCAATCCCCGCAGCGCTCAGCCTCGATACCCTGCAGCATTTACACGCCACCTGGGGCCAGACCGCCGAGCGCAGCTTTCAACGTACCGCCGGCCAAGGCGATCTGACCGTGTGCGTGGGCATGAGCGCCCTGCACTTTTACCTCGGTGGCGGGCGCACTTTCAGTGAACTGCTGAAGCACCCCGGAGCGCGTCCGGCGAATTTCAGCCAGGTGGTCGCCAAGGGCGAAAAGGACAGCTGGAGCCAGGCCTTCGACGCGGCGCCGCAAAGCAACGAGGAATATCTGCCCTACGAAGAAATCCAGTACGACCAATTGGTCGAAGATGAGGGCAGCGAAGCCACAGCGGATTATCCGACCTACGCTCTGCCGGTGATCAATCACAGCCCCGGCGGTTATTGCCTGGCGTGGCCGAACGAAGTCCCCGCCGAATTGCAGGCCGGGGAAATGCTCGGCATTCGCGACAGCGCGAGTCAAAGCTGGAGCATTGCAGTGATTCGCTGGATACGCCAGGTACGCGGGGGCGGAACGCAGATGGGCATCGAACTGGTGGCGCCGCATGCCCAGCCTTGTGGGCTGCAACTGGTGCGTTCAGAGGATGACCACAGCCAGTATCTGCGCGGTTTGCTGTTGCCGGAGATCAGCGCAATCGACTTGCCGGCAACCTTGCTCACGCCGCGCCTGCCGTTTCAGGAAGGGCAAAAAGTACTGATCAACACACTGGGCGAAGAGCATCGTGCCGGGCTGGACCGACGCGTGGCGAGTACGCACAGCTTCAATCAATTCGCCTATCGCTCGCTGGAAGCCGCGCAGAATGGCGGTAACGAGGAGGATTTTGACTCGTTGTGGAAGTCGCTTTGAATGCTCGCCGCCAGATCGGCGGCGATGCAATCGCTAGCAGGGCTAGCTCCCACAGGGTTGTGTGAACATCATTGGTTCTCATGCACCCACAGGGATTGTTGGATTGTCAAAGATCCAATGTGGGAGCTTGCCTGCAAGCGATGGCGCCCATTCAGGCAATGAAGATCTCAGACCTGCCCGTCACGATCGCGAAAGCCCAGCAGATACAGCACACCATCCAGGCCAAGCGTCGAAATCGCCTGTTTCGCCGATTGCTTGACCAGCGGCTTGGCACGGAACGCCACGCCCAGCCCGGCAATCGCCAGCATCGGCAGATCATTCGCGCCATCGCCCACGGCAATGGTCTGCTCCAGACGCAAACCTTCCTTGTGCGCCAGTTCCTTGAGCAGATCAGCCTTGCGCTGGGCATCGACAATCGGTTCGATCGCCACACCGGTGCACTTGCCGTCGACCACTTCCAGTTCGTTGGCGAACACGTAGTCGATGCCGAGTTTGGCCTGCAGTTGCTTGGCGAAGTAGGTAAAGCCGCCGGACAGAATGGCGGTTTTGTAGCCCAGCCGCTTGAGTTCGGCGAACAGCGTTTCCGCGCCTTCGGTCAGGCGCAACGAAGCGCCGATCGAATCGAGCACGCTGACGTCCAGACCTTTGAGCAAGGCCAGACGCTCCTTGAAGCTGGCGCGAAAATCCAGTTCCCCGGCCATGGCGCGTTCGGTGATTTCCGAGACGCGATCGCCAACACCGGCAGCCTTGGCCAACTCGTCGATTACCTCGGCTTCGATCAGCGTCGAGTCCATGTCGAACACGGCCAGACGCCGGTTGCGGCGGAACAGCGAATCTTCCTGGAACGCGATGTCGACGTTCAATTCCTGAGCAACGCTGAGGAATTCCGCACGCAGCGCTTGCGGGTCGGCGGCCTCACCGCGCACGGAAAACTCGATGCAGCCCTTGCCCTGATCGGCCGGAGTGTCCAGCGCCATCCGCCCCGACAAACGGTCGATGTGGTCGATATTCAAACCGTATCTGGCGGTGATCGAACTGACCGCCTGCAATTGTTCGGCGGTGACTTTGCGGGTCAACAGCGTGACGATGTGGCGTTTTTTGCCCTGATTGCCCACCCATTGCTGGTAATCCGCTTCGGACACCGGGGTGAAGCGCACCTGCTGGTCGAGCTCGTAGCCTTTGAACAGAATGTCCTTGAGCACGGCTTTGCCTTGCTCGGAGTCGGGGATTTCAACCAGGATGCCGAACGACAGGGTGTCGTGGATCACCGCCTGACCGATGTCGAGAATGTTCACGCCACCCTGGGCCAGAACACCGGTAATGGCCGCCGTCAGACCCGGCCGGTCGACTCCCGTGATGTTAATCAGGACGATTTCGCGCAACGCGCACCCCCGCAACTGGAAAAAAACCGCATTCTACGCACTTTCAGTGACCATCGGGCACCGCCAGCGCTTTGCCGGTCTGGGGCCTGTCGCTATACTGCGCGTCAACTTCACGGACAAAGAGCCGAGCTCAGTGAACCGGCCCACGCCTGTTAAAACCGATAACTTCTTCCTGCTGATCTTCCGTGCACTGCGCCACCGCCGTGTACCGATTGCATTGCGCATTGCCAGCCATAACGTGATCCTGGTCGCTCTGGCCCTGGTGATCTATGCCGCAGTGATGGGCCTGCAATTCAAGCAGGCCATGCACCAGCAGGCCGATGCGCTGGGCGAAAGCCTGACCACGCAGACCGCGACTTCGGCCACCGAGCTGTTGGTGTCCAACGACATCCTCAGCCTGAATGTGCTGCTGAACAACCTGACCAAGAACAAACTGGTGGCCCACGCGGCGATCTACAGCGTGGATAACCGCATCCTCGCCGAATCCGGTCAGCGCCCCAAGCACAGCCTGCTGGGCGAAGCCGAAGGTTTGTACGAGAGCAAGATCACCTTCCAGGACGTGACTGCCGGGCAACTGCGCATCAGCCTGGACATGGATCAGTTCCAGCAGCCGATGACCATCAGCCTGCAAAGCATGGGCATCCTCAGCGGGATTCTGCTGGCGCTGTCGCTGGCCTTGAGCTTGCGCATGGGCCGGCACCTGTCGACACCATTGCTGCAGTTGCGCGTATGGCTGCGGCGGATCGACGAACACACGCCGGGGATCGATCGTCAGGATGAAATCGGCGATCTGGCGCGGCAACTGCACGCCAGCTACGCCCCGGAGCCCGCCCCGGAACCGGAGCCAGTGTTCGAAGACGAAGAAGACGAGCCGGAATTCGAAGTGCGCAATCTGCGCGACCCAAGCTTCGACGAAACGCGCCCGATGGCTGCTCAAAAGCCTGCACCGCGGCATCTGGTCAGCACCGTCGAGGACGATGACGACGATGACGCGTTTGCCGATCTGCGTGACGAATCGCTTGATGCGCCGGCGCAACCGCTCGTGCGCAAGCCGACCCCGAGCGTGCCACAGCACAGCGCCGTACTGGCCGTGCAGCTCGGCTCGCAAGAGCAACTGCGGCGTTTGCCGCGTGCGCGTCTGGAAGAACTGCAGGAACGCTACCGCGATTGCCTAGAGCAGGCCGCTTCGCTGTATCAGGGCGAGATTGAAACGCTGAACGACGGCAGCACGCTGATGCTGTTCCACACGGAAGACTGCGGCGACGACTACCTGACCAACGCGATCTGCTGCGGCGAACTGCTGCGCGCACTCGGTCATCAGTTGCAGATCGAGGTCGCGGACAGCGGCATCACCCTGCAATTGCAATTGGGCCTGACGCTGGGCGACGAGTTGTTAGGCCTGAGCCAGATCGACCTGCTGCTGACCGATTCGGCGCAGGATGCCCTGGCATTGTCGCAACACAGCCGCAACCTGCTGCTAGTCGAGCGCAAGATCAGTGACGATGCGCTGATCCGCCAGCGTGCACGGATCCGCCCGATCGCCAGCCCCGAGGGTGCTTGCTGCGTCGAACGGTTGATGGAGCCGTATCCGTCGATGCTCGAGCGGCAACTGGCACGGATGCATGAGCGCCGGGCTTAAGCCTATGGCCTGAAATATGAAAAGCCCGCAGATGAGGAATTGTCTGCGGGCTTTTTTGTATGCGGCGTTATTGAGGTCGCGTTCATCCCCTAAAAACCCCTCATCGGAACGCCGCCCGCCTAGTCCTCTCCCAGAGGGAGAGGGACTGATCGGGGGATATTGCCGAAATACTCCGACCTGCACGTCCTGCTTCGAATCCATAATCGCCAAGCTCTTTCAGATCGACGTAAGACTTCAGTCACCTCGGTCAGTCCCCTCTCCCTTTGGGAGAGGGCTAGGCGGGCGGCGTTCCGATGAGGGGCTTTTGATCTTGCCTACGGAGCCCCAGACACAACAAAGCCCGCACAAGGCGGGCTCTGTTCTGGCTCGATCCAGGCTTAGAAGCGAAACACTTCCATATCCGTACGTATCGGCGATGCCATCGGAATCTTCGGCTGCTTTTCAGCTTCGGCCGCCGGGGCTGCCGGTTTGGCGTCCCGCTTACGCGGCGCCTCGGCTACCGGAGGCTGATTGGCCAACGGCTTGAGTGCCACCGACAGCTGCTCGGCCAGACGCTGCAGCAGAATGCCCTGTGCCTGCACCTGCGAAGCGGTGCTGCCGGCATGCAGCTCCTGCAGATGAACGATGCGGTTATCGCGCACCTGACCACGACGGTCGATCAAACGCCACTGCGCATCGAGAATCGCCGGTTGTTTGGCACCGGAATCCAGACGCGTGATGGTCAGCAACACTTGCACATCCGGATTGAACCCGGTCGTCGCCGGCGCCAGCACTACACGCTGGCTGTCCAGATGACCGGCGACCTGACGCATCAGCAACTGATCGATATCCGACGAAAGGCTGCCGGCCCAGCGACCGTCTGTCGCCGCCTGCAGGCTGCCGTCGGGCTGGCGTTGCAGCAAAGTCTCTCGTTGCAGGTAATCGGCTACGACTACCGGCCCCAGTAAAACCGCCATACCCGCGCTTTGCGCAGGCTGAGCCGGACTTCCGCTGTCCAGCTGATACAGCGACACCGGCTGGTGTACGCTGCAACCCGCCAGGCCAAGAACGCCAGCGAGCAACAAAAAAAGAGGAAGGCGCAGAGCAGTCATCATCCCGTCCAGGTGGCCGCCACAAGGCTGACCACAGTGAAAATACTCAATAAATATGAAGAACGCTCGGCCACGCCGGCGCTTGAAAGGCCATATCATCCGTGAATATGCGCTCCGACTCCAGCGCCAAAGCGTCGATCTACGTGTTTAATCGCAGATCGAGCGCTCTAGGAAGGCGTTCTCGTCTAATTGAGGTTTTCGACGAGCAGCGCATCAACCCGCTGAAAGCCCCTCGGGAGTTTATTTCCGCGGCGACCACGCTCACCTTTGTAGTGTTCGAGGTCATCGGCCTTCAGTGACAGGGTGCGTTTGCCAGCCTGCAACACCAGGGTGGCGCCTTCCGGAAGGACGGCGATGTCCGTCACGTATTCCTCGCGGCTGGCCACGCGTTCACCGGAGATACCGATGATCTTGTTGCCCTTGCCCTTACCCAATTGTGGCAGATCGCTGATTTTGAAGATCAGCAGGCGACCTTCGGTCGTGACCGATGCCAGCCAGTTTTGTTCACGGTCGGCGACGGGACGCGGCGAAATGACCTTGGCGTTGTTCGGCAGGCTCAACAAAGCCTTGCCGGCCTTGTTCTTGGCTTGCAGGTCTTCGCCCTTGACCACGAAGCCGTAGCCGGCGTCGGAGGCGATCACGTAGAGCGCGTCGTCTTCAGGCATCAGCACGCATTCGAACGAGGCACCCGGCGGCGGCGTCAGACGACCGGTCAACGGTTCGCCCTGGCCACGGGCCGAAGGCAAGGTGTGCGCAGCGACCGAATAGCTGCGGCCGGTCGAGTCGATAAACACTGCAAACTGGTTGGAGCGCCCCGCTGCCGAGGTCTTGAAGCCGTCACCGGCCTTGTACGACAGGCCAGTGGCGTCGATGTCGTGGCCCTTGGCCGAACGCACCCAGCCTTTTTCCGACAGCACCACGGTGACTTTCTCGTTCGGCAGCAGATCGTGCTCGGTCAGCGCCTTGGCTTCGGCGCGCTCGACGATCGGCGAACGACGGTCGTCGCCGTAGGTTTCAGCGTCCTTGAGCAGTTCGGTACGCACCAGCTTCTTCAGCTTGGCTTCGCTGCCCAGCAGGGCTTGCAGCTTGGCTTGTTCCTTGAGCAGTTCGTCCTGCTCGTCGCGCAGCTTCATTTCCTCCAGTCGCGCCAACTGACGCAGACGGGTATCGAGAATGTAGTCCGCCTGGATTTCGCTGAGGGCGAAACGCTCGATCAGTTTGGCCTTGGGGTGCTCCTCGGTACGGATGATGTGGATCACTTCATCCAGGTTGAGGTAGGCAATCAGCAAACCGTCCAACAGGTGCAGGCGACGCTCGACCTTGTCGAGGCGGAATTGCAGGCGGCGACGCACGGTCAGCACGCGGAATTCCAGCCACTCGACCAGCAACGCGCGCAGGTTTTTCAGCTGCGGCTTGCCATCCAGACCGATGATGTTGACGTTGACCCGATAGGTCGACTCCAGCTCGGTACTGGCGAACAAGTGCTGCATCAGCGCTTCATGATCGACGCGGCTGTTGACCGGGATGATCACGATGCGGCACGGGTTTTCGTGGTCGGACTCGTCGCGCAAATCAGCGATCTGCGGCGCTTTCGACGGTTTCGCCTGCATCAATGCGGCGATCTGCTCCAGCACTTTCGCACCGGAAACCTGGTGTGGCAGCGCGGTGACGATGATGTCGCCGTCCTCGACGTGGTACACGGCGCGCATGCGCACCGAGCCCTTGCCGGTTTCGTACATCTTCAGCAGGTCGGCACGCGGCGTGATGATTTCCGCTTCGGTCGGATAATCCGGGCCCTGAATGTGCTCGCAGAGCTGCTCGACCGTGGCCTTCGGCTCGTCGAGCAGGCGCACGCAGGCGGTGGCGACTTCGCGCAGGTTATGCGGCGGTACGTCGGTGGCCATGCCCACGGCGATACCGGTGGTGCCGTTGAGCAGTATGTTCGGCAGGCGCGCCGGCAGCACCAGCGGTTCCTGCAGGGTGCCGTCGAAGTTCGGGCCCCAGTCGGCAGTGCCCTGGCCCAGTTCGCTGAGCAGCACTTCGGAATAGCGCGACAGCCGCGCTTCGGTGTAACGCATGGCGGCGAACGACTTCGGATCGTCCGGAGCGCCCCAGTTACCCTGGCCGTCGACCAGCGTGTAGCGATAGCTGAACGGCTGGGCCATCAGCACCATCGCTTCGTAGCACGCCGAGTCGCCGTGCGGGTGGAACTTGCCGAGCACGTCACCGACGGTACGCGCCGACTTCTTGTGCTTGGAATCGGCATCCAGCCCCAGCTCGCTCATGGCGTAGACGATACGCCGCTGCACCGGTTTCAGGCCGTCGCCGATATGCGGCAGCGCGCGGTCCATGATCACGTACATGGAATAGTTGAGGTAGGCATTTTCGGTGAAGTCAGCCAGCGACCGGCGTTCTACACCGTCCAGGCTGAGATCAAGGGAGTCGCTCATGCGGGCCTCATCGGTTCGTTGTCTGGCGCAGCAGCATGGTGCCACCGCGCTGAGTAAATTCAAGTCTGTTCAGGGCGCTCATGCCGAGCAGCACCTGATCGCCATGCAACCCCGGCGCCACCAGTGCGCGAACGTCACGCAAGACGATGTCGCCCAGTTGCAGGCGGGCAATTTTGGTTCGGTAGCCCTGGCTCAGGCCGTTGGCCGTGCTCAGGGTCACACCGAAACCTTCTTCGAGCTTCAAACGCTTGGCCAGATCCGCCGGGATCGACACATCGGTCGCACCGGTGTCGAGCATGAACTCCACCGGCTCGCCGTTGATCTGGCCGCTGGCAACGAAATGCCCCTGGGCATTGCTCGCCAGTTTCACTTCGACAAACCCTTCGCCCTGCTCCGACGTCACGACGATGTTCGGATTCTGCTGACGCTGTTCCCACTGGCCGAAAAATCGCGTAGCGAGAAACAGCGCCGCGCACCAGGCGAGCACCATCAGCACCCGCCCGGCGCGTTTGCCCGGTGGCTGCTGGCTCAAGGCTTCGCACCCCAGCCACCGTCAGGCGCAGCGAAACGCCAGACGATCGGGCGGACTTCACCGTCGGCCCGCGGTCCGAAATTATTGTCGACGCCCACCCAGGCCCCATCGGCGTCGATGATTAACGCTTCTTCCAGCCCGTAGTTCTGTGAATAACGGCGATTGGCCTGCAACAGTTCGGCGGCATACGACCAGCACTGTTCGACCTTGGCGGTCTGCGCATCGCGACGACATATCTGAAATGCGTTGCGCTCAAGGGTAAACAGCTTGCCGTTGAACAGCGCAATGTCGGAAAAGTCGCGATCGACGGCCCTGGCGTGGGGAAACTGCGGCGGCTGCATCTCTTTGCCACCCTCGCTGAGCAGCACGCAGCGACCCTCGCAATCCCACACCGTCTGCTGGCGCTTGATCAGCAGCAAGCCGCGGCTTTGTCGTTCGGCGGCCAGCCACATTTGATCGCCCGCCGGGTTGATAGCCAGACCTTCGAAAATCGCATTGAAATGCAGCAACATCCCGCTGGCCCGTGCTTCACGCACCATCATCGGTGAAATCTTCAGCCAGTTGGCCGGGCCGATGAGCGGCACCTGTAACACGGCGGCATGACCTTCGCTGACCAGATAGCGATTGCCCGCGCTGTCGCAGCTGATGCCTTCGAAATCCAGATCGCCACCGCGCACGAACGACGCCGCCCAATTGCGCGAGCGCAATCCCCATGGCAAACCGGTGTCCGGCACCAGTGGCACGTCGATGCGCATGACTTGGGCCTGCCAGACCTGAGCGGTGGTATCGAGTCGATAGATCTGATCGTCATCGCGATCCGATACCGCCCACAGTGCGTCGCCGCACATCGCCAGCCCCGACAGATTGCCGCCGCGCATGCCTTCAACGGCATGTTCGGACAGCACGCGCAATTCCTGCAACGGCTCGGCCGACACGCTCATCGCACTCAGCAGCAACGCACACGCCAGGGCCCAGCCACACCGCATCAGGCCAGCACCTCGGCAAGGTTACCTTTGGATTCGAGCCAGGATTTACGGTCACCGGCGCGTTTTTTCGCCAGCAGCATGTCCATCATTTCCGAGGTCTCGGCGAAATCTTCGCCGAGCGTCAACTGCACCAGGCGCCGGGTGTTCGGGTCCATGGTGGTTTCGCGCAGTTGCGGCGGGTTCATTTCACCCAGACCCTTGAATCGGGTGACCTGCGGCTTGCCGCGCTTTTTCTCGGCGACCAGACGATCGAGAATGCCGTCGCGCTCGGCCTCGTCGAGGGCGTAATAGATTTCCTTGCCCAGGTCGATGCGATACAGCGGCGGCATCGCTACGTAGACGTGACCGGCATCGACCAACGGGCGGAAGTGCTGGACGAACAACGCGCAGAGCAGCGTGGCAATGTGCAGACCGTCGGAGTCGGCGTCGGCGAGGATGCAGATCTTGCCGTAGCGCAGCTGGCTCATGTCCGCCGCGCCCGGATCAACGCCGATGGCCACGGCGATGTTGTGCACTTCCTGACTGGCGAGCACTTCGCTGCCGTCGACTTCCCAGGTGTTGAGGATCTTGCCGCGCAACGGCAGGATCGCCTGGAATTCCTTGTCCCGCGCTTGTTTGGCGGAACCGCCGGCGGAATCACCTTCGACCAGAAACAGCTCGGACCGCATCGGGTCCTGCCCGGCGCAGTCGGCCAGTTTGCCGGGCAGCGCCGGGCCTTGAGTGACGCGCTTGCGCTCGACTTTTTTGCTCGCCTTGAGGCGACGGCCGGCGTTGTTGATCGCCAGTTCAGCCAGGGCCAGACCGGTTTCCGGGTTGGCGTTGAGCCACAGGCTGAACGCGTCCTTGACCACTCCGGAGACGAACGCCGCGGCTTCACGCGATGACAGGCGTTCTTTGGTCTGGCCGGAGAATTGCGGCTCCTGCATTTTCATCGACAGAACGAAAGCGATGCGCTCCCAGACGTCTTCCGGCGCCAGCTTCACGCCGCGCGGCAGCAGGCTGCGGAATTCGCAGAACTCGCGCATCGCATCGAGCAGGCCCTGACGCAAACCGTTGACGTGGGTGCCGCCCTGCGCCGTCGGGATCAGGTTGACGTAGCTTTCCTGCACCGCGTCGCCACCTTCGGGCAGCCATAGCAGCGCCCAGTCGACCGCTTCTTTATTACCGGCAAACGCACCGCAGAACGGCTCGTTAGGCAGGCGTTCGAATTCGCTGACCGCGTCGACCAGATACGAGCGCAGTCCGTCTTCGTAATGCCATTCGACTTTTTCGCCGGTGCCTTTGTCTTCAAAGCTGACCAGCAGCCCCGGGCACAGCACAGCCTTGGCCTTGAGCACATGCTTGAGGCGGCTGATGGAGAATTTCGGTGAATCGAAGTATTTCGGGTCCGGCGCGAAGTACACGCTGGTGCCTGTGTTGCGCTTGCCAACGGTGCCGACGATTTCCAGTTCGGAGGCCTTGAAGCCGTCCTTGAAGGTCATCTGGTATTCATTGCCGTCGCGCTTGACGCGCACGCGCACTTCGGTCGACAGCGCGTTGACCACGGAAATACCCACCCCGTGCAGACCGCCGGAGAACTGGTAGTTCTTGTTGGAAAACTTGCCGCCCGCATGCAGCTTGGTCAGGATCAGTTCGACGCCTGACACGCCCTCTTCCGGGTGGATGTCGACCGGCATGCCACGGCCGTCGTCGCTGACTTCCAGCGAGTGGTCGGCGTGCAGGATGACCTGTACGGATCTGGCGTGGCCGGCCAAGGCTTCGTCGACGCTGTTGTCGATGACTTCCTGGGCGAGGTGGTTCGGCCGACTGGTGTCGGTGTACATGCCGGGGCGTTTGCGCACCGGGTCGAGGCCCGAGAGGACTTCGATGGCGTCGGCGTTATAAGAGCTAGCGCTGGGAGTGGCCATAGGGTCTCGTCGTCAGTCATTCATTGAATAGGGGCAACACTTCACAGTGCGGTGAAATCGATTGCCTGATACATATCGGCGCCAATGCCGGCAAAACTCAGCAATGCTGGCAACTGCCCGGCAAAGCCCTGGAAACTGTGATCGCCGCCGGCCTGGATGCGCAGGGCACAGGCGCGGTAATACTGCTGGGCGAGGCGATAATCCAGCGTTTCGTCGCCGGTTTGCAACCAGACCTGATAGCGCTGCGCATCCTGCGGTGCCGGCACTTGCAGTTCGGCCAGCGCCGCGACGTGGTCGTGGGTCAAATCCCAGGTTTCATCGGTATACAGGTTTTTCTGCGGGCCCAGATAGCCGTCGAACATCCGGTGCGGGCTGACCGCCGGGTTGACCAGCAGGGCTTTCAGGCCATGGCGCTCGGCCAGGTGAGTCGCATAGTAGCCGCCGAGCGAACTTCCCACCAGCAGCGGCCGGCCCAGCTCGGCAATCGCTTGCTGCAACTGACCGATGGCTTCGCGCGGATGGTGATGCAGGGCCGGTACTCGCAGTTGCTCGCTCAAACCCAGCCGCTCCATCACCGTTACCAGCTGACAGGCCTTCTTCGAGGCCGGCGCGCTGTTGAAACCGTGGATATAGAGGATCGAACCGGACATTTGAGCTCCCTGGCTGTCGGCGAAAGATAGCGGAGTTTACAGGGAGAAGGGCCGGGATTGGGGGTGGGCTCGATAAATTGGTGTAACTGCAAGAGCCGCCCTCACCCTAGCCCTCTCCCGGAGGGAGAGGGGACTGAATGGGGGATATTCACGTACTACACCGACTTGAGCGAACTTCAGTGAATCCATAATCGACGCCGCTGATTCAGGTCGGCGGATCTCGAAACACACCGCGGTCGGCCCCCTCTCCCCCTGGGAGAGGGTTGGGGTGAGGGGCTTTTGATTATCAGCTCAGTAGCCGTTGGAACCGTAATCAACGGTAAAAGCAAAACCGGTCAGGCGCTCCACGCCGGTCTCCAACCGCCCATCCGGCCACAGCCGCAGCCATCGATACCCCGGCGCCTGCTCGCCCACCTTGAAATCCACACTTCCCGGCTCGAACTGAATGCAGGTCGATGGCGAGGCCAGCAAGCGCACGCCATTGCGCTCGCGGTCGATTTCCTGATGCACATGCCCCCACAACACTGCGCGCACCTGCGGAAAGCGATCCAGCACCTCGAAAAACGCTTCGGGGTTGCGCAAACCGATCGGCTCCATCCACGCACAGCCAATCGACACCGGATGATGGTGGAAACACACCAGATGATGGCGCTCCGGCGCTTCGCTCAGCGAGCGGGCCAGCAACTGCAACTGATCGTCCTGCAGATACCCGGGTACCGATCCCGGCACCGCCGAGTCGAGCAGCGTCACTCGCCAGTTGCCGATATCGACCACCGGCTCCAGCAGCGTACTTTGCACCGCTGCCTGCGCCATGATCATCGGTTCATCGTGGTTGCCGGGAATCCACCGCGCCGGCGCGTCGATTTGCGCGCTCATCTGGCGAAACCGTTGATACGACTCCAGCGTGCCGTCCTGGGAGATATCGCCGGTGGCCAGCAGCAGATCGATCTGCGGCTGCTGCTCCAGCACCCGCTCAATGACCTTTTGCAGGCTCTCGCGGGTTTTCATGCCCAGCAGCGCACCGTCCGCCTCAGCGAACAGATGGCTGTCGGACAACTGCACCAGCAGCGCCGGATCGGCGGTGGTCAACGTGGATACGCTCGGCAAAGGCGTTCTCCCAAGGCAAAAGCACGGAATCGGTCAGGTGCCGCAATTATGCTGGGGGTTCAGGCAAAGAGGAAACCGGCGAACCGGACACAGTTCACAACTAGCGTACGACTTCGTACTCATGCCCCAACGCCAGGCAATGGCTCAGCCATTCCCCCAGGAACAGATTGAGCTGAGCCTTTTCATCCGGCTGGTACATCGAAGCATTCGGGTAAGGATAGATGCCGCGAAAGCGGCGTGCATGTTCGGCGCTGACCACTTCGGCCATGCGTGCGTCGTGATAGACCTGCACTTCCAGTTGCGGCACCGGCAGCCAGGGCAGGCTGTGTTCCTGGCGCACCTGCAACGTCGTGGTGTACGGGCAGGTCTGCAGCACTTCGAGGGCAAGCACGCCGAGCATCTGCTCGCCCTGGGTCACGGCGATGCGCCGCGCCTCGGGCTCGCTGCGCATGTCCGGCAGCAAGCGCATCAGGCGCGCGTAGTTGGCCTCGCAGGCGGCTTGCAGCGCCACGAGGTCGACTCGATAACGATCGCGCAGCTTGTTTACAACCATAACCCCCTCACTTCGGCGCGGTTCAGCGCCAGCCACTGCAAGGCGATGATGCTCGCCGCATTGGCAATGCGTCCGTCACGGACGGCCTGCAAGGCATCTTCAAAAGCCCAGACCGTGACGCGGATATCTTCTGCCTCTTCTTCCAGACCATGCAGACCGCCCACACCCTCGGTACTGCAACGCCCCAGATACAAATGCACGAATTCGTTGCTGCCACCCGGCGAGGGGAAATACTTGGTCATCGGCCACAGCGCCTTGATGTCCAGTCCAGCTTCCTCCTGCGCTTCGCGGTGAGCAACTTCTTCCGGCTGCTCATCCTTGTCGATCAGACCGGCAACCAGTTCGACCAGCCACGGATTGTCGGCCTTGCCCATGGCGCCGACGCGAAACTGCTCGATCAGCACCACTTCGTCGCGCTGCGGATCGTAGGGCAGCACGCACACAGCGTCGTGGCGAACAAAAATTTCCCGGTTGATTTCGCGGCTCATGCCACCGGCAAACAGCTCATGGCGCAGGTGCACGCGATCGAGCTTGTAGAAGCCCTCATAGCATTTTTCGCGCCGCACAATATCCACGGCGGTCGGAATGGCGTTGGCAAAATCGGTCATGAGCATCCTCTCTACTACAAGTCCATGAGGAGGTTGCGCTGGGTGACCGGGCAACCTCGACTTCGCGCCATCCTAACGCGCCCGCACCGTTTGATGCAGCCCCTTTACCGTCAGCGGGATGGACGGTGACGGCGAAACCCACTCTAATTAGCTTAGTGGCGAACTGACTGCTTCGTTGAGAGTCGAAGCGGTAACTTTTTTGCCTTCCCCTGCTTTCGAAAGGACGCCCATGTCGCTTTTCAAAATTGCCTCTGTGGCCGCTATCGCCCTGACTCTGGGCGCCTGTGCCAGCCTGTTCCAGCCCAACTACCGCACGCCGCTGGAAACCAAACGCGATGCCTCGGAACAGCTCAAGCCCGGCTGCGCCAACCCTGAATGCCCGCTGGTGAACATCGATACGTTGCAGTTTCCGGACGAACCGGCACTGGACGGCATCATTGAAAAACGCCTGCTGCAGATGACCCGCACCGAGAAGAACGCCCCGGTCGCGCCGACACTGGCGGCTTATCGCGAACAGCTTCTGGCCAGCGCCGGCCCGCGCTACAGCAGCTACCTGCAAGCGAAAGTACGCGAGCAGCATGACGGCTTGGTGATCATCGAGCTGTCGAGCTACCTCGATACCGGCGGTGCTCATGGCACACCGGGTCGCGGTTTCATCAATTATTCGCGTCAGCAGCACAAGGTGCTGAACCTGTCCGACATGTTGCTGCCGGGCCAGGAAGAAGCCTTCTGGAAAGCCGCGCAGGTTGCGCACAACAGCTGGCTGATCAGCACCAAGCTCGACCAGGAGCCGGAATTCGTGGCGAACTGGCCGTTCGTGAAAACCCCGAACGTGGCGCTGACCTACGGCGGCGTGATCCTCAAGTACGACGTGACCACCATTGCGCCTTACGCGCTGGGCCACGTCGAACTGAAGATTCCTTATCCGCGTCTGAACGGCATTCTCAAGCCTGAGCTGTTTCCCGGCCGTAACTGAAAGCCCGACCCAATATCAGCTGCAACAGCCCTGCCAGCACCAGCGCCGGCAGGGTTGCACCGACATCCGGATACAGATTGGCCAGCAAGTGGTAAGTACTCACGCCACCCAGCCACGCCAGCAACGCCGGCCAGCGCAACGCGGCTGAGGCCACCTGGGCACTGCGCTTGCGCAGGATGAAGTGATCGACCAGCACCACGCCGAACAGCGGCGCAAACACCGAGCCGATCAGCAAAAGGAAATTCTGGTACTGCGCCAACGGCGCCAGCAGTGCGATCAGCGTGCAGATCACGCCGATGGCCAAGGCCAGATGCTCGACTTTCAGGCGCAACAGAATCCCGCTCGATACCGCGGCCGAATGAATGTCGGCGAAGGCGTTTTCCGACTCGTCCAGCAGAATCAGCAGCAGCGGAATGCCCAGCCCGGCACCCGCCAGTGCCAGCAGCAGCGCGTTGACCTCACCGCTCGGCGCGAAAGCCAGGGTGTAGGCGACGCCGAGGCTCATCAGCCAGAAGTTGCCGATGAAAAAACCCACAGCGGTCCCGCCGAAAACATTCTTCGCGCGCTTGCCGAAACGCGAGTAATCGGCAATCAGCGGCAGCCACGACAGCGGCATGGCGATGGCAATGTCGAAGCCCACGGCAAACGGCATCGAACCATCACCGGCGCGCGCCCACAATGCAGCCAGATCGGCTTTGGCGAACAGGTTCCAGGTCAGCCACAGGCAGGCCGCGAGCAACAGCCAGATGCCCCACTTGCGCAGGATCTGCCGCACAAACGTCAGCGGCCCACTGACTGCCAGCAAGGTCGCCAGCGCACCGAAAAACAGCGTCCACAGGATCGGATTCGCCCACAGCGAACCTTCGCTGAATGCGCGGGTGCTGAGCAGGCTGGCGGCGTCGCGCATGACAATGATTTCGAACGAGCCCCAACCGATCAGTTGCAGCAGATTGAGCAGCGCCGGCAGGCTCGCACCTTTGCTGCCGAGGCTGAGCTTCAGCGCCGCCATTGACGACAAGCCAGTGTCGCTGCCGATCACGCCGACGGCGGCCAGCAACAGCACACCGACCAGCGTGCCGAGGAAAATCGCCAGCAGCGAGCCGGACAGGCCCAGGCCGGGTGCGAGCAAGGCACCGGTCTGCAAGACCATCAGGCCAATGCCGAGGGAAAACCACAGGGAAAACAGATCGCGACCACCGAAGACACGCTTGTCAGCGGGTACGGCGAGGTCGGGAGAATAGGTACCGGGTTGAATGCTCAAGGGTGTTATCTCAGAGGAACAATTGTTGTTGTGTTGATCGCTATCGCCAGCAGGCTGGCTCCAGGACTGATCGTTCCCACGCTCTGCGTGGGAATGCCTCTAGGGACGCTCCGCGTTCAGTGACACGGAGCGTCACGGGCTGCATTCCCACGCGGAGCGTGGGAACGATCAGTGAAAACGGGATCAGACTTTTTTATAAAGCTGACTGCCTTCCTGCTTGAACCGCTCGGCCTGTTCCGCCAGGCCCTTGGCGACGTCAACGTCGACTGCGTCGATGCGCTGGTTGGCGGCGTATTCGCGGACTTCCTGGGTGATCTTCATCGAGCAGAATTTCGGCCCGCACATCGAGCAGAAATGCGCGACCTTGGCCGAGTCCTTCGGCAGGGTTTCGTCGTGGTAGGAACGCGCGGTGTCCGGGTCCAGGCCGAGGTTGAACTGGTCTTCCCAACGGAATTCGAAACGCGCCTTGCTCAAGGCGTTGTCGCGAATCTGCGCACCCGGATGCCCTTTCGCGAGATCAGCAGCGTGCGCGGCGATCTTGTAAGTGATGATCCCGGTCTTCACGTCATCCTTGTTCGGCAGGCCCAGGTGTTCCTTCGGCGTCACGTAGCAGAGCATCGCGCAGCCGAACCAGCCGATCATTGCCGCACCGATACCGGAAGTAATGTGGTCGTAACCCGGAGCGATGTCGGTTGTCAGCGGGCCGAGGGTGTAGAACGGCGCCTCATCGCAGCACTCGAGCTGCTTGTCCATGTTCTCTTTGATCAACTGCATCGGCACGTGACCCGGGCCTTCGATCATCGTTTGCACATCGTGCTTCCAGGCGATCTTGGTCAGCTCGCCGAGGGTTTCCAGTTCGCCGAATTGCGCGGCGTCGTTGGCGTCGGCGATCGAGCCCGGACGCAAGCCATCGCCCAGCGAAAAGCTGACATCGTAGGCTTTCATGATTTCGCAGATTTCTTCGAAATGCGTGTAGGCGAAGTTCTCCTTGTGGTGCGCCAGGCACCACTTGGCCATGATCGAACCGCCACGGGAAACGATGCCGGTCACGCGTTTGGCGGTCAGCGGCACATAGCGCAGCAACACACCGGCGTGGATGGTGAAGTAGTCGACGCCCTGCTCGGCCTGCTCGATCAGCGTGTCGCGGAACAGCTCCCAGGTCAGGTCTTCGGCCGCGCCGCCGACTTTTTCCAGGGCCTGATAGATAGGCACCGTGCCGATCGGCACTGGCGAGTTACGGATGATCCATTCGCGGGTTTCGTGAATGTGCTTGCCGGTGGACAAGTCCATGATGTTGTCCGCGCCCCAGCGAATGCCCCACGTCAGTTTCGCCACTTCTTCTTCGATGGACGAACCCAGAGCGCTGTTGCCGATGTTGCCGTTGATCTTCACCAGGAAGTTACGGCCGATGATCATCGGTTCCAGTTCGGTGTGGTTGATGTTGGCCGGGATGATTGCGCGGCCCCGGGCGATCTCGTCACGCACGAATTCAGGGGTGATGATTTTCGGTACGCTGGCGCCGAAGCTGTGGCCCGGGTGTTGCTGATCCAGCAATCCGGCGGCGCGGGCTACTTCCAGCTTCATGTTTTCGCGGATGGCGACGAATTCCATCTCGGGCGTGATGATGCCCTGACGCGCGTAGTGCATCTGCGTGACATTGCCACCGGCCTTCGCGCGGCGCGGATTGTTGACGTGAGCGAAGCGCAGTTTGGTCAGTTCTGGATCGGCGAGGCGCTCGCGGCCGAAGTTCGAACTCAGGCCCGGCAGACGCTCGGTGTCGCCACGGTCGTCGATCCACGCCGAACGCACATCGGCCAGACCTTTGCGCACATCGATGACCACGTTCGGATCGGTGTACGGGCCGGAGGTGTCGTAGACGGTGACCGGCGCGTTGATTTCGCCGCCGAAGTCGGTCGGGGTCACGTCCAGGCTGATTTCGCGCATCGGCACGCGGATGTCCGGGCGCGAGCCCTGAACGTAGACTTTTTGCGAACGGGTGAACGGCTTGACCGATTGCTCATCGACCTTGGCCGAGTCACTGAGGTTGATCGCGTTTTTTTCTTTTGTCGTCATCACGGGCTCTCCAGACAGCATCCAGCAGTGGATTGTCGGAGCAGAACCTGAGAGGCACGGACGCACCAGAACCGGTGCTGTGCATTCGTCATGGGGGCGTTCGATTGTCGAACAATTTCCCGGACGAAGCACAAGAGGACTCGCCGGGTGACGAGAAATCTTGTTCCCTACGCAGGCGCTAACCTGATCAGGTTCAACGGGATCCGAAATTATTCGATCTCAGCCTCATAGCAAGGCACCCCGACAAGAACCCGGCCAGTCTAGACACAACTGGCAAAGAACGCCAACACCGCGGCAAACGCCATGATCAATGGCATAAATACAGGGGCTCGGCCGATTGTTGTGAGGCGTTTGCACAACTACACTCGCCTTGCTCTGCCCCGCCTTGACGCTGTGCAGGCCGCGCCTTACCTTGGGCGCCCGGATTATTTCCATAATATTAATGCTAGGGATCGCCTCATGCTGCGCAAACTCTCACTGGCTGTGGCCGTGTCTTGTGCGTCCAACGCAATGGCCTGGGCGGCCGAAGCGCCCTTGTCGACCAAAACCGATCTGGTCAGCGTCTATCAGGAAGCGGTCGACAACAATGCCGATCTGGCCGCCGCCCGCGCCCAGTACGGCGCGCAAAAAGAAGTGGTGCCGCAGGCCCGCGCCGGCTTGCTGCCGAATCTGTCCGGTGGCGCCGAAGTCGCCGACGTGCGCACCTCGATCGACCAGCCTTCGGCGATTGCCAATCGCAGCGCTCATTCGTATCAGGCGACCCTCGCCCAACCGCTGTTCCGCGCCGATCGCTGGTTCCAGTATCAGGCCGCCAAGGACGTCAATGAACAGGCCGCCCTGCAACTCTCGGCGACCGAGCAGAACCTGATCCTGCAAACCGCCGAAAGCTATTTCAATGTGCTGCGCAGCCAGGACAACCTCGCCTCGACCAAGGCTGAAGAAGCCGCGTTCAAGCGTCAGCTCGATCAGTCCAACGAGCGCTTCGATGTCGGCCTGTCGGACAAGACCGACGTGCTGCAATCGCAAGCCAGTTACGACACCGCGCGGGCCAACCGCATCGTCGCGCAACGCCAGGTCGATGATGCCTTCGAAGCGTTGATCACCCTGACCAACCGCCAGTACAACTCGATTCAGGGCATCGTTCACACGCTGCCGATTCTGCCGCCGGCGCCGAACGATGCGAAATCCTGGGTCGACACCGCGGCGCGGCAGAACCTCAATCTGCTCGCCAGCAACTACGCCGTCAGCTCGGCCGAACAAACGCTCAAGCAGCGCAAGGCCGGGCACTTGCCGACCCTCGATGCCGTAGCCAAATATGAAAAAGGTGATAACGACGCGCTGGGCTTTGCCAACCCGAACTCCTTCGGTGCGCCTTATGGTGGCAACGTCGAACAAAGCACCCTGGGCCTGCAACTGAGCATTCCGATCTACAGCGGCGGGCTGACCAGTTCGCAAGTGCGCCAGTCCTACGCACAACTCGATCAGAGCGAGCAGCAGCGCGAATCGCTGCGCCGTCAGGTGGTGGAAAACACCCGTAACCTGCACCGCGCAGTGAACACCGACGTCGAGCAGGTGCAGGCGCGCCGGCAGTCGATCATCTCCAACCAGAGCGCGGTGGAAGCCACGGAAATCGGTTATCAGGTCGGCACGCGCAACATCGTCGACGTGCTCGACGCCCAGCGTCAGCTGTACACCTCGGTGCGCAACTACAACAACACCCGCTACGACTACATCCTCGACAACCTGCGCCTGAAACAGGCAGCGGGCACGTTGAACCCGGGGGATCTGCAAGACCTGCGGCGCTATCTGAAAGCCGACTACAACCCGGACAAGGATTTCTTGCCGCCGGATCTGGCCTCAGCGGCCGAGGCGCAGCTCAAGGCCCGGCCATGAAAATCGAAATCGCCGCAGCTCCAGGGGGTTCCCATGGGAGCTGCGATGGGCTTGAGATTATCTGCGCTATAGGTTTGTCATTAGAAGTTACTATTCTTCAACAGCGGATTCGATATCGATTTCACTAACAGCGCGTAGGAGTCGGCATTCGATAGCAGGATTTTTTGCAAGAAACCAGGATCGCCATTCATTTTTTCGGTAACCGCCTGAACATCCATATTTCCGAAAAACTCTGCGCGCGCATCATCAGTAAGTTTTTTCATTGCCGTTTCTGCCAAATATCTATTCTCTTGACCACTGGAGATCCGGTCGACTATAGAGGTTGAATGATCAGAATCATCAGCGGTCAACGTAAAATCCAAAGCGTAATACACGAAATCGTGAGTCGGTTTTTTCAAACGATGTGATGATTCGTGCACAATCGTAGTTACAAAACTGGCAGGCGACATATCGAGAGCTTCGTCGCTTAGAAATATCCTTTTACGCGGGTCTTCCGGGTGGGTATTCGCTGTGTTCCCCAAATTCCCACCTCGTTCAGCCAAAACCAGACGCTCTGATCTGCCACCCGCGTATTTATCAGCAGTCTTCTTCAACGGCACCAGCACGCTTAATAGTTGCTGACGCAGAGCCTCCGGGGTGGAGTGGGTCCCAAATATTCGTGAGGTAAAATGCTGATAAACCCAATCAACATTCTCTTCTTTCAATACGCGAATCGCCTCCGCTGTCGCCTTGGGGATAAGCTGCAGGCTGTTTTCCAAACGCTGGCCTTTCTCCGGAAACTTTTTCTTTATTTCCTTCAATCCTCGTGCGGCAATTACCCCTCCCATGTCGCCCCTGAACTTCTCGACTGCGTCGCCCTTGCCTTTATATTTAGCCAATCCCGATGCGTCTTGATAAGTTGCAGGATTATTTCCGCAAAATAGATATAGATTAAGCCCGTCAATGTTTCGCGCGGGATCTGCCGTTATCCAGCGCTGAAACCACGACGCGTAATACCGATAACCGTAATAATAAAGCCCCGTCGCATCCCGTTCCTTACCTGCATAGCGCACGGTTTTATGCTGCGCCACCACTGCGCTTCGCCCCGCCCAACATGCCGTCCCGCCAAAAGGATAATAATGTTCTTGCGTCAGTACGCTGCCCTCGTGGTTCAGCTCTAGTGTGTTGGAGCCGAGATGATCACAAAGGCTATAGCGTAGTTGATCGTTCGGCGTGCCTGCCGGCCAATGCAGCGCTCGAACCTGATTGCGGCCGGCTTTGATGCTGATGACATGGTGTTCGACCCCACCGCTGCCGTAATGGATCTCCAGCCCCGGAAGATAACGGACATCGGTACTCTGCGTCCGGCTGCCACTTCGGGCAGTTCTTGTTTTACGTATTCGAAGACCGGGATGAGCGTAGACATAACACTCATCATCGTCAGCCTCACCTTTGCGCTTGACCAACGACACCTTGCGCAACAGATTGCGACAGTCCCAGGTCATGCCTTGACCACGTTGCAATTCGCGCTGATTACCGCAGGCATCGAAACCAGCAGCAATGTCGGATTCTTCTGGCAATGTCCCATCATCCCGTTGAGCGAGACTGCGGTTGCTGCGCGCCGAAGTGAACATCGAGAGACCCGGCGAGCCACTCTGGTAGCGAGCGAGCAGGTTACCGGCACGGTCATAGTCGAAGCACCGGGTGTAATTACGCCGTTGGTTGGGGTCTAACGGCAAGGGCAGCATAGCCGGCAAACAAGGGCCGTGGCTCGGCTGACTGACTTCCCACCCCCGGGTTTCGACCAGTTGATAGAAGCTGTCGTAGCGATAGCGGTTGACCGGCTCAACCCGCTGATTATTGAAGTGGGCTACGGCTTGGGATTTGTCTTCCTGCTCGATGACATTGCCCACCGGATCGTAAACGTAACTAAGATCTTGCAAGGGGCTCTGGTTCGCGATTGCCGTAAACAGCCTGATAAGCCTGCCATCTTCTCGCGCGTATGTGGCGTAACTTGTCAAACCATTGCCAGCGGTTTCGCTTTCAATCAGGCCCTGTGCGTTGTAGCGGATATTGCTGACCAATAGTTGCGGTTGTCGGGTTTCACCCGCCTGCAACAGCCGAACATCAAGCAACTGCCCTGCGGCGTCATAACCGAAGGTTCGCATATTGCCCATGGCATCAAATTGCTGATAAACCTCATTCGTGGGCGCGATAGCGCGGTGCGTGACGAAAGCCCGAGGCTCCAGCAACGCGTCTCTGGCCTCTTCGTTCACGGGCCAGTCGGGCGTTTCCAGTTCGATCAGAAAACGCCTGTTTTCAATCAGCACACCCCCTGCCAAACCATATTCTTCGAAGGTCTGAGAGCCCGCCGGATCATCGTGGCGAACCAGCCGGCCGCATTGATTATGCTCGGCAGTCAGGTCTCCATAGAGCATCCGCTCCACCACTTTGGGCAGCTCATCAGCAGCATGTTCCGTAACCACTAACGGTCGCTGCTGCTCGTCATAACCGAGATGACGCTGGTTCCCCCGTCCATCCCATAGTAAATGCGGCAAGCCCGCCTGGCCCAACAGGCTCAATTGCCAGCCCGCATCAACACTGTCAGTCAATACAACCTGACCGCTCAAACCATAAACCGTTTCAGTGTTCGGCGTCGGCGCAGCACCCCATAATCGTGCATCCCAGGACTGCACCACGCGCCCAACGCCATCGAATACATGACGCGTAATGCGAGGGTCCACAACCGATTGATCCGGATGCAGATAATAATCAACGTCACGGATGACCAGGCCACGTGACTCCACAACCGATAACGTCGGTGTAGTGGCATAAGGCTGAACGTTCATGTCTGATAAATTCCCTTGTACCCAGGGAATAGACTGAACGCTTGTTTACGGATCCGCTACTGTAAGAAGTAACAGGTGTATTTACGTCTCTGGCGTGCTGTGCTTCTCGGCGCCCGTCCGCTCGAAGGCTACCCCACCAACCTGCCCAAACCCTCCAGCAGTCGCTGCAAGGCGCCCTGATTACGGCGCATCACCGCCAGCCCGGCCTCGGCCATGCGCTGCGCATCGCGCGGTAATTCGAACAAACGCTGCACCTCGACTGCCAACCCTTCAGCATCGTCCACTTCGGCCAGTGCCCCGGCTTCGCGCAGTTGCGCGGCGATATCGAGGAAGTTGAACAAGTGCGGACCGCTGATTATCGGTTTTGCCAGTGCTGCCGGCTCGAGCAGATTGTGTCCGCCGTTCGGGACCAGACTGCCGCCGACGAGGGCGCTGTCGGCCAGGGCGTAGAGAAACAGCAACTCGCCCATGGTGTCGCCGAGCAGCACGCTCGTCTGCGCATCGACATGGGCACCGGTCGAGCGCCGTACCGTGGCGAAACCTTCGCGCTGGCACAGTTCGAACACCGCATTGAAACGTTCGGGGTGGCGCGGTACCAGAATCAACAATGCATCCGGATGATTGGCCAACAGGCGACGATGGGCGTCGAGCACCACTTCGTCTTCGCCTTCGTGGGTGCTGGCGGCGATCCACACTGGACGATCCTGCGCCTGCCACTGACCGCGCAGTTCGGCGGCGCGTTGCAGCAGTTGCGGGTCTATGGTCAGGTCGAACTTGATCGAACCGGTGACCTCGACGGTTTCCGGCCGCGCGCCCAGATCGCGGAAGCGCTGAGCCTCGGCGTCGGTCTGCACGGCAAGCAGACTCATCTCGGCGAGCATTGGCGCGGTCAATTTGCTGAAGCGGGCGTAGCCTTTCGCTGAGCGCTCGGACAAGCGTCCGTTGGCCAACGCCACCGGTATGCCGCGATTGGCGCATTGGTGAATATGATTGGGCCACAACTCGGTTTCCATGATCACCGCGAGTTTTGGCTGGACGCGATCAAGAAAACGCGCCGCCGCGCAGGGCAAGTCATACGGCAGATAGCAATGCTGGATGCGCGGTTCGTTGGCGAACAGCGCCTGAATCCGCTCCGAACCGGTCGGCGTCATGCAGGTCACGGTGATCGGCAACTGTGGATAACGTTGCAGCAAGGCGCGAATCATCGGCGCCGCGGCAATGCTTTCGCCCACTGATACGGCGTGGACCCAGATGCCGCCGGGCTGCAGTGTCGGCATGTTGCAGGAGAAACGTTCGCCGATCCGTTTGGCGTAGGCCGGCGCCTTGCGCGCGCGCAGCCACAGCCGAATCGCCACCAGTGGCAGCCCCAGGTAAAACAGCGCGGTGTACAGAGTTCTATTCATGGCGGCGGAGTTTATCGGCTTTTGTCGCCGATCGCGCGCAAGTGCACGGCAAAACGTTCAGCCAGCCAGCGCGCGGCCGGGCCGAGCGGCTCGTCACGGCGCCAGACCAGTTCCACCACCAGGGCCGGCGGCGTCCATTCGCTGGCGAGTTCGACCATCTGCCCTTGATAGGCCGAATACTGCACCACATGGCGTGGCAACCAGGCCCAGCCAAGGTTGCGCACCAGCCATTCGGACATCACATAGAAACTGTCAGCGCGCCACACTTGTGGACTGGCCGCTTCGTTACCGGGGTAGACGCTGGTTTGCGTGGACATTAATAATTGCCGGTGCTGCGCCAACTGCTGGCAAGTCACGTAAGACTGCGCTGCCAACGGATGATGGATGCCGCACACCGTGACCATTTCCACGCTGCCGAGCACACGCCGTTCGAGCGCTTCGGGAATTTCATCGTGATAGAACAGCAGGCCAAGATCGGCGCGGCGCTCGACCAGTTTGTGTGCGACTTCGCCTTGGGCGGCGCTGGTCAGTTGCACTTCGAGACTGGGAAACTGCTCGGCCAGCTCACCGAAACTTTCCACCAACGCCTGATACGGCATCGCTTCATCCTGCGCCACGCGCAATTGCGCTTCCTGGCCGCGCAACATCGCCATGGCGCGGCCGTTCAGGCGTTCGCACTGGCGCAGCACTTCGCGCGCCTCTTCAAGCAAGGCTTCCCCCGCCTCGGTAAGCGTCGGCTGACGCCCGCTGCTGCGTTCGAACAGGCTCACACCCAAGTCGGCTTCAAGCATGGCGATTGTGCTGCTGATGGCTGATTGGGCCTTGCGCTGCTGACGCGCCACGGCGGAGAACGATCGCTGTTCGGCGACCTCTACAAATACGCGCAACTGGTCAAGATCCCATTGCATGTGGCTTACCAACCCATCTACAGAACAGATAGGTAATGACTTTACCCCATCTGACGAATCCCTAGAATGCCGCCTCAGTGAGCAACAATTTATTTGAGGATTGAAATCATGAACGCTTACGCCTATCTGGCCATCGCAATCTGCGCCGAAGTGATCGCCACCGTGTCGATGAAAGCCGTCAAGGGTTTCAGCACGCCGCTGCCGCTGATCCTGGTCATCGTCGGCTATGCAATCGCGTTCTGGATGCTGACGCTGGTGGTGCGCACCGTTCCGGTCGGCGTCGCCTACGCGGTATGGGCCGGCATGGGTATCGTGATGGTCAGCGTCGCGGCGCTGTTTCTGTACGGGCAGAAACTCGATTTACCGGCGATGGCGGGGATGGCGCTGATCGTGCTGGGCGTAGTCGTCATCCAGCTGTTCTCGAAAACCGCAGGCCACTAAAAACAAAACACATCCCCCTGTAGGAGTGAGCGTGCTCGCGATAGCGGTCTGCCATTCAACATTCATGTCGTCTGGTAGACCGCTATCGCGAGCAGGCTCACTCCTACAGATATGCGTTTCCTCTGTTGATCATCGACAAATCCGCCCCTTTCCCGAGTCTGTATACTGCGCCCTCGTCTTGAACACTGAGGTCGCTGCATGCCATCCGTTATTTCCACCGACGTTCTGATTGTCGGCGCTGGTGTCGCCGGCCTCTGGCTGAACGCGCGCCTGCGCCGTCAGGGTTTTTCGACCGTGCTGGTGGAAAGCGCCAGCCTCGGCGGCGGGCAAAGCGTGAAGTCGCAGGGGATCATTCATGGCGGCGCCAAATACGCCTTGCACGGCGCATTGACCGGGGCTTCGGAAGCGATCGCCGACATGCCGCGGCGCTGGCGCGAAGCGCTGGCCGGCAACGGCGAGCTGGATCTTTCCGGCGTGCGCCTGCTGTCCGAAGCCCATTATCTGTGGTCGCCGGGCACGCTGGCCGGCAACCTCACCAGTTTCTTCGCCAGCAAAGCCGTGCGTGGCCGCGTCGATCAGGTCAAGGGCGACGAGCTGCCGCCGGCCCTGCAAGACAAGCGCTTCAAGGGCAAGGTCTACCGTCTCGCCGAACTGGTGGTCGACGTGCCGAGCCTGATTCAGCGGCTGGCCGACCTGGCCGGCGATGGCCTGCTCGCCGGGCAGTCCATCGAACCGCTGCTCGAGGATGGCGTGCTGGTCGGCCTGACGGTTGACGACCGCGCCATCCGTGCGCAGCGCATCGTCCTCAGTGCTGGCGCCGGCACTGCGCAGTTGCTCGAAGCGCTCGGCCTCAGCCAACCGGCGATGCAACGCCGGCCGCTGCACATGATCATCGCCAAAGGTCCGGGCCTGAAACCGCTGTACGCCCACTGCCTCGGCGGCGGGACCAAACCGCGCATTACCGTGACCACCCACCCGGCCGCTGATGGCCAATGGGTCTGGTACATGGGCGGCGATATCGCCGAGAGCGAAGGCGTGCATCGCGAGCCGGCCGAGCAGATCGCCACCGCGCAAAAGGAAATTGCTCAGTTGCTGCCGTGGATCGACCTCAGCACCACGCAATGGGCGACCCTGCGTGTCGACCGCGCCGAGCCGCTGCAAACCGGGCTGACGCGGCCAGACAACGCCTTCCTCGCCGAGCAGGGCCGCTTGCTGGTCGGCTGGCCGACCAAACTGGCGCTGGCGCCGGATTTTGCCGATCGGGTCATCGCCGCGCTGGAGCGCGACGGTATTGCGCCGCAAGCCGCCGAGCCATTGCCGCCACTGCCAAAACCGCCATTGGGTGTGCCGGCCTGGGAGCAATTGCTGCCATGACCATCGCCACCCTGCATGATTTTCATCGTCCATTGGGCAGCCTGGGCCTGACGGTTTCGCCGCTGGGTCTGGGCACGGTCAAACTCGGCCGCGACCAAGGGGTGAAATACCCCAACGGTTTTCAGATTCCCGACGACGACGCCGCGCGCATGCTGCTGCGTCAGGCCCACGAGCTGGGCATCAACCTGATCGACACCGCCCCGGCCTATGGCCGCAGCGAAGAACGCCTCGGCCCGCTGCTGCGCGGCCAGCGCCAGGACTGGGTGATCGTCAGCAAGGTCGGCGAGGAGTTTGCCGACGGCCTGTCGCGCCACGATTTCAGCGCAGCGCACACGCGAATGTCGGTGGAACGCAGCCTGCAACGTCTGGAAACCGATTTTATCGACCTGGTGCTGGTGCACTCCGACGGCAACGATCTGGCAATCCTTGAACGCGAAGAGGTTTACGCGACACTCGCGGCGCTCAAGGCCGAGGGCAAGATTCGCGGCTTCGGCTTTTCCGGCAAAACCGTCGAGGGCGGTCTCAAAGCCCTCGAGCAAGGCGACTGTGCGATGGTCACCTACAATCTGAACGAACAAAACGAGAGGGCGGTCATTGACTATGCTGCTGCCCACGGCAAAGCCATTCTGGTGAAAAAAGCCTTGGCCAGCGGTCACGTCTGTCTGAGTCCGGGCGTGGATCCGGTGCGTGCCAGCTTCGAGTTGCTGTTCGCGCAAGCTGGCGTCGCCAGTGCTATTGTCGGCACGATCAATCCGCTGCACCTCGCCCACAACGTTGCGACCGTTGCCCAGGTCCTTCGTGGTCACTGACGCCGCCCCGCGGCCTTAAGCAGGAGCCGATATGCCGCGCACGCTGATCCGCAAGAACCCGAGCAACTTCAAGACCCTGCCGCTGTTCGTCGAAGCCACTGCCGAAGGCCTGAGCTACCAGAGCGTCGGCATGCCGCTGAATTTCGCGCAGACCCTGCAGCGACGCAAGCCGGTGAGCGTGGCCGATGCCGAGCACTTCTCGCTGGAACTGGCCAACCTCGGCGTCTCGGTGCGCCTGACCCTCCACTGGCAGAATCGCGATTACTGGGTGCTGGTGCGCCAGCGCCGCCAGGATCGCGGCGACGTGGTGCTGAAATTGATTTCCGGTTACGTGCCGGCCCACGAATTGAATATTCCGCTGCACACAGCGATTCAGGAAATTGCCGAAGAGTGCCTGCTGGAAACGCCGGAAGGCTGGCTCGGCGGACGCTTCAATGACACCTGGCTACCGGCGCCCTACTCGGCGGCCCTGCATTATCGCGAAGCGCTGCCGTTTCGCCTGACGCCGCTGTCCGGCTCGGCACGACCGGTGCGTTGCGCCAGTCTGCAATTGCTCGAACGGCCGCGGGCCTATGTGCACCTGCCGACCGCTTCCCTGCAATTGATCTACGACTTGCGCCTGGACGTGCCCAAGGAAGCCAAGTCCCTGAGCCTGTTCCATGTCGATGAGCGGCTGGAAGGTGACCAACTGGTGGCCCGCCTCGATCGCAAGCGCCCCGACCTGTACCTGATGCCGCTCAAGGACGGCGCGCCAGTGGCCGAGCTGTACACGCTCAAGCGCGACAAACTTGTCCCGGCCAGTACCCGCGGGCTCTATCTGGCCGAGAGCTTCGCCACTCAGCAAGGCTGGGTGGTGCGCGAGGAGCGGATTCGCTGGAAGGACTGGCTGGTGCAACAAGGTCTGCAACCGGCCAAAGCCCCGCGTTCGGGGCTCAAGCAATTGAGCATCAAGGCGCTGCGACTGGTTGGCCTGGGCAAAAAGAAACCGGCCAAGTCATAAGTCAACGCCGGCGATCGAACCAGGTCCGCAGCGTGGCGAAGAAATGGAAGTAACGGTTCTCACGCTTGCCCATGCCACGCTTGGGCGAGAACGACTCTTCGGCGAAGGCACCGGTAATACGCACGCGTGACGCCTGGGTCGGCAATGTGCAGATTTTTGCATCTGCCTGTTGCAGCGCGTATTTGAGCAAGCGCTCGGAGTGCAGCTTTCTGCCGGTCGCCTGGCAGAAGTCGAAGATCCGCTCGATGCGCTTGCCATACGCGACGTAGGTATCGCGTCCGCACACTGCAAACCGATCATTGAGCCCGCCCCACCATTGCCAGTCCGGGATATAGGCGTAGTGCCGCCGAGCCTGGGCATGATTGAACACGTAGCCGGGCAACGCTGTGTGGAAGAAGTTGTCCGGGCGCACGTAAACGACGAAGTCCGGGGCGAAGGCTTCGATCATCGTGGTCACGGTGTGCAGCGAATTGAGCTGGTAAATCAGATTGCGCAGCGACGCATAGTCATCGGCCCAGGTGTCACCGAGTGACTTGACCCGTTCAAAATCCCAGCGCTCCAGCACGCCTTCGGTCGACGTCAGCGTGCCGGTCATCGCCTCGAAAGGCTGGTAGTTGTCAGCCGTCAGCGCGCCTTTTTCACCGGAGCGCGCATTCTGCACCTCATCGACCTTGTACAGATGGTAGAAGCACTGCACCTCGCTGCCCGCCGGCAACTGCGCCAGAACATTCTGTTCGATGGAAGGGAAGCAGATCGGCGAATTTCTCGGGATCCCGAAAAAAGCCACGGCGATTTTCAACACTCAACAGCACCTTTTGATAGTCGTTCGGGCCTGCCGGCATCCGGATAAACGATTTCGCTTACTTTCGTCGAAACAGCTTTTGCCACCAGCGCTGCGGTTGCAGCGCTATGGCGACGATATTCGATTGGCGTAGCCAGTCGCGCTCGTAGTCCCAGGCGTGCCCACCCCAGAGTTTCCCGGCTTCGTTGGAAAAGCCCAGGGTCAACACTTGATAGCTATAGCCGGCCTCACCGCGCAGCCAATCGAACAGCACCAGCGTATTGAAACCGGTGGATGGCCCGACATAGCGTTTGCCGCCCGGACGGTCAACCGGGTAATTCCATAGGGGTGGCAGCGGAATGCGGTCCCAGTACATGACCACGCGCGGCAACGGACACATCGGCGCAGCGCAGCCCACCAGCATGCTGAAACAGCGTTCGCCCGAGCGCTCGAACATTTGCTGTACAAGTGGCCCGTAAGGCAAACCAAAAAAGTAGGCGTCCGGCGCGTTGTAACCGTGCACGAAGACGTTGACGCTTTGCTCGTTGAGCAACGCTGCCTTGATACAGGTATTGAAGCTGACCACAACGTCATCGGCGCCAAGGTTCAGCGCCTGAAAGTCCGCTGCGGTGATGGCCGGGTTATTGGCAATCAGCACCACCCGCGCCGCACGACCCAGGCAGTCGCGCAGCGCTGCCGGCAATGCCTCGAACACCGCTTGATCGCCACCGGGCAGCGCATCCAGCGCCATGGGTTGATCCTTCATTTCAGACCGGCACCTTCATCCCGTAATGCACTTTGACCCACCATTGCGTGAATGCCGACGGTGGCTGCCACGGGCGCATTTCGCGCTGAATTTCTGCCGCCAAGGCTTGCCCGACACGGGCAAACGAATAGCGGCTCTCGGCAAACGCCTGGCCATTGCGGGCAATGCGCTCGGCCAGTTCGGGATCGCTCTGCAGCAGCTTGATCTTCTCCACCGCTTCTTCTTCGCTGCGATAGAACACGGTGTTGTGCATGTCTTCGAAACCGAGCAGGCGGTCTTCCTCGCCCTGGCTCCAGGCCAGCAGCACGCAGCCGCAGGCCATGGCCTCGAAGTTCTTGATCATGAACTCATTCATGCCGATGTCGGCGCTGACGAAGATGCGGATGCGGTTGAGGGTCTGCAGGTATTCCTCACCGGATTTGGTCCGGGTCACCAGCATTCCGGTCCGCCGCGAAAGCGACTCGAGCATGGCCTTGCGCTCGGCGTACTCGGTGCTTTTCAGGCTGCCGAGAAAACCGATGGGAATGTCGCGCTCGACGCCGGTGTTGTGCAGCATCTGCTCGTCATAACCCTTGGAGACGAACACCGTGTCGATGCCCTCGGCGAGCATCTTGCGCGCAACTACTGCACCGGACACCAGCGCCCGGCAACTCGGCAACCGCCGGTACAACCGCGAATACACGCCGCGGTACTTACTCGCCGGCATGTAGTTCTGATAGGCGTCGTGTTCAAGGAAAACCAGCCCCGGTATGCACTTGAGCACCCGCAACTGCGGAGTCAGACGTTTGACGCGGGAGAAAATCACCACACGATCGAAGGTCTGATAATCCACCGAGGCCAGAAACGGCCCCAGGTTCATCTGCTGCTGTTTGGTCAAACGATGGATGACGCATTCATCACAGTTCTGCTGCACGATGTCGTAGAGCCGGTCGAGAATGACCCGCTGTTCGTCCATCACCAGGAGCATGACTTTCATAAGTTAATGTCCACGCGACATTGGCAGGCAAGCGCAGCGGATTCAAACCTGCCAACTTCAACGGAAACGGTGAGATCCCCAAGGCAAAATCCGTTCACACGCAGTACACAACGGTAAAGATTCATCTGATCAGCGACTGCGGATCTTCTCGACAATCGCCGTCGTCGAGCTGTTTTCCACCAGTCCCAACACCTTCACGGTGCCGCCGTAAGCGCTGACGATATCGGCGCCGACCACCTGATCGATGCCGTAATCGCCCCCCTTGACCAACACGTCCGGCTTGAACTCGCGCAGCAGATTTTCCGGGGTGCCTTCAGAGAAGCTGATCACCCAGTCCACCGCACCCAGCCCGGCAAGAACCGCCATGCGCCGGTCCACGCTGTTGATCGGTCGGCCCGGCCCTTTCAGGCGGCTGACCGAGGCATCGTCGTTGACCGCGACGATCAAGCGATCGCCCTGCGCCCGCGCCTGCTCCAGATAGGTCACATGCCCAGCGTGCAGGATGTCGAAGCAGCCGTTGGTGAACACGATGGTCTCGTTGTGCGCGCGCGCATCGGCAACCGCGAGCAGCAGTTGCTCCAGGCCCAGCACACCACGCTCGGAACCTTCTTCACGCTGGATGGCGCGACGCAGTTCCGGGGCACTGATGGCGGCCGTACCGAGCTTGCCGACCACGATGCCGGCGGCCAGATTGGCCAGTGCGACCGCATGGGGCAGGTCTTCACCGGCGGCAATCGCTGCGGCCAGGGTGGAAATCACCGTGTCACCGGCACCGGTGACGTCAAAGACTTCGCGGGCTCGCGCCGGCAAGTGCAGCGCCGGTTGGTCCGGGCGCAGCAGGGTCATGCCGTGCTCGCCGCGGGTCACCAGCAGCGCCCCGAGTTCGAGATCCTGCATCAACGTGGCGCCCTTGCTCACCAGCTCATGCTCATCGACACAACCGCCGACGATGGCTTCGAATTCGCTGAGATTGGGGGTGATCAGGCTGGCGCCACGATAGATCGAGAAATCCTTGCCTTTCGGATCGGCCAGCACCGGGATGTTCTTGGCGCGGGCGGCCTGGATCAGCGCCTGATGATTTTTCAGTGCGCCTTTGCCGTAGTCGGAAAGGACCAGCACCTTGATGCCTTCGAGCAAGTCATCGACCTGCGAGCCGAGGGCCAAAGCATCGGTGGCGAACGGCTCTTCGAAATCGATACGCAGCAATTGCTGGTGCCGGCTCATGACCCGCAATTTGACGATGGTCGGCTGGTGCGCAATGCGCTGGAACAAGGCGCGGACGCCCGCCCCCTTGAGACTGTTGCTCAGGCTGTCGGCGGCTTCGTCATCGCCGGTCACACCGACCAGCGACGCCGGCGCACCCAGCGCGGCAATGTTCAGGGCAACGTTGGCGGCACCGCCCGGGCGGTCTTCGATTTGTTCGACCTTGACCACCGGCACTGGCGCCTCAGGGGAAATCCGTGAGGTTCCGCCATGCCAGTAGCGGTCGAGCATGACATCGCCGACTACCAAGACCGGGGCTTGATCGAAACGCGGCATGGACAACTTCATGGAGCAACCCACATACAAAATGAACAGGGGCGCGATATTACCACAGGGTAAAGCGCCGTCCGCCTCAATCTCAAAGGTCGCGCACCCAGAACAATTCGTGACGTCGTACAGACTTGCGGAAAAACTCGTTACTGCCAGTGGCGGGCCAGCGCCGGCCCGCCAGACCCTTCTGGAGCCAGCGGCGCAGTTTGCGCTTGAACACCTCGGCGCCCTGCAGATCGTGCTCCATGGCCAGCGCCATGGCTTTGTCCAGTTGCACCTGCGCAGACAGCAGCGGGCTCCACAGGCGATCGGCCGGCAATGGCTCGATGGCCGGCGGCAGCGCGATACCGCAACCGGCGGGGCCCATCGGCCAGCGATCGTTGTCGTGCAGATGATTGGCGTACATCAGCAGCGTGGTCGGCTTCCACTGACTGCGGCTGACCGCCTCAAGCAGCGCTTGCGTCGACGCGACATGATCACTGTGCGGATCGAGTTCGGGATGCGGTGTCACCAGCACTTCGGGGCGATAGTGCTCAAGCAGCACGGTCAGATCGCCGAGCAGATTCTCCCAGGTCGGCTGGCCGTCGCCATCGGCGGGCAGGCGCAACGGATTGTGCCGACGAACACTGCGCACATCGCTTTCCTGCGACTCGCGGGAGCCGAAAGACGTCGTTGGCGCGGCGGCCATCGCCGGCAGTTGCAGACAGTAATAACCCAGTTGCACGCAGCGCTCGGCGGGCACGCCACCCCAAAGTGGAATCACCAGACTGTCCCAGCTGCGCAAACGCCCCTTCAAACGCGCCGCCGCGGCTTGATCGAGCCCCAGCCGCTGATAATCCTCAGCCTCGATTTCGCCTTGGGTCAACGTGACGATGCTGACGTCATCGCAACGACTGTAAAGGCCGAACGCTGCCAGTTCGGCGTCATCGGCATGGGGCGCGATGACCATGACCCGCTGCCGGCTGAAATCGGGGTTGGCCATGACCCACAGCACACCCGTGTTCGCTGGCACGCAATGGCGACCGCGCAATGTCAGCGAACCCTGCGCCAAGGCTGTTTCCTGCCCGGACAGATTGAGGAAGCGTCGCCCGCGCACTCCGCGCTCGAATTCCTGACGATCATCGCCGAGCTGAACATACGGGTCGAGCCAGCGACCCAGCCATGTCGACTTCAGTTCCAGCTCCAGCACCAGCGTATCGCCCGGCGCCAACGGCTCGCTCAGGCGCACCACGCCAGCGTCGACGCTCACCGTCTGCCGCGCTGTCTGTGGGGGGAAGTTGTATTGATAGTCGTCAGACGGCCGATAGAACAGGTGATCGGCGAACCACGCCTCATGTGCGATCCAGGCCAGCACCAGCAACAGCGGCACCAGCCACCACTTGAGCAGAACGCCGATCAGCAACAGCGCCAGCACAAAGCCGATCAGGAACAGGCGCTTGTTGCGCCGGTGGGCCTTGAGGAGTTGCTGCTTGCGTGCGCTCATCGATTCAGACCTTGTAGACCGGCACCGTGTGGCACCAGCGATCCTTGTATTCCCGGTCGGCACGGCCGAACGAGTAACGCAGCGGCTTGCCCAGCGCCTGGGCATCCGCCCACGCCTGCTGGGTGTTGACGAAACTCAGCACACTGCCGGGGCTGAATTCGCGGCTTTGCGGATCGACCCCACCGTTGATGTATTCCAGCGAAACCCACTGTGGGGCCTCGACGCGATACAACACCTGAATGGCCACCGGCGATGAATCGAGCATCGCCACCGAGCCGGTCATGAACTCGCGCAACAAGCTGAACACTTCAACCAGCCCGGCCTTGCCCGGCACGTCAAAACCCCAGCGTCGCTGAAACAGATCGCCGTAAGCGGCGGCCTGCTCTTGCGCGGTAAAGTCGGACATCGGCACCAGAGACCCGCCCGCTTCTTCCAGCAGACGCTGCTCGCGGCGCTGGTTGTAGCGGAACTTCTTTGAATATTCTTCCGGCAATCGCGCCAGGGCCAAACCTTCGGGCTGCGGTTTCAGCGTGCTGATCTGCGTGGCATTGAGCTGCGACACGTACGCCATGCGCTGGCGCACCGGCACCACTACCTCAGCCGCAATCGGCAGGATGATTTCCGCGTTGCCCATGTCGAGCAAGCCGCGCTTGCCCTCGCGCTTGAGCACTTCTTTGGACAACGCCACATGCCGGCCCCAGCACGGCACGGCGGCGACGACTTCGCCGCCGACCAGCCAGCCCAGATAGCGCAGCTCGATATTGACGAAGCTCGACAAGCGCTCGACCACGTCGGGGTGCGTCGCAAAGCTGCCGCCGAAACGCTGCCAGGCCTGGGCATAACTGTCGCGGTCGATCTCGGTCCAGCCACGCTCACGGAAGCTGCGAAACACCGTCAGCATACGTCGGTCGCGTGGGTCGGCTGAGGTTCGTCACCTTCTTCGAATTCCTTGGCGTGCAGGCGTGCGTAATAGCCGTTCTGCTCAAGCAATTGCACATGGGAGCCGCGCTCGACGATCCGCCCTTCGTCCATGACCAGAATCAGGTCGGCTTTTTCGATGGTGCTCAAGCGGTGCGCGATCACCAGCGTGGTGCGGTTTTGCACAACATGATCGAGCGCCGCCTGAATGTGCCGCTCCGACTCGGTATCGAGGGCCGATGTAGCCTCGTCGAGGATCAGCAGCGGCGCATCCTTGAGCAAGGCGCGGGCGATAGCAATGCGCTGACGCTGACCGCCGGACAACAGCACGCCGTTTTCACCAACCATGGTTTCGTAACCCTGAGGCATCTTGGCAATGAACTCGTCGGCGTAGGCCTCGCGAGCCGCGCGCTTGACTTCCTCCAGCGGCGCACCGGCGAGGTCGCCGTAAGCGATGTTGTTGGTGACGGTATCGTTGAACAGCGTCACGGCCTGGGTCACCAGTGCGATCTGGCGGCGCAGGCTGCGCAGGGTGAAGTCCTGGACTTCGACGCCGTCGAGCAGAATCTGCCCGTGCTCGTGCTGGTAGAAGCGCGGAATCAACCCGGCGAGAGTCGACTTGCCGCTGCCCGAACGCCCGACCAGCGCAACCATCTGCCCCGGCTCGACGCTGAAACTGATGTCGTTGAGCACCGGTTTGTCGGTGTCCGGGTACTGAAAGGTCAGGTTGCGCACTTCCAGGCGTCCTTCGAGGCGATCGCGTTCGACGCTGCCCTGATCCACCTCGGCCGGCTCATCCAGTTGCTCGAAAATGCTTTCGGCACCGGCCACGCCTTTCTGAATCGTCGAGCTGACTTCCGACAACTGCCGGATCGGCTTGGGCAACAGACCCGCCATGGTGATGTAGGCCACCAGATCACCCGGCGAGGCATCGCCGCGAAGGTAAAGCACGAGGAACATGACCACGGCCATGGCGCTGTAGGTCACCAATTGCAGCATCGGCGTGTACACCGCGCCGGTCTTGGTCATCGTCAGTTGCTTGTCGGTATTGCTCTGGCTGGCATCGCGAAAGCGTTGCTTCTCATAGGTTTCGCCGCCGAAGCTGCGCACCACACGATAACCATGGATGGTCTCGGAGGCCACATGTGTGACGTTGCCCATCGACACCTGGATCTTCTTGCTCTGCTTGCGGAATTTCTTGCTGGTGCTGTTCACCATGATGCCGATGACCGGCAGGATCGCCACCATCACCAGGGTCAGCTTCCAGTTCATCCACAACAACGTGCAGAACAGAAAGATCACGGTCATGCCTTCGCGGATGACCACTTTGATCGCGTCCGTTGCCGCGCCGGTGACCATGGTCACGTTAAAGGTGATCCGCGAAATCAGATGACCGGAGTTGTTCTTGTCGAAGAAGCGGTTCGGCAGTTCCAGCAATTTGTTGAACAGCACCACCCGCAGGTCGTGGACCAGCCCCAGAGAAACCCGGGCGAGAAAGAAGTTACCGAGATACGAACCCACGCCCTGCAACAAGGCGATGAACACGATCATCAGCGGCACGGTTTGCAGCAACTGCAAATCGCCCAGATAAGGGTTGCCCGGGAACAGGCTGGCTTCAGGATTGGCCAGGCCGTCGACGAAGTACTTGAGGATGTAGGCGAGCATCGGCTGGGTCGATGCGAAAATCAGAAACCCGACGATGCTGAGGAGAAAAAGACCGGCATAGGGCCGCACGTAAGCCAAAAGGCGGAAGTAGATCGCCAGCGTTGACTGGGCTTTCGGTTCAGGACTGCTCATGGTGATCCGCACAATTCAGTGAGGCGGGGATGATATCACAGGCCTTTTTTCCCCGATAAACATGACGGCGCGCCAGCCTTTGACCAAGTCGGTTAAGATACGCCGCTAACGATGGGGAGCCCGCTATGCAATCGATTGACCACAGTACTTACGAGGCACTGCGCAAAGGTGCACAGGTTCTGGAGGCCGACGGTTCCGGCGACAAAGTGTTGAAGCTTGCCGACGGCCGCATGCTCAAACTGTTCCGTCGCAAGCGCCTGCTCAGCTCGGCGCTGTTCTTCCCCTACGCGCAGCGCTTTGCCAACAACACCCGGGCGCTTCAGCAACGCGGCATTCTTTGCCCGCAAGTCATCGCGGTCTATCGCATCCCGAGCATCGAACGCGACGGCGTTTACTACAGTCCGCTGGAAGGCCGTACGGTGCGCCAGTTGCAAGGTTCGCCCGAGGCTGGCGATTCACTGAGAATGCAGCTGGGCAGCTACTTTGCGCTACTGCATGAAAAAGGCGTGTATTTTCGATCGCTGCACTTTGGCAACGTGGTGCTGACGCCAGACAACCTATTGGGCCTGATCGACATCGCCGACTTGCGCTGCCAGAAACGCGCACTGAGTGACAGCAAACGCCTGCGCAACTTCGCGCACTTGCTGCGCTACAAGGAAGACCGTCAGTGGTTGCTTGGCGACGACGCCGGCGCCAGCTTTATCGAAGGCTACCGCCAGGCACTGCCGAGCAACCGACAGGCGCCACTGATCTCGCGCCTGCGGCCGTTGCTGGCGTAAGCCTCAGCGTCCGATGACTACGAGCGTGGCACCCTTGCGATTCTTGAAGTGTTCGAGCACGTGCATTTGGTGCGCCGCCAGCCACTCCTCCAGCCACGGCTCATCGCCCTTCGCCTCGATCACGAAGTAGCGGAATTTTGCCGCGTGCGTCGGCGACATCGCTTCTTCGCGGGTCAGGCTCGGCAGCACATAGCCGCGACCGGCGTAATAACTGATCCGACCGTCCTCGAAGTAGGTCGGCACGCCACGCTCGATGTGGCTTGACGCCCAGCGCCCGGCGGCAACGTAATGCGTCTTGCCGGCCCCGGTAGACACCACATTCGCCAGCATCATCAGCAAGCCCAGAACGACCAGCGCCTTGCCCAGCCACGGAAACTGGCGAACGAACGCCGCCAGCCCCATCGCCATCACCGGCACGAACAACAGGTTGAGGAAGCTCAGATAGCGCGCGTTCATGAACTGCTGCTTGACGAAAAACAGCACCAGCACCACCAGATACAGCAGCGCCGCCCAGGCGAACGGGCGGTAATCGCGCCAGTAAGTGCCGAGCACGCCCCAATGGCGACGCAGAACGAACGGCACAGCGAACGGCCCCATCAGCTTCACGAACGAGATGGTCATCGTCGCCAGGATGCCGAAAAAGATGATACGGCCGGCCTCGTCCCGGGAATATTTGTTGATCAGCGAATTGCCGAACTGATCGCACAACATCTGGAAGGAGGCCAGCACACCGCGAGGCTCGATCATGTCCAGATAGAGCATGACCCGCGCCGACATCAACACACCCGTTACGACCACCAGCAGCAGGCCTGCCATCGGCAGAATCGAGAACTGCACGAATTGCATGCGACGGTTCGGCGTCCACAGATTGGGCAGTTGCCACAGTGCCAGAGCCGGCACCAGCAGCAGCGCCTCAAGGCGAAACAGCGCCGCAGCAGCAATCGCCAGATGAATGGCGGCCGCCCACAGCCAACCGCCGCGTGATTGCCAGCGCGAGGCGAGCCACAGCGCCAAGGTACAGAAAAACCAGAAGCCGCATTCGCGGATGATGTCGTTTCGAAAGGCGTTGACCGCCGGCATCGCCAGCACCACAAGGCAGGCCCAGCGCGCCAGATCAGGCGAACGCTGACGCACGCAATCGACCATCAACGCGCTGGTACCGGCGAAAAACAGACCGCACCAGAGATACGCGCTCAATTCCAGCGGCAAGCGCAAAACATTGTGCGTGGCGGCGAGCAGTAACGAAAACCACGGCCAGTCGAACGTTGCCCATGCCACATTGGGGCCGAGCTCGGCGACCTGTTGCGCAATATCAATGTACAGCGCGGCATCGCGCCCCACCGTCGCCGTGCCCGACACAGCGATCAGCGATAACAGCACACTGGCGAAAAATGCCAGCCCTACAGGATATTCATCGATGATCCGGGAGACTTGAGCCCCAATCTTCATGCTCACAACCCTCACCCAGCCACCTCATCCATTATCAGGTACACGCACTTCCCTGCGGTTTAACGAAACAGTGATCGCAACGCCTTGCGCGCGTAGGACCAGCGTTTGATTGTGCGCCAGTCAGCACGCAAGGCCTTTAAATAGAAGTCCTTGGCCAATTGGTATTCGCCGTGCGAGTAGCAATCGCGAAACAAGGACAGACAACGCTGCGCCAGAAATGCCTGCCGTAAATCCTGCATTTGTTCAGGCATGCGCCGCTTGGAAAACACTTCGTTGACCACCTGATCGGTGCCAGCCGCAAGGCTCTGGCGCAAATCATGGCGCATGCTGTCCGCGTGCTTGTAAATGAGCGCCAACGGTTCGTTCACGACACTGCAGGGAAAGCGCGCCAGAACCTGGGCGAATACCGGCAAGTCTTCAACGTTGCGCAGATGCTCAGGATAATTGCCCGGGGCGAAAACGCTGCGATGCATCGCGCATGCGCCATTTGATATAGATACGGTCTTGTCCAGCAAGTAACTCTGCAACCGCTGTCGCGGCGCCGCCGGCAATGGCCTGGCGGCCTGCAAGCTGCGCTTGCCATCAGCGAATACCGACCAGTGCGAACCGATCACCATCAGGCTTTGCGGGTTACCGGCGATGTGTTGCGACAGCGCCGCCAATGCGCCCGGTGCCATCTCGTCATCAGAATCGAGAAACACCAGAAACTGCCCGGTGGTTTCCTCGATGCCAAGATTGCGCACCGAGGACAATCCACCATTGCTTTTGCGCAGCGCACGAAATCGCCCGCCATGCTTGCGCAAAAGCTGTTCGACGACCTCAGGCGTGTCGTCCGTCGATCCGTCGTCAATGACCAATAGATCCGCGGTCGCCTCATCCAGCTGCGCCAACACCGACTCCACTGCACGTGAAAGAGTTCGCGCGTAGTTGTAAACCGGAATGACGACGCTGATCAGTGTTTCAGTCAAGTCCGTATCCTTTCACACCCTCTTTCACGACCAGAATATCTTCCATGATCAGGTATTCCAGATCCGAACCGAAAAACATGTTCAGCGCATCGGTTGGCGAACAGATCATCGGCTCGCCACGACGATTGAGCGAGGTGTTCAGCGATACACCGTTGCCGGTGAGGTTTTCCAGCGCCTTCATCATGTCGTAGTAGCGCGGGTTGTATTCACGCTTGAGTACCTGGGCGCGAGAAGTGCCGTCTTCGTGGACGACTTCCGGCACACGGGTTTTCCACTCTTCAGCGACTTCGAAGGTGAACGTCATGAACGGTGCCGGGTGATCGATCTTGATCATCTGCGGCGCAACGGTGTCGAGCATCGACGGGCAGAAAGGCCTCCAGCGCTCGCGGAACTTGATCTGGTGGTTGATCCGGTCAGCCACGCCGGCGACGCTCGGGCAACCGATGATCGAACGACCGCCCAAGGCACGCGGGCCGAACTCCATGCGCCCCTGGAACCAGGCGACAGGGTTGCCGTCGACCATGATTTTAGCGATCTGCTCCGGCATGTTGTCGAGCTTGCGCCAGGCCGGCTTGTTGGCGTGACGAGCGCACGCGGCGATCACGTCTTCGTTGCTGTAGGACGGGCCGAGATAGACATGTTCCATCTTCTCCACCGGTACGCCACGCGCGTGCGACACATAAGCCGCGGCGCCCACTGCGGTGCCGGCATCGCCGGACGCAGGCTGCACGAACAGCTCCTTGATGTCGTCGCGGGCGATGATTTTCTGGTTCAGCTTGACGTTCAACGCACAGCCACCGGCGAACGCCAGCTTGCCGGTTTCCTTGAGCACGTCGCCCAGATAGTGGTCGATCATCTGCAACGCCAATTTCTCGAACAGCGCTTGCATGCTCGCGGCGTAGTGGATGTAAGGCTCGTCGGCGATATCACCTTCGCGCTTCGGGCCCAGCCACTCGATCAGCTTCGGCGAGAAGTAGAAGCCTTTGCCCTTCTCCTTGTAGCGACGCAGGCCGATCACGTTGGCGTAGTCGGTGTTGATCACCAACTCGCCGTTCTCGAACGAGGCCAGACGCGAAAAGTCGTACTTGCTGGCATCACCGTAGGGCGCCATGCCCATGACCTTGAACTCGCCGTCGAGCATTTCGAAGCCGAGGAACTCGGTGATCGCCCCGTACAGACCGCCGAGGGAGTCCGGATCGAAGAATTCCTTGATCTTGTGGATCTTGCCGTTTTCGCCGTAGCCGAAGAAAGTTGTGGCGTACTCGCCCTTGCCGTCGATCCCGAGGATCGCGGTTTTTTCCTTGAAACCGGAACAGTGGTAAGCGCTGGAGGCGTGGGCCAGGTGATGTTCGACCGGCTCGATCTTGATCTTTTTCGGATCGAAACCCAGTTGCTCCAGGCACCAGACGATCTTGTTGCGGTAGCGCTTGTAGCGGCGGTTGCCCATCAGGATCGCATCGAGGGCGCGATCCGGGGCATACCAGTAGCGCTTGGCATAGTGCCAGCGGGCCTTGCCGAAGAGACTGATCGGAGCAAACGGGATCGCAACCACGTCAACATCGGACGGCTTGATGCCGGCCTGTTCCAGACAGAACTTTGCCGATTCGTAGGGCATGCGGTTCTTTGCATGCTTATCGCGTACGAAGCGCTCTTCTTCAGCCGCCGCCACCAGCTTGCCGTCGATGTACAAGGCTGCTGAAGGGTCATGGCTAAGGGCGCCGGACAGGCCAAGAATCGTCAATGCCACAGGGGTCTAGCCTCTTTAGTCTGCGTACAGGCGCGATGCGCCTTGAAAAATGGATGTATCCCCGCACAGGCGAGAGACAGCTAAAGCGCGGGATTATAGCGTAAACGACAGGGGAATTACCCTGTGCGATTAGCCGCGGATCAATCGCCCACCTCATTCGGTAAACGCTGATCAATCACCCGATACAACGCACTGCCTTGCGGCCAGTTGCGCATGAATCGCGCGCGGTCACGGGCATACGCCTGCGCAAAACTGCTGATAAAGCCGTGCTGACACATCGAGTCCAGATCGATCAATGCCCAGCGATCTTCGTGCCAGAACAGGTTGTGCCCTTTGAAATCACCGTGACTGATGCGTTCATTGATCAATTGCGCGAACAGCGAATCCAGCGCCTGCAGTTCCGCCTCGGGCGCTTCGCCACTTTCGACATACGGCGCAAAGCGCTCGATGATGTCCGGGCCCGGCAAGAACTCGGTCACCAGCCAGGCGCGACCGCGCAGCCACAGGAAGCGTTTTTCCAGCACGGCCAGAGGTTTCGGTGTGGCGATCCCGAGAAACGCCAGGCGATTGCCTTCGCGCCACGAGTGCCACGCACGGCTCGGTCGCCAGAAGCGCTTGAGCCAATGGGCGAACCCCTTGATGTTGTAGCGCTTGATCAACAGCGTACGCTGGCCCACCTGGACCTTGCCGACGCTCGCCGCGCCGCCGGTCTTGTAGAGATGACCCTGAGCAAGCAATGCATCGGCCTGTTCCAGCACCGGCACCATCGCCGCTTCTTCTTCGCGGCGGATCGCCCGCAGGCCGAATGCGCCACGCCGTACGCTGAACAGCGTGCATTCGCGGCCGACCTTGAGCAGAAAGTCCTTCAGCCGCCAGCGGCGCACTTTGTCGATCTGTTTCTGCAAGGCTTCCAGCGGCAACGCGTGCTCGCTGTTGCTCAGCAGGTAATACACCAGCAACTCTTCTGTGAACGGTTCCAGCGCCTTGGGCAACTGGGCGAAAAACACCCCGAGGTTTTCCAGAACCTTTTGCCGCGACAACGGTTGCCCGGCGGTTTCCGCGCGAATACCAGCGCCGTCGATCAAGTACAACTGGCCGCCATGGCGCAGCAGATTGTCCAGGTGCAGGTCTTCCTGCCAGAGGCCTTTGCCGTGCAATTGGCCAATCGCGCCCAGCGCCTCGGCCAGCACCGCGGACTGCTCGTCGGCTAACACCGGCAGGGATTCGACCTGCGCCCAGGCGTCGCCCAGGCTTTCGGCGTTTTCCAGTAGTTCGAACAGCAGCCAGCCACCCTCGCCACTGGTCAGCCCATCGGCCAGCAGCAGTGGTGTGGTCAGGCCTTGCTCAGCGAGCAGACGCACGCCTTGCAGCTCACGCTGAAAATGCCGCGCGGCCTTGCTGCCAACCAGCAACTTGGCCAGCACCGGCCGGCCGCGCCAGACGCCGGCACCCACATAACGTTGCCCCGGCAATACCCGCAGCAGACTCAACAGTTGCAAGTCGGCACTGCCGGCGGCATCGGCCAGGGTTATTGTCAGCGGCAGCGCCGGGGTACGGCCGACATTGGCCAGTTCGGACAATCGCATCAGCGCGTCTCCTTGTGCGTGCGACGCGCGGTCAGCCGGGCGAGCCAGCTGTCGACCAGCGAGCTGTCGCCAGGCTGATCCAGGTAAGCCGCCAGCAACTCGCGCAATTGCGCCTCGGTCCACTGCGGCGCACGGCGCTGCAACGGCTCCAGGTCCTTGATGCGGTCGCGCAGGCCGAACAGCAACGGCCGGGTCTTTTCCAGATCGATCAATTGCGCCTGGTACTCGCCACCTGCGGCCTGCAAGAAAATATGTTTGGGATAAAAACAGCCGTGCACCTGGCGCACACCATGCAGGCGCTGCGCCAGCAGCCCGCAGGCGCGCAGGATTGCTGACTGCTGCTCGCGGTCGAGTTGGGCCCAGCGTTGCAACAGCGAATCCAGGTCGCTCCAGCCGTCCAGCGCGCGGGTCAGCAGAATGGCGCGCACCTCACCGCTGACCTTGCGCTCACCGAAGAACACCGCTTGCAACGCCGGTATGCCGAGCTTGCGATAGCGGCTGATGTTGCGAAACTCGCGGGCGAAACTGGGCTCGCCGAACGGCGCATGCAGCGTGCGCGTCAGGTAGTTGCTCTGGCGCTTGAGGTAATAGCCCTGCCCCTCCAGATTCAGACGAAACACACTGCTCCAGCCACCGCCGACGGTGTTGGGTTCGTCGACCGCCTCAAGCTCTTTTGCCCATAGCGCATCAAAAGTGTCCAGGCCATGGCGCGCCAGCAGTGCGCGGTCATCGTCGGCCAGAAAATCAGTCATTCACGTCCCTCGAAAAATCTCACCACGTGCCGAATCCGCTTCTTGTCGGCGTTATCAAGCCGATCGCACTGGCGATACTGCTTGTAAAAGCGCAAGCGCTGGGTGTTCGACAGGTGATATTTGGCGAGCTTGTCGAGACAGGCCAGATCCTTGGTGATCCGATACTTGAGCCAGAAGCCGCGCCAGAACTCGCCATTGGGGCAATCGATCAGAAAGATGTGCGCCTGATCGTCGATCAACAGGTTGCGCCATTTCAGATCGTTATGGGTGAAACGGTGATCGTGCATTGTCCGGGTATAACCGGCCAGCTGCTGACTGACGCCGTCGACCCAGGCGCGATCCTTGAGTTTCGGATCCTTGCGTTCGGCAAGCGCCGAGAGGTCTTCGGTACGCGGCAGTTCGCGGGTAATCATCGCGCCGCGATCATAGGCGGCGCCACGTCGCTCCAGACCCCAGGCGACCACTTCGGCAGTGGGGATGCCCCACTTGGCGAAGCGCTTGAGGTTCTGCCACTCCATCTTCACCCGCGGCTTGCCGAGATAACGGCGCAGGCCTTTACCGGCACCGACGTAGCGTTTGACGTAATAATTGACGCCGTTGCGCTGCACGCGAATCACTTCGGACAGCGGGTCGCGGGTCAGGCGCTCGCCTTGCAGGGCAAACACCGCTTCGAGACTGCCGAAATCTTCGGCGAGGTCGCTGTAGGCGGGCTCCAGAATCCACCCCGCCATCAGAGCGCATCCCCGTAACGCTGTTTGCGCGCGTAAAGCTTGTCGGCCTTGCCTTGCAGCCAGTTCAACAACGGCGCTTCTTCGGCGAGGATCTGGCGCAGCGGCTGCTGGAAATAGCCCTTGAGAAAACGCAGCTTGTCGCGGCGGGTCAGGCCGATGTCCAGCGCAGAAAAGTACAGCGCCGCCAGATCCTTGTTGCGCCAGCGCTGGGTAATCGCCGGGCGGGTCTGCGCGCGGTGCAGGTCGATCACCGACAGCTTGAAATCTTCCGGCGTCACCGGTTTATCGGTGTGCAGCAGGAAGTGGCAGATGTAGCAGTCACGGTGATTCACCCCAGCGCGGTGCATCATGCCGGTCATGCGGGCGACCTCGGCAATCAATGCGCGCTTGAGCTTTGGCTCGGGCGGCTGCTTGACCCAGTCGATGCTGAAGTCTTCCAGGCTGATGGTCGGCGCCAGTTCTTCGGTAACAATGAACGAATGCTGATCCGCCGGGTTGCTGCCCTTCTCGCCATAGGCCACAGCGGTCATGGTCGGCACGCCGACGTCCTGCAGACGTTGAATCGCCTGCCATTCCTGGCCCGCGCCGAGTACCGGCAGCTTGGCGGTCAGCAGGTTCTTGAAGATTTCGCCCCAGCCGATGCCACGGTGGATTTTCACGAAAAACCCATTGCCGTCGACTTCCGTGCGCAGTGTCCGGCGTGCTTCCAGCTCGCGGTATACCTCGCCCTGCAAGCCTTCGACTTCGGCGAACGGATCGCGTCCGGCCCAAAGGCTTTTGAACGGTTCAGCCAGCATCAACTTCATTAAGCGTGCTCCGCCAGAATCACATCGGCCGCGTGCTGCGGCATGCTGTAGAGGTCGGCCGTCTCGGCGAAGGCCAGACCATTGCGGCTCCAGGCCGCCCGTGCAGCGTCGTCGCTCAACATGTCAGTCAGATATTGCGTCAACTGCGTCTGCTCGAACGGTTCGTCCAGTACTCGCCCGGCGTCGGCCTCGGCGATGTAATGGGCGTAACCGCAGACCGCGCTGACCAGTACCGGCAGGCCGGCGACCAGCGCTTCAAGCAGCACAGTGCCGGTGTTTTCGTTGTACGCCGGGTGGATCAACAGATCGGCGCCGAGCAAAAACCGCGGGATATCGCTGCGACCCTTGAGGAAGGTCACGTTGTCACCCAGGCCCAACGTCGCACTCTGCATCTGGAATAACTTGGGGTCATCCTGGCCGATTACAAACAACCGGGTGCGTTTCTTCAGTTCGGCGGGCAGCGCGGCGAGCGCCTTGAGGCTGCGATCGACACCCTTGGTCTTGAAGCCGGAGCCGATCTGCACCAGCAGCAGCTCGTCGTCCTTGAGATTGAATTCGGCACGGAAACCGGCACGAATTTCATCGGCATTCGCCGGGCGTCGACGGTCCTGGGCAATGCCTGGTGGTAGCAGATGGAAGCGTTCGAGCGGAGTGTCGTAATGCTTGATGAACAGCGGCTGCTGCACTTCGGAAATCATCAGCACTTCGGTTTTCGCATCTTTCGCGAATACCGCGCGCTCGTATTCGGCGAAGTGGCGGTAACGGCCCCAGCGGCGGTACAGCGAATTACGCAGATTCTGTGCCTTGTCCTCGAAACAGCCGTCAGCCGCGTAATAGACGTCGAGCCCCGGCATCTTGTTGAAGCCGATCAGGCGGTCGACCGGACGCTTGGCCAGATCTGCTTGCATCCACGCACTGAGCTTTTCGTTGCGACGATGGTTGAACAACGCCTTGACCGGCGCCACCAGCACTTCGAAGCCCGGCGGCACGTCGCCTTCCCAGATCAGCGTGTAGACGCGGATCTGATGGCCGCGCTGCTGGCATTCGAGGGCGATGCGCATGAAGTCGCGCTGCAAGCCGCCGAACGGGAAATATTTGTACAGGACGAATGCCAATTGCATCAGCGCAGCTCCTCAGCCATTAACAACGTGCTCAGTCGGCTGGCGACACGCTCGGGGTTTACACGCGTGAAGCACAGTGGCTGTTCACGCTTGAGGTCAAACTGACGGGCATCCTGCGCGGTCGGTTGATAGGTACATTTCTTCTGCATGCACGGTGCGCACGGAAAATCGCTGGCCAGGTGAATCTGCAGCTTGCCGTAAGCGCCGGTCAGGCCCGGGTTGGTCGGGCCGAACAGCGAGATGGTCGGCACGTCGAGCGCCGCGGCCAGATGACCGAGGCCGGTGTCCACTGCGACGCAGGCTTGCGCGCCGGCAAGCACTTTGCCGACGCCGGCCAGATTCAGCTTTGGCAGCACTTCGGCATGCTTGAAGCCAGCGGCGATTCTTTCGGCGCGGGCCTTTTCCTGCTCATTACCCCACGGCAGCTTCACGCCGACGCCAAGGTAGCCGACCCGCTCGGTCAGCTCGCGCCAGTAGATTTCCGGCCAGTGCTTGGTGTCCCAGGTGGTGCCATGCAGGAACACCACGAAGGCGTTCTTGCGCGGCAGCTCGACCAGGCGCTCGACGTTGAGGCCGTAATCGCCCAGGCCTTTGGGCAGGTCATAGCCCAGCGCGATGGCGAACAGTTGCCGTACCCGCTCGACGGCGTGCTGACCACGAGCCACGGCCAGTTTGCGATCATAGAAACGCGCCGCCAACGGCTCGCGGGCCGAGGTTTTATCGAGGCCGGCGACCGGGGCTTTGACGTAGCGGGTCAGCCAGGCGCTTTTCAGCAGGCCCTGGGCATCGATCACCAGATCGTATTTATTGGCGCGCACGCTTTGCTTGAAGCGCTTCCATTCGCCGCTGCTGAGGGTTTTCCAAAGATTCTTGCGCCAGCGGCGGATCGCCACCGGGATCACTTTGCCGACCGCCGGGTGCCAGGTCGGAATCTCGGCGAAGCCTTCCTCCACCACCCAGTCGAACTTGATCCCGGGAATCGCCCGGGCCGCGTCGGTCAGCGCCGGCAACGCATGAATCACGTCGCCCAGCGATGAAGTCTTGATCAACAGTACCCGCAACTTAATGAACCTCGACCACGGAGCCGTGCAACTTGTGCAAGGCGTCGTTGACGGCGTCCGGCATCAATTGGCGCAGGCAGTTGTAATGGCCGAATCGGCAGGTACGGTCGAAGCACGGGCTGCATTCGATGCCCAGGCGCACGACTTCGACCTGCTCGGCCAGCGGCGGGGTGAAGCCCGGCGAAGTCGAACCGTAGACGGCGACCAGCGGGCGGTTCAACGCAGCGGCGACGTGCATCAGGCCGGAGTCGTTGGACACCACCGAGTCGGCACACGACAGCAGGTCGATGGCCTCGGCCAACGAAGTACCGCCACTGAGATTGACCGATTCCTCCCGCAGGCCCGGGATCAAACGCGCGCGGATGTCTTCGCCGACCGCGTGATCGTTTTTCGAACCGAACAGCCACACCTGCCAGCCTTCGCGAATGCGCGCTTCGGCGACTTTGGCGTAGTGCTCGGACGGCCAGCGCTTGGATTCGCCGAACTCGGCGCCGGGGCACAGGGCCAACACCGGGCGGTCGAGGCTCAGGCCGAACTTGGCCAGCGCCGCTTCGCGGGTCTGCGGATCGATTTGCAGGCTCGGCCGCGGGTAGGGTTTCGGCAATTCAGCGTTCGGCTCGTAGGCCAGGGCCATGAAGCGCTCGATCATCAGCGGATAACGTTCTTTATCCAGCGTGCGCACATCGTTGAGCAGGCCGTAACGGAACTCGCCACGCCAGCCGGTGCGCTTGGGGATGCCGGCAAAAAACGGCACCAGCGCCGACTTCAACGAGTTGGGCAGCAGGATCGCCTGATCGTACTGCCCGGCCAGAGATTTGCCGATGCGCCGACGCGTCGCCAGTTCCAGCGCGCCGTGGCCGAGCGGGAAGCTCAAGGCCTTGCGCACTTCTGGCATGCGTTCAAGGATCGGCCGGCTCCACTCGGGCGCCAGCACGTCGATTGCGCATTGCGGGTGGCGCTGCCTGAGACACTGAAACAGTGTCTGCGCCATCACCATGTCACCGACCCAACTGGGCCCAACGATCAAAATATTCATGTGCTTTCCAAAAACGAACCGGGGAGGCAATTACGCCTCCCCGCCTCGAGAATCACTGAGGGAGCGGCGCTGCTGGCGATGGGTCATTTCCTTCAACATCACTGTCGACTGTCACTCCGCTATCGCGAGCAGGCTCGCTCCTACATGGTTTTCCGTCTATTCACACATCTGCGACTCGCCGCAGATCGATTGTAGGAGTGAGCCTGCTCGCGATGGGGTCGTAACATTCAACAGTGTTGTCGTTTGACAGTCCGCTATCGCGAGCAGGCGAAGGCCTACAGGGTTTTGTATTCATTCACACATTTGTGGATCAGCTTAGCCCCAACTCACGCCAGATTCGCATGACCTGCCGGCGCTCTTCGGCAAACTGATCGCCCGTTATCACCCCAGCGTCCTTCTGCAAGGCCTGCCGGTGCGCGGCCGAGCGATAGGCTTTATAAGCCTCGCGCAGCAGGCTGGCGTCTTCGGCAGGCATCAGACCTGCGTGTTCCAGCGCTTCCAGAATGCGGATGTTATCGGTCCAGCGCAGCAGTGGCGGGTGGCTTTGCGACCACGCCAGAGCCGCGTATTGCACCATAAATTCAATATCGACGATACCTCCGGCGTCCTGCTTGAGGTCGAACGAGGCTGTGGCCTCGAAGGCATTGGCCGCCGTGCCGGCTGCGGTGCTCTTGGTGCCGAGGTTGTCGCGCATCTTCGCGCGCATCTCGCTGACTTCCTGCTGCAGCTTCGCCAGATCGCGGGGCTTGCCCAGTACTTGCGCGCGGACTTTTTCGAATGCCTGGCCAACGTCCTGACTGCCGACCAGCACCCGCGCCCGCACCAACGCCTGGTGTTCCCAGGTCCAGGCTTCATTTTCCTGATAGCGGGCGAACGCGCCGAGCGAGCTGACCAGCAGCCCCGCCGCACCGGACGGCCGCAGCCGCATGTCGACCTCATAGAGCTGACCGGAGTTGGTCTGCGCCGTCAGCAGGTGAATGATCCGCTGCCCCAGCCGCGTGAAGAATTGCGCACCGTCGATCGATTTCGGCCCGTCGGTTTCCGCCTGCGGATCGCCGTCGTGAATGAACACCAGATCCAGATCCGAACCATGCCCCAGCTCCAGACCGCCGACCTTGCCATAACCGACAATAATGAAGCCGGGGTCGCACAAAGTACCGTCGGTGCGCAGCGGCGTGCCGTATTTGGCCACCGTCTGGCGCCAGGCCAGGGCCAGTACCTGTTCGAGAATCGCTTCGGCCAGCCAGGTCAGGTAATCGCTGACTTTCATCAACGGCAGGCTGCCGGCGATTTCCGAAGCGGCGACGCGCAAGCGGTGCGCCAGTTTGAAATGACGCAGGGCTTCCATCTGCTGTTCAAGGTCGTCTTCGGGAATCCGCGTCAGCCGTTCGCGCAACTCGGCGGCCAGCTCCGGTGCCAAGGGCGGCTTGAACAGGCGCCCCTCATTCAGCAACTCGTCGAGCAGCAGCGGGAAGCGGGTGATCTGCTCAGCGATCCAGGGACTCGCCGCGCACAGCGTCAACAAACGCCGCAGGGCACCGGGGTTCTCGGTCAACAGCACCAGATAAGCCGAACGCCGAGCCACCGCCTCGACCAACGGCAGTACCCGCTCAAGCACCAGATCAGGGTTGTCATGCTCCACCGCTTGCGCGAGCAGACGCGGAATGAACGCATCGAGTCGTTCTCGCCCCAGCCGCTGCATCGCGCGCAACTGCGGACTGCCGCGCAAACCGGCCAGGGCTTTCAGGGCTTTGCTCGAATCGGCAAAACCGGCCTCCTGCAACTGACGGCAGGCCGCTTCTTCGTCCTGCGCTTCTTCCCACAATGGCAGCCATTCGCCGCCAACCACCACTTCGTTTTCGGCGCCCTCTTCCTCGTCGGGATCGGCAATCACCTGGGCGAAATGCCAGGCCACGCGGCTGCGCCAGAACATCAGTTTTTCGTGGAAAGCCTCCCAATCGGCGAAACCGAGCATGAAGGCAATGCGCGCCTGATCCTGCGCGCTGTCCGGCAACATCTGGGTCTGGCGGTCAGCGATCGCCTGGATGGCGTGTTCGGTGTAACGCAAGAATTCGTAGCCTTCGCGCAACTCACTGACCACCGCCGGCGGCAGATAGCCCTGCCCCTCCAGCGTGCTCAACACCTTTGATAGAGGACGCTGCTGCAGGCTCAGATCGCGGCCGCCGTGAATCAACTGAAAGGCCTGGGCGATGAACTCGACCTCGCGGATGCCACCGGAGCCCAGCTTGATGTTGTCGGCCATGCCCTTGCGCCGCACTTCCTGCTGGATCAACTGCTTCATGGTGCGCAGCGCTTCGATCGCCGAGAAATCCAGATAACGCCGGTAAACGAACGGCCGCAGCATGTCGAGCAATTGCGCACCCGCCGCCTGATCGCCGGCCACCACCCGCGCCTTGATCATCGCGTAGCGTTCCCAATCGCGCCCCTGGTCCTGGTAATACTGCTCCAGCGCATTGAAGCTCAGCACCAGCGCGCCGGACGAACCGTACGGACGCAGACGCATGTCGACACGAAAGACGAAGCCGTCGACGGTCATCGGGTCGAGCGCTTTGATCAGGCGCTGGCCGAGACGGATGAAAAATTCCTGGTTATCCAGCGAGCGCTTCACCCCAACGGTTTCGCCGCCTTCGGGATAGGCGAAAATCAGGTCGATGTCCGACGACAGATTCAATTCGACGGCGCCGAGCTTGCCCATGCCGAGGATGACCATCTGCTGCGGCAGACCGCTGCGACGCCCGGTCGGCGTGCCGAACTGTTCGCAATGACGGCTGTACAGCCATTGATAGGCCTGGTCGATGGTGGCGTCGGCCATGTCCGAAAGATCGCGACAGGTCTGCACCAGATCGGCCTGGCGGGTGAGGTCACGCCAGATGATCCGCACCTGATGCCGGGCACGCTGGCGGCGCAGGGCGCGGCCGAGCTCGTCTTCGCTCTGCGCGGCATTTACCGCAGCGGCTATTTGCGTGCACAGTTCGCCCGGTGCGAACGCCCGGTCGAGTTCACCGGACTGCGCCAGCGCCAGCAACATCAAAGGGTCACGAATGCTCTGTTCAATGACAAACTCGCTGGCAGCGCTGACGCGGGCGAATTGCGCCCAGCGCTCGGCGGACCAGTTCGCCAGACCGTGATCGTCATCCAGCGCGGCGACGGCCGTACGGAACGACTGCTCGGATCGATTGACCAACGGCAGGAGAATGGCGGGCAGTTCGGCAAGCACGGGCAGGGTCATGGTCTATCCTTGATCGGCGTGTAAATGGCCGCTTGTAGTGATTGGCGAAAACCCGCTACCCGCTGGAGTGTCGAACAAAAGTTAGAAATAGCTGAAAATTCATTGTCGTTGGCAGCGAATATCAAAGTTTCACCTTTTTCGGATGGCAAAAGACCAACCTTAACGATTATTCTCACAACGCAGTTGGAGGCCACGAGCCATTCTTCTGTAGTTTTACTACTCGTCTATACATTCGAAAGGCTGAAATGCCGGAAGATTTGTAGTAAAACTACACGCCGCCGGAACAACCTGTCGGCAATCCAAGAATTTTAAATCGTCTGCCCACAAGGCCAGTCGCAAACTCAGGCAACCGATTCTGGAAGCCTTTCCGCCCTGGAGCAAGCCATGCAAGACCTCGATCCCGTCGAAACCCAGGAATGGCTGGACGCCCTGGAATCGGTTCTCGACAAAGAAGGCGAAGACCGTGCTCACTATCTGATGACCCGTATGGGTGAACTGGCGACCCGCAGCGGTTCGCAACTCCCTTACGCCATCACCACGCCTTACCGCAACACGATCCCCGTTACCCACGAAGCACGCATGCCTGGCGACCTGTTCATGGAACGCCGCATTCGCTCGCTGGTACGCTGGAACGCGATGGCCATGGTAATGCGTACGAACCTGAAGGATTCTGACCTGGGTGGTCACATCTCCAGCTTCGCTTCCAGTGCGACCCTGTATGACATCGGCTTCAACTACTTCTTCCAGGCCCCGACCGACGAACACGGCGGCGACCTGATCTACTTCCAGGGCCACACCTCGCCAGGCGTTTACGCCCGTGCCTTCATGGAAGGCCGCATCACCGAAGACCAGATGAACAACTTCCGTCAGGAAGTCGATGGTCAAGGCCTGTCGTCCTATCCGCACCCGTGGCTGATGCCTGACTTCTGGCAGTTCCCGACCGTATCGATGGGTCTGGGTCCGATCCAGGCAATCTACCAGGCACGTTTCATGAAGTACCTGGAACACCGCGGTTTCATTCAGCCGGGCAAACAGAAAGTCTGGTGCTTCCTGGGCGACGGCGAGTGCGACGAGCCGGAATCCCTGGGCGCGATCTCCCTGGCCGGCCGCGAGAAGCTGGACAACCTGATCTTCGTCATCAACTGCAACCTGCAGCGCCTCGACGGCCCGGTTCGCGGCAACGGCAAGATCATCCAGGAACTCGAAGGCGTGTTCCGCGGTGCACAGTGGAACGTGACCAAAGTCATCTGGGGCCGTTTCTGGGACCCACTGCTGGCCAAGGACGTCGACGGCATCCTGCAACGTCGCATGGACGAAGTCATCGACGGCGAGTACCAGAACTACAAAGCCAAAGACGGCGCGTTCGTTCGCGAGCACTTCTTCAACACGCCTGAACTCAAGGCGATGGTTGCCGATCTGTCCGACGACGAGATCTGGAAACTCAACCGTGGCGGCCACGACCCGTACAAGGTCTACGCGGCGTACCACGAAGCGGTCAACCACAAAGAACAACCAACCGTCATCCTCGCCAAGACCATCAAAGGTTATGGCACCGGTGCCGGCGAAGCGAAAAACACCGCGCACAACACCAAGAAAGTCGATGTCGACAGCCTGAAGTTGTTCCGCGATCGTTTCGACATCCCGGTCCGGGACGAAGAGCTGGAGAACCTGCCGTTCTTCAAGCCTGAGCCAAACAGCGCCGAAGCCCGCTACCTCGCCGAGCGTCGCTCGGCATTGGGCGGTTTCGTACCGCAGCGCCGCGCGCAGAGCTTCAGCGTACCGACTCCGGACCTGGACACCCTCAAGGCCATCCTCGACGGTTCCGGCGACCGTGAAATTTCCACCACCATGGCCTTCGTGCGGATCCTCGCGCAACTGGTCAAGGACAAGGAAATCGGCCCGCGCATCGTTCCGATCATCCCGGACGAGGCCCGTACCTTCGGTATGGAAGGCATGTTCCGTCAGCTCGGCATCTACTCGTCCGTCGGCCAGCTCTACGAGCCAGTCGATAAAGACCAGGTGATGTTCTACAAGGAAGACCAGAAAGGTCAGATCCTTGAAGAAGGCATCAACGAAGCAGGCGCCATGAGCTCGTTCATCGCCGCCGGCACTTCGTACTCCAGCCACAACCAGCCGATGCTGCCGTTCTACATCTTCTATTCGATGTTCGGCTTCCAGCGTATTGGCGACCTGGCCTGGGCTGCCGGCGACAGCCGTACCCGTGGCTTCCTGATCGGCGGCACCGCTGGCCGTACCACCCTGAACGGTGAAGGTCTGCAGCACGAAGACGGTCACAGCCACCTGCTGGCCGCGACCATCCCGAACTGCCGCACCTACGATCCGACCTACGGCTACGAGCTGGCGGTGATCATTCAGGACGGCATGAAGAAGATGACCGAAGAGCAACAGGACATCTTCTATTACATCACTGTGATGAACGAGTCGTACCAGCAGCCAGCCATGCCGGCCGGTGCCGAAGAAGGCATCAAGAAAGGCATGTACCTGCTCGAGGAAGACACTCGCGACGCGGCGCACCACGTCCAGCTCATGGGCTCCGGCACCATCCTGCGCGAAGTGCGTGAAGCGGCGAAGATCCTGCGTGAAGAGTTCAACATCGGCGCCGACGTGTGGAGCGTGACCAGCTTCAACGAACTGCGTCGCGACGGTCTGGCCGTGGAGCGCAGCAACCGTCTCAAGCCTGGCCAGAAGCCAAAGCTGAGCTACGTCGAAGAGTGCCTGAACGGCCGTAAAGGTCCGGTCATCGCCTCTACCGACTACATGAAGCTGTTCGCCGAGCAGATCCGTCAGTGGGTACCGTCCAAGGAATTCAAAGTCCTGGGCACCGACGGTTTCGGCCGCAGCGACAGCCGCAAGAAACTGCGTCATTTCTTCGAAGTCGACCGTCATTTCGTGGTGTTGGCAGCCCTGGAAGCACTGGCTGACCGTGGTGATATCGAACCTAAAGTCGTGGCTGAGGCCATCGTCAAGTTCGGCATCGACCCGGAAAAACGCAACCCACTGGACTGCTGAGGAGACATTTTGTGAGCGAACTCATTCGCGTACCTGACATCGGCAGCGGTGAAGGTGAAGTAATTGAACTGTTTGTGAAGGTCGGCGACCGCATCGAAGCCGACCAGAGCATCCTGACCCTGGAATCGGACAAGGCCAGCATGGAAGTGCCGGCTCCGAAAGCCGGCGTCATCAAGAGCCTGAAAGTGAAGCTGGGCGACCGCCTGAAAGAAGGCGACGAACTGCTTGAGCTGGAAGTCGAGGGCGCCGCTGAGGCAGCCCCTGCTCCTGCGGCGGCTCCGGCTGCCAAAGCTGAAGAAAAACCGGCGGCCGCCCCGGCTGCTGCCGCGCCTGCTGCTGCCCCTGCTGCCGCTTCGGTACAGCAAGTGCACGTGCCGGACATCGGTTCGTCGGGCAAGGCGCAGATCATCGAGATTCAGGTCAAGGTCGGCGACACCGTCGAAGCTGATCAATCGCTGATCACTCTGGAATCCGACAAGGCGAGCATGGAAATCCCCTCGCCTGCCGCTGGCGTGGTCAAGGCCATCAGCGTCAAGCTCAACGACGAAGTCGGCACTGGCGACCTGATTCTGGATCTGGAAGTGGCGGGTGCTGCGGCGCCTGCTGCGGCCGCTCCGGCTCAGGCTGCCGCGCCTGCTTCCGCCGCTGCGCCAGCGCCGACTGCTGCTCCGGCGGCGCCGGTCGCCGACAGCGTGCAGGACATCCACGTTCCGGACATCGGTTCGGCCGGCAAGGCCAAGATCATCGAAGTGCTGGTCAAGGCCGGTGACACCGTCGAAGCCGACCAGTCGCTGATCACCCTGGAATCCGACAAGGCCAGCATGGAAATTCCATCGCCTGCCGCTGGCGTGGTCGAAAGCGTTTCGATCAAGCTGGATGACGAAGTCGGCACCGGCGACCTGATCCTCAAGCTGAAAGTCAAAGGCGCGGCACCTGCTGCTGCCCCGGCTCCAGCGGCCGCTGCTGCACCGAGCGCACCGGCACCTGCCGCTGCTGCCCCGGCTGCCGCCGCACCTGCTGCTGCTCAAGCTGCCGCACCGGCCAAGCCGGGCGCGAAAGTTCACGCTGGTCCCGCCGTGCGTCAACTGGCCCGTGAGTTTGGCGTCGAGCTGAGCGCTGTCGGCGCCAGCGGCCCGCACGGTCGTATTCTGAAAGAAGACGTGCAGACCTACGTCAAAGCGATGATGCAGAAGGCCAAGGAAGCACCGGCCGCTGCTGCTGGCGCAACCGGTGGCGCGGGTATCCCGCCGATTCCGGTGGTCGATTTCAGCCGTTTCGGCGAAATCGAAGAAGTGCCGATGACTCGCCTGATGCAAGTCGGCGCTGCCAACCTGCACCGCAGCTGGCTGAACGTGCCACACGTGACGCAATTCGACTCGGCAGACATCACCGAGCTGGAAGCTTTCCGTGTTGCACAGAAGGCCGTGGCCGAGAAGGCTGGCGTCAAGCTGACCATCCTGCCGCTGCTGCTCAAGACCTGCGCGCATCTGCTCAAGGAGCTGCCGGACTTCAACAGTTCGCTGGCGCCAAGCGGCAAAGCGATCATCCGCAAGAAATACGTGAACATCGGCTTCGCCGTCGACACCCCGGATGGCCTGCTGGTACCGGTCATCAAGAACGTCGACCAGAAGAGCCTGCTGCAACTGGCGGCCGAAGCGGCTTCGCTGGCTGAAAAAGCCCGCACCAAGAAGCTGTCCTCGGACGAAATGCAAGGCGCGTGCTTCACCATTTCCAGCCTCGGCCATATTGGCGGCACCGGCTTCACGCCGATCGTCAACGCGCCGGAAGTAGCGATCCTCGGTGTGTCCAAGGCAACCATCCAGCCAGTCTGGGATGGCAAAGTCTTCCAGCCGAAACTGATGCTGCCACTGTCGCTGTCCTACGATCACCGTGTGATCAACGGCGCTGCAGCCGCACGCTTCACCCAGCGTCTGGGCAGCCTGTTGGGCGATATCCGCACCATCCTGCTGTAATCCAAACGGCCCTCCGGCAACGGAGGGCCGCTTGCTGCACCCTTTCGAGCGCCACACGCTCGTACCTCAACCCCGTCATCTGGCGGGGCTTTTTTTTGCCTGAAGAAACCTGCCTCTCGGCTTTTTCCCACACGTTGCGCTGATTTCGGCCACAACCCTGGTCGACTTGGCGCTGATCTTTTTTGTCCGGCACGCAACTAACCTAGGCGCAGCCAATTCAACTAACCAAAGTTAGTGAATCCCAGTTAATTCAAGTTACTTCGAATGGATTCGACATGTTAAAACCAACTATCGGGCCGATCATCGGCCACGTTACAACTACTCATGCACGCATATTTCTGCGTGGCGATGCCCAGAACAACTCACGGGTATTTGCCGGAGTACGTTATCGCGCAGCCGGTGCACAACAATGGTCAAAAGCTTACTTTGCGCACCTGAGCGCTATACGTGACATGTCACACGTATTCGCTCTCAACAACTTGAGTGCCGACACCGAATATGAATATCAGGCCGGCTGGTTCAGCCCGATGAGTCCGGTTCATACACCGGATAGCGTTGCCGAGTTGCCGCTGCAATGGCCGCGAGAGATTTATCGTCTGCGTACCCGCTCCAGCAAGCCGATGCAGCCCCGGGCCTATATTGTCGGTTCGTGTCGCTACCTGCGCATGACCGCGGGAATCGCCTCACTGCCACAGCTGGGCGACCGGATCTTTTCTTCGATCAATCAAGTGATCGAGGGTATTGAGCCACCGATCAGCGCAGTGTTGATGACCGGAGACCAAATCTACGTTGACGATTTGAATCTGATTGCGCCGGATCGTGAGTATCAGGATATTCTCAGCAAGTACCGTGCGGCGTTTTCGCAACCCAATATAAAACGTTTGATGTCTGGCACTTCGACTTACATGATTCTTGATGACCATGAAATCGAAGACAACTGGCCGGCCAATGCCAACAAGTCCGACGTAGACTTGTTTCGCAATGCGATGGCGGCCTATGAGTTGTATCAAGCCAGTCACAGCCCGGTACATCCGCTGACAACTAACGGTGAAGTAGATCGCTCGTCGCTTGAGCATTACTGGTACCAATTCAGCGACGGCGATATCGAATGGTTCGTGACGGACAGCCGTACCCGCCGCAACTTGTCGGCGGATGATCGGCGCATTCTCGATGAGGCTCAGGAACAGGCGTTGCTCAAATGGCTGATCCACAGCGAAGCGCGGGTCAAGTTCGTGGTGACCAGTGTGATGTTCTACCCGGACCGCAAGCTTCATGGCGATGACGCCTGGAAAGCCTTCCCCGAACAACGCCTGCGCCTGCTGGAAACGATTCGCACCCGACGGATCAGGAACGTCGTGTTCATCTCCGGTGATGTCCATGGTTCGCTGACCGCGCGCCTGAGTCACAGCGAAGACCCGGACTTCGAGGTACACACGGTGGTGTCATCGCCGCTGTGCAACAGCAAGTTGCTGCCGTATGCCAAAGCGTCGACGTTCATACTCGATCAACCGCTGGTGCGCACCGCCGCCGGGGATTATCGGCATGAGCTGACAGGCAAAGTGGTCAGCGAGGACAATTTTGCCCACCTGGTGGTCGAGGCCGGGCAGATTCAGGTCAACTATCACGACCGAGACGGCAAACGCCTGCAATCGATCGTCATTCCCCTACGCTGATCAGTAGGTGCACTGGGCGCTGTTGCCGAGCACCAACCGCTCTGGAACGGCGCTCGGTCATGCTCAGTGCATTAGTTTTGTGCACTGGCTGGAGAAATGTTCAGCCCAGCCGACATATTCTTATAGCACTTGGCCTTCATCTCTCTTGTCAGTCGGGGCCGCAATGATGCAACCTTGCCGCAGGCAACAGTTAAGAGGGCGCGAGCCCGGCGCGTTCAGCATATTTCCAAGCGAGTTCCCTTCATGAAGAGCCAACCCGATGCCGCCAGCCGTATGGCGGCCGAGGTAGTGACGCAGTTGCCTGTGCCCTCGCGGCTCGGCATGCTGCGTTTCGAGCGCTTGAATGAAGCCAGTTGGGCCATGCTGTTTCTCGATCCCAACTGTGAACGCCAGTTCGGCCAGCCGGCCGTCGAGCTGTGCGCGCTGGTCGGCTCGCCGTATGCCAGCCTGATGGAACCAGAAGCGCGCTATCAATTGCATGACGCGATCCAGCAACAGCTCACCGTCAGCCCGCATTACCTGGTGCGCTACACCCTGCACACCGCCTCCGGGGCGCTGAGCATTCTGGAATTGGGTGAAGCCTACAAACAGCACAATCGGCATCTGCTGCGCGGTTACCTGCTGGCGGTCGACGATGTATTCAGCGAGCCGCCGCTACTGCCCTCCGTCGATCTGGAAACGCAGAACTCACGGCTGCAGATCGCCCTCGAACTCAATCAACGCGCGCAGCAGGAACAACTGCAGCACCTGGAGCGCGTGCGCGCCCAGCAGGAACTGATTCTGCTGCTCGCCCGTCAGCGCTACAGCACGCACAACTCGCTGCAGGAAGCCGCCGAGCTGATCACCCGTTGTGCATGCGACATCTATGAAATCGACTGCGCCAGCCTGTGGAATCTCGAGGGCAATCTGCTGGTGCCGATCTCGGCCTACCATCGCGCAACGCAGGAATACATTCTTCCGGACGTGATCGATATCGGCAGCTTCCCCGACTACCTGGAAGCGCTGCACGGCAGCCGCGCCATCGATGCGCACAATGCGATGCGCGACCCGCGCACCCGCGAGATGGCCGAAGCCCTGCGCCCGCGTGACGTCAACGCCATGCTCGACGCAAGTATCCGCGTCGACGGCCAGGTGGTCGGCGTGCTGTGTCTGGAGCAGACCGGCGTGACCCGCGCCTGGCAGTCCGACGAGATCGCGTTTGCCGGTGAGCTGGCCGATCAGTTCGCGCAAGTCATCAACAACCACAACCGCCGCACCGCCACCAGCGCCCTGCACCTGTTCCAGCGTGCGGTCGAGCAAAGCGCCAACGCCTTTTTGCTGGTCAACTGCGACGGTGTGGTCGAGTACGTCAACCCGAGCTTTACCGCGATCACCCAGTACACCACCGAAGAAGTCCACGGCCAGCGCCTGTCGGAACTGCCGGCACTGGAAAACCTCAGCGAACTGCTGTTCGACGCGCCCTCGGCGCTGGCTCAGAGCAACAGCTGGCAGGGCGAATTCAAAAGCCGACGCAAGAATCTCGAACCGTACTGGGGCCAGTTGTCGATTTCCAAGGTGTACGGCGACAACCGTGAGCTGACCCATTACATCGGCATCTACGAAGACATCACCCAGACCAAACTCGCGCAGCAGCGCATCGAACGTCTGGCTTACACCGACAACCTGACCAACCTCGGCAACCGCCCGGCATTCATCCGCAACCTCGACGAGCGCTTCGCCCGTGACAGCGATACGCCGATCAGCCTGCTGCTGGTGGATATCGACAACTTCAAGCGCATCAACGACAGCCTCGGCCATCAGACCGGCGACAAGCTGCTGATCAGTCTGGCCCGACGCCTGCGCAACAGCCTCAGCCCAAGCGGCAGTCTGGCGCGTTTCGCCAGTAATGAATTCGCCGTGCTGCTCGACAATACCGATCTCGAAGCCGGGCAGCGGATTGCCAGCCAGTTGCTGCTGACCCTCGACAAACCGATGTTCGTCGACAACCAGTTGATCAGCGTCACCGGTTCGGTCGGTCTGGCCTGCGCACCGTTGCACGGGCGCGACCCGCAGACGCTGATGCGTAACGCCGGTCTGGCGCTGCACAAGGCCAAGGCCAACGGCAAACACCAGTTGCAGGTGTTCACCGAAGCGCTGAATGCCGAAGCCAGTTACAAACTGTTCGTCGAGAACAACCTGCGCCGCGCCCTGACCCAGAACGAGCTGGACGTGTTCTATCAGCCCAAGCTGTGCCTGCGCAGCGGTCGCCTGCTGGGCATGGAAGCGCTGTTGCGCTGGAACCACCCGGAACGCGGGATGATTCGCCCGGATCAGTTCATCAGCGTCGCCGAAGAGACCGGCCTGATCATTCCGATCGGCAAATGGATCGCCCGTCAGGCCTGCCGCATGAGCAAAGCCCTGACCGCGGCGGGTCTGGGCAACCTGCAAGTGGCAATCAATCTGTCACCCAAGCAGTTTTCCGACCCGGATCTGGTCGCCTCCATTGCCAACATCCTCAAGGAAGAAGCGCTGCCGGCCAACTTGCTGGAGCTGGAACTGACCGAAGGCCTGCTGCTGGAAGCTACCGAAGACACGCACTTGCAGCTCGATCAGCTCAAGCGTCTGGGCCTGACCCTGGCGATGGACGACTTCGGCACCGGCTATTCGTCGCTCAGCTACCTGAAGAAATTCCCGATCGACATCATCAAGATCGATCGCAGCTTCATCCACGAAATCCCCGACAACCAGGACGACATGGAAATCACCTCGGCGGTGATCGCCATGGCCCACAACCTGAAACTCAAGGTGGTCGCCGAAGGCATCGAGACCGCCGAGCAACTGGCATTCCTGCGCCGCCACCGCTGCGACGTCGGCCAGGGCTACCTGTTCGACCGGCCGATCCCCGGCGCCGAACTGATCCCGGCGCTCAAGCGCTATCCGCGCGGGCCGCTGTGCCTCTGATCCCCAGCGTCTTTTCCCGGTAAATGATTTCCCCTGTGGGAGCCAGCCTGCTGGCGATTGCGCCAAGCCAATCAACATTGGCCTCGCTGACCCACCGCTATCGCCAGCAGGCTGGCTCCCACAAGGTTGAGTACCCATACATTTTGGGTAGTGATTAACCGGGCATCATTGGGCACACTGGCGGTCTGACTTTTCATATCCAACCTGACTGAGAGGAACGCTCATGGTTCTGCGCTCGGAAATTCTGGTGAACAAAAACGTGCTTCCAACCAAAGAACAAGCCCTGCCCGGCCGCGAAACCGCGATGACCCTGCCTGAAAAGCATTTCGTCTTCGAAGACACCCCACTGCTCGGCCCGTTCTTTCAGGACGTCGACTTCGCCATCTTCGGCCTCGGCTGCTTCTGGGGTGCGGAACGGCGCTTTTGGCAGCGTGAAGGCGTGGTCAGCACGGTCGTGGGTTATGCCGGCGGCTTCACGCCGAACCCGACTTACGAAGAAGTCTGCTCGGGCCTGACCGGTCACGCCGAAGTGGTGCTGGTGGTGTATGACAAGGCCGCTGTCAGCTACGAAGAGTTGCTGGCGATGTTCTGGGAACTGCACAACCCGACCCAAGGCATGCGCCAGGGCAACGACATCGGCACACAGTACCGCTCGGTGATCTATGCGACCTCCCCTGAGCAACTGGATGCGGCGCTGAAAAGCAAAGCGCTGTACCAGGCGGAACTGGCGAAGGCCGGGCTGGGCGAAATCAGCACCGAAATCGACCAGGCGCCGACCGTGTACTTTGCTGAGGCGTATCACCAGCAGTATCTGGCGAAGAATCCGGAAGGCTATTGCGGGATCGGCGGTACCGGCGTGTGTATGCCGGCGAGCCTGGCGGGGAACTAACACCGACTGATCGTTCCCACGCGCAGCAAAGGAATGCAGCCCGGGACGCTCCGCGTCCCAACAGCGGACGCAGAGCGTCCATTGAGGCATTCCCACGCAGAGCGTGGGAACGATCAGTCTTGCGGTTTATCAGCTTTCGGCGATCAGCCAATCCATCTGCCAGCCACCCTGAGTCTGTCCCAGTTTTTTCGACAGCCACGGTAGCAACTCGCGCAGTTCTTCTTCCAGCCCCCACGGCGGATTGGCAATCGCCAGACCCGAGCCGTTCAGGCTGTTCGGCGTATCCAGCGGATGCACCAGCAGTTCCACGCGCAACAACTTCGGCGCCCCGGTGCCGGCCAGGTCCTGATAGAAACGCCGTAACGCACGCTGATCCTTGACCGGGTACCAGATCGCCGCCACGGTCTGGCGCATGCGGCCGATCGCTTCTTTCATCGACGCCGCGCAGCGCTGCATTTCATCGAGCTGCTCGAACGGCGGATCGATCAACATCACCGCGCGCTTTTCCTGCACCGGCAACATCGCCCGCGCGACATGCCAGCCTTCGCCCAGATGCACTTTCACCCGGCGATCACCGGCCATGTTGTCCTTGAGCAACACGCCGTCTTCGGGGTGCTTCTCGTTGAGCATCACCCGATCCTGCGGGCGGGTCAGACGCCGCGCCAGCTCCGGCGAACCGGGGTAATAGCGCAACTGGCCATCCGGGTTCATCTCGTGCAGCACGTTCATGTAGTCAGCGGTCAGCGCCGGCAGGTCTGGCTGATCCCACAAGCGCGCGATGCCTTCCAGGTACTCGCCGGTACGACTGGCCTGATCGCCTTGCAAGTCGTACAGACCGATGCCGGCGTGGCTGTCGAGATAGGCAAACGGCTGCTCCTTGCGCGACATCAGGGCGATGAGGCGGGTCAAGGTCAGGTGTTTGAACACATCGGCGTGATTGCCGGCATGGAAGGCGTGACGATAATTCATGGCTGCTCCTGCGAAGGGCGCAAAGTTTACCTTTTACCGCGTGGCAAGTCAGGGGTTGGCGGCCGAGCGGGCAAAAGCCTGCCCCTCACCCTAGCCCTCTCCCGAGGGAGAGGGGACTGACGGTGGTGATATTGCGGGTTACATCGACCTGAAAGATCAGCGTGATCTCAGGCTTAGCCAATCGAAGATCAGCGCAAGTCGCAGGTCGGCACTCTTCGGTCAGTCCGCAGAAAGAACAACTCATACCAAGCCTGCCCAAGCCAAGTTCACCATTGAAGCCGCAGGTCGGCGAACGTCTCCCAGACAACTCGATCAGTTCCCTCTCCCTCTGGGAGAGGGCTAGGGTGAGGGGCTTTGCTTTTATGGCATTGAGCGCAAGCGCGAGCCGATCACATCCAGCACATCGCAGCCATCACGCAAGGGGATCACGCAGAGCGGGGCGAAGTCGCTGAGGATGACGGAGTCGCATTCGACCGAGCCGCGCGTGCGCATGCACATGCTTCCCCAGTACTTGAATCAAGACGGTTATGAACGGTTCCCCTAACTGCACGAGCAACATCCAGAAACATCGCGCGGAAGGATAACCGTCGTCGCCCAAGCTAAGGCAATGCGAATATCCGTATCACTTAAAACCTGTAAAGAGGGAAATTTACATGGGAAGAAAGATGATCGGTATCGGCGCCCCAACATCAACCGGGGGCGCGGTTCTGGAAGGAAACATCGGAATCAACATTGATTACGCGGTTAGCACTTCATCTGTCGGTCATATGGCGAGCTGTCCCGTATGTCCTCCGGGTAAAGGCCCGATTGTTGCCGTAGGCCCGCGAACTATCACTCTGCCTGCCGGCCTGGTTGCGCTAGAAGGTGATTATGTAGCGTGTGGCTGCCCACCAAAATCGAACACTGTTCTATTTGCTCAATCCTCCGTCTTTGGTGGGGGCGAACATAGCGCTGCAAGCTTCTCTCCCATCATTCCTCAGGTTCCCAAACCGAAAAGTATTCAACGCATAACGTTTTCGTATGGAGACAACCAAACGCCGGTGGACTCTGTGTCACGCTTTTACACCGACTTGAATATTCATGTGAAAACTTCCGGCTACTCACCCGGCGAGACCGTTGCCGTAACGATCAGCGGTGCAACTGAAAAAACGCTGTCTGGGACCGTGGGCCCGAAAGGTATAGCGATCATTCCCAACGCTTTTGAGGCTGAAGCCTTTGACATGGAGGGCGAAATTTAATGGCTCAGCTCAATATCAGTGCGGGTGGCGTTACCTCCAACATCCTCGTAAAAAGACCAAAATTCAGCACCCTATGGACGGCCTACGCAGAAGTTGGACTTAAAAGCTCGATTGAAGTGTACGCGCTTGTAGGAGGCAACGTCGAAGCGGCGAGAGCGGAAAAACCAGATGCTTACGCGAATGCGTGCGCTCTCAGGATAAGTAGAGGGTTTAACTATGGTGGTTATAAAATCCCGAAAGGAACGATCATTCCAAGCAAATCCATTTATCGTCTTGCTGGTGCGGATCAACTCCCCTACATCATGAAAGTCGCAGATTTCCTGGATTTCCTGAAACACAATTGGGGTGCCCCAGATCGTGAATTAAAAATGGGCGAGGCTCATTACATCAATGGCAAGAAAGGCGTGATCATCATGGAGATCAATGGCTGGAGCGATGCGACAGGCCACGCGACTTTGTGGAACGGTAGCGCCACAGGTGATAACAGTGACTACCATCGTCCAGACAGCCACACTTACGACAGGCCAGACGTAAAGCTGGAAAAAATTAATTTCTGGGAGTTAAAGGGATGAAAATCCGGCTTCTTTTGTCAATAAGTATTCTTGGCTTATCCGCTAACGCAATCTCGAGTGAAGCAGATCTCAGCACTGCCAGAACATCACTTAAGAACTATGGCCTCGCTAACTGCATATCGAACCAGTTCACGAGCGACTCAGACATCAAATCGGACCTTGGACTTGCGATTGGGGCCTATTCCGCTATGGGAAAGGGACAACACGCCATACTGCAAAATGAGGACACGCTCGAAGTGACCCACGACCCCTACCTTGAAACCGAAAAATTCGTGACAGACGCTTATACGAAAGCATCTTCAACCAGCAAACAGTCGGGGAAAAATATCGTGTTCTATTCTTGCCTCGAAATTTATAACTCTCCTGCCTTCGATGCATTTATCAAGGCACAAGATCAATACCTACAACAATGACAAAGTTCCATAAGCTGGTGATCCTTCCATAGTCCGTGACTGGAAGGATCTATCACAACGCTTGTATTAAGGCATGCCGCGCAAGCGCGAGCCGATCACATCCAGCACATCGCAGCCATCACGCAAGGGAATCACGCAGAGCCGGGCGAAGTCGCTGAGGATGACGGAGTCGCATTCGACCGAGCCGCGCATGCACATGTTTTCCAGAACCTGAATCACGGCGCGCAAACGGTGATTGGCGGCGTCCATGAGGATGTCGAGGGGGACGTGGGTGTCGATGAACAGCGTTGGCATGTCGCTGCAATTGTCGGTCAGCGCCATGAAGCGGTTGTCGGGGTGAGGAATGATTTTTTCGTACGGTGGATCGGGTTTAAGCGTAGCCATATCAGTTGCACCTCAATAGGTTTAAGAGAGGCGGCCAACGACCTTCCTACAGGTTTGGGTGGCAGCCGTGCGCGAGAGTAGGAAACTGAGAAACCCACCAAACTCAGCTACGCCGAAGCGTTCCCGCGCACAGCCGCCGCAAAGATTTGATGGACACGGATTAAGTGCCGCAATCAAACGATAGCGCTGATGCACGGTGAATTTGTCAGGGTTCCTACACCCGTCACCACTCCCGCAGTGACAACGAAAAGACTATCCCTGCAACCCACCGCCCACCAGTTCACGCAATCCGCCGCACTTCGAAGGAAATCTCCGAGGCCGTTGCCCCGAAATGTCACTCCAGCTCTGCCAGCAAATACGCCAGCAACGCCGATTGCGAAGAATCTTCCGACAATGAAAGCTGAAAAAACTGCCTGACCTTGCAGCGCAAAACGGCCTCGGGAAAAGCTTCATATATCGCCGGGCTTTCTTCGCTCAGCCACTGCATCGCATTGGCCGTGCGGACGGCATTGCCCTCCAGTGCCAACACCGATTCCGGTACCCGCCACCATGGAAAGACCTTGTCTGAAGTCTGCGCTGCGCCGCCGATGTGCAGCGCCTGGCCGTTGATCAGAGCGCGACTGACCAGCGGAAACACTAGCCGCGCATCCACCTCTTCAGAGTGCAAAATCGGCAATAAAAAGCGCCCGTCCCAGAAGCGGAAGAACACCGTTTTGCCGTTCGGCATCAGCACTTGAGTCAGGCTGCGGAAATGCTCGACCAGCACCTCCAGGCTTGCCGAAGACACCAACAGCCAGCCCCAATCGCGCGACTCGGTGTCGGCGACCCAACGCAAAAACTCACTGTCGACGCTGACAATTCCCACGCATGGCATCACCGCATCCCACTCGGCATACACCGTGTCAGCCCACAGCGGACTCGCCGCGTCGAGCCAGGCCCGGGGCGGTTTGGCGGTGCTGGCATGGCTCAACACCGCGAACAATTGCTCGCAGTCCTGCAACGGCGCTTGCGCCAGCCAATCGGCAGGTGAGAGGGAATCAGGCGGCACAGACACCGTCCTTGCAGCGCTCGCATTCTTCACAGAATGGCGCATCGCCCTTGAAGCTCATGATCTGCGCGGCGGTCAGCACGGCAGCCGGCGCGGCGGCGAGTTTTTCCGGCAACCCCGGCGCGACCGGCGCGGCGCTCATCGCTGCCATCGGCGCGCCACCGACGACGATCGGCACGCTGCTGAAAATCCCCCCCGGGCCGATGTTGATCCACTGCCCGCCCGCCTGAATCGTCGCGCTTGCGCCGCCATCGATGACCACTTGCTGACCAGCGCTGACGTGAAACTGAGCGCTGGCGCTGAGGGTTTGGCTGCCGACACGAATATGCCGCTCGCCGCTGACGGTCAGATGGTCGTCCTGCCTGACCTCGGTCTGCCGCTGGCCGTGGGTGATGCGCTGTTCATCGGCCTTCAGCTCGTGCCGGGCGGTGCCGGTGACGACAACGCTGCGCTGGTTGTCGACCTGCACTTGCTGGTCGTGCAACACATGTTGGGTCCAGTTGCGCTGAGCGCGCAGGTAGATTTCCTCGGCGCCTTTCCTGTCCTCGATGCGCAGTTCGTTATAGCCAGCGCCGCCGGGGCTGCTCTGGCTGCGAAAAATGCTGCGGGTCTTGTCGGCCGGCAGATCCAGCGGCACCGGCGTCGCCGCGTTGGGCAGACAACCCATTACCAAAGGCTTGTCGGCGTCGGCATCGATGAAACCGACCAGCACCTCCATGCCGACCCGGGGAATCATCACGCTGCCGTAACGGTCATGGGCCCAATTGGTCGCAACGCGCAGCCAGCAACTGGAATGCTCGTTCAGTTCACCGTCACGATCCCAGGCCAGCTGCACCTTCACCCGACCGTACTCGTCGCAGTGGATTTCACTGTCTTTCGGCCCCGTCACCACAGCGGGTTGATAGCCGAGCATGCGCGGTTTGTCCGGCCCCAGCGCCGGGCGGAAGAACACGTCCCACGGCGTGGCGAGAAAAGTATTACGGTAACCCTGGAAGCCTTCGCCATCGCTGGTCACCGATTCCTCCAGCACCTGCGGCTGACGCCCATGGTGTTCGATGGCGGTCAGCAGCCACAGATCGTTCCAGTCCTGACGCGGATGCTCGGTCAGTTGCAGGAAATGTCCACAGGCCAGCGCGGACTCATCGCTGATGCCTTCGGCCAGACGATAATCAGCGACGTGACGTTCCAGCGCCCGTTGAGCAAGATGGTTGCCGGTTTTCCGGTCGGTGAAACCGGCCGGGAACTGATAGTCCTCCAGCACCGGGCGCTGTTCGCTGTCGACACGGCTGTGCAGTTGCAGGTGCGGCTTTTCGAAGTTGTAGTCACGCCGGGTGACAACGCTGGTGCGGGTCTGCACCCGCACATTGAAGCGCTGCACCGCCGACGCCCCGGCGGACATGCCGCTGCCCGGCAGGTATATCGTCGGTTCGGGCAGACGCGCGAAAACCGTCTGGTCATCGCCGAACACCAGCAGATGGCCCTGCGGGCTGTGCTGAAAGTGGTAATGAATGCCGACCTCGGCGCACAGTCGCTGGATGAACGCCAGATCGCTTTCGGCGTACTGCACGCAGTATTCACGCACCGAATATTCACTGCCGAGGCGAAATTCAAAGGCATCGCGCAGGATCGAATGATCCTTGAGCACCCGCGCAACAATCTGCGGCACCGTCTGATGCTGGAAAATCCGCTGATTGATGCGATGGCCAAGATAGCTCAGACGCGGTACCAGAGTGACGTGATAGCGCGTCAGACGTTTCCCGGAATCGCCCTGCCCGACCTGATCGATCTGACCGTGAATACCGTGACCGTCAGCATCGAAACTCAGAAACGCCTGACCGTGCAGGAGGCTTTCGAGGTCCAGATCCGGCCGTTCGCTGACCAGTTCCAGCTCAAAACGATAGGGTTGGCTGATGGCTTCCTTGCCCGTGAACTCAAGCACTTTGAGCTCATCCCGGGCGCCTTCGAGGGTCAACGTGAAACGCGGTTGATTGGCAGGCGCGAACATCCGATGTCTCTCTGCAGTTTGAGGGCGGGCGATTCTGCATGAGGGGCAAGGGGTGGTGAGCGGCGGACGGGAAAATCAGATTTGCCCTACTTGCCTTGGCGAAAAAACCCCGATAACAAACGCCTGCGACTACAGACATTTCCCTTAAACACACCACCGAACCCTGTAGGAGTGAGCCTGCTCGCGATAGCGGTGTCTCAGTCAACATTTTCGTCACTGACACACCGCTATCGCGAGCAGGCTCACTCCTACAAGTGTTGGTGGTGAATCAGAGAATCACAGGCACAAAAAAAACGACCCGTCTCCTTTCGGAAACGGGCCGTTTGATGTGAGCCGAAGCTCAGCGCCTTACTTGTTCAGATTGAAATCCTTTTCCGCTGCCTGGAAGCGCTCGACCATGCCGCGGGTCGGTTCACCGGCCTTGCTGACAAAGTAGATCGCCAGGCTGGCGAAGATGAAGCCCGGGATGATTTCGTACAGACCCAGCAGTTCGAAATGCTTCCACACCACCACGGTGACCGCACCGACGATGATGCCGGCCAACGCGCCGTTACGGGTCATGTCTTTCCAGATCACGGAAATCAGCACCACCGGACCGAACGCGGCACCGAAACCGGCCCAGGCGTAGGACACCAGGCCCAGTACGCGGTTTTCCGGGTTGGCGGCCAGCGCAATGGCGATCAGCGCAACCAGCAGGACCATGGCGCGACCGACCCAGACCAGCTCCAGCTGCGAAGCCGATTTACGCAGGAAGGTTTTGTAGAAGTCTTCGGTCAGGGCGCTCGAGCACACCAGCAACTGGCAGCTCAACGTGCTCATTACCGCCGCCAGAATCGCCGACAGCAGGACACCGGCCACCCACGGGTTGAACAGGATCTTCGCCAGCTCGATGAACACGCGCTCAGGGTTTTCAGTCACCGCGCCTGCCACTTCCGGGTGCGCCGAGAAGTAAGCGATACCGAAGAAGCCCACCGCCACGGTGCCGCCCAGGCACAGGATCATCCAGGTCATGGAAATGCGACGCGCCTTGGCGATCGATTTCACCGAATCCGCGGCCATGAAACGCGCGAGGATGTGCGGCTGACCGAAGTAGCCCAGACCCCAGCCCATCAGCGAGATGATGCCGATGAAAGTGGTGCCTTTAAGCATGTCGAAGTTGCTCGGGTCCTTGGCTTCGATCGCCAGGAACGTGGTGTCGACGCCGCCGGTGGCCAGCAGGACGATGATCGGCGTAAGGATCAACGCGAAGATCATCAGCGTGGCTTGTACGGTGTCGGTCCAGCTCACCGCGAGGAAACCGCCGATGAAGGTGTAGGCAATCGTTGCCGCCGCACCGGCCCACAGCGCCGTTTCGTAGGACATGCCGAAAGTGCTTTCGAACAGACGGGCACCGGCCACAATGCCGGAAGCGCAGTAGATGGTGAAGAACACCAGAATCACGATCGCCGAGATGATCCGCAACAGGCCGCTCTTGTCTTCAAAACGGCTGGCGAAGTAGTCCGGCAGGGTCAGGGCGTCGCCGTTGTGCTCGGTCTGCACGCGCAGACGGCCGGCAACGAACAGCCAGTTCAGGTAGGCACCGATGACCAGACCGATGGCGATCCAGCTTTCGGACAGACCGGACATGTAGATGGCGCCCGGCAGGCCCATCAGCAACCAGCCGCTCATGTCCGAGGCACCGGCAGACAGCGCGGTAACCACGCTGCCGAGGCTGCGACCGCCGAGAATATAGTCGGAAAGGTTGTTGGTGGAGCGATAGGCCATCAAGCCGATCAGCACCATTGCTGCGATGTAGATCACGAACGTGATCAGGGTTGGATTGCTTACGCTCATTGAGTTACGCCCTGGCTTTGTTTTTATGTAGCGGCGGTGATGAACCGCACGCAAACGACGACGTTTGGCAGACGATCCGGGATCCCGCGCATTTATGACTGATGTTTCCCCAGGAAAGCCATCAGCCGGTACACCGAATCAGATCCGGTTGCACCTTGGGCGCGAATGCTATGCAACAAATCAAATGAGGTGCAACCAATTTCATGAGAATAAGTTGCACCCAGTCGGAATTACCGACAGTCGCCGTGTTTTTGCTCCCTTTTGTAGCAGTCATGGCCCTTTGCTAGAAGCAAAAGCACCAAGCAGGAGCAGTAGTTTCGTCGCGGAATTTATTTCCTGACGAGTTGCGGATTTTTCCGACAAAAAAGGGTTGCACCCGGTTGCACCTCATTCGACGCACGGCTAATCTTGCCGCCAGCTGATGCCACGCAACTGTGGCAACCATGAGGATAAAAATATGGCTACCACCACCCTTGGGGTCAAACTCGACGACCCGACCCGCGAACGCCTGAAGGCTGCCGCAACCTCGATCGATCGTACGCCGCACTGGCTGATCAAGCAGGCAATTTTCAATTACCTGGAAAAACTCGAGGGTGGTGCAACCCTGACCGAGCTGAACGGTTTGACCGCCAAGGACGCCGACGACGCCGGTGAGGTCCATACCGATCACGCCCACCAGTGCTTCCTGGAATTCGCCGAAAGCATCCTGCCGCAATCGGTGCTGCGCGCCTCGATCACTGCTGCTTACCGTCGCCCTGAGCCAGAAGTGGTGCCGATGCTGATCGAGCAGGCACGTCTGCCGGCAGCGATGGCCGAAGCCACCAACAAGCTGGCCGCAACCATCGCGGAAAAACTGCGTAACCAGAAAAGTGCTGGCGGCCGTGCCGGCATCGTTCAGGGTCTGCTGCAGGAATTTTCCCTGTCGTCCCAGGAAGGCGTGGCGCTGATGTGCCTGGCCGAAGCACTGCTGCGTATCCCCGACAAGGGCACTCGCGATGCACTGATCCGCGACAAGATCAGCACCGGCAATTGGCAGCCGCACTTGGGCAACAGCCCGTCGCTGTTCGTCAACGCTGCGACCTGGGGCTTGCTGCTGACCGGCAAACTGGTCTCGACGCACAACGAAGCCGGCCTGACTTCGTCGCTGAGCCGCATCATCGGCAAGAGCGGCGAGCCGATGATCCGCAAGGGCGTCGACATGGCCATGCGCCTGATGGGCGAGCAGTTCGTCACCGGCGAAACCATCGCCGAAGCCCTGGCGAATGCGAGCAAGTTCGAAGCCAAAGGTTTCCGTTACTCCTACGACATGCTCGGTGAAGCGGCGCTGACCGAACACGATGCGCAGAAGTACCTGGCGTCGTACGAACAAGCCATTCATTCGATCGGCAAAGCGTCCCACGGCCGTGGGATTTATGAAGGCCCGGGCATCTCCATCAAGCTGTCGGCACTGCACCCGCGTTACAGCCGTGCGCAATACGAGCGCGTGATGGACGAGCTGTACCCGCGCCTGTTGTCGCTGACCTTGCTGGCCAAGCAATACGACATCGGCCTGAACATCGATGCCGAAGAAGCCGACCGTCTCGAACTGTCGCTGGATCTGCTCGAGCGCCTGTGCTTCGAGCCGCAGCTGACCGGCTGGAACGGCATCGGTTTCGTCATTCAGGCTTACCAGAAGCGCTGCCCGTACGTGATCGACTATGTGATCGATCTGGCTCGTCGCAGCCGTCACCGTTTGATGATTCGTCTGGTGAAGGGCGCGTACTGGGACAGCGAAATCAAGCGCGCCCAGGTTGAAGGCCTGGAAGGCTATCCGGTCTACACCCGCAAGGTGTACACCGACGTTTCCTACATCGCCTGCGCACGCAAACTGCTGTCGGTGCCGGAAGCCATCTACCCGCAGTTCGCTACGCACAACGCCCACACCCTGTCGGCGATTTACCACATTGCCGGTCAGAACTATTACCCGGGCCAGTACGAATTCCAGTGCCTGCACGGCATGGGCGAACCGCTCTACGAACAGGTTGTCGGCAAAGTCGCCGAAGGCAAGCTGAACCGTCCGTGCCGCGTGTACGCGCCGGTCGGCACACACGAAACGCTGCTGGCGTATCTGGTGCGTCGCTTGCTGGAAAACGGCGCCAACACCTCGTTCGTCAACCGCATCGCCGACCAGTCGATTTCGATTCAGGAACTGGTTGCCGATCCGGTGGCACAGATCGAGCAGATGGCCACCGTCGAAGGCGGTTTCGGTCTGCCGCACCCGCGCATTCCGCTGCCGCGTGACCTGTACGGAGCCGAGCGCGCCAACTCCAGCGGCATCGACATGGCCAACGAACATCGTCTGGCTTCGCTGTCCTGCGCCTTGCTCGCCACGGCGCACAACGACTGGAAAGCCGCGCCGATGCTCGGCTGTGCGTCCAGCAACGAAACGCCGGCCGCGGTACTGAACCCATCGGATCATCGCGATGTAGTCGGTCACGTTCAGGAAGCCACCGTCGAGGACGTCGACAACGCCATTCAATGCGCACTCAACGCCGCACCGATCTGGCAGGCCACCCCGCCAGCCGAGCGCGCGGCGATTCTGGAACGTGCCGCTGACTTGATGGAAGGCGAGATCCAGCCGCTGATGGGCCTGCTGGCTCGCGAAGCCGGCAAGACCTACGCCAACGCCATCGCTGAAGTCCGCGAAGCGGTCGACTTCCTGCGTTATTACGCGGTGCAGGCACGCAACGATTTCAGCAACGACGCCCACCGCCCACTGGGCCCGGTGGTGTGCATCAGCCCATGGAACTTCCCGCTGGCGATCTTCAGTGGTCAAGTCGCCGCGGCGCTGGCTGCCGGTAACCCGGTACTGGCCAAACCGGCCGAACAGACTCCGCTGGTCGCGGCTCAAGCCGTGCGCCTGCTGCTCGAAGCCGGGATTCCGGAAGGCGTGCTGCAGTTGCTGCCGGGTCGCGGTGAAACCGTCGGTGCCGGTCTGGTCGGCGATGAGCGGGTCAAAGGCGTGATGTTCACCGGCTCCACCGAAGTGGCCCGTCTGCTGCAACGCAACATTGCCGGGCGTCTCGACAGCCAGGGCCGTCCGATTCCGCTGATCGCCGAAACCGGCGGCCAGAACGCGATGATCGTCGACTCCTCGGCACTCACCGAACAAGTGGTGATCGACGTGGTGTCGTCGGCCTTCGACAGCGCCGGTCAGCGTTGCTCGGCGCTGCGGGTACTGTGCCTGCAGGAAGATTCCGCCGATCGCGTCATCGAAATGCTCAAAGGCGCCATGGCGGAAAGCCGTCTCGGCAACCCTGAACGCCTGTCCGTGGACATCGGCCCGGTGATCGACGCAGAAGCCAAGGCTGGCATCGACAAGCACATCCAGGCCATGCGCGACAAAGGTCGCACCGTTTATCAAGTGGCGATCGCCGACAGCGAAGAAGTCAAACGCGGCACCTTCGTCATGCCGACCCTGATCGAACTGGAAAGCTTCGACGAATTGCAACGCGAGATCTTCGGCCCAGTGCTGCACGTGGTGCGCTACAAGCGCAAAGAGCTGGATCAACTGATCGGCCAGATCAACGCATCCGGCTACGGCCTGACGCTGGGTGTGCACACGCGCATCGACGAGACCATCGCCAAGGTGATCGACAACGTCAACGCCGGTAACGTCTACGTCAACCGCAACATCGTCGGTGCCGTGGTCGGCGTGCAGCCATTCGGCGGCGAAGGCCTGTCGGGGACTGGTCCGAAAGCCGGTGGCCCGCTGTACCTGTACCGTCTGCTGTCGACACGTCCTACCGACGCCATCGAACAATCCTTCGCTCGCGATGATGCCGTTGTAGCGCCGGACGTTCGCCTGCGCGACGCCATGAGCAAACCGTTGACCGCGCTGAAAGCCTGGGCCGAAAGCAACCAGTACGCCGATCTGAGCACTCTGTGCGTGCAGTACGCGGCGCAATCGCAGAGCGGCGTCACCCGCGTACTGGCCGGCCCGACCGGCGAGCGCAACAGCTACGCCATCCTGCCGCGCGAACACGTGCTGTGCCTGGCGGAAGTCGAAGGCGATCTGCTGACGCAACTGGCCGCGGTATTGGCAGTGGGCGGTTCGGCGGTGTGGCCGGAGTCCGACATCAGCAAGGCCTTGTTCGCACGCCTGCCAAAGGAGATTCAGGCGCGGATCAAACTGGTTTCCGACTGGAACAAGGATGAAGTGGTGTTCGATGCGGTTCTGCATCACGGCCACTCCGACCAGTTGCGCGGGGTCTGCCAGCAAATCGCCAAGCGTGCTGGCGCGATTGTCGGGGTTCAGGGCCTGTCCCAGGGCGAGACCAACATTGCTCTGGAACGTCTGGTGATCGAGCGCGCGTTGAGCGTTAACACCGCGGCGGCGGGTGGTAATGCCAGCCTGATGACGATCGGCTGATACCGTTGCAAGTCCAGGCGACCGCAATGGTCGCCTGGAATGCAATACCTGTAGGAGTGAGCCTGCTCGCGATAGCGGTCTGTCAGACACATTCATTTTGTCTGACAGACCGCTATCGCGAGCAGGCTCACTCCTACATTTGATTAGTGTTGCCCTCACCCCTCCATCACCGCCATCAATCATCCTGTTCAGCCTCTATTCCCGCGCCTTAGACTCGGCCCAACCTCCTTTTCAGGTAAGCCACCATGTCCGAGACGCTGCTCAGTTCCCGCAATCTGGCTTTCGAGCTGTACGAAGTCCTCGATGCCGAGGGCCTGACCCGGCGTGAGCGTTTTGCCGAGCACAATCGTGAAACCTTCGACGCCGCCATCGGCACCGCGCGCAGCATCGCCGACAAGTATTTCGCCCCGCACAACCGCAAGGGCGACGAGAACGAGCCACGCTACGAAGACGGCAAGGCAATTCTGATTCCTGAAGTGAAACCGGCGGTGGATGCCTTCCTCGAAGCCGGATTCCTCAACGCCGCGAGAAGTTTCGAGGCTGGCGGCATGCAACTTCCTACACTGCTGTCGCAAGCGTGCTTCGCGCATTTCCAGTCGGCCAACGCGGCGTCGACCTCGTACCCGTTTTTGACCATGGGCGCGGCAAACCTGATCGAAAGCTTTGGCACCGAGGAGCAGAAACAGCGCTTTCTGCAGCCAATGATCGACGGGCGCTTCTTCGGCACCATGGCCCTGACCGAACCGCATGCCGGTTCGTCGTTGTCGGATATTCGGACGCGCGCCGAGCCTGCGTCTGACGGCACGTATCGCCTCAAGGGCAACAAGATCTTCATTTCCGGCGGCGACCATCCGCTGTCGGAAAACATTGTGCACATGGTCCTCGCCAAGCTGCCGGACGCTCCACCGGGGGTGAAAGGTATTTCGCTGTTTATCGTGCCGAAGTTTCTGGTCAACGACGACGGCAGCCTTGGCCAACGCAATGACGTACTGCTGGCCGGGCTGTTTCACAAGATGGGCTGGCGTGGCACCACGTCCACGGCGCTGAATTTCGGCGATAACGGCGAGTGCGTCGGCTATCTGGTGGGCAAGCCGCATCAGGGCTTGAGCTACATGTTCCAGATGATGAACGAGGCGCGCATCGGCGTCGGCATGGGCGCGGTGATGCTCGGTTACGCCGGTTACCTGTATTCGCTGGAATACGCCCGCGAACGGCCACAAGGCCGGGTGCCGGACAGTAAAGACCCGACCACCGCGCCGGTGGCGATCATTCAGCACGCTGACGTCAGACGCATGCTGCTGACGCAAAAGTCCTACGTCGAAGGCGCCTTTGACCTCGGTCTGTACGCCGCGCGCCTGTTCGATGACACCACCACCCTCGAAACCGAAGCCGAGCGCAAACAGGCCCATGAGTTGCTGGATCTGCTGACGCCGATCGTCAAATCCTGGCCCTCCGAGTTCTGCCTGAAGGCCAACGAACTGGCGATCCAGATTCTTGGCGGCCACGGTTATACCCGCGAATACCCGGTCGAGCAGTATTACCGCGACAACCGTTTGAACCCGATTCACGAAGGCACCCATGGCATTCAGTCGCTGGACCTGCTCGGGCGCAAACTAGCGCAGAACGGCGGCGCAGGCTTGAAACAACTGATCCGCCTGATCGCCACTACGGGCGAACGTGCAACCGCGCATGAATCGTTGACCGCTCTGCGTCAGCCGCTGGAAAAACTCGTGGCCCGCCTGCAAACCGTGACCCTCGGTTTGCTCACCGACCTGGCGCAGGGCAAGGTCAACAGCAGTCTGGCGAACTCGGCGCTGTACCTGAAGGTATTCGGGCACACGGTGATTGGCTGGCGCTGGCTGGAGCAGGCGATTCGCGCCGAAGAAGGGCTGGCCAAGGGCAACGCGGCGGACGTCGACTTCTATAAAGGCAAGTTGCAGGCGGCGCGGTATTTCCTGACGTGGGAAGTGCCGGGTTGCCAGCATGAGCTGGACCTGCTCGAGGCGCGCGATGATACGTGTCTGGGGATGTGGGAGGAGTGGTTCTGAGTCAAGCGTTTGCACTCAGACAAAACACATTTTCGGGGATTGCACACCTGTCATGTTTGACAGGTGTGGAAATGGCCCTGGCGCAGTAGGCTGGCTTGGCCAGACATGTAGTTTGAACTTTGCCCGGCAAACTCGGACTTCACGTCCTCTTCTTACCCTGGAAAGAGCGAGCCACATGGACAACCAGACTGCCGATCAAACCATCAAACTTGCCGGGCTGGTAACGCGGGACTATTGCGTCCTTGCCTCGATTTCGCAATTTGGAATGCGAAACGGCACGGTGTGGACTAACAAAGACTCCTCGGTTTCTACTGTCATCAGCAAAAATCACCATCGCCTTTCTGATGAACGATCACTGATCAGCATCACGACAGCGCCGGATAACTCAGTACCGGCTGTCGAGACAACGGCAACAGCAATGTTTGAGATCATTACGGCGGAGGACCGCTATGACACGGACAATCGCGTCGCCTTCAAAGATTACACTTTCATCAGCGCCAGTCAGTGGCGAGCAGTGGTCTATGGCGGCGCAGCCCCCGAGCGGCTTATTGATCCGTACGTCAATCTAACCGCAGCAGAGTTCGTTTTTTCAGCGCGAGTCAATGACGTTGTCAACGATCCCTCTGCTGAGCGTGTCAGCGAAAAACGCTATATCAAAAAGGGTGCAAATCTTTATCAAGCCATGGTTGTTACTCCGCGCTCGAGCTATCTCAGCACTACGGATTTCAACAGCGACGATATGTTTAGAACAGTCGCAGCTGGTGATACTTATCACGAGGGCCAGCAAGTGTGGACTGTCCGGGAGAAGCGGGTGTTTTATCTGGAGACCATTGGCGGCATCGATTTTTATGGGCGAGAAATTCTGCTTTTCTGAAGCGAAATGGAAGCGAATCCGACGCGCCTTTGAGGCGCGTCGACTCCTTACAAAGACAGAACTAACTCAGCTCAAACGAAATCCACCCATCTGCCGCGCCAGATCATCCGCCAGCGTCTGCAGCATCCGGCAATCCTCACGACACGCGCGAACCTCCCCCGCTGTCGCCCGGGCCAGATCGGAAATCCCTTGCACGTTGCGATTGATCTCTTCGGTTACCGCCGACTGCTCTTCGGTCGCCGTCGCCACTTGGTGATTCATGTCGCTGATGCGCTCGACCTGTCCGGTAATCGCCGTCAACGATGCGCCGGTGCGCTGGCTCGATTCAACCCCGGTGCCGGTCGCTGCCTGCCCGGTGCGCATCGACGACACGGCGTTTTCCGCGCCTTGCTTGAGGCTGCCGATCATTTGTTGAATTTCGTCGGTCGAGGCCTGGGTGCGACGCGCCAAAGTCCGCACTTCATCGGCTACCACCGCAAAGCCTCGACCCATATCCCCAGCGCGCGCGGCTTCGATTGCGGCGTTGAGCGCGAGTAGATTGGTTTGTTCGGACACGCCACGAATCACCGCCAGCACGGAATCGATGGACGCCACCTGCTGGGCCAATTCACCGACCGCGCCGGCCGCCACGCCGATCTCGTCGGACATGCTTTCGATATGCCGAATCGAGCCGCCGACCACTTCCCGCGCCTGCAAAGCTTCGTCGCGGGCGGCTTGCGAGGCGAACGCGGCGTTGCCGGCGTTCTGCGCGATTTCCTGCACGGTCAGGCCCATTTCATGAACCGCCGTGGCGACCATATCGGTCATTTCCTGCTGACGACCGGAGCGCTCGGCGGTGTTGTCCACCACTTTTGCCACCTGACCCACGGCGGTGCGCAGGTTCTCGCTGGTGGTCAGCACTTCGCCGATCATCGCGCGCTGACTGTCGAGGAAGCGGTTGAAGCCGCGCGCAAGGTCACCCAGTTCATCGGCGCGGCTGGAATCTAACCGCTGGGTCAAATCTCCACCACCGCTACCGATTGCTACCAGCGCCGCTGTTACCTGACGAATCGGCCGCACTAGCCCTCGCGCCAGCCAGACCACCAAGGCGAGGCACACCAACGCCACCAGCAGACCAATACCGCCACTCATCCACATGGCTTTGCGCGCTTCGGCGTAGATCTGCGACTGCGGCACTTCTGCCACCAGGGTCCAGCCGAGATCGCGCAGTGGCAAGCTGAACGCGAGGAAATCTTCGCCGTCACGCTGGAAGCTGCTGTTGACCGCATTCTTGTGGCCCATCAGCGCCTGCGCCGCATCGGTGCCGATCTGCTCGCTCAAGGTGCGCTTGCCGCTGAACTGCGCTTCGGGATGCACCTGTATCAACCCGTCAGAGCGCACGAGATAGACCTTGCCGCGCTCACCGAAGCTGAAATCATGAATCAGCTCGGAAAGCTCTTTCATGCTCAGCCCGAGCCCGGCAACGCCGACCACTTTTCCCGCCTGTTCAACCTTGAGATCGATGAACAACGCCAACTCACCGGTCGCGCCGTCGTTATCGATATTGAGGGTGCGTGGCTGATCGCTGTCGAGAAAGGAATAGAACCAGGCATCGGCCGGCTTGTCCCGGCTGAGGGTCCGATCCAGGCCTTTTTCGGTGATGTAATGATTGGACTCAGTGCCAATGATCAAAGCGGTAAAGGCTTTATGTTCGGCGCGGATGCCTTCCAGATACTCCGCGAAGCCCGCGAGTTTGCCGCTGTCTTCGCCTGCCGCGAGCCAATCGCGGACCATGGAATTGCTGGCGATGTCCTTGGCTGCCGTCAGCGGCTGCACGAGGATGCGTTCGATATCGTTGCGCGTCGCTTCAATGCTCGACGGCAGGGCCTGCTCGACCAGATAGGACTGGGCGAGGCGATTGACCACCAGGGTATAAATGCCAACCACGATCAGAATGCTGAACAGCAGGGCTGCGCCCATGCCGAGAATCAGCTGCCATTGAATACTGCGTCGCCACCACTGCATGGAGCACCCCCAAAGAATAAGTGGCTGAAACACTGCAACAGCCGTGCCGATTGTATACAGCGCAATCGACAATCTATTCTTTGGTTGTGCCCAACAGCCTCAACCCTGATTGATGGTCTTGGCGATGGTGTCGACCGTGGCGCTGACTTGCTCTTGATAACGGTCGAGTTCTTCCTGATGCTGCTTCTTCATTTCAATCTGCTGCGAGCACAGATTCATCGCCGCCAGCACCAGCAAACGGTCGCCGATCAGGGTCGGGTATTTGCGCTTGGTGTCTTCCAGGGTGGCCTTGAGCATCATGGCCGCGTCCAGCAGGGTCTGTTCTTCCCCGGCCGGTGCCTTGATCGAATAGTCCTCCCCGAGAATCGAGATGACTTTTACCCCTGCTGTGCCGTGGTTCATGCGCTGACAGGGCCGGCGTTGACGCGATCAACCAGTGCCTGGATGCGGGCAGCGGTGGCGCCGTGTTTTTCTTCCTGCTCCATCAGGTTCAGTTGCAGGCTTTCGTTTTCATCCTTGGCCTGGGCCAGTTCCGTGGACAGGGTCTGGTTGGTCTGCGCGAGGGTCTGGTTCTGTTGCACCAGGTCGCTGACGAGCTGTTCCAATTGGCTGAGGGATGCTTCCAACATTTTGATCTTCCAAGCGTTTTTCAAAGGGCGCGTACGATAAAGAAAAGTCACCACGGATGCCAGGGTTAAACCGGCGCAAGGCCTTGATTTTCCTGGCGGGGGACCGTTCCCGCGAGTTTAAAAGACTGTGATCGGCCGATCTGGTTCCTGCACTTCGTCGCCCCGCTCCCGCTGCGACAAATGCGCACACCGACTCAAGACTTTAGTCGTATGACCGATAAGTCAGCCATACAGCAGCTCAACCCGCATGGATGCGGCCCTTTTCGGTATCCGCCCATGTCCCTTCGCAATATGAATATCGCCCCCCGGGCGTTCACCGGTTTCGCCCTGATCGGCGGCCTGATGTTGATTCTCGGCGTCTTCGCCTTGAATCAGATGAGCAAGATCCGCTCGGCGGGCGAAGACATCGCCAACACCAGTGTGCCGTCGATCAAGGCACTGGATGAATTCACCCAGCTGACCCTGCGCTTGCGCGTTCTGTCGTATCGCCTGCTGATCAACCGCGAAGCGGACGTGCAGCAGAAAACCATCGAGCTGTTCGACATGCGCAACCGCCAGATCACCGAGGCGCAACGTGCTTACGAGCCGCTGATCTCCAGCCCTGAAGAACGCTCGGCGTACGATCAGTATGTGCAGTTGCTGGGACAATACCGCCAGCTCGAAGAGCGGATGAAAACCCTCTCGCGCAACAATCAGATCGATGCGTTGCAGCAACTGCTCAACACCGACCTGTTGTCCAATTCGGAAGCGGTGAACACCGCGCTGGCACGCTTGCTGGACATCAATACTCAGCAGATCGCCGACATCGACCAGGGGGCCAAGGATCAGTATTCGATGTCTTTCAATCTGGTGGTCAGCCTGCTGCTGATCGCCTCCGGCCTGACAATGCTGTTCGCGTGGCTGCTGACCGTGAGCATCACCAAGCCGATCGCCAAGGCACTCGATGCGGCGGAAACCATCGCCGAAGGCAACCTGACCCAGCCGATCCATGTCGATGGCAGCGATGAGGCCGGGCGTCTGCTCGCGGCCATGGCCAAGATGCAAGCGAAACTGCGCGACACCCTGCAGCGCATCTCCGGCTCGGCTACCCAGCTTGCCTCTGCCGCCGAAGAGCTGAACAGCGTCACCGACGAAAGCGCCCGTGGCCTGACTCAGCAGAACAACGAAATCGAACAGGCGGCCACCGCGGTCAACGAGATGACCAGCGCCGTAGAAGAAGTTGCGCGCAACGCCGTCAGCACTTCGGAAGCCTCGAAAAATGCCACCACGTCGGCTGGCGACGGTCGCGATCTGGTGCAGGAAACCGTCAGCGCCATCGAACGCATGAGCGCCGATGTGCAGAGCACCGCTTCGTTGATCGGCGATCTGGCTAATGAATCCCGCGATATCGGCAAGGTGCTCGACGTGATTCGCGGCCTGGCGGATCAGACCAACCTGCTGGCGCTGAACGCGGCCATCGAAGCGGCCCGCGCGGGCGAGGCCGGGCGTGGTTTTGCGGTAGTTGCCGATGAAGTCCGCGCGCTGGCTCATCGCACGCAGCAGTCGACCAGCGAGATCGAGCGGATGATCGGCAGCATCCAGAGCGGCACCGAACACGCCGTCGACTCGATGCGCAACAGCACCGAGCGCGCCGAATCGACGCTGAACATCGCCCGTGGTGCCGGTATGTCGCTCGACACCATCAACAGCGCCATCGTCGAAATCAACGAGCGCAACCTGGTGATTGCCAGCGCCGCCGAAGAGCAGGCGCAAGTGGCGCGCGAGGTTGATCGCAATCTGGTCAACATTCGTGATCTGTCGGTGCAATCGGCGACCGGGGCGAACCAGACCAGCGCGGCGAGCAATGAGTTGTCGCGGCTGGCGCTGGATCTGAACAACATGGTTGGGCGGTTCAGCCTTTAATCAGCAGATCAAGATCAAAAGCACCCTCACCCCAGCCCTCTCCCAGAGGGAGAGGGGGAAAGGGAGCAGATCTTCATGCTGTTCAAACCTGAGTTCGACTCGCAATCGCAGGCCGGCGCACCTCGCATAAACACCGCAATCAGTCCCCTCTCCCTCCGGGAGAGGGCTAGGGTGGGCAGCGGTCGCCCGCCGAGCGCAGATCCGGATGCCTCGCTGCAAAAGCTTTTTGACAGCATCACATTTCAACAGGTTAGAATCGCTGGCACGCAGACTGCATGGTCAGTTTGTGCCCGTCTTTACGCTTCTGGAGTACTGCCTTTGAATGCGACGACCATCAACAGCCTGTTCTTGATCGGCGCGTTGCTGGTAGGCGCAAGTATTCTGGTCAGCTCACTCTCCTCGCGCCTCGGCATTCCGATTCTGGTGATCATTCTCGCGGTCGGCATGGCCGCCGGGGTCGATGGCGGCGGGATCATTTTCGATAACTACCCCACGGCTTATCTGGTCGGCAACCTCGCGCTGGCGGTGATTCTCCTCGACGGCGGTTTGCGCACGCGGGTGTCGAGTTTCCGCGTGGCGTTATGGCCAGCGCTATCGCTGGCCACCGTCGGTGTGTTGATCACCACCGGGCTCACCGGCATGGCCGCAGCGTGGCTGTTCGACTTGAACCTGATCCAAGGCCTGCTGATCGGCGCCATCGTTGGCTCGACTGACGCCGCAGCAGTGTTTTCGCTGCTCGGCGGCAAGGGCCTCAACGAGCGAGTCAGTGCCAGCCTGGAAATCGAATCCGGCAGCAACGACCCGATGGCAGTGTTTCTCACCGTCACCTTGATCGACATGCTTGCCAGCGGCCAGACCGGCCTGCACTGGAGCCTGCTGACCCACCTGATCCGCGAATTCGGCATCGGCGGCGTGATCGGCCTCGGCGGCGGCTGGGTGTTGCTGCAACTGGTCAACCGGATCAACCTGGCGACCGGTCTGTATCCGATTCTGATGATCGCCGGCGGGCTGGTGGTGTTCGCCTTGACCAATGCCTTGCACGGCAGCGGCTTCCTCGCCGTTTATTTGTGCGGTCTGGTGATCGGCAACCGTCCGGTGCGCAGCCGTCATGGCATCCTGCACATGCTCGACGGCATGGCCTGGCTGGCACAGATCGGCATGTTTCTGGTACTGGGGTTGCTGGTCACCCCGCACGATCTGCTGCCGATCGCCGTGCCTGCGCTTGCTCTGGCGCTGTGGATGATTCTGTTTGCGCGGCCACTGTCGGTGATGGTCGGCCTGCTGCCGTTCAAGGCTTTCCATGGTCGCGAAAAAGCCTTTATTTCCTGGGTCGGCCTGCGTGGCGCGGTGCCGATCATTCTCGCGGTGTTCCCGCTGATGGCCGGGCTGCCGAATGCGCAGCTGTATTTCAATCTGGCGTTTTTCATCGTGCTGGTGTCGCTGCTGCTGCAAGGCACGAGCCTGCCGTGGGTGGCGAAACTGTTGAAGGTGACGGTGCCGCCGGAGCCGGCGCCGATTTCCCGCTCGGCACTGGAAGTCCATGTCACCAGTGAGTGGGAGCTGTTCGTCTACAAGCTCGGCGCGGAGAAATGGTGCATCGGCTCGCCCCTGCGCGAGCTGAAAATGCCCGAAGGCACCCGCATCGCAGCCCTGTTTCGTGGTCAGCAACTGCTCCATCCGTCGGGTAGTACGGTGCTGGAAGTCGATGATTTGCTGTGTGTTATTGGCCATGAACACAACCTCGGCGCGCTCGGAAAACTGTTCAGTCAGGCGCCGCAGCGCGGCCTCGATCTGCGCTTTTTCGGCGACTTCGTACTCGAAGGAGACGCCCAGCTTAAAGCGGTTGCGGCGCTTTATGGCTTACCGGCCGAGGGCATCGATCCGGACATGACCCTGGGCGCCTTCATTGCGCAGAAAGTTGGTGGTGCGCCCATCGTCGGCGACCAGGTGGAGTGGAACAACACCCATTGGACCGTGGCGGTCATGGACGGGAACAAGATCGGCAAAGTGGGCGTCAGATTCCCCGAAGGAAGTCGCCCGGGCCCCGGGCTCTTCCTCTAAACTGCGTTCACTCTCACTTGCTTGACCGGTCTCTATGCCTACCCTGCGCTCCTTTTTCGCCGCGGCCCTGCTGGGCCTGAGTCTCACTGTCGGCCCGTTGTACGCCGCCGAACCACCGTCCAGCGATGCCGTGCAGGCAAGCCTCGACAAGCTTGCCGACAGCAAACTGCCGGACGCCGATAAAAAGACCTTGCAGGGCGTGCTGCAGAGCACCCTCACGCAGTTGACCAATCGCCGTGATTACGAGCAGAAACTGGTCGATCTCAAACAGCAACTGGCCAGCGCCCCCAAGCAGACCATCGAAAACACCCGCGAGCTGGCACGCCTCAAAGCCACCGCCGTGGTGCCGGTGGCGCAGCGTTTCGCCAAGGAGTCCATCCCACAGCTGGAGCAGATCCTCACCGAGCGCTCCACCCAGCAAAGCGACTTGCAAAAGGCCCTGGCCGACGCCAACAGCCTGATCATCACCGCGCAGACTCGCCCTGAGCGCGCCCAGGCAGAGATCTCTGCCAGCCAGACGCGTATTCAGCAGATCAACAACATCCTCAAATCCGGCAAGGATGCGGGTAAAACCGTTAGCGCCGAGCAGCGCGACCAGTTGAATGCCGAGCTGGCAGCGCTGAATGCGTTGATCCCGCTGCGCCGTCAAGAACTGGCCGGAAACAGCCAGTTGCAGGATCTGGGCAACGCTCAACATGACCTCCTCTCGGAAAAATCCGACCGCCTCGACCGCGAGATTCAGGAACTGCAAACCCTGATCAACCAGAAGCGTCTGGCGCAGTCGCAGGAAACCGTGACCCAGCAGTCGATCGAAGCGCAGAAGGCCGGCGGCAGCAGCCTGCTCGCCAGTGAAAGTACGGCCAACCTCAAACTTTCCGACTATCTGCTCAAAAGCACTGATCGGCTCAACGAAGTCACCCAGCAGAACCTGCAGACCAAACAGCAACTCGACAGCCTGACCCAGAGCGATTCAGCGCTCGACGAGCAGATCAACGTGCTCAAGGGCAGCCTGCTGCTGTCGAAGATTCTCTATAAACAGAAACAGGCGCTGCCGCATCTCAAGGTCGACCGCGATCTGGCCGATCAGATTGCCGATATCCGTTTGTACCAGTTCGAAGTCAGCCAGCAGCGCGAATTACTCAGCAACCCGGCGACCTACGTCGACAACCTGCTGGCCACGCAACCGCCGGAGCAGGTCACCCCGCAACTGCGCAAGAGCCTGCTCGATCTGGCCAACACCCGCGCGGATCTGCTGGAGCGACTGAACCGCGAATTGAGCGCCGTGCTCAACGAATCGATCACCCTGCAGCTCAACCAGAAGCAATTGCTCAGCACCGCGCAGAGCCTGCGCGCGACCCTCGATGAACAGATGTTCTGGATTCCCAGCAACAAACCGCTGGATGTCGAATGGATGCGCGGCGTGCCGGAACGCCTGGAGCGTCAGGTCAACACCCTGCCGTGGGCATCGAGCCTGAGCGAACTGATCGACGGCCTGACTCAGCGACCGCTGCTGTTCCTGCCGCTGGCGCTGTTGATCGGCGCGTTGCTGTGGCGGCGCAAGAACCTTTATGCGCGGCTGAACAAAGTCCATCAGGACATCGGTCACTTCAAACGCGACAGCCAGTGGCATACGCCGCAGGCGATCCTGATCAATATTCTGCTCGCGATGCCCGTCGCGTTGGGTCTGGCGCTGTGCGGTCTGGCCTTGCAGATCGACGCGCGCGGGCAGAACGCCAACATGGGCGCTGCGCTGCTGCAGATGGGCCAGGCGTGGCTGGTGTTCTACACCGCCTACCGGATTCTGGCGCCGGGCGGCGTGGCTGAATTGCACTTCCGCTGGGAAAAGCCACAGGTCGAATTCCTCCAGGGCTGGATCCGTCGCCTCGGACTGGTGGTGATGGCGCTGGTGACCATCGTGGCCGTCGCAGAACTGCAACCGGCCGCGCTAGCCGATGACGTGCTTGGCATGCCGGTGGTGCTGACCTGCTACGCACTAATGGCGTGGCTGCTCAGCCGCTTGCTGATTGCCAGCCCGACCCACGAAAACACTTCACTGTTCCGCAAGGCCGTCGGCGTGCTGTTCACCCTGCTGCCGATCGCCCTGTTTGTCGCGGTGTGCTTCGGCTACTACTACACCGCATTGAAACTCAGCGACCGACTGATCAACACGCTGTATCTGCTGATGTTCTGGCTGGTGATCGAAGCCACCTTCGTTCGCGGTCTGAGCGTTGCCGCACGACGCCTGGCTTACCAGCGTGCGCTGGCCAAGCGGCAGGCGGCGAAAGAGGCCGGCGACGGTGAAGCGGTGATCGAAGAGCCGACGCTGGACATCGAAAAGGTCAACGAGCAGTCCCTGCGCCTGATCCGTCTGGCCCTGCTCGGCGGCTTCATCGCCGCGCTGTACTGGGTCTGGTCGGACCTGATTTCGGTGTTCTCGTACCTCGACAACATCACCCTCTACGAATACACCAGCGGCACCGGCGCCAACATGAGCATGGTGCCGATCAGCATCGGCGACATGCTCGGCGCGCTGATCATCATCGGCATCACCTTCGCCCTGGCGCGCAACTTGCCCGGTCTGCTTGAAGTGTTCGTGCTGTCCAAGCTCGATCTGGCTCAGGGCAGCGCCTACGCGACCACGACCCTGTTGTCGTATGTGATTGCCGGCGTCGGCTTCGTCTCGACCCTGTCGACCCTCGGCGTGAGCTGGGACAAGTTGCAATGGCTGGTGGCGGCGTTGTCGGTCGGTCTCGGTTTCGGTATGCAGGAGATCTTCGCCAACTTCATCTCCGGCATCATGATCCTGTTCGAACGTCCGGTGCGGATCGGCGACACCATCACCATCGGCAACCTGTCGGGCACGGTGAGCAAGATCCGCATTCGCGCCACTACCATTACCGACTTCGACCGCAAGGACATCATTGTCCCGAACAAAACCTTCATCACCGGCCAGTTGATCAACTGGTCGCTGACCGACACGATCACCCGCGTCACCCTGAAACTTGGTGTGGATTACGGCTCCGACCTGGATCTGGTCAAGGAATTGCTGCTCAAGGCTGCCCGCGAGAACCCGCGCGTGCTCAAGGAACCAGAGCCGCACGTGTATTTCCTCAATTTCGGCGAAAGCACTCTCGACCACGAGCTGCGCATGCATGTGCGCGACCTCGGCGACCGCAACCCGGTACTCGATGAGGTCAACCGCTTCATCAACCGCGAGTTCAAGAAGCAGCACATCAACATCTCGTTCCGGCAGATGGAGATTTATCTGAAGAATCTGCACGGTCAGGAATACAAGATGGTGCCGGTGGAGCCAGAGAACAAAACCATCGCGCCGGTCGTCGACGCAGAGAAACCGTTGCCGGAACCGCCGCCGAGCAAACTCGACTAACCGCTATGGTCCCAGCAGAATGCTCGGACATTCTGCTGGAGCCGGCCCGTGAAAGCCCTCGACGAACTGACTTTCGACAATCGCTTCGCCCGCCTCGGCGACGCGTTCTCCGCCCACGTACTGCCCGAGCCGATCGATAATCCACGGCTGGTCGTGGCCAGCCCGGCCGCACTGGCCCTGCTCGATCTGGACCCGGCGACGGCCGAAACCGATGAATTTGCCGAACTGTTCGGCGGCCACAAGCTGTGGGCGGATGCCGAGCCACGGGCGATGGTGTACTCCGGCCACCAGTTCGGCGGCTATACGCCGCAACTGGGCGACGGTCGTGGTTTGCTGCTCGGCGAGGTCTACAACAACGCCGGCGAACATTGGGACCTGCACCTCAAGGGCGCCGGGCAGACGCCGTTTTCGCGCATGGGCGATGGCCGTGCAGTGTTGCGTTCATCGATCCGCGAATTCCTCGCTTCCGAAGCCCTCTATGCGCTGAACATCCCTTCCTCGCGCGCGGCCTGCGTGATCGGCTCCGACACGCCGGTCTGGCGGGAGAAACAGGAACGCGCGGCGATGGTGCTGCGCCTGGCACCGAGTCATATCCGCTTCGGCCATTTCGAATATTTCTACTACACCAAGCGCCCCGAGCAGCAAAAACAGCTTGGCGAGCACGTGCTGGCGATGCATTTCCCCGAATGCCTGGAACAACCGGAACCGTATCTGGCGATGTTCCGCGAGGTCGTCGAGCGCAACGCCGAACTGATCGCCAAATGGCAGGCCTACGGCTTCTGCCACGGCGTGATGAACACCGACAACATGTCGATCCTCGGCATCACCTTCGACTTCGGCCCGTTCGCCTTCCTCGACGATTTCGACGCCAACTTCATCTGCAACCACTCGGATGACCAAGGCCGCTACTCGTTCAGCAATCAGGTGCCGGTCGGCCAGTGGAACCTCAGCGCCCTCGCCCAGGCACTGACACCGTTCATCAGCGTCGAAGCCCTGCGCGAAGCCCTCGGCTTGTATTTACCACTGTTCCAGGCACATTACCTCGACCTGATGCGCCGCCGCTTCGGCTTCACCACTGCCGAAGATGACGACCAGCAACTGCTGGAAAACCTGCTGCAACTGATGCAGAACAGCGGCGTCGATTACACACTGTTCTTCCGCCGCCTCGGTGAAGAGTCAGCCGAACAGGCCGTCGCCCGCTTGCGTGATGACTTCGTCGATATCAAGGGTTTCGATGCCTGGGGCGAACGCTACGTCGCCCGTGTCGCTCGCGACGGCGATACCGATCAAGAGCAGCGCCGCGCGCGGATGCACGCGGTCAATCCGCTGTACATCCTGCGCAACTACCTGGCGCAAAAAGCCATCGACGCGGCCGAGCAAGGCGATTACGCCGAAGTGCGCCGACTGCACGCAGTGTTGAGCAACCCGTTTGAGCAGCAGCCGGGGATGGAGAGTTACGCCGAACGGCCGCCGGAGTGGGGCAAGCATCTGGAGATCAGTTGTTCTTCCTGAGCCAGAATCAGGTAAACACGTCGATGGGCACATTGAAGCGCTCAGCCAACCAGCGAATTTGGCGCAGGTTCAGCTTGCGCTTGCCACTGAGAATTTCCGAAACGACGGATTGAGGACCGACGCCCGGCAAGTCGCTTTGGGTCAGACCGTGTTCACGCATCATGTAACCGAGAACCTCTTCGCCACTCGCTTGGGCCATGGGGTGATGGGTGTGATCCCACTCCTCGATCCAGTCACCGATAATATCGACAAGGCTCATCAAAGGATGCGACTCATCGTCGCCCGTAATCTCTAGCAGTTCGTCGAGCACTAACACCAAGGTATCGTAGTCATCTTCACTTTCTGGAGGATGCAGCGAATGAGGGAAGAGACCCGTATTTCGATATTCAGAACCCTTTACAGGCTCCGAGAGTGAGAGGCGGTTAATTGTTTTGACGGTCATAAAGATGGACGTCCAAAAGATAACTTGTTCAGGTCCGCACAAGATTACTGATTCGATCAGATACAGATAGTCAGCCGCCGCACTAACGCACGTAGGCCATTTCCCCCAATAGCGAAGGTAATGACCTACGGACCGATCCTTGATAATGGTGACTTTGCCTCCAGATCAGTCTCATAGACTTCCGCCGGAGAGCCCATCATGCCCGAACCACTCCTCATCCCCTGCCCGTCCTGCAACGGCCTCAACCGCATCCCCGCCGAGCGCCTCACTGATCAGCCCAAATGCGGGCGCTGCAAATCGGCGGTGTTGTTAAGCAAACCCTTCGAACTCAAGCAAGGCGATTACGCCAGTCAGATCAAGGGCGATCTGCCGCTGCTGGTGGATGTCTGGGCGGACTGGTGCGGACCGTGCAAGTCGTTTGCGCCGGTGTTCGAACAAGCGGCGGCGCAGCTGGCGGGCAAGTGTCGGTTGGCCAAGCTCGACAGCGAGGCCAATCAGCAGTTGTCGGCGCAGTTGGGGATTCGCTCGATTCCGAGTTTGATTCTGTTCAAGAACGGCAGGGAAGTGGCGCGGCAAAGTGGTGCGTTTCCGTTGCCGCAGTTGATGGCCTGGTTGCGCAGCCAGGGGATCTGATACACCGCCGATCCAACTGTAGGAGTGAGCCTGCTCGCGATGGCGTCGTGTCAGCCAATGCAAGTGTTGAATGTGACGGCCTTATCGCGAGCAGGCTCACTCCTACAGGGGATTTGCGTGGGGTTCGGGGGTTCAGTGGCCTTCGAGCAGGTCATGCAGCTCGACGAACTGCTGGGTCAGCTTGTGCCGTGGATCGAGGTGGATCAGCGGCATGCTGGCCTGATGGGATTCGCGCATGCGCACCGAGCTGGACAGGTACACCGGCAGCACCGGCAGACCTTCGGCGATCAGTTCATCGAGGATCTGCTGCGGCAGGCTGGCCCGAGCCTGGAATTGATTGACCACGATGCCTTCGACTTCCAGGCCTTCGTTGTGGTCATCCTTGAGCTCTTCGATTTCGGCGATCAGTCCGTACAGCGCCTGACGGGAAAAACTGTCGCAGTCGAAGGGAATCAGCACCCGATCAGCGGCGATCAACGCTGATACCGCGTAAAAGTTCAACGCGGGCGGCGTGTCGAGGTAGATACGGTCGTAATCTTCGTCCAGCTCATCAAGCAATTTACGCAGCTTGTTGATCTTGTGTTTGGCCTCGAGCTTGGGCTGCAAGTCGGCCAGTTCGGCGGTGGCGGTGATGATATGGAGGTTGTCGAACGGGGTTTCGTAGATGTCGGCCTGGTTCTTCTTGGAAAACGGCCCGGAAGACAGGGTCTGTTTGAAGAAATCGGCGATGCCCATCGGAATGTCGTCGCCGGTCAGCCCGGTCAGATACTGAGTGGAGTTGGCTTGGGCATCGAGGTCGACCAACAGTGTGCGATAACCCTCGCTGGCGCTGACCGCCGCCAGATTGCAGGCAATGCTCGACTTGCCTACGCCACCTTTCTGATTGAACACCACGCGCCGCATGACAAAACCTCCGTGTATCAAAGAATGACCGAGTGTAGATGCGCGTGACCTCGCTTCGCTACCTTCACGGACGCGGACTACAACCTCAGGGGCAAAAGTCCGCGGTCAGAAAGCGTGATTACCGCCACTGATCGCCGAGAAGGCCGACAGACACGCCGCTGAGAATCTGGATAATGGCCATGTGACAGTCGCCCCACTGAACCGGTCGGTACATTTCGTTGGGCAAAATGTAACCAGCATTTGCTACACACCCGTCGCACCGGGATAATGCGCGCCACCCGGCGCCGAGCGCCACGTCAGGCCTGCCGCGGCCTGGGCGATTCAACGCGTCAATAATTGCCCGCAGGGGCGGGATGAATGTCCGTGATCAACTTCAACATCGCCCAATGGCGCGCGTGGGCCCCCGGGCTCGACAGCGTGGACGCCTGGCAGGCCTGGAGCCGACAACCGGTCGTGCTGCAGAGCAGTGATGCCGCGCCCGATGTGTCGTTTTTGCCGGCCATGCAGCGCCGCCGCCTGAGCCGCCTGGCGCGAATGGCCTTCAGCGTCGGCTGGCCGCTGGCCGACGGACGGGACAACCTGCCGCTGGTGTTCGTCTCGCGCCACGGCGAAACCCCGCGCACCTTCGACATCCTTTGCGACCTGGCCAATGAACAGCCGCTGTCGCCCACCCAGTTCAGCCTCTCGGTGCACAACGCGATCATCGGCCTGTGGTCGATCATGCGCGGCGAAACCAGTGAAATGACCGCCCTCGCCGCCGCTGGTGACGGCCTCGAACATGGCATGCTCGAGGCCGCGGCCCTGCTCGCTGAAGGCGCGCCGGCGGTGCTGCTGGTGATTACCGAGGAGCAACCGCCAGCGGCCTATTCGGCATGGGTCGATGACGTGCCATTCCCTTATGCGCTCGGGCTTCTGCTCACGCCGGGTACCGACTGGCGGCTGACCTTGAACAGCGCCCCGCAAACACGGTCCAAGGCGCACTGGCCACACGCGCTGAACCTGCTGCGTACCCTGCTCGGCCAGCAACCCCATTGCCAACATGCGTGGAAAAATCGTGTATGGACCTGGCAACGCAACCCGTGACCGAGAAAAACCGCGACGCCTATTACTGGCGCTTGCTGGCCACCGCCGCCAGCTTCGGCCTGTTCGGGCTGGGCGGCCTGTGCCTGCGCGTGCTGGTATTTCCATTGCTCAACTGCCTGCCCGGCGATGCCCTTGCGCACCGGCAACGGGCACGCAAGACCGTCAGCCGGTTGTTCTGGTTTTTCGTGCGTTTCATGGCCCGCACCGGTGTCTTGACCTACGAAATACAGGGCGCCGAGCGCCTCGGTCGACCGGGGCAGATGATCATCGCCAATCACCCGTCGCTGATCGACGTGGTGTTCCTGATCGGTATGGTGCGCCAGGCCAATTGCGTGGTGAAAAAAAGCCTGTGGGAAAACCCCTTCACCCGTGGCCCGCTGCGCAGTACCGAGTACATCAGCAATGACGGCAGCATGGACATGCTCGACGCCGCCGCCCAATCCCTGCAAAACGGCCAGACCCTGATCATCTTCCCGGAGGGCACTCGCACCCAGCCGGGGCAGCCGCCGGCCTTTCATCGGGGGGCCGCTGCGATTGCCTTGCGCGGTGCGAAAATACTCACGCCGGTGATGATCAAGGTCAGCCCGACCACCCTGACCAAAGCCGAACCCTGGTACCGCATCCCCAAGCGCCGCGTGCACTTCAGTTTTCGCGTGGGCGCCGATATAGACCCACAGACCTTCGCCGCGCAAGGACCTGCCCCGCAGGCCTCGCGCAAGCTCAACGATTATTTGCATGACTATTTCATTAAGGAGCTCGCCGAAGATGAGCGAACTGAACACCGCTAGCCTGATGCGTGACATCAAACTGCTGATCATCGACGCCCTCGGTCTCGAAGACATCGCCCCCGACGACATCGGTGACGAGCAGACGCTGTTTGGCGAAGGCCTGGGCCTGGATTCGGTCGACGCGCTGGAACTGGGCCTGGCCATCCAGAAAAAATACGGCATCAAGATAGACGCCGATGCCAAAGACACTCGCAACCATTTCACCAACGTGGCGAGCCTTGCGGCTTTTGTCACGGCCAAAGCAGCTTGAGACCGGACCATGCAAACTCGTGACGATATTTTCAACACCCTGCGCGATGCCCTGGTCGAGCTGTTCGAGCTCGATCCGGCCCGCGTAAGCATGGACGCCAATCTGTATCAGGATCTGGAGATCGACAGCATCGACGCGGTCGATCTGATCGATCACATCAAACGCCAGACCGGCAAGAAAATTGCCGCCGAAGAATTCAAGTCGGTGCGCACCGTCGGCGACGTGGTCGAGGCGGTTTACCGTCTGGTTCAACCGGCCGCATGAGCCGATTGATCGGCCTCGGCCTGCTATTGGCCGGCCTGCTGTACCCCTTTGCGGTGTATTTCGGCATGGAGCACTTCGCGCCGTGGCAGTTCGGCCTGCTGTTGGGCAGCCTGTGGCTGGCGCGGGTGCTCAGTGGTGAGCGCAAACCCGGCAGCGTATGGATGGCCGGCGTGGCGATCGCCTTTTGCGTGCTGCTGGCGCTGTTCGACAGCCCGCAATTGCTGCGCTGGTACCCGGTGCTGATCAGCGGCTTCATGCTGGTGCTGTTCGCCTCGAGCCTGACGTTCGGCACGCCGATGGTCGAGCGGCTGGCGCGCCTGCGTGAGCCGTATCTGCCACCCGAGGCGATTCGCTACACGCGTCAGGTCACGCTGGCCTGGAGTGTGTTTTTCTTCTGCAACGGTTTGTGCGCCGCGCTCCTGACCCTGTGGGCGCCGCTGGATTGGTGGATGTTGTACACCGGCCTGATCTCCTATGGATTGATCGGCCTGATGTTTGCCATTGAATGGCTGATACGACAACGGGTAAGAGGCCGTACATGAACTGGATAAAACTTGAGCACCTGTTGCTCAAGGCCCAACCGCTGCGGGCTGTCAGCCACGCACCGGCACTTGAGCATGCCGCACTGTGCGACCAGGCGCTGAGCGTCGCCGCCGGTCTGCAAGCACGTGGTGTTCGCAGTCTGGCGGTGCATCTGCAAGACGCGGCCGAACTGGCCATCGCGCTGCTGGCTGCCTGGCGCGCAGGCGTCAGTGTGCTGTTGCCTGCGGATCTGCAAGGGCAAACTCGCCAGCGCTGGGCGGGGGATGTCGACCTATGGCTCACCGATCAGCCTGGCGATACCCGCCTCGATCAACTTCAGCAGCCCCCCTTGCCGGGCGCCGCGCTGGATCTCGATCAATGCCGACTGAGCCTGTGCACCTCGGGCTCCAGCGGCGAACCCAAGCGCATCGACAAGTCCCTGCGGCAACTGGCCAATGAAGTCGAGGCGCTGGAGCAGTTGTGGGGCTCGGATCTGGGCGAGGCGTGCATTATCGGCAGCGTCGCCACCCAGCACATCTACGGTTTGCTGTTTCGCGTACTGTGGCCGCTGTGCGCCGGGCGCCCGTTCGTGCGCAAACAACTGGCATTCCCCGAAGACATGCAGCGCGCCAGCCGCGAACATCCAGCCTTCGCCTGGGTCGCCAGCCCGGCATTGCTCAAGCGCATGGGCGACAACCTCGACTGGCCAGCGCTGAGCGCGGTGCGCCGGGTATTTTCCTCCGGCGGCGCGCTGCCGCTTGAGGCCGCGCAAAGCCTCGAGCAACGCTTGCAGCAATGGCCGACGGAAATTCTCGGCAGCTCGGAAACCGGCGGGATTGCCTGGCGTCAGGGCGACGTACTGTGGCAACCGTTCGCCGCGGTCGAACTGAGTCAAGACAGCGACGGCGCACTGCTGATCGCCTCACCTTACTTGCCGGCGGGGCATGTCGAGCACAGCGCCGACGCCGCACGCATCGCCGCTGATGGGCGTTTCGAACTGCTCGGGCGCCTCGACCGGATCGTCAAACTCGAAGAAAAACGCATCTCTCTGCCCATGCTCGAACAGGCCCTGGTTGCCCACGCGTGGGTCGCCGAAGCGCGTCTGGGTGTGGTGCAGGAAAATCGCGCCTCGCTCGGTGCATTGCTGGTGCTGAGCGACGCTGGCCTGTTTGCCTTGCGCGAACACGGCCGCCGCGGCTTGACCAAGTCGCTGCGCGAACACCTCAAGGCACATTGCGAGGCGCTGGCCCTGCCGCGGCGCTGGCGGCTGTTGCGGCAGTTACCGCTCAACAGCCAGGGCAAACTGCCCCAGGCCGAAGTCGACGCCTTGCTGATTGCGCCGCGCCCGAAAGCGCCTGAAGTGCTGGAACAGATCGAAACGGACGGTGAGTGGAGTCTGCAACTCAGCGTGCCGCCGGACCTGGCCTACTTTAGTGGGCACTTTCCCAAAGCGCCGGTTTTGCCTGGGTTGGTGCAGGTGGAGTGGGCGCTGAATCTCGGCCGTCAGTTACTGAAGCTCGACGGTGCATTCGCCGGCATGGAAGTGCTGAAATTCCAGCAACTGGTGCGCCCGGGTGATGAAATTCAACTGCACCTGCGTTTCGATGCCGAGCGACGCAAGTTGTATTTTGCCTATCGCAATGACACGGCGACGTGTTCCAGTGGACGGATCTTGCTGGGTGTTGAACATGGTTGATTTCGCTGAGTGCTGCGCACTCAATCGCGAGCAGGCTCGCTCCCACAGGGTTTGCGGTGTGTCAGAGGAGATTCTGCATGCATAAGCCCTGCGCCAATTTCGCACAATCCCTGTGGGAGCGAGCCTGCCCGCGAAGCGGCCAACGCGGTCTCCCTGTGGAGAACCGACATGCATAAGCCCTGCGCCGTGATTCCGGTGTACAACCATGAAACCGCCGTCGGCACCGTAGTCGACGCCCTCCTCGCCCAAGGCCTGCCGTGCATTCTGGTCGACGATGCCAGCGCGCCTTCCTGCGCGCGTGTGCTCGATGGCCTGGCCCAGCGTGACGACGCGTTTCTGGTGCGTCTGACCGCCAATCAAGGCAAGGGCGGCGCGGTGATGACCGGGTTGCGCGAAGCCTCGCGGCTGGGTTTCAGCCATGCCCTGCAGGTCGACGCCGACGGTCAGCACGATTTGCAGGATGTCGCCCGGTTCGTCGCCGAATCCCGTGCGCATCCCGAGGCGATGATCTGCGGTTATCCGCTGTTCGATGAAAGCGTGCCCAAGGGCCGTTTGTATGCGCGCTACCTGACGCATGTGATGGTGTGGATCAACACGCTGTCGCTGCAGATCCGCGATTCGATGTGCGGCTTTCGCGTGTATCCGCTGGCGCCGACGCTGGCGGTGATCGACTCGGCGAAAGTCGGCAAGCGCATGGATTTCGATTCCGACATCCTTGTGCGTCTGGCATGGCGCAATCAGCCGATGCGCTGGCTGCAAACCAGCGTGCATTACCCGCTGGACGGGGTCTCGCACTTTCGCCTGTTCCATGACAACGCGCTGATTTCCAGCATGCACACGCGGCTGTTCTTCGGCATGTTGCTGCGTTTACCGGTGATCCTCTGGCGTCGGTGCAAACCATGAGCGAAGAAGTCGACAACAAGCACTGGGCCGACCGCGAAGAGCGCGGCAGTTTCCTGCTGATGAAATTCACCGCGGTGGCCGCCAAGGTCCTTGGCCGCCGCCTGCTCAGCCCTTTGCTGTATGGCATCGTGCTGTATTTTTTCCTGTTCGGCCGCATCGCCCGGCGCAGCGCCTGGCAGTACCAGCAGCGCTTGGCCGAATGGAGCCAGCGCGAAGATCTGCGCCCGAGCCACTGGCGCGTCTTCAGCCAGTTCATGACGTTTGCCGATTCGCTGCTCGACAAGCTCGACGTGTGGAACGGCAAGCTGCGCATCGAGCAGATCGAAATCATCGACCCGGCGTTGTTGCGCAAGCAGTTGCGCGGCAGTCGTGGTCAGCTGCTGGTCGGCGCGCACCTGGGCAACCTCGAGGTCTGCCGCGCACTGGCGGAAATCGGCGAAAAAGTCACCATGAACGTGCTGGTGCACACCAAGCACGCCGAGCAATTCAACCGTTTGCTCGGCGAGGCCGGGGCGACCAATCTGCGACTGATCCAGGTCAGCGAACTCGACCCGTTGATCATGCTGCAACTGCACGAACGGCTGGAGCGCGGCGAGTGGCTGGCGATTGCCGGCGACCGCGTGCCGCTGCATGGCGGGCGCAGCGTCACCGTCGACTTTCTCGGCCACCCGGCGCCATTTCCGCAAGGGCCGTGGTTGCTGGCCGGCCTGTTGAAGTGCCCGGTCAATCTTTTGATGTGCCTGAAACAACCCGACGGCCACTATCGCCTGACCCTCGAACCGTTCGCCGACGCTGTGGTGTGGACGCGCCGCGAGCGCGAGCAGGTCATTCATCAGTGGGCCAGCCGTTATGCGCAGCGCCTGAGTCACTATTGCCTCGAAGCGCCACAGCAATGGTTCAACTTCTACCCTTTCTGGAAAACCGATGACCACGCCAATTCCTGAGCCGGTAACCTTCGGCGAACGCCCCTTGCGCATCGAAGACGTGCTGGCCCTGGCCAACCGTCAGGCGCCCGTGCAGTTGCAGAACGATGCCGATTACCGCGAACGCATCGCCAAAGGCGCGCGGTTTCTCGATTCGCTGCTGGACAAGGAAGGCGTCATTTACGGCGTGACCACCGGTTATGGCGACTCCTGCGTGGTGGCGGTACCGCTGCATCACGTCGAAGCGTTGCCGCGTCACCTCTACACGTTTCACGGTTGCGGCCTGGGTAAACTGCTCGACGCGCAAGCCACCCGCGCAGTGCTGGCGGCGCGTTTGCAATCGCTGTGTCACGGCGTTTCGGGAGTGCGGGTCGAGTTGCTGGAGCGTCTGCACGCATTCCTCGAACATGACATCCTGCCGCTGATTCCTGAAGAAGGTTCGGTCGGCGCCAGCGGTGATCTGACGCCGTTGTCGTATGTCGCCGCAACGCTCTCCGGCGAGCGTGAAGTGCTGCTGCGTGGCGAACGCCGCGAGGCCGCCGATGTGCACCGTGAACTCGGCTGGACGCCGCTGGTGCTGCGGCCCAAAGAAGCGCTGGCGCTGATGAACGGCACTGCGGTGATGACCGGCCTTGCCTGTCTCGCCTTCGCCCGTGCCGACTACCTGCTGCAACTGGCCACGCGCATCACCGCGCTCAACGTGGTGGCGCTGCAAGGCAATCCCGAGCATTTCGATGAGCGGCTGTTCGCGGCCAAACCGCATCCAGGGCAAATGCAGGTGGCGGCGTGGTTGCGCAAGGATCTGGCGATCGACGCACCGACCGCGCCGCTGCATCGCCTGCAGGACCGTTACTCGCTGCGCTGCGCCCCGCACGTGCTCGGCGTGCTGGCCGACAGCCTGAACTGGCTGCGCTCGTTCATCGAAACCGAACTGAACAGCGCCAACGACAACCCGATCATCGACGCCGAAGCCGAGCGCGTGCTGCATGGCGGGCACTTCTACGGCGGGCACATCGCCTTCGCCATGGACAGCCTGAAAAATCTGGTGGCGAACGTCGCCGATCTGCTTGATCGACAGTTGGCGTTGCTGGTCGACGAGCGTTACAACCATGGCTTGCCGAGCAACCTTTCCGGCGCTCCAGCGGATCGGGCGATGATCAATCACGGCTTCAAGGCCGTGCAGATAGGCACCAGCGCGTGGACTGCCGAGGCGCTGAAAAACACCATGCCGGCCAGCGTGTTCTCGCGCTCCACCGAGTGCCACAATCAGGACAAGGTGAGCATGGGCACCATCGCCGCCCGCGATGCGATCCGCGTGCTGGAGCTGACCGAACAGGTCGCCGCCGCCACCTTGCTCGCCGCCAATCAGGGCGTATGGCTGCGCGCTCAAGCTGACGATGCGCGGCCGCTGCCACCAGCACTGGCCGCCATGCATGAAGCGCTGAGCAAAGACTTCCCGCCGGTCATCGAAGACCGCGCGCTGGAAGGCGAGCTGCGCCTGTGCCTGCAACGCATCGCCGCGCAACACTGGAGGCTGCATGCGTAGCGTAGGAGTGCTGCACGCCGACACGGAAATCCTCGTGCCGTTCTTTGACGTCGACACCATGCATGTGGTCTGGCACGGGCATTACGTCAAATACCTGGAAGTGGCGCGGTGTGCGCTGCTGGACAAGATCGGCCATAACTACACGGCGATGGTCGAGTCCGGTTACGCCTGGCCGGTGATCGACCTGCAACTGCGCTACGTGCGCGGCGCGGTGTTCGGCCAGAGGTTGAATGTGCGCGCCAGCCTGGTCGAGTGGGAAAACCGTCTGAAGATCAACTACCTGATCACCGACCTGCAAACCGGTGAGCGCCTGACCCGCGCCAGCTCGGTGCAGGTCGCCGTCGAAGTCAGCCGCCGTGAGATGCAACTGGTGTCGCCGAAAGTCTTTACCGACGCCGTAGAAAGGATGCTGCGATGAACGTTCTCGTCAAAAGCCTCGGCGCGTTGACGCTGCTGCTCATCTCGTCACTGGCCCAGGCCTTCGACCTGCAACAACTGAGCGCACAACTGGCGAAGCCGGAGGTCATCCACGGCCAGTTCGTTCAGGAAAAACACCTGCGCGCCCTGCCACAGCCGCTGATCAGCAAGGGCAGCTTCGTCCTGGCGAAAAATCACGGTTTGCTGTGGCTGTTGAAAACGCCGTTGCAACAGGACTACCGCATCAGCGCCAAGGGCATCGCCCGGCGTGACGGCGCGGGCTGGCAACTGTTGCCGAACAAGAGCGCCGGTTCCGAGCAGAACCGTTTGTTCCTTGCCGTACTGCAAGGCGACAGCAGCGGCCTGCAACGGGATTTCGAGCTGGCCCTGAAAGGCGATGCGCAACAGTGGCAACTGACCCTGACTCCGCGTTCGCTGCTGCTCCAGCAAGTGTTCAAACAGATCAACATTGATGGCGGTGCGCTGGTGCAGACCATCGAACTGCTGGAAACCCAAGGCGACAGCACCGTACTGCGCATGCAGAACAGCACGGCCGAGCAGCCGTTGAGCGACGCGGAGCAACATGACTTTGCCGAGTGAACGCTGGCTGCCGTGGCTGTTTCTGATCCTGCTGCTGGCGGTCGTTGCGCTGGCCGGCTGGCAGTGGCGCACCGGTCCGCCACTGTCGGCGAACCTCATGGAACTGGTGCCCGGCACCCAGCCTGACGCCCTCGAACAGCGCGCCGAACAGCGCATGCAGGAACCGCTCAACCGCGAGATGCTGGTGCTGGTCGGCCACGCCGATCGCCAGCAGGCGGTGGCCATGGCGCAGATGCTGGGCGAGCAATGGCAGGCCAGCGGCTTGTTCGAGGCCGTGCAGTGGAACCTGCAAGCCGATCTGCCGGCCCTGCGCGCGCAACTGCTGCAAGGGCGGCTGGCGATGCTCTCGGCCGATGACCGGCAATTGCTGATCGAACATCCCGACGCGTTCATTCAGCAACGGGTTCAGGCGCTGTTCGACCCGTTCAGCGGTTTCAGTCTGGTCTCGAGTCAAGAGGACTGGCTGGGCCTGACCGGGCGCATCCAGAATAGCCAGCCGCAACACGGCGCGGTGCAACTGGACATCGGCAGCGGCGCGTTGATCGCCGACGCCGACGGCAAGAGCTGGGTGCTGCTGCGGGCGCGTACCCGCGGCAACGCCTTCGACATGAACCTGCCGCTGCAAGTCGCGGATCTGCTCGCGCAAAGTCGCGCGCAAGCGGCGAAATCCGACGTGCAACTGCTGGCCGCCAGCGGCTTGCTGTATGCCGCCAACGGCCAGCAGCAGGCGACCCGGGAAATGACCTGGGTGGGTGGCGGTGCCACGGTCGGCATTCTGTTGCTGCTGTTACTCGCGTTCCGCCGCTGGCGGGTGTTGCTGGCGTTCGTGCCGGTGCTGGTCGGCATGCTGTTTGGCGCGGTCGCGTGTGTCGCGCTGTTCGGCCATATGCACGTGATGACCTTGGTGCTCGGCTCCAGCCTGATCGGGGTGGCGGTGGATTACCCGCTGCATTACCTGTCGAAAAGCTGGAGCCTGAAGCCGTGGTGCAGTTGGCCGGCGCTACGTTTGACGCTTTCCGGGCTGACGCTGAGTCTGGTCACCAGCGCCATCGGCTATCTGGCGCTGGCGTGGACACCGTTCCCGGCGCTGACGCAGATTGCGGTGTTCTCTGCGGCCGGATTGTTCGGCGCTTATTTATCCGCCGTTTGCCTGCTGCCGGCGCTGCTGAACAACCTCGAACTGCGTCCGGCACAATGGCCGCTGCAACTGGCCGAACGCTTGGTCACGCTGCGCGAAAGACTGCTTGAACGCGTTCGTACGCCGGTGCTGCTGGCGCTGCTGATTGCCTTCTGCGCCGGTGGCCTGATGCAATTGCAAAGCAAGAACGACATCCGCCAGTGGGTCGGCGCGCCGCAACAGCTCACCGATGAAGCGCAAACCATTGCGCACATCACCGGTTATCAGCCGACCAGCCAGTTTTTCCTCGTTCGCGCCGCCAACCAGGAACAACTGCTCGAGCGTCAGGCGGCGCTCAGCGAGCGCCTGCAGCAACTGGTCAATCTCGACAAGCTGCAAGGCTATCTGGCGCTCGATCAATTGGTCAGCCCGCCAACACAGCAAGAGCGGGTGCGCGCCGCGCTGAATCAACTGCCACAGCACTGGCAGCCACTGCTCGATCTCGGCGTACCGCTCGCGGCGCTGCAAGCCGAGCTACAGCAGTTGCAGACTGTGCCTGCCGAAGACATCGACGCCGCACTGGCCGGTCCGCTGGGCGAACCGTACCGCACGCTGTGGCTCGGCCCGACCGACGATGGCGTCGCGGCGATCACCAGCCTGCAAGGCCTGAACAACCCGGCGCTGCTGCGAGTGCAGGCGCTGGATTTGCCGGGCGTGCGACTGGTCGATCGTCTCGGCGAATTGAATGAAGTCTTCGCCGCCACGCAGGTCAGCGCCGCCGAACTCAAGCTCGCCTCCTGCGTGCTGATCGTGCTGGTGCTGATGTTGCCGTTCGGCCTCGGTGGCGCGTTGCGCATCGTCGCCCTGCCACTGCTCGCGGCGCTGTGCAGCCTGGCCAGCCTCGGCTGGCTCGGTCAGCCGCTGACGTTGTTCAGTCTGTTCGGCCTGCTGCTGGTGACCGCGATCAGTGTCGACTACGCGATTCTCATGCGTGAACAGGTCGGCGGTGCGGCGGTAAGTTTGCTCGGCACCTTGCTGGCAGCGGTGACGACCTGGCTGTCGTTCGGTCTGCTAGCGGTGTCCAGCACGCCGGCGGTGAGCAACTTCGGTCTGTCGGTGAGCCTCGGTCTGGCATTCAGCTTCATGCTCGCGCCGTGGGCCGGACGTCCCGCGCACAGCGCCGCTGTTACGGAGCCGCGAACATGATGATCGCGGTTTTCTGGCTGTTGGCCCTGGCCTTGTTCGCCGTGGCGACTCGCGTTGGCCGCCACTTCGGTCTGATCCCGATTGTCAGCCAGTTACTGTTGGCCAGTTTCGGTCTGCCGCTGTTGATGTACTTTTGGGTCGAGCCGAGTTGGCAGCTCAGCGGCGCGCAACTGATTGCACCAGACTGGTTGAAGAGCCTGTACAGCCTGAGTTTTGCCTTGCTGCTGGGGCACATTCTCAGCGATGTCATCGATCTGAAACTGGATCGGCAAAGCCTGAAGATCGCCGTACCGAGTTTCGCTGTGCCTTTCGCTGCGGGTCTGGCGGCGGCGTGTTGGCTGTTGCCGGCGCAAGCGTGGCTGAGTTCGCTGGCGATCGGGCTGGTGTTCGCGATTACCGCGATTCCGGTGCTGTATCTGTATCTGCGCCATATCGATTACCCGCCCGCCGCGACGCGCCGCTTGGTGCAGACCGCCATCCTTATCGATCTGACCTGCTGGACGCTATTCGGCCTCGCTCAGGGCAGTCTGCACCTGAGCAGTCTGTTGCTGCCGCTGGCCCTGACTGGCGTGCCGTTGCTGCTGCGCCTGTGCGGTGTGCGTCGACCGCTGACGTTCAGCCTCGGCTTCTTTGCGCTGCTGGTGATGGCCGAGCATTACAAACTCAACGCGCTGATTCTCGGCATCGGTTACCTGCTGTGCATGGCAGCCCTGAAAATGCCGTTGGTGCTGCCCTTGCCCGCGCTGTGGATGAACCGTTTGCAGACGTGGCTGGCGATTCCGCTGATCCTGACTTTCGGCATCGTCCAGATCGATGTGCACAGCGCGTTCGCCAGCCTCGACGCACTGCAATGGGCGGCGCTGCTGCTGTTGCCGATTGCCAGTAAACTGCTTGGCAACTGGCTCGGCCTCGGCTGGGCCGGGGCTTCGTTCGCAGGCGCCAGCCGCTGGCGCGAAAGCGTGCTGCTGAACATTCGCGGCCTGAGCGAAATCGTTTTTCTCAATCTGCTGTTGCAGCAACAACTGATCAGCCCGGCGCTGTACTTTGCCTTGATGCTGATGGGCCTGATTGCAACGTTGTTGCCGGCGCTGATCGGTCTGCACCGCGCACCACTGACTATCAAATCTCATTTGCCCCGGAGTTCCCGTGCCAATCGCTGAACTGCAATCGCGTCAGGTAGTGATCATCGGTGCCGGCCCGTCCGGTGCCATCGCCGCCGCCCTGCTCAAGCGCAAGGGCCACGATGTGCTGGTGATCGAGCGCCAGCATTTCCCACGCTTTTCCATTGGTGAAAGCCTGCTCAGCCATTGCCTGGATTTCGTCGAAGAGGCCGGCATGCTCGACGCGGTGAATGCCGCCGGTTTCCAGCGCAAGACCGGCGCTGCCTTCGCCTGGGGCGAGCGCTACAGCGCCTTCGATTTCAGCGACACCTTCACCGATGGCAAGCCGACCACGTTTCAGGTGCAACGCGCCGACTTCGACAAACTGCTGGCCGATCAAGCGGCGTTGCAAGGCGCCGAGATACGTTACGGCGATGCCATCGTCAGGGTCGATTTCGAGCGGACCCGACCACAGCTTGATGTACGTCGCGAGGACGGCAACGAGTACCGCGTTGAAGCCGATTTCGTGCTGGATGCCAGCGGCTACGGGCGGGTGTTGTCGCGCTTGCTGGATCTGGAGGCACCGTCGAATTTCCCCGTGCGCCAGGCAGTGTTCACGCATGTCGAAGATCACATCGACAACCCGGCCTTCGACCGCGAGAAAATTCTCGTCACCACCCACCCTGAACACCGCGACGTGTGGTTCTGGACGATTCCGTTCAGCAATGGCCGTTGCTCGGTGGGCGTGGTGGCTGCCGCTGCACACTTCGACGGTCGCGACGCTGATCTGGACGACTGCCTGCGCGGCTTCATCAGGGAAACGCCGAGTCTGGCCGGCGTACTGAACAATGCCGTGTGGGATACCCCGGCACGAACCCTCGGCGGTTACGCGGCGAATGTGAAAACCCTGCACGGGCCGGGTTTTGCCTTGCTCGGCAATGCCGCGGAATTTCTCGACCCGGTGTTTTCCTCCGGCGTGACCATCGCCATGCGCTCGGCGAGCATGGCCGCCGCGGTGCTGCACCGTCAGTTGCAGGGTGAAGCGGTCGATTGGCAAAGCGAGTTTGCCGAGCCGCTCAAGCGCGGCGTCGACACCTTCCGCTGCTACGTCGAGGGCTGGTACGCCGGCACCTTTCAGGACGTGATCTTTTATGAAAATGGTCAGGCGGACATTCGCCGGATGATCTGCTCGATTCTCGCCGGTTACGCCTGGGACGAACGCAACCCGTTCGTCAGCGAAGCGCGCCGACGCCTGAAAATGATTTCCGAACTCTGTGCAAAGGACGCCACATGAACCACTTGAGCGACAGCTACGTCGAAGAAACCCGCTTCGGTTTCTGGTTCCTGCGCAGCCACACCTGGCAGCACCATGTACTGCGCGTGGCGATCAATGATCTGCGGGGCTTGTTCAGCGAGGCGCTGCCGCAAAAACCGGTGCTGCTCGACGCCGGGTGCGGCCAGGGCAAGTCGTTCGCTCATCTGCGCCAGACCTTCGCCCCGCAGCGCCTGATCGGTATCGACGCCGATCGGCACAGCCTCGAACTGAGTGCTGCTGAAGCAGCACGTCTGGAACTGGACGTCGAGTTGATCGGCAGCGACTGTGCCAAGCTCAATGTGCCGGACGCCAGTGTCGACCTGCTGTTCTGCCATCAGACGTTCCATCACCTGGTCGAGCAGGAAAAAGCCCTCGCCGAGTTCTATCGCGTACTGAAACCGGGCGGCTATCTGCTGTTCGCCGAGTCCACCGAGGCTTACATCGATACCTGGGTAATCCGCTGGCTGTTCCGCCATCCGATGCATGTGCAGAAGAGCGCGGCGCAGTATCTGCAGATGATTGGCGAGCAGGGTTTCGAGTTTGACCAGCGCAATGTGTCTTACCCGTACCTGTGGTGGAGCCGGTCGAAGGATTTCGGTTTGCTGGAGCGCTTGGGGCTTCGCAAACCGAAGCCGTTTGGGCAGCGTGAGGAAACCTTGGTCAATGTTGTCGCGCGCAAGCCATTGGCAGGAATTTCCTGAATGTACAGCCATCGACCTGCACACCCGAAAACCTGTGGGAGCTGGCTTGCCAGCGATAGAGGTGTGTCAGCCAACCAAAATATTCGATGTGCCGTCGCTATCGCTGGCAAGCCAGCTCCCACAGGGGTCTCTGTGCTGCGACTGTTGGTGATCGGCGCGATGCTGTTGTTAAGTGCCTGCGCCAGTCAGGCGCCGCTGCCCGCAGCCAACCCGACCTTGCCCCTGCCGCTGCAACTGCACATCGAGCGCCAGCAGGCCGGGCAGCGTCAGGACTGGCTGTTGGTAATCCAGCGCGAAGGCCCGGGCATCCGCTGGTCGATGATGGATCCGCTGGGCATCCCGCAAGCCCGTCAGCAATTGATCGACGGCCAGTGGCAGGCCGATGGTCTGCTGCCGCCGAACCCCGAGGCGCGGGAATTGTTTGCCGCGCTGCTGTTCGCCCTGACCCCGTCCGGCGAACTGCTGCGCAACTATCCCGCCGCGCAGCAACAGCACGAGCAGCGCTCCCTGCCCGCGCGCTGGACCATTGACTATGCACAACCGTTGAGCTTCGAATTGAATCTGCCGCAAGGCCCGCACTACCGCGTTTCTCCGCTCGGTGATTCCACGCCATGACCGCTTATCTGAATGCCCTCGGTGTGATCTGCGCGCTGGGCCGTGACAAACATGAAGTCGCGAGCAAGCTGTTTGCCGGCGATTGCTCGGGCCTGCGCCGGGAATCGGCCTGGGTGCCGCAGCGCGCGCTGCCGGTGGCCGCCGTGCCCGGTGAGCTGGCGCCGATCCCGGCGGAACTGGCCGAGCACAGCACGCGCAACAATCAATTGCTGCTCGAAGCCGCGCTGCAGATCCGCGACGACATCGAGCAAGCGATCCAGACTTACGGCCGCGAGCGCATCGGCGTGGTGCTCGGCACCAGCACCTCGGGCATCGACGAGGCCAGCCGGGGTCTGGCGCACTACATCCGTGAGCAGCATTTCCCGGCCGAATACGATTATCGGCAACAGGAACTCGGCGCCCCGGCGAATTTTCTTGCCGAGTGGCTGCAACTCAGCGGCCCGGCGTATGTGATTTCCACTGCGTGCACTTCCAGCGCCCGGGCGTTGATGAGCGCTCAGCGCCTGCTCGATCTGGGCCTGTGCGACGCCGTCCTGTGCGGCGGTGTCGACAGCCTGTGCAAACTGACCCTGAACGGTTTTTCTTCACTGGAAGCGATGTCGGACGAGCGTTGCAATCCGTTCTCGGCCAACCGCAACGGCATCAACATCGGTGAAGCCGCAGTGCTGTTCGTGATGAGCAAACAGCCAGGCGCAGGCCCGGCTATCGCGCTGCTCGGTGCCGGCGCCAGTTCCGATGCGCACCATATTTCCGCGCCGGAGCCGAGCGGTCGCGGCGCTCTGCAAGCGATGCAGAAAGCCTTGAGCCGCGGGCAGCTGCAAGCAGCGCAAATCAACTACCTCAACCTGCACGGCACGGCGACCCAGCACAACGACGCCATGGAAAGTCTGGCGGTCGCAGCGCTGTTTGCCGAAGGCGTCGCCTGTTCCTCGACCAAGCCGCTGACTGGCCACACCCTCGGCGCTGCCGGCGCGCTGGAAGCGGCGTTCTGCTGGCTGAGCCTGAGTGCCGACAACCACGATCACGCCTTGCCTCCGCACGTATGGGACAGCGCGGCCGATCCTGCCCTGCCTGCGCTGAACTGGGTGACCGCGAGCACGCGCCTGTCGTCCATTGCACCGCGCTACCTGATGAGCAATTCGTTTGCCTTCGGCGGCAACAACGTCAGCCTGATTATCGGAGACGCCCCATGACCCCCTGGCCGCTCGCGGAATTGTTGCCCCACGCCGGTGACATGATTCTGATCGACGCGATCGAGCGTTTCGACGACGAGCAGATTTTCACCCGCCTCACGGTCCAGCCGGACGGCCTGTTCAGCCTCGCCGACGGCAGCCTGCCGGCATGGGTCGGTATCGAGCTGATGGCGCAAAGCGTCGCCGCGTTCGCCGGCTGTCACGCGCGGCAAAAAGGCAATCCGGTCGAGCTGGGTTTCCTGCTCGGCACGCGCAAGTTCGAGTGCAACGTTGAGGCTTTTCCTGCCGGCAGCCAACTGACCGTCCACGGCCTGCGCTCGCTGGAAGACGACAACGGCATGGGCGTGTTCGAGTGCCATATTCACGGAGACGGCATCCATGCCAGTGCGCGGCTGAATGTGTTTCGTCCGCCGCAGGCCACTCAATATCTGCAACAAACCAAGGAGTCGAACGATGACTGAATCCGTACTGGTCACCGGCTCCAGCCGTGGCATTGGCCGCGCCATTGCCCTGCGTCTGGCACAGGCCGGGCACGATATCGTCCTGCATTGCCGTAGCGGCCTGGCGCAAGCGCAAGCGGTTCAAACTGAAATCCAGGCGCTGGGGCGCAACGCACGCATCCTGCAATTCGACGTGGCGGAGCGCGAAACCTGCAAAGCCATTCTCGAAGCCGACGTCGAATCCCATGGCGCCTATTACGGCGTGGTGCTCAATGCCGGCCTCACCCGCGACGGCGCGTTTCCTGCGCTGAGCGATGACGATTGGGACGTGGTGCTGCGCACCAACCTCGATGGCTTCTACAACGTGCTGCACCCGGTGATGATGCCGATGATTCGCCGCCGCGCCGCTGGGCGGATTGTCTGCATCACGTCGGTTTCCGGGCTGATCGGCAACCGTGGCCAGGTCAATTACAGCGCCTCCAAGGCGGGCGTGATCGGCGCGGCAAAGGCATTGGCGATCGAGCTGGGCAAGCGCAAAATCACCGTTAACTGTGTCGCCCCGGGCCTGATCGACACGGCGATGCTGGATGAAAACGTGCCGGTGGAAGAACTGATGAAAATGATCCCCGCGCAACGCATGGGCACCCCGGAAGAGGTAGCCGCTGCAGTGAACTTCCTGATGTCGGCGGAAGCCTCGTACATCACCCGTCAGGTACTGGCGGTCAACGGAGGCTTGTGCTGATGAAGCGCGTCGTCGTCACCGGCATGGCCGGCATCACCTCGCTGGGCAGCGACTGGGACACCATTGCTGGCAATTTCGCCGCCAACCGCAGCGGCATCCGTCGCATGCACGAGTGGGACCGCTTCAGCGAACTCAACACGCGCCTGGCCGGCCCTATCGACGACTTCGTAGTGCCCGCGCACTGGACGCGCAAGCAATTGCGCAGCATGGGCCGGGTTTCGCGACTGGCGGTCGGTGCCTCGGAAAGAGCCTTGGCCGATGCCGGGCTGCTTGGCAACGAATCGATCAAGGACGGCCGCATGGGCGTGGCGTGTGGCTCGTCCACCGGCAGCACCGATGAGATCAAGGCGTTCGGCAACATGTTGCTCAACTCGGTGGCCGAGGGGCTCAACGCCAACTCCTACGTGCGGATGATGCCGCACACCACGGCGGCCAACATCAGCATCTTCTTCGGTCTCACCGGCCGCTTGATCCCGACCTCCAGCGCCTGCACCAGCGGCAGCCAGGGCATCGGCTATGCGTATGAAGCGATCAAGTTCGGTCGCCTGCCGCTGATGCTCGCCGGCGGCGCCGAAGAGCTGTGCCCGACTGAAGCCATGGTCTTCGATGCGCTCTACGCCACCAGCCTGAAAAACGATGCACCGCAGACCAGCCCGCGCCCATACGATAAGGGCCGCGACGGACTGGTCATCGGTGAAGGCGGCGGCATGCTGGTCCTCGAAGAACTGGAACATGCCCTCGCCCGTGGCGCACGCATTCACGCCGAGATCGTCGGTTTCGGCAGCAACGCCGACGGCCAGCACACCACCCGCCCCGAGCAAGTGACCATGCGCCGTGCGATGGAGCTGGCGCTGGAAGACGCCGGGCTGACACCGGATGCGATCGGCTATGTAAATGGTCACGGCACCGCTACAGAACAGGGCGACATTGCCGAAACACTGGCAACCAGCAGTTTGTTCGGCGAACGCATGCCGATCAGCTCGCAAAAGAGTTTTCTCGGCCACACCCTTGGTGCCTGTGGTGCGCTGGAGTCGTGGTTCAGCATCGAAATGCTCAACCGCGACCTGTACGTGCACACGTTCAACCTCGACGAGGTCGACCCGCACTGCGGCAAGCTCGATTACCTGCGCGGCGAATTCCGCCAGATGCATCACGACTACGTGATGAACAACAATTTCGCTTTTGGTGGCGTCAACACCTCGTTGATTTTCCGCCGCTGGCACTGACCATAAGACGTTTGGAGTGAAGGGAATGACTCAGTTTCACCGCATCGCCGCTTTGCTGGCACTGATCCTGGTGCTCGGCGGTTGCACCAGCAAACCGGTGTACAACGCCAAGGAAGAGTTTTCGCCGAACCTGGGCTTCACCCAGCAACAGATGAGCCGCGCGATCGTCACCGCGCTCAATGATCGGCAATGGGTGGTGCAATCGGTGCGCCCGGGCATGATCAAAGCAGCAATCACCGTGCGCGGTCGCCATCACGCCGAAGTCGACATTCCGTTCAGCCCGACCTCGTTCGAGATCGACTACCGCAGCAGCTACGGCCTCAATGCCAAGGACGGCAAGATCCACGGCAACTACAACCGCTGGGTCAACCGCCTGCGCGACAACGTGCTGAAAGAACTGTCGATCAACCCGGACATCGAAGCCGTCAACAACCTCGGCATCATCAAACAGGGTGCTGACGAGCCGACCTACCTGAGCTTTCGCGAAGGCGTCAAACGCGCCACCGACGCCGGCCTGCTCGACGGCAGCGTGAAGTTCTACCTGGCCGGCGAAGCCCTGCCCAAGCAAGTGCACAAACTCGACCCGGTGAGCAGCAGCCGCAAGACCAACGGCTCAAACAAATCCGACGAAGACGCCTGCTTCTGGGCCCTGCAATCGGCCCTCGCGACCCTGCAAAACGCTGCGAAAAACGCCGACGCCAATGCGGTGATCAACATCGCCAGCGTCGACCAGCGTGACCTGTACAAAGACACCGAGAAATTCCAGTGCCGTGCCGGGACGTTGGTGTCGAGCGTAGCGTTGCGCGGGGATCTGGCGCACGTGGATTGATGGGATTGTAGAAACGACGAAGGGCGCCTTTCGGCGCCCTTTCACAAACAGGTTGGCTTGTCATTGCCGGTCACCTGTCTGGCTCTGCGATGGCTGGTATCCAGGATCCTCAGAGTCTCACAAGCCCCTTGCGGGAACGGCCTCAGTATTGCTCGAATCGCCGCCCCCGGGCAACGGCTGGCGTTTGGCCTTGCAGTGCCACTCTCAAAGCCACTACAGCCCAAGCGCCCGTCTGACCGCAGCTTTAACCGCGCAGAACTCTTCTGTTGCAAGTTGTGAAATGAGGTAGACACGTTTTCCTGTCCGGTCTTTGCTTTTGATCCGGTCCAGCCGGGAGAGGCTAACGGTAGCGACCATATCGCATTTTGCCCAACATCTCGGACGAGCGCCTTGTAGATGGCTGGGGAGTTCGAAATGGTGATCAAGTAAACAATCCGGCGCAGTTGTACTGAGTGGCACGACCGTCACCAGCATACTGTTTGTCCGGTGTTTGCGTATCACAACTACAGGTCGGAACTTGATCATCTCAGGCACTTCATAACCTCTGAAATCGCAAATCAGAACGCTGCCCTCCTTGGGCTGGTATCGAAGCGGCATCCATCGCACTCTCTGAAAAGAAACGATTTTGCGCAGGAAAACAAATACTCACTAAAACACTTCGTAACCGCAAATGTAGGTAAAACGCCTCATAGGCCTGATCGCTTCTAAACAGCATCTACACTCGCTCATACAGGCCTCGACTCAAGCCTGCCGAGACAGAGGGCCTCGTCAAGCACTCGCCGTTCTCTTCCACCGTCAAGGAGATGACCATGCAAGCGAAAGCCCTGCTCGCCGCTGCGCTTTTCGCGCTGCTGCCCGGCACCAGCCACGCGACCAACCTGATGTACATGCCCTTCGAAACCGTGCTGTCGGACGCGATTCGCGCCGGGCGGCTGGATGGCAGTGTGAAGTTCTACCTGATCGGCAACGGGCCGCAGGGCACTCAGCAGTTGTTGCGGCGCGGCGTGGTCAGTGATCTGAAGACCAACGGTTTCAACAAGAGCGATCACCATTCCTGCGAGTGGGTGTTGCAGTCGAATCTGATCAAATTGCAGGCCGATGCCAAGCGGGTCGGGGCGAATGCGGTGGTCAATATCGTCAGTTACTACGACCAGCATGTGCGCAAGGATTTGAATACCTATGAGTGTCGGGCGGGGATTTTTGTCACGCGGGTGGCGCTGAAGGGGGATTTGGTGCGGTTGCCCTGAAACCTTTGATGTTTAGGCCGACGTCGTCGCGAGCAGGCTCGCTCCCACCTTGGAATGCGTTCCCCTGTGGGAGCGAGCCTGCTCGCGATTTGATTGCGCAGCAATCACGCCTTTGAAGGTTCGACTTTGCGCGTCAGCAATTCGACAAACGCCTTGGCCATCGGCGATTTCTGATCCTTGCGCTGCACCAGCCACACCGCAGACACCGCTTGCGGATCGAGCAACGGTCGGTAGACCACGCCGTCGATGCGCATCCGCTGATAGGACGCCGGCAGCACCGAAACCCCCAGCCCCGCAGCGACCAGGCCGATAATGGTCATCGCCTCCCCCGCCTCTTGGGCGAAGTGCGGGCTGAACCCGGCATCGCGCGCCAGGCTCAGCAATTGCGCATACAGCCCGCTGCCGTAGCTGCGCGGAAAGAACACAAACGGCTCCAGCGCCAGCGCCGAGAGAAACAAGCCCTCCTCCGAGCCTTGCGCCAATGGATGCGTGGAACTGAGCACCGCGACCAACGGCTCGCGCATCAATTCGACCACGCTCAATGAATCCGGCAACCCCAGCGGACGCATGATGCCGACCTCGATCGACTCGTCGACCAATGCGTCGGCGACCATGGTGCTGCTCATCTCGCGCAGGTTCAGATGCACCGCCGGGAAACGCTGGCGAAAGGCAAAGATCGCCTGGGGAATCGTCGAGTTGAACGGCGCCGACGAGGTGAAGCCGATCTTCAATTCGCCCAGTTCACCCAGCTGCGCCCGGCGCGCGACATCGGCGGCCTTATCGACCTGCGCCAGCGCCAGCCGCGCCTCCTGTAGAAACAGCCGCCCGGCTTCGCTGAGTTCGACCCGACGATTGGTCCGCTCAAACAGGCGCGCGCCCACCTCTTGCTCCAGCGCCTGAATCTGCTGGCTCAGCGGCGGCTGGGAAATGCCCAGTGCCTGTGCCGCGCGGCCGAAATGCAGTTCTTCGGCGACGGCGATGAAGTAGCGTAGATGGCGCAGTTCCATGGATTTCTCATTAGGTCGTGAAAGCTATCAAACAGGTCGAACAATATATTGGATAGAAACATTAGCCAGCTATATGATTTTTTCATCGCCTGCCTGGCTGTGCTCCCCCCGAGGTCTGAAGTGAAAACTGCCGTTGCGCCATTAGCCCATGAAGTCCCGCCTGCTGCAGCGGAAGATGCCATCGCCGAGCTGCAGGACATCTTTATCGAAAAAGGCACACCGGCGTTCATGCGCACGGTATTGGCGCTGTTCTGCGGCGGTTTCGCAACCTTCGCCTTGCTCTATTGCGTGCAGCCGATGATGCCGCTGCTGTCCCACGAATACGGGATCAACGCGGCGCAGAGCAGCCTGATCCTTTCAGTGGCCACCGGCATGCTCGCCTTCGGTCTGTTGATCACCGGGCCGATTTCCGATCGGGTCGGGCGCAAACCGGTGATGGTCGCCGCCTTGTTCGCCGCTGCGCTGTGCACCATGGCCAGCGCGATGATGCCGAGCTGGCACGGCGTATTGATCATGCGCGCCCTGATCGGCCTGTCGCTCAGTGGCCTGGCGGCGGTGGCGATGACTTACTTGAGTGAAGAAATTCATCCACAACACATCGGTCTGGCGATGGGTTTGTACATCGCCGGAAACGCGATTGGCGGGATGAGCGGACGTTTGATTACCGGGGTACTGATCGACTTCGTCAGTTGGCACACGGCGATGCTGGTGATCGGCGGTCTGGCGCTGATTGCGGCGGCGGTGTTCTGGAAAATCCTTCCCGAGTCGCGCAACTTCCGCTCACGCTCACTGCACCCGCGCAGCCTGCTCGACGGTTTCACCATGCACTTTCGCGATGCCGGCCTGCCGCTGCTGTTTCTTGAAGCGTTCGTGTTGATGGGCGCGTTCGTCACGCTGTTCAACTACATCGGCTATCGCCTGCTGGCGGCGCCGTACCACCTTGATCAGGTGTACGTCGGTTTGCTCTCGGTGGTGTATCTGTCAGGAATCTACAGCTCGGCGAAGATCGGTTCACTGGCCGACAAACTGGGGCGACGCAAAGTGCTTTGGGCGACCATCGCGCTGATGTTCGTCGGCCTCGCGCTGACGATGTTCGCACCGCTGCTGTTGATCATCGTCGGCATGCTGATCTTCACCTTCGGCTTCTTCGGCGCGCACTCGGTAGCCAGCAGCTGGATCGGCCGCCGCGCGACCAAGGCCAAGGGCCAGGCATCGTCGTTGTACCTGTTCAGCTATTACGCCGGGTCGAGCATTGCCGGCACGGCGGGCGGGGTGTTCTGGCATTTGGGCGGGTGGAACGGGATCGGGTTGTTTATTGGGGTGCTGCTGCTGATTGCACTTGGAGTGGCGTTGAAGCTGGCGAAGTTGCCGCCGTTGCAGGGTGTCAAAGCCTGATACAAAACCCTTGTAGGAGTGAGCCTGCTCGCGATAGCGGTGAGTCAGTTGTTGAAAGTGCTGGCTGACCCACCGCTATCGCGAGCAGGCTCACTCCTACATTTGGTCGGCGTTCGACATGCGATCGTGGAAACAAAAACGCCCGGCATAAGCCGGGCGTTTTCTATTGGGCGGCGATCAGTCGTGATACTGCGCCGACAGCTCATGCACCGCGCGCAAAAATGCGCCGGCATGTTCCGGATCAACCTCTGGCGTGATGCCATGACCGAGGTTGAACACATGTCCGCTGCCCTTGCCGTAGCTGGCCAGAATGCGTCCGACTTCGGTGCGGATTGCTTCCGGTTTGGCGTAGAGCACGGTCGGGTCCATGTTGCCTTGCAGCGCGACCTTTTCGCCGACGCGGGCGCGGGCGTTGCCGATGTCGCAGGTCCAGTCCAGGCCCAGAGCATCGGCGCCGGCCTCGGCGATGCTTTCCAGCCACAGGCCGCCGTTCTTGGTGAAGAGGATCACCGGCACTTTGCGGCCATCGTTCTCGCGGATCAGGCCGCTGACGATTTTCTTCATGTAGGCCAGCGAGAATTCCTGATACGCCGCGGCTGACAGATTGCCGCCCCAGGTATCGAAAATCTGCACCGCTTGTGCACCGGCCATGATCTGGCCGTTGAGATAAGAGGTCACCGACTGCGCCAGTTTGTCCAGCAGCAGGTGCATGGCTTGCGGGTTGTCGTAGAGCATCGCTTTGGTCTTGCGGAAGTCCTTCGACGAGCCGCCTTCGACCATGTAGGTCGCCAAAGTCCACGGGCTGCCGGAGAAGCCGATCAGCGGTACGCGGCCATTAAGCTCGCGGCGGATGGTGCTGACCGCGTCCATCACATAACCAAGATCCTTGTGCGGATCGGGGATCGGCAGGGCTTCGATGTCGGCCATCGTGCTGACGACTTTCTTGAAGCGTGGACCTTCGCCAGTCTCGAAGTACAGGCCCTGGCCCATGGCGTCGGGGATGGTGAGGATGTCGGAAAACAGGATCGCCGCGTCCAGTTGTGGATAGCGGTCGAGCGGTTGCATCGTGACTTCGCAGGCGAATTGCGGATTCATGCACAGGCTCATGAAGTCGCCGGCGTGGGCACGGCTGGCGCGGTACTCCGGCAGATAGCGACCGGCCTGGCGCATCATCCACACAGGGGTGACGTCAACGGGTTGCTTGAGCAGGGCGCGGAGGAAGCGGTCGTTCTTCAGGGCAGTCATGTCGGCATCCGGAAAAAAAGTGCGGGCATTTTCTCAGAGCGCGAGGCAAAAGGCACGGATGTGGGTCAGCCTTTTGTCTATCGGGTCAATTTGTCACGTTGGAACACGATTTTCCGCAACGCCCTAAAACAACTGTGGGAGCGAGCCTGCTCGCGAAAAGGCCGACACATCCAACATTGAAGTTGGCTGACAGACCGCTTTCGCGAGCAGGCTCGCTCCCACAGGGGTATTGCGTTTGGCTCAGGCGCAGGTTTAGACGCCCAGGTAATCGAGGATCCCTTCGGCCGCATTGCGCCCTTCGAAGATCGCCGTCACCACCAGGTCGGAACCGCGCACCATGTCGCCACCGGCAAAGATTTTCGGATTGCTGGTCTGGTGCTTGTACTGACCTTGCTCAGGCGCGACGACGCGGCCCTGGCTGTCGGTCTGGATTTCGAACTGTTCGAACCACGGCGCCGGGCTCGGGCGGAAGCCGAAAGCGATGACCACGGCGTCGGCCGGGATGATCTCTTCGGAACCCGGGATCGGCTCGGGGCTGCGACGGCCACGGGCATCCGGTTCGCCGAGACGGGTCTCCACCACCTTCACGCCTTCAACCTTGTCTTCACCAACGATGGCGATCGGCTGGCGGTTGTAGAGGAATTTCACGCCTTCTTCCTTGGCGTTCTTCACCTCTTTGCGCGAGCCGGGCATGTTCGCTTCGTCACGACGATAAGCGCAGGTCACCGACTTGGCGCCCTGGCGGATCGAGGTGCGGTTGCAGTCCATTGCCGTGTCGCCGCCGCCGAGTACCACGACCTTCTTGCCTTTCATGTCGACGAAGTCTTCCGGCGACTTTTCAAAGCCCAGGTTGCGGTTGACGTTGGCAATCAGGAAGTCCAGCGCGTCATACACGCCCGGCAGATCCTCACCGGCAAAACCGCCCTTCATGTAGGTGTAGGTGCCCATGCCCATGAACACCGCATCGTATTCGCCGAGCAGTTGCTCCATGGTCACGTCTTTGCCGACTTCGGTATTGAGACGGAACTCGATGCCCATGCCGGTGAAGACTTCGCGGCGATTGCTCAGCACGGTCTTTTCAAGCTTGAACTCGGGGATGCCGAAGGTCAGCAGACCACCGATTTCCGGGTTCTTGTCGAACACCACCGGGGTCACGCCACCCCGCACCAGCACGTCGGCACAGCCCAGACCCGCCGGGCCCGCGCCGATGATCGCGACACGTTTGCCGGTCGGTTTGACCTTGGACATGTCCGGGCGCCAGCCCATGGCGAACGCGGTGTCGGTGATGTACTTCTCGACCGAACCGATGGTCACCGCGCCGAAACCGTCGTTGAGGGTACACGCACCCTCGCACAGACGATCCTGCGGGCACACCCGGCCGCAGACTTCCGGCAAGGTGTTGGTCTGGTGCGACAGCTCGGCAGCCTGGAGGATGTTGCCCTCAGCCACCAGTTTCAGCCAGTTGGGAATGAAGTTGTGCACCGGGCACTTCCATTCGCAATACGGGTTGCCACAACCCAGGCAGCGGTGGGCCTGATCGGCCGACTGCTGGGGTTTGAACGGTTCGTAGATTTCGACGAACTCTTTCTTGCGTTGACGCAACAGTTTCTTCTTCGGATCCTTGCGCCCGACATCGATGAACTGGAAGTCGTTATTCAGACGTTCAGCCATTGTTAAAACCTCATCAAACTCTTCAGGCGCATATCACTGCGGGTTGGCACGAGTGCTGGAAAGCAACGATTTCAGGTTGGCAGCCTTGGGCTTGACCAGCCAGAAACGACGCAAGTAATCATCGAGGTTCTCGGCGAGTTCACGACCCCACTCGCTGTCGGTTTCCGCGACGTACTCGTTCAGCACGTTTTGCAGGTGGCTGCGATAGGCTTCCATCGCCTCGCCGCTGATCCGCTGGATTTCGACCAGTTCGTGGTTGACCCGGTCAACGAAGGTGTTGTCCTGATCGAGCACGTAGGCGAAACCACCGGTCATGCCTGAGCCGAAGTTGTAACCGGTCTTGCCCAGCACGCAGACGAAACCACCGGTCATGTACTCGCAGCAGTGATCGCCGGTGCCTTCCACAACTGCGTGGGCACCGGAGTTACGCACGGCAAAACGCTCGCCTGCGGTGCCAGCGGCGAACAGCTTGCCACCGGTCGCGCCATACAGGCAGGTGTTGCCGATGATGGCGCTTTCCTGAGTCTTGTAGACGCTGCCCTTGGGCGGCACGATGGTCAGTTTGCCACCGGTCATGCCTTTGCCGACGTAGTCGTTGGCATCGCCTTCCAGGTACATGTTCAGACCGCCAGCGTTCCACACGCCGAAGCTCTGGCCAGCCGTGCCTTTGAAGCGGAAGGTGATCGGCGCTTTCGCCATGCCCTGGTTGCCGTGCTTGCGGGCAATCTCGCCGGATATCCGCGCGCCGATCGAGCGATCGCAGTTGCAGATATCCAGATCGAATTCAGCACCGCTCATGTCGTTGATCGCCGACGATGCCATCTCGACCATTTTCTCGGCCAGCAGGCCCTGGTCGAACGGCGGGTTGCGCTCAACCCCACAGAACTGCGGCTTGTCGGCCGGGATGTGATCGCTGCCCAACAGCGGCGTCAGGTCCAGGTGATGTTGCTTGGCGGTCTGGCCTTCAAGGATTTCCAGCAGATCGGTACGACCGATCAGCTCTTCCAGCGAACGCACGCCGAGTTTGGCCAGCCACTCGCGGGTTTCTTCGGCGACGTAGGTGAAGAAATTCACCACCATGTCGACGGTACCGATGTAGTGGTCCTTGCGCAGCTTCTCGTTCTGAGTGGCGACGCCGGTGGCGCAGTTGTTCAGGTGGCAGATACGCAGGTATTTGCAGCCCAGCGCGATCATTGGCGCGGTGCCGAAGCCGAAGCTTTCAGCGCCGAGAATGGCTGCCTTGATCACGTCGAGGCCGGTTTTCAGACCGCCGTCGGTCTGCACCCGGACCTTGCCGCGCAGGTCGTTGCCGCGCAGGGTCTGGTGGGTTTCGGCGAGGCCGAGTTCCCACGGGGCGCCGGCGTATTTGATCGAGGTCAGCGGCGAAGCACCGGTGCCACCGTCGTAGCCGGAGATGGTGATCAAGTCCGCATAGGCCTTGGCCACACCGGCAGCGATGGTGCCGACGCCCGCTTCTGCCACGAGTTTCACCGAAACCAGCGCCTGCGGGTTGACCTGCTTGAGGTCGAAAATCAGCTGCGACAAGTCCTCGATCGAATAGATGTCGTGGTGCGGCGGCGGCGAAATCAGGGTCACGCCCGGCACTGCATAACGCAGCTTGGCGATCAGCCCGTTGACCTTGCCGCCCGGCAGTTGCCCGCCCTCGCCCGGCTTGGCGCCCTGGGCCACCTTGATCTGCAGCACTTCGGCGTTGACCAGGTATTCCGGGGTCACGCCGAAACGGCCAGTGGCGACCTGCTTGATTTTCGAGCTCTTGATGGTGCCGTAACGCGCCGGGTCTTCACCGCCTTCGCCGGAGTTGGAACGCGCCCCGAGGCGGTTCATGGCTTCGGCCAGGGCTTCGTGCGCTTCCGGCGACAAGGCGCCCAGCGAGATACCGGCGGAGTCGAAGCGCTTGAGCACCGATTCCAGCGGCTCGATTTCACTAATGTCCAGCGGCGTATCGAGGGTCTTGACCTTGAACAGGTCACGGATCATCGACACCGGGCGGTTGTCGACCAGCGAGGTGTATTCCTTGAACTTGGCGTAGTCGCCCTGCTGCACGGCGGCTTGCAGGGTGTTGACCACGTCCGGATTGTAGGCGTGATATTCGCCACCGTGGACGAACTTCAGCAGACCGCCCTGCTGGATCGGCTTGCGCGGGCTCCAGGCTTCGACGGCCAGCGCTTTCTGCTCGGCTTCGATGTCGACGAAACGCGCACCCTTGATGCGGCTCGGCACGCCGCGGAAGCTCAGCTCGCAGACTTCTTCGGACAGGCCAATGGCTTCGAACAGCTGCGCACCGCGGTACGAAGCGATGGTCGAAATGCCCATCTTCGAGAGGATCTTCAGCAGGCCTTTGGTGATGCCTTTGCGGTAGTTCTTGAACACCTCGTAGAGGTCGCCCAGCACTTCACCGGTACGGATCAGGTCGCCCAGCACTTCGTAAGCCAGGAACGGATACACCGCCGAGGCGCCGAAACCGATCAGTACGGCGAAGTGGTGTGGGTCGCGCGCAGTGGCAGTTTCAACCAGGATGTTGGAATCGCAACGCAGGCCTTTTTCGGTCAAGCGGTGGTGTACCGCACCGGTCGCCAGCGAGGCGTGGATCGGCAGTTTGCCAGGGGCGATATGACGGTCGCTCAGGACAATCTGGGTACGTCCGGCGCGCACGGCTTCTTCAGCCTGATCGGCAACGTTGCGGATCGCCGCTTCGAGGCCGACGCTTTCGTCGTAGTTGAGGTCGATGATCGCCCGTTCGAAACCCGGACGGTCGAGGTTCATCAACGAACGCCACTTGGCCGGGGAAATGACCGGCGAGCTGAGGATCACGCGCGAGGCGTGTTCCGGCGACTCCTGGAAAATGTTGCGCTCGGCACCGAGGCAGATTTCCAGCGACATCACGATCGCCTCACGCAGCGGGTCGATCGGCGGGTTGGTCACCTGGGCGAACTGCTGGCGGAAATAGTCGTACGGCGTACGCACACGCTGCGACAGTACAGCCATTGGCGTGTCGTCGCCCATCGAACCAACGGCTTCGTAGCCTTGCTCGCCGAGCGGACGCAGTACCTGGTCGCGCTCCTCGAACGTGACCTGATACATCTTCATGTACTGCTTGAGCTGATCGACGTCGTAGAACGCCGAACCGTGATCGTTGTCTTCCATGGTCGCCTGAATGCGCAAAGCATTCTTGCGCAGCCATTGCTTGTACGGATGACGGGATTTCAGACGGTTGTCGATCGCATCGGTGTCGAGGATCTGCCCGGTTTCAGTGTCCACGGCAAAGATCTGACCCGGGCCGACGCGGCCCTTGGCGAGCACATCTTCGGGCTGGTAGTTCCACACGCCGATTTCCGACGCGAGAGTAATGAAACCGTTTTTGGTGGTGACCCAGCGCGCCGGACGCAGACCGTTACGGTCGAGCAGGCACACCGCGTAGCGACCGTCGGTCATGACCACGCCGGCCGGGCCGTCCCACGGCTCCATGTGCATCGAGTTGTACTCGTAGAACGCACGCAGATCCGGGTCCATGGTTTCGACGTTCTGCCACGCTGGCGGAATGATCATCCGCACGCCACGGAACAGGTCGATGCCACCGGTGACCATCAGTTCGAGCATGTTGTCCATGCTCGAGGAGTCGGAACCGACACGGTTGACCAGCGGGCCGAGCTCTTCCAGATCCATCAGATCGTTGCTGAACTTGGTCCGACGGGCCTGTGCCCAGTTGCGGTTACCGGTGATGGTGTTGATCTCGCCGTTGTGCGCGAGGAAGCGGAAGGGCTGCGCCAGCGGCCATTTCGGCAGGGTGTTGGTGGAGAAGCGCTGGTGGAACACGCAGATCGCGGTTTGCAGGCGCTCGTCACTCAGGTCTGGATAGAATGCGGCCAGATCGGCCGGCATCATCAGGCCTTTATAGATGATGGTCTTGTGCGAAAAGCTGCAGATGTAGTGGTCGCTGTCGACGGCGTTGGCCACCGACGAACGGCGACGGGCGCTGAACAGCTTGACCGCCATGTCCTGATCGCTCAGGCCTTCGCCGCCGATGTAGACCTGCTCGATCTGCGGCAGGCGCTCAAGGGCCAGACGGCCGAGGACGCTGGTGTCGATTGGCACTTTGCGCCAGCCGATCAGTTGCAGGCCTTCAGCAAGGATCTCGCGGTTCATGTTCTCGCGAGCGGCTTCGGCCTTGGCCGGATCCTGGTTGAAGAAGACCATGCCCACAGCATATTGCTTGGGCAACTCGACGCTGAAGGTTCCCTGGGCGATGGCTCGCAGGAACGCATCAGGCTTTTGAATCAGCAGACCGCAACCGTCACCGGTCTTGCCGTCGGCATTAATCCCACCGCGGTGGGTCATGCAGGTCAGGGCCTCGATGGCCGTTTGCAAAAGGGTATGACTGGGCTCGCCCTGCATATGAGCTATCAGGCCGAAACCGCAGTTATCCTTGAATTCATCTGGTTGGTACAGACCTGCTTTCATAGACACTTTCTCACCAGGCTGCCTCTATTCGAGGCAAATTTCTTTTCAATTCAACCACTTGCGTTCCGCGCCGAACGTACGCCGGCTTCGCGGGGGCAAAAGGGTGGTCATTGTACACAGCGACACAGAGGCTCACAAATTTGACGACGAACTGTCGCAAATTCATGTCGCATTTGTGAAAGGTTTAAAGCGATCTGCTGTGCTAGTCAAAACTTTTTTAAATTCTGACCGCAACGACTCAAAAACTACTGTGACGCAGACACCAAAAGGCACGCATCCTTTTCAGAAAGCGCGCACTTGTGGAGATTTTGAGGTGCCGGGAGAGGCGGCCTGGGTAAGGCCGCCGAATCTTCAGCGAGTTGTTGCCAGTTCCTGTTGGACGCTGGCGACAGTGCGAGGCCAAGGTTTACCAGCCTGAACCTTCGCTGGCAAGGCCTTGATGGCAGAAACGGCCGCATCACGATTGGCAAAATTGCCATAGGTGATCACATACAGCGGCTTGCCGTTGAGGACTTTCTTGAAATAACGGTACTCGCCGCCCTGCTCCTTGACGAAGTTCTGCGCGGCGGTTTCCGAGCTGGTGCCGAGGATCTGCACCACGTAGTTGCCGGTCGGCTGACCGGCGTACCAGCTGCCACCGGCAGCCTTGGCGACGGTCACAGGCTTCTCGGCCGGTTTCGCCGCAGCGACCGGTTTCGCCGGTGCCGGCGCCGGTTTGGCGGCTGGTGCGGCCGGAGCAGGCTTGGCGGTGGCGACTTGCGTCGGGGCTGGCGTCGGCTTGGCGGCTGGCAACGGCACCGGAGTCGGCGCAGGACCGGCCGGCACGCCGGCTGGCGGCGCGGAGGTGGTCACGGTCGGCGGGGTATCACTGGAGCCTTCCAGCGGCACGCCATCGTCACCTTCAGTGATGCCACCGGCCTCTTCGGCCAACGGCCCACGCATGACCGGTTGTGAGTTGCCGACCAACGGCAGCGGCATCGGCTGGGTGTTGCCGGCGAATTCGACGTTGGGTGCCGCGCCATTGGCGGGCGCCTGACCCAGAGGCAACTGCGCCTGTTCATTGGCTGGCGCGCCGGTAGTTGGCGCCTTGTTGCGACCCGGCATCAGCCAGGCGGCGGCGACCGCGACCACCACGACGGCGGAAATCGCCAATACGTGTTTCTTCGGCATGTTGAACCCCATACTTGGACGCTTCACCGCGGAGCGGCTGGCAATCATGACTTCGATCAGAGCATCGCGAGCGACCTGGTTGATGTTGCCCGGCCAACCCTCGGAGCTTTCGTGAATATCAGAGATCTGATCCGCGGTGAAAAGTTCGACACCCCGGCCGGCGCCTTCGAGCCGCTGGTCGAGATATTCGCGAGTTTCTTCTTCGGTGTACGGCTGCAGTTCGATGACGTGGAAACGCTCTTCTTCAAGCTGCAACGCCTCAAGTTGAGCGATCAGCGACGACTCGCCGAACAGGAACACATGCGGACGCCCTTCCGGCGTACCAGCGCCTAGCGCCATCAGAGCTTCGAGAGCGGATTCGTCGAGCTGCTCGGCGTCGTCCACCAGCAGATAGACTTCCTGACCGGTCAGGGCGAGCTGGACGACCTGTTCGAGAATCGCACCGACCTCAGCCTGGGCGACATCCAGCGCCTGCGCGACCTGGCGCAGCACCAGCGGGCGCCACGGGCGGAAACCACCACGCTCTGCACCGACTGCTTGTTGGTGCTGGCGACCAGCGCCTGACGCAGCAAGGTCTTGCCGCTGCCCTGCGGGCCGGTGACCACCAGCAGCAACTGGCTGTAGCGCGCCAGATGATGCAGTTGACCGAGCACCGGTTTGCGCTGGGCCGGAAAAAATTTGAAGCCTGGCACCCGCGGCGCGAACGGGTCGTGACTTAACTGGAAATGGCCGAGAAACGCCTCGTCGGCATGCAAACTAGTCATCGGAATCTTATTAACCTTTAAGCTGAGCCAGGGCGCGGTAATCCGCTCCCAGCGTGGCCTGTAGAACCTCTTTCGGATAATCGTCGGTCACGACCGCTTCGCCCATCCGGCGCAGCAGCACCAGGCGCAGACGACCGTCGATCACTTTTTTGTCGATTGCCATGTGTTGCAGAAAATCGGCTTCGCGCATTTCTTCAGGCGGAATCACCGGCAGACCGGCGCGCTGGAACAGACGAATGCCGCGATCGCGCTCCTGCTCGCTGATCCAGCCAAGACGCGCGGACATCTCCAGCGCCATCACCGTGCCAGCCGCGACCGCTTCACCATGTAGCCAGACACCATAGCCCATATGGGTCTCGATGGCGTGCCCGAAGGTATGGCCGAGGTTGAGCGTGGCGCGCACGCCGGTTTCCTTTTCATCGGCGCCGACCACCGCAGCCTTGGCCGCACAGGAACGCTCGATCGCATACGTCAGGGCTGTCTGATCCAGCGCGCGCAGGGCGTCGACGTTGGCTTCGAGCCAGGTCAGGAACGGCTCATCGCAGATCAGACCGTATTTGATGACTTCGGCCAGACCGGCGGAGAGTTCGCGCGCCGGCAGGGTTTTCAGCGACGCGGTATCGATCAGCACCACGTTCGGCTGATAGAACGCGCCGACCATGTTCTTGCCCAGCGGATGGTTGATGCCGGTCTTGCCGCCCACCGACGAATCGACCTGGGACAATAGCGTGGTCGGAATCTGAATGAAATCGACGCCGCGCTGATAGCAGGCAGCGGCGAAACCGGCCATGTCGCCGATCACACCGCCGCCCAGAGCGATTACAGTGGTACGGCGATCATGCCGAGCGGTCAGCAGACCGTCGAAGATCAACTGCAGGGTTTCCCAGTTCTTGAACGCTTCGCCGTCCGGCAGCACCACGGAAATCACCGAGTATTGCGCCAGGCTGCGGGTCAGACGTTCGAGATAGAGCGGCGCAACGGTCTCATTGGAGATGATTGCCACTTGCCGCCCGTGGATGTGCGGCGCCAGCAGTTCGGGCTGGTCCAGCAGACCTTCGCCAATATGAATCGGGTAGCTGCGCTCGCCCAGGTCGACCTTGAGTGTCTGCATGTGTCCCCACAGTGAAGATGGAAGCAGGCGTCCTGCCCTGAATTATTGGTTATCTGCGGCCTGTAGCGGGTGTGACGCCGCTTGCCGGTCATCCGCCACACCTCGGCAGGCTGTGACAGGACGCCGAGGATAGCGCATTTCGCGCGCGGCTTTAACGGGGCGGAAGCTGGGCCAGACGGTCGAGAATATCGAGCACCACCATGCGCGGCGGCCGCTCGTCGGTTTCCACCACCAGATCGGCAATTTCCCGATAAAGCGGATCGCGGATCGCCAAGAGGTCACGCAGGGTTTTCGCCGGATCGGCGGTGCGCAGCAACGGCCGGTTGCGGTCGCGCGAGGTGCGGCCGACCTGCTGTTCGACGGACGCGTGCAGGTACACCACCCGCCCGCCCTCGAACAGGGCCTTGCGATTGGCGTCGCGCATCACCGCGCCACCGCCAGTCGCCAGCACCACGCCGTCGAACGCGCACAGCTCGGCGATCATCGCCTGCTCACGGTCGCGAAAGCCGGGCTCGCCTTCCTTGTCGAAGATCCATGGGATATTGGCACCCGTGCGCAGCTCAATTTCCTTGTCGGAATCCTTGAACGGCAGGCGCAGCTCTTTGGCCAGCAATCGGCCGATGGTGCTTTTACCAGCACCCATCGGTCCTACAAGTATCAAATTTCGCACAGAATCAACGACTCACAGCAATCGCCTGGTTATTCATGATACGCGGAGTGAGAAATACCAGCAGCTCGGATTTTTTCTCCGAAACCACATCACGCCGGAAAAGGCGGCCAAGATACGGCACATCGCCAAGAAATGGCACCTTATCTACAACCTTGCTCTGAGTATTTGAAAAAACACCGCCAATTACGATGGTTTCGCCATCATTGACCAGCACCTTGGCGTTGACCTCGTTTTTCTTGATCGGCGGCACATCCTGCACTTTGTTCAGGTAATCCGGTTCGTCCTTGGTGACCTTGACCTCCATGATGATGCGGTTGTCCGGCGTGATCTGCGGCGTGACCTCCAGCGACAGCGAGGCCTCCTTGAACGACACCGAAGTCGCGCCACTGGAACTGGCTTCCTGATAGGGAATCTCGGTGCCCTTGAGGATTTTCGCGGTTTCCTTGTCGGAGGTGACCACTTTCGGTTGCGAGACGATTTCGCCGTTGCCGGTCTTTTCCATCGCCGTCAGCTCAAGATCGAGCAGAACGTTATCGGTGATGAAGGCGATGCCAATTCCGGAAGTATTGTTGACAGTGCCCATGTCGACGAACGGCGAGTTGGTGCTGGTGCTGCCCGGCGTACCGATGGTGCTCGACGAACCGTTGACCCCGGACGCATTCCAGTTGCCCTTGTTCTGCACTGAACCGCCCCAGCGCACGCCCAGACTCTTGTCGTAATCGACGTTGGCCTCGACGATGCGCGCCTCGATCATCACCTGACGCACCGGAATATCCAGTTGTGCCACGATTCGCCGCAGCTCGTCGAGACGATCCTGGGTCTGGTAGGCAATGATATTGTTGGTCCGCTCATCCACGGTGATCGAACCACGCTCATCGATTTTCGCTTCGGCGCTGGTCACCGACTGAAACAGCTTGGCAATGTCCGCCGCCTTCGCATAATTCACCTGCAACAGTTCACGACGCAGCGGCGCCAGCTCGGCAATCTGCTTCTGCGACTCGAGTTCCTGGCGTTCGCGGGCAGCGATCTCATCGGCCGGCGCGACCAGCAGCACGTTGCCGATCTTGCGCTTATCCAGCCCCTTGGTTTTCAGCACCAGATCCAGCGCCTGATCCCACGGCACGTTTTGCAGGCGCAAGGTGATGCCGCCCTGCACCGTATCGCTGGCAACCAGATTGAGATTGGTGAAGTCGGCGATCAGTTGCAGCACCGAGCGCACATCGATGTCCTGAAAGTTCAGCGAGAGCTTTTCGCCGATGTAGGCCTGACGGTCGGCGTTGCGTTTTTGCAGGTCGTCGACGCTCATTGGGCGGATGCTGACGGTCAGCTTGTTGTCGGTCTGGAAGGTCGAATAGTCGTAGGTGCCGCTGGGCTCGACGGTGATCACCGTGCGATCACCACTCATCGCGGCGTTGACGAACTGCACCGGGGTGGCGAAATCCTTGACATCGAGGCGCACGCGCAGCTTTTCCGGCAGCTGTGTGCGGGCGAAGCTGAGAATGATTTTGCCGTCGTGTTCCTGGATATCCGGGGCAATGGTCGGGTCGGACAGATCAATGACAACGTTGCCCTCGCCCTCGGTGCCGCGCTGAAAATCGACGCCACGAATGCCGCGGTTTTTCGGTACGAATGGCTTGGCCGCTGGCGCAGCCGCCGTGCTCACACGCGGCGCAACCGCGGCGGGGCGCGACGCAGGCGCCGGTGCACCCTGGCCGACCACCACAAACAGAGTGTTGCCGTCGATGCGTGTGGTGTAAGGCGCAAGCTGGGTGAGGCTGACGATCAGCCGCGTGCGGTCCTTGGCCTCGACCACCGTGGCGGTACGCGCATTGCCGCTGCCCAGATCGAGATTCTTGTTGCTCAACTGACTGGCGACACCGGGCAGATCGACAGCGATGCGCGCCGGCGATTCGGTGGTGTAGCCCTTGGGCGCCGGTGGCGGACTGTCGAACGACAGCTTCAGTTCGACGCGGTCACCCGGCAACGCCGCTACATCCAGCGCTTTCAGGTTGGCCGCATTTACCATCGGCGACATCAGCGCTATCCATAGCGAAAAACCGAGGGTGGAGAAAATCCTGTTCATTGTTCGACTTCCACTATGAGTGCTCTTTCAAAGGAATGGTGCGCGGCCGTTCGAGCCAGGCGCCCTGCCCGTCGGGCACGATTTCGACCACGTCGACCTGTGTCGCGCTGATGGCGACGATGCGCCCGTCGTTGCGCCCCAGGTAATCGCCGACTTTCAACCGATGCACCCCGCCCGCCCCGCGCAGCAGCGCGAACGAGCCCGAGGCATTGGCAATCGTCCCGACCATCTCGAACTGCTCGATGTTGAAACCTTCCAGATATTGCTTGACCCGGTTGGGATCCGGCTTAACGTTGCGCGAGCCGTGTTTGCGCCCGGCCAGATCGACCCGCACCTGCGGTGAAAACGGACTGCGCAGGTTGGCCGCGCTGTAAGTGAATGTCGGGTAAGACCGGAATGTCGGCGTTGGTTCAATCTTGCCGGCCGGACGCAGGCGCACTTCATTCATGTAGGCGTCGAGATCACCGAAGTCATCCCCCCCGCCACACCCGCTCAATGCGAGCAGCGTCATCGCGGCCATGTAACGAATCGGGGTCATTTCTGCAGCCCCTTGTCGTTATAGCGATAAGTCTTGGCGAGGATGCTCATGCGCAGCTTCGGCCCGCCTTCCTTGTTGGCGGGTGCCAGTTCGAAATCATGCAGGGTAACGATGCGCGGCAATCCGGCGACGCCGCTGACGAACGTGGCGAGATCGTGGTAAGCGCCGGTGACGGTGATCTGGATCGGCAGCTCGATGTAAAAAGGCTGGGTGACTTCCGGCAGCAACTTGATCTCTTCAAATTCCAGGCCGCTGCCCAGGCCGGTGCGGGTGATGTCTTCGAGCAGGCCCGGCACTTCGGTGTCGCTGGGCAACTGCCGCAGCAACTCACCGAAGGTATTTTCCATCTCCTTCATCTGCTGGGTGTACAGCTCGAGATTGGCCGACAGCCGCGCCTTGCTGGCGAACTGTTCCTTGAGCGTCAGCTCTTCCTCGCGCTTGAGGTCGTGTTGATTCTCCAGGTCACTGAGAAAAAAGTTATAGCCAAGCGCCAATACCAGCACCATCAATAGCGCGCCAGCAATGAACTTCACCGCCGCCGGCCAGGAACCGATGTTGCTGGTATCGAGGTCGTTGAAATCGACGCTGCGCAGGCTTTCCAGCCATTCGGACGGCTTCATTGGTCGTCCTCGGCAGTCTTGGGCCGGGTCTGGCGCACGGTCAGCTCAAAGGTGTTGGCCTGATCGACTTGTCCGGCAGTAGTGGCTTTGACTTCGTTGAGGCTCGGCGCATCGAACCAGTCCGATGCTTCCAGGTTGCGCATCAGGTCGGAAACGCGATTGTTGGATTCCGCAGCGCCGCTGATCGACAGGGCTTTGCCGGTCATTTTCACTTCGGTGAAATACACGCCGTCCGGCAGCGTGCGCGCCAGTTGATCGAAGATTCGCCCGCTGATCTGCCGGTTGCCCTGCAAGTCCTGGATGATGCGCATGCGCTCGACCAGCTGCTGGCGGCGTGCCTTGAGTTCACTAATCTGTTTGATCCGCTCGTCGACCACGGCGATCTGCTTGCTGATGTAGTCATTGCGCGCCACTTGCCGGTCGATGGCGGCACTGATGATCTGATCGGCAATCAGCACCGCACCGACCGAACCGACGAGCACGCCGGTCAATACCAGCAGAAAGCGTTTGCGCCGCTCCTCGCGACGCTCTTCGCGCCAGGGTAAGAGGTTGATCCGCGCCATCAGTCGAAACTCCTGAGCGCGAGCCCGCAGGCGATCATCAATGCCGGCGCATCGCTGGCCAGCGCGCCGGCGTTGACCTTGCTGCTCAGCGCCATGTCGGCGAACGGGTTGGCCACTTGCGTTGGCGTGTTCAGGCGTTGTTCGATCAAGCGATCCAGCCCCGGCACCGAGGCCGTGCCACCCGCCAGCAGAATGTGATCGACGGCGTTGTATTGCCCGGACGCGAAGAAGAACTGCAACGAGCGTGACACCTGCTGCACCAGCGCCTCGCGAAACGGCTGCAGGACTTCACTGACGTAATCATCGGGCAGGCCGCCCTGTTTTTTCGCCAGCCCGGCCTGCTCGACGGTCAGGCCGTAACGCCGCTGGATTTCCTCGGTCAATTGCCGACCGCCGAACAATTGCTCGCGGGTGTAGATGATTTTGCCGTTGTGCAGGACGCTGAGGGTGGTCATCGTCGCGCCGATGTCGACCACGGCCACGGTCAGGCGCTCCTGGGATGCCGCCAGTTGCGTCGCCAGCAAAGCGTATGAGCGTTCCAGCGCGTAAGCTTCGACGTCCACCACGCGCGCCGTCAGCCCGGCCAGGGCCAACGCTGCCTCGCGCACTTCGACGTTTTCCTTGCGACAGGCCGCCAGCAGGACATTGACTCGTTCGGGATTGCGCGGCGACACGCCCTGGACTTCGAAGTCGATGGCGACTTCGTCCAGCGGGTAGGGAATATATTGGTCGGCCTCGATCTTCAGCTGGTTTTCCAGCTCGTCGTCGGAAAGACCGGCGTCCATTTCGATGACCTTGGTGATCACCGCCGAGCCGGCCACCGCCACCGCCACGCCCTTGAGCCCGGTGCGCGCCTTGCTCAGCACGCGACTGAGGGCCTGGCCGACGCCTTCGAGTTCGGCGATGTTCTTTTCGACCACCGCGTTGACCGGCAAGGGTTCGACGGCGTAGGCCTCGACCCGGTAGCGCTCGCCCTGACGGCTCAATTCCAGCAGCTTCACTGATGTGGAGCTGATGTCGATCCCCAGTAATGTATTGGCTTTTTTATTGAAGAGTCCCAGCACTACCAATTCCCTATGACTTTCCGTGAGTTACGGACTCTGTAATACGCATTGCGTTCCTTCACCCCGTCTTGACAGAAGCGCAAATGACGCCCCCTGCGGAAAAGTGCTTATAATGCCCAGCGTTTTTTTCCGCTTTTTACTGCCCGCGCGGACCGTTCTGTGTGTTACCGGAACCCCGTCGCCAAATTCATTCTTTGCTCTGGATGTCCAAAAGCCTTGATTCGTCTGCTGAAATTTTTCGGTTGGTCCATCGTCGCCGTTTTCTGCGGACTGCTATTAGGTCTCAGCGGCGCGTTTCTTTACCTTAGTCCGGGTTTGCCGTCTGTGGAGGCTCTGCGAAGCATTCAGTTGCAGATTCCCCTGCGGGTCTACAGCAGCGATGACAAGTTGATCGCAGAGTTTGGCGAAATGCGCCGCACACCGATCCGTTTCGCCGACATTCCGCCCAATTTCATTAATGCGTTACTAAGTGCTGAAGACGACAATTTCGCCAACCACTACGGCGTCGATCCGAGCAGCCTGATGCGCGCCGCGACGCAACTGGTCAAAAGCGGACACATCCAGTCCGGTGGCAGCACCATCACCATGCAGGTGGCGAAGAACTTTTTCCTCACCAGCGAACGCAGCTTCTCGCGTAAAACCACGGAAATTCTTCTGGCCCTGCAGATCGAACGGCAACTGACCAAGGACGAGATTCTCGAGCTGTACGTCAACAAGATCTATCTGGGTAACCGCGCCTATGGCATCGAGGCGGCGGCGCAGGTGTATTACGGCAAGTCGATTCGCGACGTCAGCCTGGCGCAGATGGCGATGATCGCCGGCCTGCCGAAAGCCCCGTCGCGCTTCAACCCGCTGGCCAACCCGGCGCGCAGCAAAGAGCGCCGCGACTGGATCCTCGGGCGCATGTACAAGCTCGGCAAGATCACCGAGGCCGATTACACCGCGGCTATCAACGAGCCGCTGAACGCCAGCTACCACGTACCGACGCCGGAAGTGAACGCGCCGTACATCGCTGAAATGGCCCGCGCCGAAATGGTCGGCCGCTATGGCAGCGACGCCTACACCGAGGGCTTCCGCGTCACCACCACGGTGCCGAGCAATCTGCAGGAAATGGCCAACACCGCGCTGCACGAAGGCTTGATGACCTACGACCAGCGCCACGGCTACCGTGGCCCCGAGTCGCGCCTGCCGGGCAAGACCCGCGAAGCCTGGGCCAGCGAACTGACCAAGCAACGCACCATCAGCAGTCTGGAGCCGGCGATCGTTACCCAGGTCGACAAGAACGGCCTGCAAGTGCTGACCCGTACCGGCGAAGAACATGTTGGCTGGGACACCATGAAGTGGGCGCGGCCATTCCTCAATACCAACAGCATGGGCGCCACTCCGCGCCAGCCAGCGGATGTCGCGCAGGTCGGCGATCTGGTCCGCGTGCAGCGCCAGAAAGACAATTCGCTGAAGTTCAGCCAGATCCCGCAGGCGCAGGGCGCGTTGGTGTCGCTGGATCCGCAGAATGGCGCGATCCGTTCGCTGGTCGGTGGTTTCGCGTTCGAGCAGAGCAACTACAACCGCGCCATGCAGGCAAAGCGTCAGCCGGGTTCGAGCTTCAAACCGTTCGTCTACAGCGCCGCACTGGACAGTGGCTACACCGCTGCGACCCTGGTCAACGATGCGCCGATCGTATTCGTCGACGAGTACCTGGACAAAGTCTGGCGTCCGAAGAACGACACCAACACCTTCCTCGGTCCGATCCGTCTGCGCGAGGCGCTGTACAAGTCGCGCAACCTGGTGTCGATCCGCCTGCTGCAGGCGATGGGCGTGGGTAAAACCATCGACTACATCACCCGCTTCGGCTTCAACAAGCAGGACCTGCCGCCGAACCTGTCGCTGGCATTGGGCACCGCGACCCTGACGCCGATGGAGATCGCCACCGGCTGGAGCACCTTCGCCAACGGCGGTTACAAGATCACCCCGTACATCATCGACAAGATCGAAAGCCGTAACGGCGACACGCTGTTCGTGGCCAACCCGCCGACTGTTCCGCAAGGTGCCTCGGCGACGGACGGTATCGCCGCGCCGGACACCGAGTCGTTCACAGTAAATGCCGCACCGGCTCCCGGCGAAGCGCCAGGCAATCAGGCAGTGCCTCAAGCGCCAGCCGTGGCCGAGCGGATTGTTGATGGTCGTACTACCTACATCCTCAACAGCATGCTGCAGGACGTGATCAAGCTCGGCACCGGCCGCCGCGCCCTCGCCATGGGCCGTAGCGACATCGCTGGCAAGACCGGTACCACCAACGAATCGAAAGATGCGTGGTTTTCCGGTTACAACGCCGATTACGTGACCACGGTGTGGACCGGTTTCGACCAGCCGGAAAGCCTCGGCCGCCGCGAGTTCGGCGGCACTGTGGCGCTGCCGATCTGGATGAATTACATGTCGGCCGCGCTGAAGGACAAGCCGCCGCACGTGCAGCCAGAGCCGGAAGGCATCCTCAGCCTGCGCGTCGACCCGGTCAGTGGCCGTGCAGCGTCGCCGAGCACACCGGGCGCGTACTTCGAGCTGTTCAAGGCTGAAGACACCCCGCCGTCGGTGAATGAGCTGGGCAACGGCGTCGTACCGGGCAGCCCGCTGCCGGCGGATGAACAGGCGCCGATCGATCTGTTCTGATCCGGCAGCCATTGAAAAGCCCCGCCTTCGTGAGAAGTGCGGGGCTTTTTATTGCCTGAAGATCAAGAGCCCCTCACCCTAACCCTCTCCCAGAGGGAGAGGGGACTGACCGTGGGATGTTTGGGAGCTACACCGACCTGAAAGTATTGCGCCGAATCCATAATCGACACCACTCTCTCTGGTCGATGCAGGGCGCCGAACACCTCGGTCAGTCCCCTCTCCCTACGGGCGGTCCGACGTTTCGGCAGGGCTAGGGTGAGGGCCCTTGTTGATATGAAATGCGTCCCTGAGAACTCCCGAAAACAAAAAAGCCCCGACTCTCACAAGTCGGGGCTTTCGTTTGAAGCGCTACAACGGCTTAACCGTTGAACACGTCATCCACGCTTTTCAGCGGGTAGTTCTTCGGATACGGCAGGGTGGCCACACCGGTCTCGATCGCCGCTTTGGCCACAGCGTCGGAGATCAGGGTGATCAGGCGCTTGTCCATTGGCTTCGGAATGATGTACTCACGGCCGAATTCCAGTGGAGCACCACCGTAGGCATCGCAGACGTCCTGTGGCACCGGCAGCTTGGCCAGTTCGCGCAGGGCGTTGGCGGCCGCGACTTTCATTTCTTCGTTGATGCGCTTGGCGCGAACGTCCAGGGCACCGCGGAAGATGAACGGGAAGCCCAGTACGTTGTTGACCTGGTTCGGGTAGTCCGAACGGCCGGTGGCCATGATCACGTCGCTACGGGTGGCGTGGGCCAGTTCCGGGGAGATTTCCGGATCCGGGTTGGAGCAGGCGAACACGATCGGGTTCGCTGCCATCGACAGCAGGCCTTCAGCGCTCAGCAGGTTCGGGCCGGACAGACCGACGAACACGTCAGCGCCCGCCAGAGCGTCAGCCAGGCTGCGCTTCTCGGTGGCGTGAGCAAACACGGCTTTGTACTGGTTGAGGTCGTCACGGCCGGAGTGGATCACGCCGGTACGGTCAACCATGAAGATGTTTTCGATGCGTGCGCCCATGCTCACCAGCAGTTTCATGCAGGAGATGGCGGCAGCGCCGGCGCCCAGGCAGACGATCTTCGCTTCTGGCAGGGTTTTGCCAGCGATTTCCAAAGCGTTGATCATGCCGGCCGCAGTAACGATCGCGGTACCGTGCTGGTCGTCGTGGAATACCGGAATGTCGCACTGTTCGATCAGCGCACGCTCGATCTCAAAGCACTCTGGCGCCTTGATGTCTTCGAGGTTGATGCCGCCGAAGGTGATGGAGATGCGCTTGACCGTGTCGATGAAGGCCTGCGGGCTTTCCGAGTCGACTTCGATGTCGAACACGTCGATACCGGCGAAGCGCTTGAACAGCACGCCCTTGCCTTCCATCACTGGCTTGGAGGCCAATGGGCCGAGGTTGCCCAGGCCGAGAATCGCGGTGCCATCGGAAATCACTGCAACCAGGTTGCCCTTGCCGGTGTACTTGTAGGCCAGTTCGGGATCGCGGGCGATCTCGCGCACTGGTTCAGCTACGCCGGGGCTGTACGCCAGCGACAGGTCGCGAGCGGTAGCAGTGGCCTTGGTGAGCTCGACACTCAGCTTCCCCGGACGAGGATTGGCGTGATATTCGAGAGCGGCAGTTTTCAGATCAGACATTTTGGCATTCCGCTTTTTACTGTTGGACAGACTGGTCAGCGAGGATACGCGCCTCGCAAAGTCCCCACAAGACTGAGCGGTCACCGCTGTCAAGCGCCCTGCCCTACGACTTTGGGCCAAGAGCCACGGCGCACAAGGGCTGGACTGTTCACAATCGATTTGAAAAATGTCTACAATTTTTTCTTCAGCGCGAACCCTGCAACATCGAAGGATCGGTCAACGGTAACAACCAGCGCGCCTGCCCCGCCTGCAAGCCGCCGCGCCGCGAGCGATCGACAATCCAGCCGCGTGCCTCGATCTGCTTGCCCTTCAGCGTCTGCAAACGGGCATTGTCGAATTGTCCGACCAGATTGGGTGCAATGCGCAGTACAAGCGCGTCCTGCAACTCGATCCAGATTCCACCGCGATTGCGCTGCACCTTGCTCACCCGGCCGCTGACCACAGCAAAGCCCGAACGCTGAATCTGCTGCACTTTGAGCACCGGTGATTGCCGCCAGATGCCCCGCCCGGCCTGCCGCGCCGAGGTTTCGGCGGCCTGCTGACAGGCAACCAGATCGACGTTCGGCGCAACGGCAACCTGAAAACCGAGGCCATCGGCAAGCATTTGCGCTTCGAGATTGGCACCGCTGGCGCTGTAGACATGCGCGAGCGTGCGGCCGTAATGGTCCTTGCCTTGCTTGCCGGGACGCAAGCCGACACGCCCGCCACTGTCCGCCACCAGCGCTTCGAGGCGTTTGCGCGCGGCCACGGCGAACGGTTCGTCGCTGCGACCCTGCTTGCCCAGCTCCGGCGTATTGAGGCCGATCATCCGCACGCTGCGGCCGTCGCTCAGACGCAGCGTGTCGCCATCGACTACCCGCTGCACAGTGACGCTGGTCAGTCCGGCGGGCGCCGGACAGAAGGCCTGCGCACCCGAGAGCCAAATCGCAGACACAAAAAAGGCGCCCGCAAGGGACGCCTTTTTCATCAGTCTGGAGAAGTCGATACGACTTTCCAAAATGATCAGCCTCAGGCTTTTTTGCCGACGCCGAAAGTAGCGAAACGGTCTGCGAACTTCTGCACGCGGCCGCCGGTGTCCAGAGTCTTCTGCTTACCGGTGTAGAACGGGTGGCATTCGTTGCAAACGTCGATCGCCAGGGCTTTGCCGTAGGTCGAACGAGTTTCGAACTTGTTACCGCAGCTGCAGGTAACAGCGATTTCCGGGTAGTTCGGATGGATTTCGGCTTTCATGGTGTCTTCCTCAGGCTAGCGTGCCGCCACCCAACACTATTGTTGAATACCGCACGTAATTAGGCCGCGGATTCTACCAGACCTTTTCAAACGCGCAAGCTGTCACCGAGACCGACCGTCTGCTAGGCTCCCGGCCCAATACGCAACCCCCTGTAGGAGTGAGCCTGCTCGCGATAGCGGTGTGTCAGACGAAACAATTGCTGAATGCCACACCGCTATCGCGAGCAGGCTCACTCCTACAGGGTAATGCGCTGAGTCCTACCGCCCTGATCGAGATCCCCCCGCGTGCCCGACGCCATTCTGCGCCTTGCCTTGCCTTCGCCCCTGCGCCGCCTGTTCGATTACCGGGCGCCGGCCGGGGTGCGGCGTGAGCAATTGCAGCCGGGCATGCGCCTGCGGGTGCCGTTCGGGCGGCGCGAGATGATCGGGATTCTGGTCGAGGTCGCCGACACCAGCGAAGTGCCGGTGGAAAAACTCAAGCCGGCGCTGGCGCTGCTCGATACCACCGCACCATTGCCGCCAGCGCTGTTCAAGCTGTGCCTGTGGACGTCGCAGTATTACCAGCACAGCCTCGGCGACACCTTGAGCTGGGCGCTGCCGGTGCTGCTGCGTCAGGGCGAGCTGGCCGAGGCACGTCAGGAGCGTTTCTGGTCAGTGGCGCCCGGTGCCAGCCTCGATGATCCGCGCATCGCCCGCGCCCCGCGCCAGCGTGAGGCCCTGGCGACCCTCGCCCAGCATCCCCACGGCGTCGCCCATCAATTGCTGAGCAAACTGATGCTGAGCAAGGACAGCCTCGACCTGCTGCTGGCCAAGGGTCTGGTGCAAGTGGAAATCCGCCGCCACCTCCCGGGCGCGCGCCATGAACATTGGCTGGCGCAACCGGAACTGCCGCTCAACAGCGAACAACGCGCGGCCTATGAAGCGATCCGCGCCGGTTTCGACAGTTATCACGCGTTTCTGCTGGCCGGGGTTACCGGCAGCGGCAAGACCGAAGTGTATTTGCAGCTGATCCGCGAAACCCTGGAAGCCGGCAAACAGGCGCTGGTGCTGATCCCGGAGATCAACCTCGGCCCGCAGACCCTGGCGCGCTTCGAGCAGCGTTTCAATGCGCGCATCGCCCTGCTGCACTCGGCGGTCAACGATCGCGAACGCCTCGACGCCTGGCTCGCCGCCCGCGATGGCGAAGCTGACATTATTATCGGCACCCGCTCGGCGCTGTTCACGCCGATGAAAAATCCGGGGCTGATCATCATCGATGAAGAGCACGACGGCTCTTATAAACAGCAGGAAGGCTTGCGCTACCACGCCCGTGATCTGGCGCTGGTACGTGCACGTCAGGAAAACATTCCGATCGTGCTCGGCTCGGCCACGCCGTCGCTGGAAAGCCTGCACAACGCCTACACCGGGCGTTACGGTCTGTTGCGCCTGAACGAGCGCGCCGGCGGCGCCAAACAGCCGCGCTTTCTGCGCCTGGATGTGAAAAGCCGTCCGCTGGACAGCGGCATTTCCGGGCCAATGCAACAAGCCATCGGCCAGACCCTCGCCAACGGCCAGCAGGTGCTGGTGTTCCTCAACCGCCGCGGTTTTGCCCCGACCTTGCTCTGCCACGATTGCGGCTGGATGTCCGAGTGTTCGCGTTGCGATGCGCGAATGACCGTGCACCAGCGCTACGGTGAGTTGCGTTGCCACCATTGCGGCAACGTCGAACGCACCCCGCGCCAGTGCCCGAAGTGCAACAAGGTCGACTTGCGCCCGGTGGGTGCCGGTACCGAACGCGCCGAAGAACGCCTGGCGATTCTGTTCCCGGACTATCCGGTGCTGCGCGTCGATCGCGACAGCACTTCGCGCAAGGACGCGATGAATCAGTTATTCGCAACGATTCAGAAGGGCCAGCCTTGCATCCTCGTCGGCACGCAGATGTTGGCCAAGGGTCACCATTTTCCGCGGGTGACGCTGGTGTCGATTCTCGACGCTGACGGTGGCCTGTTTTCCGGCGACTTCCGTGCCAGCGAGCGCATGGCGCAGTTGATCGTTCAAGTCGCAGGTCGTGCGGGACGGGCGGAAGAGCCGGGCAAAGTGATTATTCAGACGCACCTGGCCGATCATCCTTTATTGGTGCAGCTGACCGAGCAGGGTTATTTCGCCTTTGCCGAGCAGGCGCTGAGCGAACGCCGCGCCGCCGGGTTGCCGCCGTTTGCCCATCTGGCGCTGTTGCGCGCCGAAGCGCACAAACCGGGGCAGGCGGAAGGCTTCCTCGATGAAGCCTGCAGCGAGGCCGAGCGCTTGCTCAGCGAACTGAATCTGAGCGGCATCGAACTGCTCGGGCCGGTGCCGGCGCCGATGGAACGTCGCGCCGGGCGTTATCGAGCGCAATTGTTGTTGCAGGCGACCGCGCGGGCACCGCTGCATCGGTTGCTGGCCAGTTGGTTGCTCGCGCTGGAGCAGATGCCGAGCGGGCGGGCGGTGCGCTGGTCGCTGGATGTCGACCCGGTAGATTTGTATTGAGCTGAAGATCGCTTTCGCGAGCAGGCTCGCTCCCACAATGGATCAGCGCTGCACTTTTGCGTCCTGCACGAACCCCTGTGGGAGCGAGCCTGCTCGCGAAAGCAGAGTTTTTGTCACCACATATCCACAACCAGCCTGCTAAGGTTGGCAAGCCCGGCTTCGCCACGGATAATGCCCAGTTTTTCCACCCGCGCACCGATGCGCCCGCCGCGCTTGCGGTCGAAAGAGAAGACCATGAAAGACACCATTCGCCAGCTGATCCAACAAGCCCTCACCCAACTCGTCAACGAAGGTGTGTTGCCTGAAGGCCTGTCGCCGGCGATTCAAGTGGAAAACGCCCGCGACAAGACTCACGGCGACTTCGCCAGCAACATCGCGATGATGCTGGCCAAGCCGGCCGGGATGAAGCCGCGCGATCTGGCGGAAAAAATCATCGCCGCGCTACCGGCTGACGAAAACGTCACCAAGGCGGAAATCGCCGGCCCGGGCTTCATCAACTTCTTCCAGAACACCCAGGCCTTGGCCAACCGTCTCGATGCCGCGCTGGCTGACGCCCATATCGGCGTGCGCAAGGCTGGCCCGGCGCAGCGCACGGTGGTTGACCTGTCGGCGCCGAACCTGGCCAAAGAGATGCACGTCGGCCACTTGCGTTCGACCATCATCGGCGACGGTGTGGCCCGCGTCCTCGAATTCCTTGGCGACGAAGTGATCCGCCAGAACCACGTCGGCGACTGGGGCACGCAGTTCGGCATGCTCATGGCCTATCTGCAGGAAAACCCGATCACCAGCGACGAACTGTCCGATCTGGAAAACTTCTACCGCGCCGCCAAACAGCGTTTCGACGAGTCCGCAGAATTTGCCGACCGCGCCCGCGGTCTGGTGGTCAAGTTGCAGGCCGGCGATGCCGAGTGCCTGGCACTGTGGACCCGGTTCAAGGACATCTCGCTGTCGCACTGCCAGAAGATCTACGAACTGCTCAACGTCAAACTGACCATGGCCGACGTGATGGGCGAAAGCGCTTACAACGACGACCTGATCAATGTGGTCAACGACTTGAAAGCCGCGGGCCTGCTGGTCGAGAGCAACGGCGCCCAGTGCGTGTTCCTCGACGAGTTCAAGAATGCCGATGGCGACCCGCTGCCAGTGATCATCGTCAAGGCGGATGGCGGTTACCTGTACGCCACCACTGACCTCGCTGCCGTGCGCTACCGCAGTGGCAAGCTGAAAGCCGATCGTGCGCTGTACTTCGTCGATCAGCGTCAGGCCCTGCACTTCCAGCAAGTCTTCGCCGTGGCGCGCAAAGCCGGTTTCGTCACCCATCCGATGGAAATGGAACACATGGGTTTCGGCACCATGAACGGCGCCGATGGCCGTCCGTTCAAGACCCGTGACGGTGGCACCGTGAAGCTGATCGACCTGCTCACCGAAGCGCAGGAACGTGCCTACAACCTGGTCAAAGAGAAAAACCCGGAGCTTGCCGAAGACGAATTGCGCAACATCGCCAAGGTCGTCGGCATCGGCGCGGTGAAATACGCTGACCTGTCCAAGCATCGCACTAGCGACTACAGCTTCAACTTCGACCTGATGCTGAACTTCGAAGGCAACACCGCGCCGTACCTGCTGTATGCCTACACCCGCGTCGCCGGTGTGTTCCGCAAGCTCGGCAAGGATTTCAGCGAAGTCGACGGCCAGATCGTCCTCGAAGCGGCGCATGAACAGGAACTGGCGGCGAAACTGGCGCAGTTCGGTGAAGTGCTCAACAACGTGTCCGACAAAGGCACGCCGCACATTCTCTGCACTTACCTGTACGACGTCGCCGGCCTGTTCTCCAGCTTCTACGAGAACTGCCCGATCCTCGCCGCCGAGACCCCGGCCCAGATGCAGAGCCGTCTGCGTCTGGCCGCGCTGACCGGTCGCACCCTCAAGCAAGGCCTGGAGCTGTTGGGTCTGGAAACTCTGGAGCGTATGTAAGTTGGCTGCCAAGAAAAAACCTGCACCCAAGCGCGGCGCCAGCCGCTATCAGGCACCGGCCAAGCAACCGATTCCCGGCTGGCTGTGGATGGCCATCGGCCTGACGGTCGGCGCATTCATCGTGTTTTTGATGAAGCTGGAGCCGGGCAAGGGCAGCGACACGGTCAAGCGTGAAAAGGTCGAGCAGGCGCAACAGCAGAAAGCGACAAAAATCGCCGAAGCCAACAAGACCCCGCCGAGCCCGACGCAACCGGTCAAGCCGAAGTACGACTTCTACACGCTGCTGCCGGAATCGGAAGTGATCGTGCCGCCGGATGCCGTGCCGGAGAAGACCCTGCCGACGCCACAAGTGCCGGCCATCCCGACCACGCCGGTCACCCCGGCGGAAGCCGCGAAGATCGACACCGCGCGCGCTCAGGCCGCGCTGGCCGGGATTACTCCGCCACCCGCGCCACCGGTGAGCAAAGCGGCGCCGGTGACCAAGTTCTTCCTGCAGGCCGGCTCGTTCCGCAAGGAAACCGATGCTGACAAAGTCCGCGCGCAGATCATTCTGCTCGGCCAGGCCGTGGCGGTTGAGTCCGGCACGGTGAAGGACGAAACGTGGTACCGCGTTCTGGTCGGCCCGTTCAGCAATCGTGAACAACTGACCACCGCGCAGAAACAACTGGCCGGCGCCGGCTTCAGCAACCTGCTGTTACAACAACGCCAGAGCCGCTGACTCGCCGCTGATCGTTCCCACGCTCTGCGTGGGAACGCCTCAAGGGACGCTCTGCGTCCCCGGCAGTGAAGGGACGCGGAGCGTCCCGGGCTGCATTCCCACGCAGAGCGTGGGAACGATCAGTGAACGATCAGTGACAGACACCGCTCGTCCCCTCTCCCGCACCACGGTTGAAATCCTCTCCAGCACCCCCATATGAATGGGCATAAGGCACTTTCGCCCCGCTGTGTGGAGACTCTTCCCTTGACCACCATCGTTTCAGTCCGCCGTCACGGCAAAGTCGTCATGGGCGGCGACGGCCAGGTTTCACTCGGCAATACCGTGATGAAAGGCAACGCGAAAAAAGTCCGTCGCCTGTACCACGGCCAGGTCATCGCCGGTTTTGCCGGTGCCACTGCCGACGCCTTTACGCTCTTCGAACGTTTCGAAGGCCAGCTGGAAAAACATCAGGGCCACTTGATCCGCGCCGCCGTCGAACTCGCCAAAGAGTGGCGCACCGACCGTTCCCTGAGCCGCCTCGAAGCGATGCTTGCGGTCGCCAACAAGGACGCCTCGCTGATCATCACCGGCAACGGTGACGTGGTCGAACCCGAAGATGGCCTGATCGCCATGGGTTCCGGCGGTGCTTTCGCCCAGGCCGCGGCCAGCGCCCTGCTGAAAAAGACCGACCTGTCGGCTCGCGAGATCGTCGAGACCGCTCTCGGCATCGCTGGCGACATCTGTGTATTCACCAACCACACCCAGACCATTGAGGAGCAGGATCTCGCCGAATAAGCCTGTCGCGGCCTGTGTGCCACGGCTTGTTTGTGCTTGAGGACCGTCAATTATTATGTCCATGACTCCCCGCGAAATCGTCCACGAACTCAATCGCCATATCATCGGCCAGGACGATGCCAAGCGCGCCGTCGCGATTGCCCTGCGCAACCGCTGGCGCCGCATGCAGCTGCCTGAAGAGCTGCGCGTTGAAGTGACGCCGAAGAACATCCTGATGATCGGCCCGACCGGTGTCGGTAAAACCGAGATCGCCCGTCGCTTGGCAAAACTGGCCAACGCGCCGTTCATCAAGGTCGAAGCGACCAAATTCACCGAGGTCGGCTACGTCGGCCGTGACGTCGAGTCGATCATCCGTGATCTGGCTGATGCGGCGATCAAGATGCTCCGCGAGCAGGAAATGACCCGCGTACGCCACCGTGCCGAAGACGCCGCTGAGGACCGTATCCTCGACGCGCTGCTGCCGCCGGCACGCATGGGCTTCAGCAATGAAGAAGCACCGGCCAGCGATTCCAATACCCGTCAGTTGTTCCGCAAGCGTCTGCGTGAAGGTCAGCTGGACGACAAGGAAATCGAGATCGAAGTCGCCGAAGTGTCCGGCATCGAGATCGCCACGCCGCCGGGCATGGAAGAGATGACCAACCAGCTGCAGTCCTTGTTTGCCAACATGGGCAAGGGCAAGAAGAAGTCGCGCAAGCTCAAGGTCAAGGAAGCGCTGAAACTGGTGCGCGACGAAGAAGCCGGGCGTCTGGTCAACGAAGAAGAACTGAAGGCCAAGGCGCTGGAAGCGGTCGAGCAGCACGGCATCGTGTTCATCGACGAGATCGACAAGGTCGCCAAGCGCGGTAACGTCGGCGGCGCCGATGTCTCCCGTGAAGGCGTGCAGCGCGACCTGCTGCCGCTGATCGAAGGCTGCACCGTCAACACCAAGCTGGGCATGGTCAAGACCGACCACATCCTGTTCATCGCCTCCGGTGCGTTCCACTTGAGCAAGCCGAGCGATCTGGTGCCGGAACTGCAAGGCCGTCTGCCGATCCGCGTCGAACTCAAGGCGCTGAGCCCGGAAGACTTCGAGCGCATCCTCAGCGAACCGCACGCCTCGCTCACCGAGCAATACTGCGCGCTGCTGAAAACCGAAGGCCTGCACATCCAGTTCCAGCCGGAAGGCATCAAGCGTCTGGCGGAAATCGCCTGGCAGGTCAACGAGAAGACCGAGAACATCGGTGCCCGTCGCCTGCACACGCTGCTCGAGCGTCTGCTCGAAGAGGTGTCGTTCAGTGCCGGCGATCTGGCCAGCGCCCATGACGACAAGCCGATCCTGATCGACGCCGAATACGTCAACAGCCACCTCGGCGAATTGGCGCAGAACGAAGACCTGTCCCGTTATATCCTGTAAGCCATACTTACAGCGGTAGCGGACCCTGTGGGAGCGAGCCTGCTCGCGAAGAAGCCGTGTCAGCGGACATCAATGTTGTCTGACACAGCGCTTTCGCGAGCAGGCTCGCTCCCACACTTGCTCCAGGGTCGCCCATATATCGGAGGCCAACCCATGAATCGAATCCCCGCCAAAATCAAACTGCACAAAGCCTCGAAAACCCTGACGCTGACCTACGCGTCCGGTGAAGAATTCACCCTGCCCGCAGAATTCCTGCGCGTGCATTCGCCCTCCGCCGAGGTCCAGGGCCACGGCAAACCGATCCTGCAATTCGGCAAGCTCAACGTTGGCTTGAGCAAGCTGGAACCGGCCGGCAACTACGCACTGAAACTGACCTTTGACGACGGTCATGACAGCGGCTTGTTCACGTGGGATTACCTCTACGAACTCGGCAAACGCCAGAAAGAACTCTGGGACGATTATCTCGCCGAGTTGCGTGCCGCCGGAAAAACCCGCGATCCGAACGAGTCGTTCGTCAAGCTGATGCTCTAGCCCGAGCCTTGCGCTCATTAGAAGGCATTTTCTAACTTCATCTGTTTGAATGCTCCGCTGTATGGCCGAGGATCGGCCTGCTTGCGAAAAAAATTAAACTCGGGTAACCAATGGAGCTGGCAAGTTCCCTGCAATGCTCTACGACTGTAAAGCAGCTATGCAGAATCAACGGTCACCCGAGCAGTAGTACCTGGCATTGGCTGTGGAACTGCACAGCCGCAAACCGGGTACTCGTCTCAGGACAATGGAGCGTCGTAGATGAGTAACAAGAATAACGATGACCTGAAGTATCAAGCCTCGGAAAACACCCTGGGGCTTAATCCCGTCGTTGGGCTGCGCGGAAAGGATCTGCTGGCCTCTGCTCGGATGGTGCTGAAACAGGCCATCAAACAACCGATCCATAGTGTTAAACACGTGACCCATTTCGGCCTCGAGCTGAAGAACGTGCTGTTCGGCAAATCCGAACTGCAACCGGCCGGTGACGACCGTCGCTTTGCCGATCCCGCGTGGAGCCAGAACCCGCTCTACAAACGTTATCTGCAAACCTATCTGGCCTGGCGCAAGGAACTCCATGCCTGGATCGACGACAGCAGCCTGACCCCCAAAGATATCGCCCGTGGCCACTTCGTCATTAACCTGATGACCGAAGCCATGGCGCCGACCAACACCGCGGCCAACCCGGCGGCGGTCAAGCGTTTCTTCGAAACCGGCGGCAAAAGCCTGCTCGATGGCCTCTCGCATCTGGCCAAGGATCTGGTGCACAACGGCGGCATGCCGAGCCAGGTCAACATGGGTGCGTTCGAGGTCGGCAAGAGCCTCGGCGTGACCGAAGGCGCGGTGGTGTTTCGCAACGATGTGCTGGAGCTGATCCAGTACCGGCCAATCACCGAGCAGGTCCACGAACGGCCTTTGCTGGTGGTGCCGCCGCAGATCAACAAGTTCTACGTATTCGATTTAAGCCCGGACAAGAGCCTAGCGCGTTTCTGCCTGCGCAATAACGTGCCGACCTTCATTATCAGCTGGCGCAACCCGACCAAGGCTCAGCGTGAGTGGGGCCTGTCGACTTATATCGATGCGCTGAAAGAAGCGGTCGACGTGGTCACCACCATCACCGGCAGTACAGACGTGAACATGCTCGGCGCCTGCTCCGGCGGCATCACCTGCACCGCCCTGCTCGGCCATTACGCGGCGATCGGCGAGAACAAGGTCAACTCGCTGACCCTGCTGGTCAGCGTGCTGGATACCACACTGGACAGCGACGTCGCCCTGTTCGTCGACGAGCAGACCCTTGAGACTGCCAAGCGTCACTCGTATCAGGCCGGTGTCCTCGAAGGCAAGGACATGGCCAAGGTCTTCGCCTGGATGCGCCCGAATGATCTGATCTGGAACTACTGGGTCAACAACTACCTGCTCGGCAACGAACCGCCGGTGTTCGACATTCTGTTCTGGAACAACGACACCACGCGCTTGCCCGCGGCGTTCCACGGTGACCTGATCGAGATGTTCAAAAACAATCCACTGATCCGCCCCAACGCACTGGAAGTGTGCGGCACGCCGATCGATCTCAAGCAGGTCACCGCCGACATCTTCTCGCTGGCCGGCACCAACGACCACATCACCCCGTGGAAGTCCTGCTACAAGTCGGCGCAGCTGTTCGGCGGAAAAGTTGAATTCGTGCTGTCGAGCAGTGGCCATATCCAGAGCATCCTGAACCCGCCGGGCAACCCGAAATCGCGTTACATGACCAGTGAAGAAATGGCCGCCAATGCCGATGACTGGCAAGAGAACTCGACCAAGCACACCGATTCCTGGTGGCTGCATTGGCAGGCGTGGCTGGCCGAGCGCTCGGGCAACCTGAAAAAGGCCCCAGTAAAACTGGGCAACAAGGCGTATCCGGCGGGCGAGGCTGCGCCGGGCACCTACGTTCACGAACGGTAACTGACACCACCAGAACTCCACTGTAGGAGCGAGCCTGCTCGCGATGAGGGCATCAGATTCAACCTATTCGTTGACTGGATGTACGCTATCGCGAGCAGGCTCACTCCTACAGGGTACGGGTGAACTTGAAATCCACAGGGCCTCACGCATGCCGCAACCGTTCATATTCCGCACCGTCGACCTGGATGGCCAGACCCTCCGCACGGCGGTGCGTCCCGGCAAGCCGCACTTGACGCCGTTGCTGATTTTCAACGGCATCGGCGCCAACCTGGAGCTGGTGTTTCCGTTCGTCGCGGCGCTGGACCCGGATCTGGAGGTGATCGCGTTCGACGTTCCCGGGGTCGGCGGTTCCTCGACACCGAACCGGCCGTATCGCTTTCCCGGGCTGGCCAAGCTCACGGCGCGGATGCTCGACTACCTCGACTACGGTCAGGTCAACGTCATCGGCGTGTCGTGGGGCGGTGCGCTGGCGCAGCAGTTCGCCTACGACTATCCCGAGCGCTGCAAGAAACTGGTATTGGCGGCCACCGCTGCCGGTGCGGTGATGGTGCCGGGCAAACCGAAAGTGCTGTGGATGATGGCCAGTCCGCGGCGCTACATTCAGCCGTCCCACGTGATTCGCATCGCGCCGATGATCTACGGTGGCTCATTCCGGCGCGACCCGACGCTGGCGGCCAGCCACGCGGCGAAAGTGCGTTCGGCGGGCAAGCTCGGTTACTACTGGCAACTGTTCGCCGGCCTCGGCTGGACCAGTATTCACTGGCTGCACAAGATCCATCAGCCGACGCTGGTGCTGGCCGGGGATGACGACCCGCTGATCCCGCTGATCAACATGCGCGTGCTCGCCTGGCGCATTCCCAATGCGCAGCTGCACATCATCGATGACGGTCATCTGTTCCTGATCACCCGCGCCGAAGCCGTGGCGCCGATCATCATGAAATTCCTTCAGGAGGAACGTCAGCGCGCGGTGATGCACCCACATCCGACGCCGCTCGGCGGCTGAACCCAGCGGCAGGCTTTATGCAGGGCTTTACCCATGAGTGCGCGGCAGGACGCCGCGCAGGCAGCAACCCGTAACAGCGTCTATGGTGTTCTGGTTCGGTGAGTTTGTTTTTGCCCTGAAGACGAAGGAGTGTTGAGTCATGCGCGACAAACCAGCGACGGGCGTGGTGCCCAGCCCCGCCGTGTTTATCAACGCACAAAATGCGATCACCGGCCTGCGCGGCCGCGACCTGCTCTCGACCTTGCGCAGCGTCGCCGCCCATGGCTTGCGCAATCCGGTGCACACGGCAAAGCATGCGTTGAAACTGGGCGGCCAATTGGGCCGCGTGCTGCTCGGCGAAACCGTGCACCCGACCCATCCCAACGACAGCCGTTTTGCCGATCCAGCCTGGAGCCTCAACCCGTTCTATCGGCGCAGCCTGCAGGCGTATCTGGCCTGGCAGAAGCAGGTCAAGAGCTGGATCGACGACAGCGACATGAGCCCGGAAGACCGCGCCCGCGCGCAATTCCTCTTCACCCTGCTCAACGATGCCGTGGCACCGTCCAACACGCTGCTCAATCCGCTGGCGGTCAAGGAGCTATTCAATTCTGGCGGCCACAGTCTGGTGCGCGGCCTCAGCCATTTGTTCGACGATCTGCTGCACAATGATGGCCTGCCACGTCAGGTGACCCGACAGGCATTCGAGGTCGGCAAGACCGTCGCCACCACCACCGGCTCGGTGGTGTTTCGCAACGAAATGCTCGAACTGATCCAGTACCGGCCGATGAGCGAAAAGCAATACGCCAAGCCACTGCTGGTGGTACCGCCGCAAATCAACAAGTACTACATTTTCGACCTGAGCCCGCACAACAGCTTCGTCCAGTACGCGCTGAAAAACGGCTTGCAGACCTTCATGATCAGCTGGCGCAACCCGGATGTACGGCATCGCGAATGGGGCCTGTCGAGCTACGTCGAGGCCGTGGAAGAAGCGATGAACATCTGCCGGGCGATCACCGGCGCCCGCGAGGTCAACCTGATGGGCGCCTGCGCCGGCGGCCTGACCATCGCGGCGCTGCAAGGGCATCTGCAGGCCAAGCGGCAGCTGCGGCGTATCGCCAGCGCAACCTATCTGGTCAGCCTGCTCGACAGTCAGATCGAAACCCCGGCGACGCTGTTCGTCGATGAACAGACCCTCGAAGCGGCCAAGCGGCGTTCGTATCAGCAGGGCGTGCTCGACGGTCGCGACATGGCCAAAGTCTTCGCCTGGATGCGCCCCAACGATTTGATCTGGAGTTACTTCGTCAACAACTACCTGCTGGGCAAGGAGCCGCCCGCCTTCGACATTCTCTACTGGAACAACGACAACACGCGCCTGCCGGCGGCATTGCACGGCGATCTGCTGGATTTCTTCAAGCACAACCCGCTGACCCATCCTGGCGGGCTGGAAGTCTGCGGCACGCCGATCGATTTGCAGAAAGTCACCGTCGACAGTTTTAGCGTGGCCGGCATGAACGACCACATCACGCCGTGGGACGCGGTGTATCGCTCGACCCTGCTGCTGGGCGGCGACAAGCGCTTCGTGCTGTCCAACAGCGGCCACGTACAAAGCATCCTCAACCCGCCGAGCAACGCGAAAGCCAACTACGTCGAAAACGCGAGGATGAGCAGCGACCCGCGCGCCTGGTACTACGACGCCAAACGTGTCGACGGCAGCTGGTGGCCGCAGTGGCTGGAATGGATTCAACAGCGCTCGGGCGCGCAGCACGAAACCCGGATGGCCCTCGGCAACCCCAACTATCCGCCGATGGAGGCAGCACCTGGTACTTACGTGCGAGTGCGCTGACGTTCAACGACATTTTTCTAAGAAGACTGGATGAAAACCCGCGACCGGATTCTCGAATGTGCGCTGCACCTGTTCAACGATAAGGGCGAACCGAACGTCTCGACCATGGAGGTCGCCAATGAAATGGGGATCAGCCCCGGCAACCTCTACTACCACTTCCACGGCAAGGAACCGCTGATCCTCGGCTTGTTCGAACGCTTCCAGCAGGAACTGGCACCACTGCTCGATCCGCCATCGGACGTTGAGCTGGCCCCGGAGGATTACTGGCTGTTTCTGCACCTGATCGTCGAGCGCCTGGCGCAATACCGGTTCCTGTTCCAGGACCTGTCGAACCTCGCCGGACGCCTGCCGAAACTGGCCAAGGGCATACGTCATCTGCTCAACGCCTTGAAGCGCACGCTGGCGTCATTGCTGGCGCGGTTGAAGGCCGCCGGGCAACTGGTCAGCGATACGCAGGCGCTGGGGCAACTGGTGGAGCAGATCACCCTGACATTGCTGTTTTCCCTGGATTACCAGCGGATTCTCGATCGTGAGGGTGAGGTGCGGTTGGTGGTTTACCAGATCATGATGCTGGTGGCGCCGCATTTGTTGCCGCCAGTGAAGGTCGCGACTGAGCGGATGGCGCTGCAATACCTTGAGGATCACGACTGAACCGAAATTCACTGAGCGACTCCATCCCCCTGTGGGAGCTAGCCTGCTAGCGATTAAGCCGGCACATTCAAAACAAGTGCTGACTGACCCACCGCTATCGCTAGCAGGCTAGCTCCCACAAGGGTACTGCGGTGTTTGTAGAAGGAATGCACAAACAAAAACGCCCGACCTTCACAGGCCGGGCGTTTTGTTTTGCCCTGATGAATCAGGACTGACTGGATGGCGTCGACGCAGTCGATGCTGCAGTCGGGGTGGCTGCTGCCGTGGGTGCCGCAGCGGAGTTCGCCGCGTTGGCCGGAGCGGTTGGAGCAGTCGATGCAGCAGCGGCCGGTTTTGGCGCAGCGGCTTTCGGTGCAGCCGGTTTTTTCACCGCAGGCTTTTTCGCCGCAGCTGGCTTGGCGGCTGGCTTGGCGGCAGCGGTTTTCGCGGCTGGCTTGGCCGTTGGTTTCGCTGCCGCTTTAGCCGCCGGTTTGGCTGCGGGTTTCGCCGCGGCTTTAGCGGCCGCAGGTTTGGCGGCAGCTTTGGCCGCGGGCTTGGCGGCGGCCGTTTTCGCTGCCGGTTTGGCGGCGGCTTTCGCTGCCGGTTTGGCCGCCGCTTTCGCCAGTGGCTTGGCCGCGGTTTTCGCCGCAGGCTTGGCCGCTGCAGCCTTGGCCGCCGGTTTCGCCGCAGCGGTTTTCGCCGCTACAGGCTGGGCTTTCAGACCGGTGAGTTTTTCGATCTGTCTGGTCAGCGTGTCGACCTTGGCGTTAAGCGCCTTGACCTCATTGCGGCTCGGCACACCCAAACGCGAAATCGCGCTGTTCAGGCGCTTGTCGAAAGCCCCTTCCAGCTCGTCCCACTTGCCCATGGCGCGGTCTTTCACGCCGCTGATGCGCGACTTCGCCGAAGAGGTCGAGTCCTCGACTTTTTTGCCAACCGCAGACTTGGTGAGCTTCTCGGCTTTCTCGCCGTCTTTGACCAATGTGTCGAAGAGCTTGCTGCCGTCAGTGTCGATCTTCGAGTACACGCCTAAACCAGCCAGCCAGATTTTGCGGGAGTACGACTCGACCTTCCCGACCCACGAGCTGCTTTCTTTATCGGTGTTCTTTTTACCAGCCATCCCGTTCTCCTTAAGATTTACGCGCGACGCGTTCGAGCAATGCCGTCAGCTCATCGAGCTTAGCAGAGAGTGTCTCAACGTCATGTTTAGACGGAATGCCGATGCGATTCAAGGCGCTTGCTACGCGGCTGTCGAAGGCCTTCTCGACCTTGTCCAGCTGAACTTCGACACGACCTTTGAAGGAGCTGACCTGGGTGGCGGCCTCGTCGATCTCGACGTTGGCCGCGAGCAGTTTTTCGGTGACGGCCTTTTTACCTTTCTTTTCAACAGTTTGACCGGCTTCGATCAACTCCTGAAAGTACTCGCTGCCCTCTTGCCCGACCTTGGCGTAGGCACCCAGACCAGCCAGCCAGATCTTGCGGGCATAGGACCTGACGTCGCTCAGCGTCGAAGTCGGAGCGTCGATTTTTTTCTTCAAAATAACTTTGGCCATGGTGCACCTCACGCGCAGAAGGTTTGAGGAACTGCCCGGACGGGTGTCGGGCTCAGGCACAAAGTAGGTAGAAAAATTAGAAAGGGCACCCTAACAACTGACATCAATCCTTGCCCACACCGCATACAAATGTGGGAGCCAGCCTGCTGGCGATTGCGGTATGTCAGTCACATAAAGGCTGACTGACCAGACGCTATCGCCAGCAGGCTGGCTCCCACAGGGGGATAGGGTTCGACAAGGAATCAGGCCAGCGCTTTGTCGAGGGCCTTTTCGATTTCGGCTTTGATCATGCCGCTCATGGCCGACATCATCAGGCCCAGTTCGACGTCGACCTTGATCGAATCGTCCGCCACGTGCACCGCGCCTTTCACGCCCGAGCGCTTGAGGTTCAGGGTGTCGCCGGACCACTGCGGTTCCAGGCCGTATTGTTCATTGAGTTTTTTGGCCAGTTTGTCGGCCTTCTCGCGGGCGGCTTCCTTGCCCAGGGTGTGGGCACGCTCAACACTGATTTTGGCCATCGAATGACTCCTGATAGATGAAGGTGTGTCGGTAGATCTTGACCGCCGCTGCGGCAAATCGTCCCGACGGTGGCCCATCTTACCTTTAGCCATTCGAAGACAAAGCATGGCTTGGGGATTAGAATGTCGCGCATTCTCTTTTGGTGACAGCGATATGACTGATCAGCGCAAAGGCAGCGATGCCGAACCCACCACTCACTTCGGCTTCAAAAACGTTCCGGAAAGCCAGAAAGCGGAAAAAGTCGCTGAGGTTTTCCATTCGGTAGCCGCCAAATACGACCTGATGAACGACCTTCTGTCGGGCGGCATGCACCGTCTGTGGAAGCGCTTCGCGATCGAACTGTCCGGCGTGCGCAGCGGTAATCGCGTGCTCGACATCGCCGGCGGCACCGGTGACCTGACCCGCAAATTCTCGCACCTGGTCGGCCCGACCGGTCAGGTGGTGCTGGCCGACATCAACGAATCCATGCTCAAGGTCGGTCGTGACCGCCTGCTGGATCTGGGTGTCGCCGGCAACGTCGAGTTCGTCCAGGCGGACGCGGAAAAACTGCCGTTCCCGGACAACCATTTCGACTGTGTGACCATCGCCTTCGGCCTGCGCAACGTGACGCAGAAGGAAGACGCCCTGCGCTCGATGCTGCGCGTGCTCAAGCCCGGCGGCCGCCTGCTGGTGCTGGAGTTCTCCAAGCCGACCAATGCGCTGATGTCGAAAGCCTACGACGCCTATTCGTTCGCCTTCATGCCGCTGATGGGCAAGCTGATCACCAATGACTCGGAAAGCTATCGCTATCTGGCCGAATCGATCCGCATGCACCCGAATCAGGAAACCCTGAAGTCGATGATGGTCGACGCCGGTTTCGACCGCGTGACCTATCACAACATGACCGCAGGCATCGTCGCCCTGCACCGCGGCATCAAGCCCTGATGTTGCTCACCGGGCTGCTCGCCAGCGTTGAACTCGGCCTCAACCGGGTGCTGCGTCTCGACAGCACGGCGTTGCCGCGGCTGGCGCATCTGACCGGCAAGGTGATTGCCGTCGACTGCCGCAGCCCGGCATTGCAATTGTTCATCCTGCCCAGTGACGAAGGCTTGATGCTCGCTTCGCAGTGGGCAGCCGACGTCGACTGCACCCTGCGTGCGCCGGCTTCAAGCCTGGTCAAACTGGCCCTGAGCAAAGACAAGACCACCGTGCTGCACGCCCCGGAAGTCGAGCTCGATGGCGACAGCGGCGTGCTGCTGGAGCTGGCCGGTGTGCTGCAGGATCTCGAACTGGACTGGGAGTACGAACTCTCGCGCTGGCTCGGCCCGGTTGCCACGCAATTGCTCGGCGGCCACCTGCGCAGCCGCGCGCGCTGGTATCAGCAAGGATTTGCCAGCCTCAACCAGAACCTCGCCGAATACCTCGCCGAAGAATCACGCACCCTCGTCGGGCAGCGCGAAGCCGAAGCGCGGTTCAGCGAACTGGACCGGATCAAACTTGATCTGGAACGACTCGAGGCGCGTTTCGAGCGCCTTTCCCGATCCCTCGACCCAAGCGATAACGCATGAAGCTGCTTGCCGTCCGCCGTCTGTTGCGCATCCAGCGCGTCGTGATCCGCTACCGCCTCGATGACCTGCTGTTCGCCCTGCCGCTGCCCTGGTTTCTTCTGGCGTTGCGCTTTGTGCTGCCGTGGCGCTGGTTGCCGCGCAAACGCCTGGAGCTGAGCCGCGGCGCGTGCCTGCGTCTGGCGTTGCAGGATCTGGGGCCGATCTTCATCAAGTTCGGGCAGATCCTATCGACCCGCCGCGACCTGCTGCCCGAAGACATCGCCGACGAACTGATGCTGCTGCAGGACCGGGTACCGCCGTTCGATTCGCAGCTGTCGGTCAAGCTCATCGAAGAGCAGCTCGGCAAGAAAATCAGCGAGGTGTTCAGCCGTTTCGACGTCGAGCCACTGGCCTCGGCTTCGGTGGCGCAGGTGCATGCCGCGCAGCTGAAGTCCGGTGAAGAAGTCGTGGTGAAGGTAATCCGTCCGGGGCTGAAACCGATCATCGCGCAGGATCTGGCGTGGCTGTTCATCCTCGCCCGCGCCGCTGAAAAACTCTCGGCCGATGCACGTCTGCTGCATCCGGTCGACGTGGTGCTGGATTACGAAAAAACCATTTACGACGAACTCGATCTGCTGCGTGAGGCGGCCAACGCCAGCCAGCTGCGGCGCAATTTCGAGGGTTCGTCACTGCTTTACGTGCCGCAAGTCTACTGGGACTGGTGCCGGCCAAAAGTGCTGGTGATGGAGCGCATCTACGGCATCCAGGTCACCGATCTGGCAACCCTCGCCGATCAGCGCACCGACATGAAAATGCTCGCCGAACGTGGTGTGGAGATCTTCTTCACACAAGTGTTTCGCGACAGCTTTTTCCACGCCGACATGCACCCGGGCAATATCTTCGTCAGCACCGTCAACCCGTGGAGCCCGCAGTACATCGCAATCGACTGCGGCATCGTCGGCAGCCTGACCCCGGAAGACCAGGATTATCTGGCGCGCAACCTGTTCGCCTTCTTCAAGCGTGATTACCGTCGCGTCGCGCAGTTGCACATCGATTCGGGCTGGGTGCCGGCGGAAACCAAGCTCAACGAATTCGAAGCGGCGATCCGCACGGTCTGCGAACCGATCTTCGAAAAACCGTTAAAAGATATTTCATTCGGTCAGGTGCTGATGCGCCTGTTCCAGACGGCGCGCCGCTTCAACATGGAAGTGCAGCCGCAGTTGGTACTGCTGCAAAAGACCCTGCTGAACATCGAAGGCCTCGGGCGTCAGCTATATCCGGATCTGGATCTGTGGAACACCGCGCAGCCGTTCCTCGAACGCTGGATGCGCGAGCGCGTCAGCCCGAAAGCCTTGCTGGGCAACGTGCAGAGCCAGTTCGAGCAGATTCCGCACCTGGCCAACATGGCCCGCGACCTGCTCGAGCGCATGTCGCAGCCGCACGCCAACGACCCGCCGCCGCCATGGCACCGACGCAAGGATGACTGGTTCCTGCGCCTGCTCGGTTGCGCGCATCTGGCCGGCGGAGCGATCCTCGCCGCCGGCGGTCCATTGACCGATTGGGCGCACTGGCCGGCCGGAATCATGGTGGCGGTCGGTTTGTATCTGGTCGTTCGTCGATAGCACGAATCAGCGGCAAGTTATAAGCTGCAAGCCTCAAGCTTGATGACACAGGTACACCGCAACCGGCTTTTACTTGCAGCTTGAAGCTTGCAACTCGAAGCTGCTTTCAGGAATTAGAGATGAAAAACTGGCTGGACGAGATCAAGTGGGACGCTGACGGCCTGGTGCCGGCAATTGCCCAGGATCACAAGACCGGACGCGTGCTGATGATGGCCTGGATGAACCGCGAAGCGCTCGAACTGACCGCCGCGGAGAATCGTGCAATCTACTGGTCACGTTCCCGTGGCAAGCTGTGGCGCAAGGGCGAAGAGTCCGGCCATGTGCAGACCCTGCATGAGATGCGTCTGGACTGTGATGCCGACGTGATCATCCTGATGGTTGAACAGATCGGCGACATCGCTTGCCATACCGGCCGTCAAAGCTGCTTTTACCGCGTCTTCGAAAACGGCGACTGGAAAACGGTCGACCCGGTACTGAAAGACCCGCACGCCATTTACTCCGCAGGACACAAGCATGAGTGACACACTCACCCGTCTGGCCGAAGTGCTCGAAGAGCGCAAAGGCGCAGCCGCCGACAGCTCGTATGTCGCCAGCCTGTACCACAAGGGGCTGAACAAGATTCTGGAGAAGGTCGGCGAAGAGTCGGTCGAAACCATTATCGCCGCCAAGGATGCCGCCATCAGCGGCGACTGCAGCGATGTCATCTACGAGACCGCCGACCTGTGGTTCCACAGCATGGTCATGCTTGCCCAACTGGGGCAGCATCCGCAGGCCGTGCTGGATGAACTGGATCGCCGCTTCGGCCTGTCCGGACACGTCGAGAAAGCCTCGCGTCCGTCCGCCTGAACAACTATTCGAGAGGAACAGCAACATGGGCATTTTTGACTGGAAACACTGGATCGTCATCCTGGTTGTCGTGGTGCTGGTGTTCGGCACCAAGAAACTGAAAAACCTCGGCACCGACGTTGGCGAGTCGATCAAGGGCTTCCGCAAGGCCATGAACGACGACGAAAAACCGGCCGAACCGAGCGTGACCCCGCCGGCGCAGCCAGTGCCGCCGGTACAGCCACAGACCACCGCGCAGGCCAACCCGCCGCACACCATCGACGTGCAGGCGCAGAAAGTCGAAGAGCCGATCCGCAAAGACGTGTGAGCACTGACTAATGTTTGGTATCAGCTTCTCTGAACTGCTGCTCGTCGGCCTCGTCGCCCTGCTGGTGCTGGGCCCCGAGCGTCTGCCGGGCGCTGCGCGCACCGCCGGCCTGTGGGTCGGTCGGCTGAAGCGCAGCTTCAACGCGATCAAACAGGAAGTTGAACGTGAAATCGGTGCCGACGAAATCCGTCGGCAACTGCACAACGAGCACATCCTCTCGCTGGAGCAGGAGGCGCGGAAGATTTTCAGCCCGGTTCAGCAAGAGCCGACGCCGGTTGAGCACGTGGGCGAGCAGACGATTCATGCGCCTGCTGCACCGGCTCCGACGCCTGCACCTGCACCTGCACCTGCCGTAGCGACAACCGAACCCGTACCTGCTGTCGCGCCAACGTCGGTTGAACACGTAGCTCCAACCGCCGCGCCGATCACACCAGCGCCTCACGACTCCACTCTGCCGCCGCGAGCACCATGAGCGACCTCCCCGAAAACGACCAGCACATGCCGCTGGTTTCGCACCTCACCGAGTTGCGCACCCGTCTGCTGCGTTGCGTGGCGGCGATCTTCATCATTTTTGCCGGGCTGTTCGCCTTCACCCAGCAGATCTACACCTTCGTCTCGACGCCGTTGCGCCAGTACCTGCCGGTCGGCGCGACGATGATCGCCACCGACGTGTCGTCGCCGTTCCTGACGCCGCTGAAGCTGACGATGATGGTCTCGCTGTTTCTGGCGATTCCGGTGATCCTGCATCAGATCTGGGGCTTCATCGCGCCGGGCCTGTACAAGCACGAGAAGCGCATCGCGGTGCCGTTGCTGGTGTCGAGCATTCTGCTGTTCTACACCGGCATGGCGTTCGCCTATTACTTCGTCTTTCCGCTGATCTTCAAATTCTTCGCCGCTGCCACCCCGGCCGGTGTGGAAATGATGACCGACATCGCCAGTTACCTCGATTTCGTCATGACGTTGTTCTTCGCCTTCGGCGTCGCGTTCGAGATCCCGGTGGCCGTGGTCCTGCTGGTGTGGATCGGCGTGGTCGATGTCGCCTACCTGAAGAAGATCCGCCCGTACGTGATCATCGGCTGCTTCGTGGTCGGCATGATCCTCACGCCGCCAGACATCTTCTCGCAGACCCTGCTGGCCGTGCCGATGTGGATGCTGTTCGAGATCGGCATTCTGTTCGGCGGCCTGATCAGCAAACGCGAACGCCCGGAAGACAACCCGGCCGACGATCACAACGACCAGCCGCCAGCGACCCAGGCATGAACCTGCTGCTGCTCGAAGAAGCCGACTTCATCGCGGCTGACCGCGTGATCCTGCGTGATCGGCGCTTGACTCATATGCAGGAAGTCCATCGCTCGGAAGTCGGCGACAGCCTGCGCGTCGGGCGCATCAACGGACTGATGGGCTCGGCCGAACTGCTACGCCTCGAAGCTGGCGAAGCCGAGCTGCGTGTCAGCCTCGATCAGCCACCGCCGGCGAAACTGCCGCTGACTCTGGTGCTGGCGCTGCCACGGCCGAAAATGCTCCGCCGGGTGTTTCAGACTGTCGCGACCATGGGCGTTTCGAAGGTGATTCTGGTCAATAGCTACCGGGTCGAGAAAAGCTTCTGGCAGACGCCGTTTCTCGAGCCCGAGGCGATTCGAGAACAACTGATCCTCGGCCTCGAACAGGCCCGCGACACGGTGCTGCCAGAGATCATCATCGAGAAACGCTTCAAGCCTTTCGTCGAGGATCGGCTGCCGGCGATCAGCGACGGCACCCTCGGTCTGGTCGGCCACCCGGGCCATTACCCGCCCTGCCCCCGCGCGCTGAGTGAACCGGTGACCCTGGCGATCGGTCCGGAAGGCGGCTGGATCCCTTACGAGATCGATCTGCTGGCCAAATCCGGTCTGCAACCGGTGCAGCTCGGCGAGCGGATCCTGCGCGTCGAAACCGCCGTCACCGCCCTGCTCGCCCGCTTGTTCTGATTCTCGCCCCCAGACAGATGGTGTTACAGATTGCCATCATGCAGCCGATACAGTGCCCATAAGTCCAATTTAGTGGTCCGAAGGGAGTGGTCGCATGTACCGTTGGTTAGCCGAGAGTCTTGGGAACGTCAGCGTCAAACGCAAGCTGGGCATCGGCTTCGGCCTGGTGCTGTTACTGACGCTGTTGATCACGTTCACCGGCTGGACCGGTATGAGCGGCATCATCAGCCGCGGCGATAAACTCGGTTTCATTTCCAGCCTCAATGAGCTGACCAAGGACCTGCGCCTGGCGCGCACGGACTACGACATGCGCCGCGGCGATCAGGGGCCGGGCGCGGTCAATGAATTGCTGGCCAAGCTGGACAGCGGTCTGCGAGAAGCGCGCGGGATGATCGAACAGCCCGCCGATGCGGCGATGGTCGACCAGCAACTGGCCGCCGTGGCCGAGTACAAGCGCGCCTTCGGCGAAATGACCCAGGCCACCGTGCAGCGTGAAGATGCCCGCAGCAAGCTGGGCGCGAATGCCGACAACGCCGTGGCCAAGGTCGGCGAAGTCGAAAAGGCGCTGTTGCAAGGTGACAGCGTGGCGCAATACAACGCGGTGATCGAGCTGAGCAAACTGCTCCAGCAAGCGCGTTATCAGGTGCGCGGCTACACCTATAGCGGCAAGGCCGATGCCGAGCAACCGGCGCTGACCGCGATTGAAAACGCTCTGAAAAACCTCGAAAGCCTGCCGAGCCGCGTACCGGAACAGCATATCGCCAACCTGCAGCAGGCCACTGACTCGCTCAAGGCCTACCGCGCCGCCGTCAGCCAGTTCCGCGACTCCCAAGTGAAAAACGCCGCCGCGCTGACGGCCATGTCAGCGCAGGGCGACATTCTCATCGCCGTCAGCAAGAAGCTCACCGAATCGCAAACCGTGGTGCGTGATAACGATGCCGCACACGCCAAGAACATGTTGCTGGTCGCCACCGCGCTGGCCCTGATCTTCGGTTTGATTGCCGCCCTGGCGATCACCCGGCAAATCATCATTCCGCTGAACCAGACCCTGCAAGTCGCCGAGCGCGTCGCTGCCGGCGATCTCACTCAAAACCTGGTCTCCCTGCGCCGCGACGAACTCGGCCAGCTGCAGCGCTCGATGCAAAGCATGACCCAAGGCCTGCGCGAGTTGATCGGCGGCATCAGCGATGGCGTCACGCAGATCGCCAGCGCCGCCGAAGAGCTGTCGGCGGTGACCGAGCAGACCAGCGCCGGGGTTAACAATCAAAAGGTCGAGACCGATCAGGTCGCCACCGCCATGAACGAAATGGCCGCCACCGTGCAGGAAGTCGCGCGCAATGCCGAGGAAGCCTCGGAAGCGGCAGTTGCGGCCGATCAGCAGGCCCGCGAAGGCGACAAGGTGGTCGGTGAAGCCATCGCGCAGATTGAGCGTCTGGCCGCTGAAGTCAGCCACTCCACCGAGGCCATGGGCGAACTCAAGCGCGAAAGCGACAAGATTGGCAGCGTCCTCGACGTGATCAAATCCGTGGCCCAGCAAACCAACCTGCTGGCGCTCAACGCGGCTATCGAAGCGGCCCGTGCCGGCGAGGCCGGTCGTGGTTTCGCCGTGGTGGCTGACGAGGTGCGCAGCCTCGCCCAGCGCACGCAGAAGTCCACTGAAGAGATTGAAGAACTGATCGTCGGCCTGCAAAACGGCACCCAGCAAGTGGCAACGATCATGGACAACAGCCGCACCCTGACCGACAGCAGCGTCGAATTGACCCGCCGCGCCGGCGGTTCACTGGAAAGCATCACCCGCACCGTCTCGGCGATTCAGGCGATGAACCAGCAGATTGCGGCAGCGGCAGAACAGCAGAGCGCCGTGGCCGAAGAGATCAACCGCAGCGTGCTGAATGTTCGCGATGTGTCTGATCAGACTTCGGCGGCGAGCGAAGAGACAGCAGCGTCGAGCGTTGAGCTGGCGCGGTTGGGGACGCATTTGCAGACGCTGGTGGGCCGGTTCAAGGTTTGAGGTGATTGATCGCCTGGGTTCGCTTGCGACCGAGGTGAGGCTATCGCTGGCAGGCCAGCTCCCACAGGGTTCGGTGGTGCGGCTCGATCTTGGCCACTCCACAAAACCCCTGTGGGAGCTAGCCCGGCTAGCGATTGGCGGTGTGATGACTGAAGAACGATCGCCAGCAACGGCTGATTGGCCTGCAGACCCGCCCCCCCTCACCCCAGCCCTCTCCCGAGGGAGAGGGAGCCGACCGAGCTGTCTTTACGCTATGCATCAGGCTCAGATACCGTCGCATCGCTCAAGCATGCCGTGGTCAGTCCCCTCTCCCTCTGGGAGAGGGTTAGGGTGAGGGGCTTTTGAATCACGCATAAAAAAACCCCGCTGACTCAGCGGGGTTTTTTCATCAGGCCAGTTGCGCCTGCATCGTCGCCGGTCGCAACGGCAGCAGCGGTGCATGCGGGTCGGCTTTCACCGAGGCCCGCCACGCGTCCAGCCACTCGGTCAGGCCTTCAGCCCAGACCTGCTCGTGCAGACGCGCCAGTGCCACCGGATCGCTCAGTAGTTGCAGGCGATCATGGTTGCTCAGCTCCGCTGGGCCGACCTTGACCGCGTGCCGCACGCGCTCCTGACGCAACCACTCTATCGGCTCGGCCTGACCGTGGCGAGAGGTCGCCAACGAGCACGCCAGGGCGTTCTGCTGCGGATCGACCACCGCGCGGACGAAGCCGTCGTTCAGGGCGTGGTAGCGGTTCTCGTGGGTGTACTGGTCGGTTGCCAGCAGCGCCTGTGGCGGATTGTATTCCTCGGGGATGAGGAACAGGCTCGCGTCACGGGTCTTCAAGCCCAGGCCAACGCGGCTGGAAATCACCGACACCGGGATCGACAGCATCAGCGAACCGACGATCGGCACCAGCCACCAGAGGAAGCTCGGGTTCAGCCAGATCACCAGCAGCGCCCAGCAGAAGCCCAGCAGGGTCTGCGGGCCGTGACGCTTGACCGCTTCGCTCCATGGCGTCGAGTCGTCGTCACGCTGTGGCGAATTCCAGGTCGCGGCCCAGCCGAGGAACGCGGCAAGGACGAAACGGGTATGGAAAATCATCCGCACCGGCGCCAGCAGCATGGAGAACAGCATCTCCAGGAGCATCGACAGGGTCACCTTGAACTTGCCGCCGAACTCTTTCGCGCCCTTGGCCCAGATCAGGATGATGCTCAGCAGTTTCGGCAGGAACAACAGCACGATCGTGGTCGAGAACAGCGCGATGGCTTTGTCCGGATGCCATTGTGGCCACAGCGGATAGAGCTGGCGCGGCTCAAGGAAGTACTGCGGCTCCATCAGCGTATTCACCGCCAGCAGCGCGGTCGACAGCACCAGGAAGAAGAACCACAACGGCGCCGACAGGTACGACATCACGCCGGTGAGGAACACCGCACGGTGCACCGGGTGCATGCCCTTGACCAGGAACAGGCGGAAGTTCATCAGGTTGCCGTGGCACCAGCGACGGTCGCGCTTGAGCTCGTCGAGCAGGTTCGGCGGCAGTTCTTCGTAACTGCCCGGCAGATCGTAGGCAATCCACACGCCCCAACCGGCACGGCGCATCAGTGCGGCTTCAACGAAGTCGTGAGAGAGAATCGCACCGGAGAACGCACCCTTACCCGGCAACGGCGCCAAAGCGCAGTGGTCGATGAACGGCTTCATGCGGATGATCGCGTTGTGACCCCAGTAGTGCGATTCACCCAACTGCCAGAAGTGCAGACCGGCGGTAAACAGCGGGCCGTACACGCGGGTGGCGAACTGCTGCATGCGCGCATACAGGGTGTCCATGCCCGAGGCACGTGGCGCGGTCTGGATGATCCCGGCGTCCGGCGTGGCTTCCATCAGGCGCACCAGACTGGTCAGGCACTCGCCGCTCATCACCGAATCGGCGTCGAGCACGACCATGTACTTGTAGTCACCGCCCCAACGACGGCAGAAGTCGTCGAGGTTACCGCTCTTGCGTTTCACACGGCGGCGACGGCGACGGTAGAAGATCTTGCCGAAGCCTTTGGCTTCGCGGCAGACGTCCAGCCAGGCCTGTTGCTCGGCGACGCAGATGTCGGTGTCGTTACTGTCGCTGAGGACGAAGAAGTCGAAGCGATCCAGATCACCGGTGGCGGCGACCGATTCGAACGTCGCGCGTAGACCGGCGAATACGCGCGGTACGTCTTCGTTGCAGATCGGCATGACCAGTGCGGTACGCGCATCTTTGGCAATCGGCTCGTTGCCGGCGCTTTTGCCGGAGATACGGTACTTATCGTGACCGGTGAGCAACTCGAGGAAGCCCATCAGCGCGGTCCAGAAACCGGCCGAGACCCAGCAGAACAGAATCCCGAACAGAATCAGGATGCTGGTTTGCAGCGCATACGGCAGCACTTGCGTGGCGGTTTGCAGCAGCGGTTGGTGCAGGACTTCTTCGAGATCGACAAACGACCAGCCCTGGTACGGCATGATGCCTTTCATGTACCAGCCGGCGACGATGGTCTGGCCGAGCATCAGCAGCAGCAGAATGTAGCGACGGATCGAACCGACGGTGCGCCAGCGCGCAGCCGGCAGGACATTCTCGTCCTTCGGCGGCTGCGGCGGGTTGGTACGCCCGGTCAGACGGCGCCAGCCACGCACCAGGATATTGGTGCGCCATGGCTCCGGCACGACCTTGGTGCGGCGGATCGGCGGAGTGGCTTTCATGCTGATCCGGCCGCTGGCGTCGAGCACCAGCATTTCCGCTTCTTCCAGCTCTTCGGCGGTGCTCAGGGTCAGGCGCTTGCCCACCGAAGCCTGGGCGGCTTCGGCAGGGGCGTCGAACGTCGAGGACGACAGGCGTTGATGCAGCTCGCTGAACGACTGGCAGCCCGCGAGTTCCGCGCGCTGCTCGTCGGTCATCGGCAGATGCGCCAGATACTCGGACAGAGTCTCTGGCTGTACTTGAGAGTTACTCATCGGCAGGCAACTGATAGCTCCAGGTCTCGGTCAGGACTTCTTCAGTCGGTGCCGATTCCGGTGTGGCTGGGGCCGCGTCGGCAGCGGCTGGCTGCTTGGCGTCTTTGTTGGCCTTGTCCTTGGCCTCTGCTACTGGCTTGGCTTCAGCCTGTCTGGCCTCGGCGGCCTTGGCTTCCTTGTCGGCTTTCTCTTGTTGCTTGGCGGCAACCTTGTCGGCCTTGGCCACGGACGAGTTGGACGCCGGCACTGCCGACTTGGCCAGATCGGCGGTCACCACTGGCTGCACCAGAGCGGCACGCATTTCGGTGGACTTGCTCGGATCCTTGATCTTCATCCGCAGGGTCAAGCGCCAGCCCTTGGTTTCCGGGTTGTAGCGCACGCTGTTTTCGACCAGTTCGGCGTTGTCGCCGACACTGACCTGACTGCGCACATCGGCGTCTGGGGCCAGAGCGGCCAGCGATGGACCTTCGAAGTCGACCAGATAAGCGACGCTGCCATCCGGCTGACGGATCAGGTTCGATTGCTTGACGTCACCGGTCGAACGCAGGGTTTGTGCAACCCAGGCACTGTCAGGTGCGTGCAGCGCGGCTTCATCCATGGTCCAGTGCAGGCGGTAGGCGAAGTCCAGCGGCTGACCTGGCTCCGGCATTTTTTCCGGGCTCCAGAACGCAACGATGTTGTCGTTGGTTTCATCGGCGGTCGGAATTTCCACCAGATCGACGGTGCCCTTGCCCCACTCGCCCTTCGGCTCGATCCAGGCGCTTGGACGCTTGTCGTAGCGGTCGTCGAGATCTTCGTAGTGGCTGAAGTCGCGGCCACGTTGCAGCAGACCGAAACCACGCGGGTTTTCGACGCTGAAGTTGCTCACGGCCAGGTGTTTCGGGTTGTTCAGTGGACGCCAGATCCACTCGCCATTGCCGGCGTGGATCGACAGACCGCTGGAATCGTGCAGTTCACGACGGTAGTTAAGGACTTTCGACGGCTGGTTGGCACCGAACAGGAACATGCTGGTCAGCGGCGCGATGCCCAGTTTGCCGACCTTGTCACGCAGGAACATCTGCGCCTTGACGTCGACGATAGTGTCGCTGCCCGGACGCAGGATCAGCCGGTAGGCACCGGTGGCGCGCGGCGAATCGAGCAGCGCGAAGATCACCAGGTGCTTGTCGCCCGGCTTCGGCTGTTGAATCCAGAACTCGCGGAAACGCGGGAATTCTTCACCCGACGGCAGCGCAGTGTCGATCGCCAGACCACGGGCCGACAGACCGTAGGTGTGACCCTTGCCGACAACGCGGAAGTAACTCGCGCCGAGCATGGTCATGATTTCGTCTTGCTTGTCGGCCTTGTTGATCGGGTACAGCACACGGAAACCGGCATAACCCAGTTGTTCGGTGGCCTTCGGATCGAATTTCAGGTCGCCGAAATCGAAGCGCGTCGGATCGTATTTGATCTCTTCGACGGTGTTCGCTGTGATTTCATTGATTTTCACCGGTGTATCGAAGTGCATACCTTGGTGATAGAAGGACAGCTTGAACGGCGTCTTCTGATCGGCCCACTCAGCCTTTTCGGTGAGGAAGCGGATTTTCTGATAGTCCGCGAACTTCATATCGCGGAATTCGTTCGGCAGGTTGCTGCGCGGGGCTTCGAACTTCTGCCCGGCCAGCTCTTTGGCCTTGGCCGATACATCGTCAAGATTGAACGCCCAAAGCTGACCGGCGCTGAGCAGGCACAGGAGCGCCGAACCCGCTACCAGGGCACTTCGCATGCGTTTGGCAGACATTTTTGCTGCATTACAGGGACTAACAATCACGAGCAACCCTCGCCGAAAACAGATCAATAAACCAACGGCCAGATGAAGTGCCTGTGGGGATTTCGGCGATAAAAAACCGACCTTCCAGCGCACCCTTGCCAAGTTGGCGAGCATTGTTCCGACTCCGCTGGGGCAAAATGATTCCCCAATCGGATCCGGACAAGTCTCTACCTAAGTCAAAACGGACCAACGAACGCTGATCCCCGTAGCGCGCGATTATCTAGTAGCCCGCATGACAACGCATCAGGGGTAACAAAGTATTTATCGCGAAAACACCCGAAAAACAGCCGAAATTTCCTAAAGAAGGTGTTTCAAGCATTTTCAGGTCTGTAACAAAAAGGTCACCGGGCCATCGTTGACCAGATGCACCTGCATATCGGCGCCGAATCTACCTGATGCCACAGTGCCATGCACCTGTTTCGCTTTGCTCAATAGATAGTCGAACAACTCCTCGCCAAGGGCCGGCGGCGCCGCGCTCGAAAAACTCGGGCGCAGGCCGCTTTTGGTATCCGCCGCGAGGGTGAACTGAGAGACCAGCAGCAACCCACCGCCGACATCGGCAAGGGACAGGTTCATCTTGCCCTCGGCGTCACTGAATACCCGATAGTTAAGCAGCTTATGCAGAAGTTTGTCGGCGCTGGCACGCGTGTCGTCGGGTTCTACCGCGACCAGCACCAGCAAGCCTTGATCGATCGCACCGACAACTTCCCCGTCGACCTCGACCCGCGCGCCGCGCACGCGCTGCAACAGCCCCTTCATGCTTCTTCAGGCGGCAGATCGAGCAGACGCTGAGCCATTTTGCTCGCCGCGCGCACCAGCGCATCGGTGATGCCCGGTTCGGACGCCGCGTGGCCGGCATCACGAATCACCTGCAGTTCGCTGTTCGGCCAGGCCTGATGCAGCTCCCAGGCATTGTCGAGCGGGCAGATCACGTCGTAGCGACCGTGAATGATCACGCCCGGCAGATGCGCAATCCTGGCCATGTCGCGAATCAACTGGTTCGGCTCCAGGAAGGCGTTATTGGTGAAGTAGTGGCATTCGATCCGCGCAATCGACAGCGCGCGCTGCGGTTCGGAGAAGCGATCAACTACCAGCGGATTGGGCCGCAGCGTTGCGGTGCGCCCTTCCCAGGTCGACCACGCCTTGGCCGCGTGCATCTGCGCGATCTGGTCGTTGCCGGTCAGGCGTTTGTGGAAAGCGTTGAGCAGATCGTCGCGCTCGTCCAGCGGGATCGGTGCGATGTAGTCCTGCCAGTAATCCGGAAACAGACGGCTGGCACCGGCCTGATAGAACCACTCGATTTCCTGCGGACGGCAGAGAAAGATCCCGCGCAGGATCAAGCCGTGGACACGCTCCGGGTGGGTTTGCGCGTACGCCAGCGCCAGGGTCGAGCCCCATGAGCCGCCGAACAGCACCCATTTGTCGATGCCCAAATGTTTGCGGATGCGCTCAAGGTCTTCGACCAGATCCCAGGTGGTGTTGTTTTCCAGGCTGGCGTGGGGCGTCGAGCGTCCGCAGCCGCGCTGGTCGAAGGTGACAATGCGATACAGGTTCGGATCGAAGTAGCGGCGGCTCTGCGCGTCGCACCCGGCGCCGGGGCCACCGTGGATGAACACCACCGGCAGACCTTCCGGCGAGCCGCTTTCATCGACGTACAGCGTATGGGTGTCATCGACAGCCAGATCGTGCCGGGCGTGGGGTTTGATCTGCGGAAACAAAGTCTGCATTGCGCGCTCCGTAAGGGGTCGAGGTCATCCCTGAGGGGACTTCTATTATTCTGCCGTTGGGCATCATAAACCCGATTTACGTCAATGAGCATGCTCCGGGTTACTCGCAATTTTTCAGCCGCGTCCCCTGCAGGAGCGAGCCTGCTCGCGATAACGGTGTGCCCGTCACTGAAATGGCGACTGAACCGACGCTATCGCGAGCAGGCTCACTCCTACAGGGGTAGGCGCCAGGCTTTATTTCGCGTAATGGCTTTGGCCCCAGGCCAGCAGCCCCTCGAGCAATTCCTTGAGCACCACCCGCGTCGGCTCGGCCAGGTCGGCGCGGTAGCGGAACGGTTCGAACTCTTCCATGTAGGTGGACTGGCACAGTTCGAGTTGCACCGCGTGGATGTGTTCGGCCGGGTTGCCGTAGTGGCGGGTGATGTGTCCGCCCTTGAAACGACCGTTGAGCACATGGCTGAAGTTGCTGTGTTGCGCGCAGATCGCTTCCAGCTGCGCGGCCAGTTGCGCATCGCAGCTCGCGCCATTGAACGTGCCGAGGTTGAAGTCCGGCAGCTTGCCGTCGAACAGGTGCGGGATGATCGAGCGGATCGAGTGCGCATCGAACAGCAGCGCGTAGCCGAATTCAGCCTTGAGCCGCGCCAGCTCCTCGTGCAGCTTGCGGTGATACGGCGTCCAGATCTGCTCCAGATAGCTCGCGCGTTCTTCTTTCGATGGTTCCAGACCTTCCTGGAACAACGGAATGCCATCGAACAGCGTCGCCGGATACAGGCCGGTGGTTGCCCCGGCGTACATTGGCTTGTCGTCGGATGGACGATTCAGATCGATGACGAATCGCGAATACTCGGCGGCCAGGGTACTGGCACCCAGCGCTTCAGCGAAATCGTAAAGCTGCGGGATGTGCCAATCGGTGTCCGGCAGGCTTCTCGCCGCCGGGATCAGCCCCGTCTCGACCGCAGGCGTCAGGCGTACCCCGGCATGCGGCATGCTGATCAGCAGCGGCACGCGACCTTGTTTGAAATGCAGAACCTTATCCACAACCGCTTCTCCTACAGATTTGATTCAACGCCGTGACGCACGACGCGTTTGTCCAGATCGCCGCCGAGCCAATACGCCAGATCTGCCGGACGATCGATCTGCCAGGCGACAAAATCGGCAACCTTGCCGACCTCCAGCGAACCGTGGGTGGCAGCCATGCCCAGCGCTTGCGCCGCGTGGATCGTCGCGCCGGCCAGGGCTTCTTCCGGGGTCATGCGGAAACAAGTGCAGGCCATGTTCAACATCAGACGCAACGACAGCGCCGGTGAGGTGCCGGGGTTGAGGTCGCTGGCAATCGCAATTTTTACGTTGTGCTTGCGCAGGGCGTCCATCGGCGGCAGCTGGGTTTCGCGCAGGAAATAGAACGCGCCCGGCAGCAACACGGCCACGGTGTCGGCTTCGGCCATGGCGATGGCGTCGGCTTCGTCCATGAATTCCAGATGATCGGCAGACAGCGCTTTATAGCGCGCGGCGAGGCTGGAGCCGTGCAGCGATGACAGTTGCTCGGCGTGAAGCTTGACCGGCAAACCGAGTTTTTGCGCGGCGACGAACACGCGCTCGACCTGCTCCGGCGAGAACGCCAGGTATTCGCAGAAGGCATCGACCGCATCGACCAGGCCCTCGGCGGCCAGCGCCGGGAGCATCTCGTCGCAGACCAGATCGATGTAATCGTCGGCGCGATCCTTGTATTCCGGCGGCAAGGCGTGCGCGGCCAGGCAGGTGCTGCGAACGCTGATCGGCAGTTCTTGCTGCAAACGACGGATGACTCGCAGGATCTTGCGTTCGTTGGCCAGATCGAGGCCGTAGCCGGATTTCATTTCGACCGTGGTCACGCCGTCGCGCATCAGGCTTTTCAGGCGCTTGGCGGCGCTGACAAACAATTCGTCTTCAGTAGCATCGCGAGTCGCACGCACGGTGCTGGCGATACCACCACCCTGCGCGGCGATCTCGGCATAGCTGACACCTTGCAGACGTTTTTCGAATTCACCGCTGCGGTTGCCGCCGAACACGGTGTGGGTGTGGCAGTCGATCAGCCCGGGCGTAACCCAGGCGCCTTGAAGGTCATTGACCGCCGGGTATTCACCGGACGGCAACTGATTACGCGGGCCGATCCACTCGATGAGCGCACCGGAGGTGACGATGGCGGCGTCCTCGATGATCGAGTAAACGCCGTGGGCCATGGTTGCGACGTGGCAGTGTTGCCAGAGGGTTTTCACTGTTGGCCTCCGTTTGGATTGTGATCGTTCCCACGCTCTGCGTGGGAATGCCTCAAGGGACGCTCTGCGTCCAGTGACGCGGAGCGTCACGGGCTGCATTCCCACGCAGAGCGTGGGAACGATCAGTGGTGGGGTTAAAGGCTAGGCAGCAACTTCGGTGGAACCAGCTCGGTCAGACACCGCGAAGCCAGCAATTCAGTGGCCGCATTAATGTCCGGCGCAAAGAAGCGGTCCTTCTCATAAAACGGCACTTCCTTACGCAAAATCGCCCGCGCCTGTTCCAGCTTCGGCGAGGTCTTCAGGCCGTTGCGCAAGTCCAGCCCCTGCGCCGCCGCCAGCCATTCCACCGCAAGGATGCCGCGGGTGTTCTCGGCCATTTCCCACAGACGCTTGCCGGCCGCAGGGGCCATCGAGACGTGGTCTTCCTGGTTGGCCGAGGTCGGCAGGCTATCGACCGAATGCGGATGGGCCAGCGCCTTGTTCTCGCTGGCCAGTGCCGCCGCCGTCACCTGCGCGATCATGAAACCGGAGTTCACGCCGCCATTGGCAACCAGGAACGGCGGCAGTTGCGACATGTGCTTGTCCATCATCAGCGAGATACGCCGCTCACTCAGCGAGCCGATTTCAGCGATGGCCAGGGCCATGTTGTCAGCGGCCATGGCCACCGGTTCGGCGTGGAAGTTGCCGCCGGAAATCACATCGCCTTCAGCGGCGAACACCAGCGGGTTATCCGACACCGCATTGGCTTCGACGGCCAGCACTTCGGCGGCCTGACGGAACTGGGTCAGGCAGGCGCCCATGACCTGTGGCTGGCAGCGCAGCGAGTACGGATCCTGGACCTTCTCGCAGTTCTGGTGCGAATCGGAGACTTCGCTGCGCTCACCGAGCAGATCGCGATAAGCAGCCGCGGCATCAATCTGGCCTTTCTGGCCGCGAGCCGCGTGAATGCGTGCGTCGAACGGCGAGCGCGAGCCCAGCACGGCTTCAACGCTGAGACCGCCGAGCGCCAGTGCACCGGCGAACAGGTCTTCACCTTCAAACAGACCACGCAGCGCGAACGCGGTGGACACCTGAGTGCCGTTGAGCAGCGCCAGACCTTCTTTTGCCGCCAGGGTCAGCGGGGTCAGACCGGCGATTTTCAGCGCCTCGGTGGCTTGCATCCACTCACCCTTGTAGCGCGCCTTGCCCTCTCCCAGCAGCACCAGCGACATGTGCGCCAGCGGCGCCAGATCGCCCGAGGCACCGACCGACCCCTTCAGCGGAATGTGCGGAAAGACCTCGGCATTGATCAGCGCGATCAGCGCATCGATCACCACCCGGCGGATGCCCGAAAAACCGCGGCTCAGGCTGTTGACCTTGAGCACCATGACCAGCCGCACCAGCGCATCGCTGATCGGCTCGCCGACACCGGCGGCGTGGGACAGCACCAGCGAGCGTTGCAGGTTTTCCAGGTCTTCGCTGGCGATGCGCGTCGACGCCAGCAGGCCGAACCCGGTGTTGATGCCGTAGGCCGTGCGATTCTCGGCGAGGATCTGCTCGACGCAGGCCACGCTGGCCTCGATCTGCGCGGCGGCGCTGTTGTCGAGGCTCAGCTTGACCGAATGCTGGTAGACGTCACGCAGTTGGGCCAGGCTCAGTTGGCCGGGAATCAGGTTCAGCGCAGTCATGTTTGTGCTCCTTTTGAGAGTTTCTTATTAACTGACCAGTCGCTCCGGAAATGTCCGTTGTCCGTCGCCGCTCGTCTTTTGGAGAGCCGCGCCTTGGCACGCTGGCAGGGGTCGTGTCAGTGCAGATTCGGTAAAACGTTGTGTGGCAGATTCGGGTCTTTCAGCACGCTCGCTGCGGCGGCGATGTCTGGCGCCAGCCAGCGGTCCTGATCGTAGGCCGGGACCGTTTCGCGCAGCACGCGCCAGGCGATATCGGTGCCGGCGCCGAAGCGTTGCTCCTTGAGAAATTCAAACGCCTGGGCCGCCAGCAAGTATTCGATGGCGAGGATCTGCGTGCAGTTTTCCACGGCGCGATGCAGTTTCAGCGCTGCATGGGTGCCCATGCTCAGATGGTCTTCCTGCAGGCCTGAGGTGATGTAGTTATCGAGCACTGCCGGTTGCGCCAATTGGCGATTTTCCGCGCACAGCGAGGCGGCGACGTATTGCACGATCATCATCCCGGAATTGACGCCCGGATTGGCCACCAGAAACGCCGGCAGGCCGCTGACGTGCGGGTTGATCAGGCGATCGAGACGGCGCTCGGCGATCGAGCCGATCTCGGCCATGGCGATCGCCAGCAGGTCGGCGGCCATCGCCACCGATTGCCCGTGCGGGTTGGCTTGCGACATGACCCGGAAGTTGTCCGGCGTGCCGAGCAGCAACGGGTTGTCGGTGCAGGCGTTGAGTTCGATCTCGACCTGTCTGATCGCATGCTCCAGTTGATCACGCGCGGCGCCATGCACCTGCGGAATCGAGCGGATGCTCAAGGCATCCTGGGTGCGGATGCCTTTGCTGATGGCGATCACTTCGCTGCCAGCGAGCAGCGCGCGCAGATTGCTGCCGACCTGCTGCATGCCCGGGTGCGCTTTCAGCGCGATGATCTCGGCGTCGAACGCGTCGATCTGGCCACGCTGGGCTTCGAAACTCATTGCGCCGATGACATCGGCCCATTGCAGCAGGCGTGTTGCGTCGGCGAGCGCCAGGCAACTGAGGCCGGTCATGCACGGCGTGCCGTTGACCAGGCACAAGCCGTCCTTGGCGCCGAGCTGCACCGGTTGCAGGCCTTCTGCGGCCAGTGCCTGTTGTGCCGGAACAATCTGCCCGCGATAGCTGACATTGCCCACACCGAGCAAGGCGATGCCGATGTGCGCCATGTGCGTCAGATAACCCACTGAACCTTGCGACGGCACCTGCGGGGTGATGCCGCGATTGAGTAGCGCCAGCAGCGCTTCGACCACTTGGCGGTGGATGCCGGATTTGCCGTGACTGTAGTTATGGATTGCCGCGCAGATGATCGCCCGAGTCTGTTCGTCGCTGAGCACCGGACCGACGCCGCAGGCATGGCTGAGCAAGGTGTTGCGCGATAGCTGGCTGAGCTGTTCGTCCTTGAGCGAGACGTTGGACAGTCCGCCCAGACCGGTGTTGACGCCATAGGCCCGCTCGCCGCTTTCGACGATGCGCTGAACGATGCCCTGCGCGTTGTCGATACGCGCCCAGGTGCCCTCCGACAGCTCCAGTTGTGCGCCATGACGGGCCACGGCGACCACGTCCTGCCAACGCAGGTGGTCGCCGGTGATGATGATTTTTTCAGCCTGGGACATCTAAAACCTCAACCTTGATATTGATGCAGCTTCAGCGGCCCCTTCGCTGGCAAGCCAGCTCCCACAGAGTCATCAGTGTTCAGCCAATCCCTGTGGGAGCTGGCTTGCCAGCGATGGGGCCAGTCAGTGCAACGCTTTGTTCAGATCAGACTACTGCCGCCCGCCGCTGCACGAACCGGTCGACATACTCATCCGCCGGCGAATGCAGGATCTCTCTCGGCGTACCGACCTGAATCAATTTCCCATCCTTGAGAATCGCAATGCGGTTGCCGATGCGCACGGCCTCGTCGAGGTCGTGGGTGATGAAGACGATGGTCTTGTGCAGGGTCTTTTGCAGCTCCAGCAACTGGTCCTGCATTTCGGCGCGGATCAGCGGGTCGAGTGCACTGAAGGCTTCGTCCATCAGAATGATGTCGGTGTCCGCCGCCAAAGCGCGGGCCAGGCCGACACGCTGGCGCATGCCGCCGGAGAGCTGGTGCGGGTACTTGTTTTCGTAGCCTTTGAGGCCCACGGTGTTGATCCAGTGCAGCGCGCGCTCGGTGCACATCTGCTTGCTCTCGCCGCGCACTTTCAAGCCGTAGGCGACGTTGTCGAGCACGCTTTTGTGCGGCAACAGGCCGAAGCTTTGGAACACCATGCTGATCTTGTGTCGGCGAAATTCGCGCAGCGCGTCCATGTCGTATTGCAGGATGTCCACGCCGTCGACGAGGATCGCCCCGCTGGTAGGGTCGATCAGGCGGTTGAAGTGGCGCACCAGGGTGGATTTGCCCGAGCCGGACAGGCCCATGATCACGAAGATCTCGCCGGTGCCGATGCTCAGCGACAGGTCGTTGACCCCGACCACGCAACCGGTTTCGTTAAGTACCTGATCCTTGGTCTTGCCTTGGCCGACCATCGCCAGGGCGTCCTTGGCGCGGTTGCCGAAAATCTTGAAGACGTTTTTGACTTCGATCTTGCTCACGGTTGCGTTGCTCATTTGCTCACCTCATGCCGTGGCCGACCATACGCCTGAGTAATGCGGTCGATGACCACTGCGAGAATCACGATCGCCAGACCGGCTTCCAGGCCACGTCCGACGTTGAGGGTCTGAATCCCTACCAGCACATCTTCACCCAGGCCACGGGCGCCAATCATCGAGGCGATCACCACCATCGACAGGGCCATCATGGTGGTCTGGTTGATCCCGGCCATGATGCTCGGCAGGGCCAGCGGCAGTTGCACGCCGAACAGTTGCTGCCAGCGGTTGGCGCCGAACGCGTTGATCGCTTCCATCACTTCGCCGTCGACCTGGCGAATGCCCAGATCGGTCAGACGAATCAGCGGCGGCGCGGCGTAGATCACCGTGGCGAAAATCGCCGGCACCTTGCCCAGACCGAACAGCATCAGCACCGGAATCAGGTACACGAAACTGGGCATGGTCTGCATGATGTCGAGCAGCGGCATCAGCACCGAGCGCAGGCGATTGCTGCGCGCCGAGAGAATCCCCAGCGGGATACCAATCAGCACCGAAATGATCGTCGCGACCATCATCAGCGCCAGCGTCTGCATGAGCTTGTCCCACAGGCCGACAGCGCCCACGAGGAACAGCAGACCGACGATGACCGCAGTGGTCACGACTTTGCGCGTGGCGTGCCAGGCGACCACGCCAACGATCGCCAGCATCAGCCACCATGGCGCTGCGCGCAGCAGGCCTTCGAGGTTGACGATGGCCCACAACAGCGTGTCGGAGATATGGCGGAACACATCACCGTAGTTGGTGACCAGCGAATCGACCCAACCGTTAACCCAGTCGGCGATGGAAAAGGTAAAGCTCTCGGGAAACATAAGCGGCTCTCAGTCAGCAATCTCAATCAAGCGTTTACGGCATATCTCCCGGCCAGCCTCACGGTTGACCGGGAGGTATCGACCTACAGCGCCGCGTCGATTTTCCTGGCTGCGTCTGCACTGACCCACGCATGCCAGACTTCAGGATGTTCCTTGAGGAAGATTTTCGCCAGTTTCGGCGACTCGATACGTTCCTTGGCCATGCGCCCCAGATTCTGGTTCAGCAGGTCGATCGGCAGGTTGACCTTTTCCAGCACGGCGACCAGTTCCGGGGCCTCGTCGTGGAAGGTTTTCGACAGGCCGACCTTGATGCTCACGCTCTTGTCGACGCCGGCTCTCTCTTCGAGTTTGACCGCGTCGATCTGGCCCATCAGCGGGGTTGGCGACCAGTAGTAGAACAGGATCGGCTCGCCCCGCTTGTAGCTCGACAGCACCGCCGCATCCAGCGCAGGGCCGGTACCCGGACGGAAGTTGGTGTAGCTGTTTTCCAGGCCGTAGCTTTTCAGCATTTCGCTGTTATCGAGCTCGCAGGTCCAGCCGGCCGGGCAGTTGTAGAAACGGCCCTTGGACGGCTCTTCGGCGTCCTTGAACACCGCGGCGTATTTGCCCAGGTCAGCGATGTTTTTCAGGTCTGGGGCTTTCGGCTCGAGTTTGCGCTTGGCGTCGCCTTCGATGACGTAGCGCGGCACGTACCAGCCTTCGATCGCTCCGACAATCGGCGCGCCGACGCCGACCACCTTGCCGGCCTTCTCGGCCTTGTTCCAGACCTCGCTGCGGCCGACCCATTCTTCGGCGAACACTTGAATGTCATTGCTGCTCAAGGCGTTTTCCATGGTGATGGAATTGCCCGGCAGGCTGTCGGTCTTGCAGTCGTAGCCTTTCTCCAGCACCACTTGCAGCACGTCGGTCAGCAACATGCCGCTTTCCCAGTTCAGGCCGGCGAATTTCACCGGTTTGCCCGATTCGCACCAGCCGGCAGCCTGGGTGGCGCCGGCACTGGCCAACAGGCCCATGGACAGCAATGTGGTCAGCAGGGTCTTGTTCGATTTCATTGTAATGACGCTCCTAATCATGAATGGGCTTACGGCAGTTCAAGAGGCATCCAGCCCTGTCCACGTCCAGATCAGGCCTGCGCCGCAGCGCGACCGGCCCCGCTTGTTTCGGGTTGTACTTGGCTGCTCTGCGCGACTGGCAGAATCAGTTGATCGGGCACTGCGCTGTGCCATTTTTTTGCGCACACGTAGTAGACGGCGGCAGGCAGCACCAGACCGATGATCCAGGAGATATCCACGTCACCGAGGGCAGCCACCAGCGGACCGGTATAGAACTTGGTCGAAATGAACGGCAGTTGCACCAGCACACCGAACACGTAGACGCTGATCCCCAACAGGTTCCAGCGCCCGTAGCGTCCCTTCGGATCGGCGAGTGCCGGCACGTCGTAACGCTCACGGGTGATGCAGTAGTAGTCGACCAGATTGATCGCGCTCCACGGTGTGAAGAACGCGAGCAGGAACAGGATGAAAGACTTGAACGCACCGAGGAACGAGTGCTGACCGAGCAGCGCGATCAGCGTGGCCGCGCCGACAATCACCAGCACAAACACCAGGCGCTGCATGCGCGTAACGGTCAGGTGGCCTTTGAAACCACTGATGATCGTCGCGATACACATGAAGCTGCCGTAGGAGTTGAGCGTGGAGATGGTCACCTTGCCAAAGGCGATGCTGAAATACAGCAACGCCGCGGTGGCACCGGTGCCGCCGAGACCGACGATGTAAGCCACTTCATGCCCGGCGAACTGGCCGTTGGCCGAAGCGGCGGCGAACACGCCGAGGATCATCGCCACCTGCGCGCCAATCACCGAACCGGCACCGGCGGCGAAAAAGGTTTTCACCGCCGAGGTGTTGCTCGGCAAGTAACGCGAGTAATCCGCGACATACGGGCCGAACGCAATCTGCCAGGACGCGGCCAGCGACACCGCGAGCAGGAAACTGCTCCAGCTGAAGTGACGGATTTGCAGGAGCGCACCGACGTCGGTCTGGCTCATGAGCCGCCAGAACAGAAAGACGAAAGCAATCACGCCGATGAGGCTGGCGACCCGGCCGATGAAGTGAATCACTCGATAGCCGAGCACCGTCACCAGCACGATAACGCTGGCAAACAGCAGAATGCCGGCGCTGTCGCTGACGCCAAACAGCTGCCCCAGCGCTTGCCCGGAGAGCACGGTGCCGGTCGCGGTGAAACCCAGGTACATCAGACACACCAGCACGATCGGAATCGCCGCGCCGTAAACGCCGAACTGCACGCGGCTGGAAATCATCTGCGGCAGGCCCAGTTTCGGCCCTTGCGCGGCATGCAGCGCCATCACGCCACCGCCGAGCAATTGGCCGATCAGCAAGCCGATCAACGACCAGAACACATCACCGCCCAGCACCACGGCCAGGGCCCCGGTGACGATCGCGGTGATCTGCAGATTGGCGCCCATCCACAGGGTGAACTGGCTGAACAGACGACCGTGTCTTTCCGCTTCCGGGATGTAGTCGATCGAACGCCTCTCGATCAACGGTTTGTTGCCTGCACGATCGGTGTTGACAGCCATGATTCAACCTCTGTGGATTGTTCTGGGTGGTTATTTGTTTCGCTTCTGTAGGAGTGAGCCTGCTCGCGATTGCGGTGTGTCATTCAGCACATTTGTTGAATGTGCTGGCCTCATCGCGAGCAGGCTCACTCCTACAGGGGACAACATTACTTTCCGGTGATCATCGGCAGGTTCAGGCCCTGCTCTTTGGCGCAATCGATAGCGATCTGGTAACCGGCATCGGCGTGACGCATGACGCCGGTTGCCGGGTCGTTGTGCAGAACGCGAGCGATGCGTTCGGCCGCTTCGTCCGTGCCGTCGCAGACAATCACCATGCCCGAGTGCTGCGAGAAGCCCATGCCGACGCCGCCACCGTGGTGCAGGGAAACCCAGGTCGCGCCGCTGGCGGTATTGAGCAGGGCGTTGAGCAGTGGCCAGTCGGACACGGCGTCGGAACCGTCCTGCATCGATTCGGTTTCGCGGTTCGGGCTGGCCACCGAGCCGGAGTCGAGGTGGTCGCGACCGATCACGATTGGCGCCGACAGCTCGCCGCTGCGGACCATTTCGTTGAACGCCAGACCGAGCTTGGCGCGCAGACCCAGGCCGACCCAGCAAATACGTGCCGGCAGACCCTGGAAGCTGATGCGCTCGCGGGCCATGTCCAGCCAGTTGTGCAGGTGCGCGTCGTCGGGGATCAGCTCTTTGACCTTGGCGTCGGTTTTGTAGATGTCCTGTGGATCACCCGACAAGGCCGCCCAGCGGAACGGGCCGATGCCACGGCAGAACAGTGGACGGATATAGGCCGGCACGAAGCCCGGGAAATCAAAGGCGTTGTCGACGCCTTCTTCCTGGGCCATCTGACGGATGTTGTTGCCGTAGTCGAAGGTCGGAATGCCTTGTTTCTGGAATTCCAGCATGGCTTTGACGTGCACGGCCATCGACTGCTTGGCGGCTTTGATCACCGCGGCCGGTTCGGTCTTGGCGCGGGCGCGGTACTCGTCCCAGCTCCAGCCGGCCGGCAGGTAACCGTTGAGCGGGTCGTGGGCGCTGGTCTGGTCGGTGACCATGTCCGGGCGCACGCCGCGCTTGACCAGCTCCGGGAGTATTTCTGCGGCGTTACCCAGCAGAGCGATGGAGATCGCTTTGCCTTCTTTGGTGTATTTGTCGATACGCGCCAGCGCGTCGTCGAGGTCTTTGGCCTGCTCGTCGACGTAACGGCTTTTCAGGCGGAAATCGATGCTGACCTGCTGGCATTCGATGTTCAGCGAGCAAGCACCGGCCAGTGTCGCGGCCAACGGCTGCGCGCCGCCCATGCCACCGAGGCCTGCGGTCAGCACCCACTTGCCGGTGAGGTTGTCGTTGTAGTGCTGGCGACCGGCTTCGACGAAAGTTTCGTAGGTGCCCTGAACAATGCCCTGGCTGCCGATGTAGATCCAGCTGCCGGCGGTCATCTGGCCGTACATGGCCAAGCCTTTGGCGTCGAGTTCGTTGAAGTGTTCCCAGCTCGCCCAGTGCGGCACCAGGTTGGAGTTGGCGATCAGCACGCGCGGAGCGTTGCTGTGGGTCTTGAACACGCCGACCGGCTTGCCCGATTGCACCAGCAGGGTCTCGTCGTCACTCAGGTTGGTCAGGCTTTCGACGATCTTGTCGTAGCACTCCCAGTTGCGCGCCGCGCGACCGATACCACCGTAGACCACCAGCTCTTTCGGGTTCTCGGCGACTTCCGGGTCGAGGTTGTTCATCAGCATGCGCAGCGGCGCTTCGGTCAGCCAGCTCTTGGCGGTCAGCTTGTTGCCGCGCGATGCACGGATTTCGACGTTACGAACCTTAGTAGGCTTATTGTCAGTCACGAAAAAGACTCCTCAGCGATCAATTCAAACCAACCCTGGCAATGGGCAAGCAGCCTGCGCGCTTCGATGCGCGACAAGCGAATCAGTGGACGCTGCGGAGAGTCTTGAGCGACTCATACGCATACGTCTTTACTTGTACATACAAGCATATGCAATCAAGCGGCCAACTTGTTGGAGGGCTGTTCAAGAAAAATCACGGATACGGCTAGAGAGCTCCTGAATCAAGGGTTCTGGCGTGCATGAAATATTTCGAGGGCATTGATTGAGAGGGTTGGGGATTGTCACGAAAGCGAGGCTTTGCGCCACGCTGGGGCGTTCGGTAACAAGTTGGTGCGTGCAGGAAACAGGTTTCGGGATCGTTCCCACGCTCTGCGTGGTAACGCCGTCACGGACGCTCCGCGTTCGCTGGTGACGCAGAGCGTCACGAGATGCATTCCCACGCAGAGCGTGGGAACGATCAACATTGAAGGAATTAGTGAGCAGTCAGTTCGATCACGCAACACGCTGCATTTATCGAGACTTCGATCAGGCCAGCATTACCGTCCAGTTGCAGGCAATCATGTCGCCCCAACTGCGAAGCGTCGTCACCGATCTGCACTTGCAGCGCGTCACTGACGCTGAATACCAGCAGCGTCGACGCCGAACTGAAAAAGCGTTGTTCGCCTTCCAGCCACTGCAACCGCGCGCTGTAACGCTGCGGTGCGTAGATCAGGTTGAAATCGCGAATCGCGCCGCCGAGCAGCGTGCACGACACCTGACTTTCGCCATGAAAGGCAAACGGGTCGAGCGGTAACAGCGGCCGGGTATCTTCGCCATCGACGCACAGGGTCATGCCGTCACCCTGCAACACGGTGATGACCCGCTGATAACCGGCGAACGTCGAAAAACCGCCGGATTCGGCGATATCGGCAATCGACAGGCGCCAGCCGAAACCGTCGAGACCGGCGCCGGCGTCGCGGGTGATTTCTTCGGTGCTGCCGCCGCCGTTCTTCCATGGCATGCGCGGGTAGCCTGCGGCGCGCAGAACCTTCAGTTCGTATTTCATTTATGGAACCGCCCTTCCAGACGATGACGGGAACCCGGATGGATCAAGCGCGCGGCGGTCACCGGCTGTCGCCCCGACCACGTCCGGCGCCGAATCAGCAGGCACGGCTCGCCCTTTTCGATCTGCAGCAATTTGCACTCGGACGGCTCAGCGAGAATCGCCTCGACCACGTGCTCGCCCTCGGTCAGCGGTGCGACCTGGTTGAGATAGGCGTAGGGGGTTTGCAGGGTGAAGTCCTGCTTGAGGTATTCCGGGGCGACCAGCGCATTGACGAAGCGGTCTTCGATTTGCACTGGAATGTCATTTTCGTAATGCACGATCAGCGAGTGGAACACCTTCTGCCCTTCGCGCATGTCCAGCGCCAGCGCGCGCTCGGAACCGGCGGCCTCTTCTTCGAGGGTGATGACCTGGCAGGTGTGGCGGTGGCCACGGGAAGCGATTTCATCGGCGATGTTGTGCACTTCAAATAGCGCGGACTGGCTCTTCGGCTCGGCGACGAACGTGCCGACACCCTGCATGCGCACCAGCAGGCCGTCGGCGGTCATCTCGCGCAGGGCGCGGTTGATGGTCATGCGGCTGAAACCCAGTTGGCTGACCAGTTCGCTCTCGGACGGCACGCGGTAATGCGGCGGCCAGTTACCGCTGTCGATCTGCTGGGTGATCATCTGTTTGACGCGGGCGTACAAGGGCGCCGGACTGTCGCCCATGTTCGCGGCCAACGGGGAGACTGGAGGCGGAGTCGGCACGGTGGATCCCTGTTCTTGGATGAAAGTGGCTAGCTTGCCGGAGTTTACCGGGCAGGCAAACGTCTGTATATGTATATACAAATAACACACGATGGGGTGTAGAACCATGTCCGCCTTCTTTGCCGAACGCGCACTGCTGCCTAATGGATGGGCCAATAATGTACGTCTTGAGGTCAGCGCCGATGGCATGCTGACCCAAATTCGGGCCGATGCCAGCGCAGACGGCGCCGAACGGTTGAGCGGCCCATTGCTGCCGGGCATGCCGAATCTGCATTCACACGCCTTCCAGCGCGCAATGGCCGGGCTGGCTGAAGTGGCCGGCAACCCGAACGACAGTTTTTGGACCTGGCGCGATCTGATGTACCGGCTCGTCGGCAAGATCAGCCCGGATCAGCTCGGCGTCATCGCCCGTCAGCTGTACATCGAAATGCTCAAGGCCGGTTACACATCGGTCGCCGAATTCCACTACGTACACCACGACAGCAGCGGTCAGCCGTACGCCGACCCGGCCGAACTGGCCTTGCGCATCAGCCAGGCCGCCAGCGACAGCGGCATCGGCCTGACCCTGCTGCCGGTGCTCTACAGTCACGCCGGTTTCGGCGGCCAGACGCCCAATGACGGCCAACGACGGTTTATCAACAGCACGGAAAATTACCTCAATCTGCAATCGCGCCTGCAGCCATTACTGGCGCAGCAAAAGGCGCAATCGCTGGGGTTGTGCTTTCACTCGTTGCGCGCGGTGACGCCGCAACAGATCAGCGAAGTTCTCGCCGCCAGCGACAAACAGTGCCCGGTGCACATCCACATCGCCGAACAGCAGAAGGAAGTCGACGACTGCCTGAACTGGAGCGGGCGTCGGCCGCTGCAATGGCTGTATGAAAATGTCGAAGTCGATCAACGCTGGTGCCTGGTCCACGCGACCCACGCCAACCGGGAAGAAGTCACGCTGATGGCCAACAGTCGCGCCATCGCCGGGCTTTGCCTGACCACCGAAGCAAATCTGGGCGACGGGATTTTCCCGGCGGTGGATTTCCTCGCTCAGGGCGGGCGCATGGGCATCGGCTCGGACAGCCATGTGTCGCTCAGCGTGGTGGAGGAATTGCGCTGGCTGGAATACGGCCAGCGTCTGCGTGACCAGCGCCGCAATCGCTTGTATGGCGCGGATCAGCCGATGGTCGGGCGCACGTTGTACGACGCCGCGCTGGACGGCGGAGCGCAGGCACTGGGGCAGCCGATTGGTGCGCTGGAAATCGGCAAGCGGGCCGACTGGATTGTGCTCGATGGCAACGATCCCTACCTGGCGACGGCCAGTGGGGACGGGATTTTGAATCGCTGGTTGTTCGCCGGTGGCGATCGGCAGGTGCGAGATGTGATGGTGAATGGCCAATGGGTGGTGCGAGGCGGCAGGCATGCCGGGGAAGAAGACAGCGCCCGAGCCTTCACTCAAGTCCTGCGCGATCTTCTTGGCTGAGACAAAACCCCATGTAGGAGTGAGCCTGCTCGCGATAGCGGTGTGTCAGTTACATATTCATGTTCTGACATACCGCTATCGCGAGCAGGCTCACTCCTACAAAGTTTTGCAGTGTTCTTCAGTTCGAAGTCTTGGCCATCTGCCGATCCGTCGCCCGCCAGATCAGCCGCGTGGTGTCATACCCTTGCTGACGCGCCTTGCTCAGCAAGTCCTCGCGCACCACTCCGTTGACGGTCGGTGTACGCGACAGCAGCCACATGTACTTGCGACTCGGGTCGCCGACGATGGCGGTCTTGTAGTCGTCGCTGACGTACAACACCCAGTATTCACCTTTGGCCACGCCCGGCAGCAGGCGCGAGAACCAGTTGTCGAACTCGACCCACAGCTTGTCGGTCTTGCCCGGCACTTGCGGATAAGCCGTGCCCTTGGCCTCTTCCCATTGCCAGTCCGGCGTCAGGCAGCGGTTGAGCACCGCCACGTTGCCGTCAGGCTTGAGGGTGTAATGCGCTTCGGATTGCGCGCAGTTGCGCTGGAAGTACATCGGCAGACGCGCCAACTCGTACCAGGTGCCTTGATAACGCTTGAGGTTGACGCTGTTGACGGTCTTCGGTGCCAACGAGTCGACGCCGGAAGTGGCGCAGCCAGCCAAAACCAGGCCGGCAAAAAGAACTAACAATAACCGCTTCATTTTTTTCTCCGTGGGCGCAACGCCCCGGTTTACTTCAGGCCTTGGCCGGAAAACATCAGCACTTTGTCACCGGCGTACTGCACGCTGATAAAGCTGTTCTTGTCGCCCCAGGTGCAACTGGACATACCGAGCGCACCCGAGCAATCGGTCGGTTTGCCCAGCAGGGTTTCGACTTCGGCCTTGGCCATGCCGGCCGAGAGCTTCGAGTAGTTTTCCTGATTGACCTTGCTGCATGCGGCCAGCAGCACGCAAAAGGACAGAAGGGCGAGAGATCGCAGCGACATGGTGTAACTCCTGGAGCGGAAGGGGGCTGGCATGGTGCCAACCAGAAGCTTAGAAGAGAAAACCCTCCTCTGGTTCCCTGACAAGATGGCTATTTGTTCATCCGCCCGTCCGGCATTTATCGGTTAAATCAGACACTTTGTAGGGCTATTGAGCATTTCGTCGAATTTCCGCCAGCACGCCTAATCTTTGGCGCGCGCCGGTCGAAATAAGAGCAGCGCAACGCCAGGGAATATGGCAAATTGCCGTCCTTTCCTGACCAGCCCTTGCTCGGTAGTTCATTCGATGACCAGAAACCTGAAATTCAGCCACAAGATCTTGTTGGCTGCCGCCCTCGTGGTGGCCGTTGCGTTCGCCTGTTTCATTCTGTTCAACGACTATCGACAACGTCAGGCCCTGAGCAGCAGCACCGAAGCGACCATGCAGGAACTGGGCAGTCTGACCACCAGCAACATTCAGACCTGGCTGGAAAGCCGCATCCAGCTGCTGCAGTCGTTATCCCAGCAAGTAGCGGTCGACGGCAACGCGCCGGCCAGCCTCAAGCGCATCATCGACCTGCCCGCCTACACCGGCAATTTTCAGCTCAGCTATTTCGGCGGCGCGGACGGCGTGATGTTCTCGGTACCGGCCGGCAATCGCGCGCCGGATTACGACCCGCGCGCCCGCGGCTGGTACAAAGCGGCCAACTCCGCGCAACAGACCATCGTCACCGAACCGTACATCGCCGCCTCGTCAGGCAAACTGGTGATTACCGTCGCCACGCCGGTGCAGCGCCAGGGCCAGATGCTCGGCGTCGCCGGCGCAGATATCGATCTGACCAGCGTCAGCGCAATCATCAACTCGCTGAACTTCGGCGGTCACGGTCACGCGTTCATTGTCAGTGCCGAAGGCAAAATCCTTATCCACCCGGACAGCAAACTGGTGCTCAAGACCCTCGCCGAGGCTTATCCGAACGGCGCGCCGAAAGTCAGCCCGGGCCTGAAAGAAGTCGAATTCGACGGCAAGACTCAGTTGATCTCCTTCACCCGCGTCAACGGCGTGCCGTCGGCTGACTGGTACGTGGCGCTGGTGCTCGACAAAGACACCGCGTTCGCCATGCTCAGCGAATTCCGCACCTCAGCGTTGATCGCCATGGCCATTGCCGTGATGATCATTCTGGCCCTGCTGGGCATGCTGATTCGTGTGCTGATGCAACCGCTGCTGACCATGGGCCGCGCCATGCACGACATCGCCGAAGGTGAAGGCGATCTGACCAAGCGCCTGGTGATTCACGGCAACGATGAGTTCGGCGCGCTGGGCACTTCGTTCAACCGCTTCGTCGAGCGTATTCACACCTCCATCCGCGAAGTGTCTTCGGCCACCGGCCAAGTCAACGAAGTCGCCCTGCGTGTGGTCGCCGCGTCGAACTCGTCGATGTACAACTCCGACCAGCAAGCCAGCCGCACCAACAGCGTCGCCGCGGCGATCAACCAGCTCGGCGCCGCCGCCCAGGAAATCGCCCAGAACGCCGCCCTCGCCTCGCAGCACTCCAGCGATGCGCGAGGCCTCGCCGTCGAAGGTCAGCAGGTGGTGGATAAAACCATCCAAGCCATGCAACAGCTGTCGGCGAAGATCAGCGATTCCTGCGGCAACATCGAAACCCTCAACAGCAACACGGTGAACATCGGCCAGATTCTCGAAGTGATCACCAGCATTTCCCAGCAAACCAACCTGCTCGCGCTCAACGCCGCGATCGAAGCGGCGCGCGCCGGTGAGGCCGGTCGCGGTTTCGCCGTGGTCGCCGATGAAGTGCGCAACCTCGCCCACCGCACCCAGGATTCGGCGCAGCAAGTGCAGAAGATGATCGAGGAACTGCAAGTCGGTGCACGTCAGGCGGTGAGCATCATGACCGAGAGCCAGCGCGAAAGCGAAAGCAGCGTCGGCATCGCCAACCAGGCCGGCGAACGCCTGGGCAGCGTGACCCAGCGTATCGGCGAGATCGACGGCATGAACCAGTCGGTCGCCACCGCGACTGAAGAGCAGACCGCCGTGGTCGAGTCGATCAACGTGGATATCAGCGAGATCAACACGCTGAATCAGGAAGGCGTGGAAAATCTGCAGGCGACATTGCGCGCGTGCTCGGATCTGGAGCAGCAGGCGGCGCGATTGAAGCAGTTGGTCGGTAGTTTCAGAATTTAAAGCGCTGCTATTGGCCCCATCGCCAGCAGGCTGGCTCCCACATTTGATCTGTGTCGTTCACAAATGCATTGTGGGAGCCAGCCTGCTGGCGATTGGGCCTCAGCCGAACAGAAGATTTAAAACCGTGAACCAGGCCCCGAAAGAAACTCCAATTCCTCCGCCGTAGACTCCCGCCCCAACACCGCATTTCGATGCGGAAACCGGCCAAACCGGGCAATCGCCTTGCGATGCCGCTCGGCGTAATCCAGATTGTCGGCGAACACTGCCCGCTCATCCTCAGGCTGTTCCGCCACCAGTTCGATGAAGCGCGACACCGCTTCGTTCTGCACCGCGAGGTTTTCGCAGTGTTCGAACACCAGATAAATGAACACACGCTGGATCGGTTTCAACTGCCGATCAAAATCCGCCGCGATGCCTTGGGCGACGAGCTTCTGCGCGCGTAAATCACCGGAGTAGGCTTTGGGGGTGTTGCGATGGATCATGCGCGGCAGCTGATCGAGCAAAAGCACAAGCGCCAGCCAACCTTCGGGACATTGCGTCCACTCGGTCAATTCGCCGGCCAGGGCCTGATCGACAAAGACCCCGAAGCGCGTCTGCGCTTCGAGGTCTTGGCTGGCTCGCTTGCCGAACCACAACTTGCCCTTTTCAGCCGCTACTGCGTCGGGGGATTCGGCTTGTCCGAACCACCAGTCGAGCAACGGCTGCCAGGGCGCAGTCACGGTTATTCCTTGTGGTATGCCGTGGCGCGCGCGACTTCTTCTTTCGAGCCGAGGAACACCGCTACACGCTGGTGCAGGCCTTCAGGCTGAATGTCGAGGATGCGCTGGTGGCCGTCAGTGGAGGCGCCACCCGCTTGTTCGACGAGGAACGACATCGGGTTGGCTTCGTACATCAGGCGCAGTTTGCCCGGCTTTGACGGCTCACGGCTGTCGCGCGGGTACATGAACAGACCGCCACGCGTCAGGATGCGATGCACGTCGGCAACCATCGCTGCAACCCAACGCATGTTGTAGTTCTTTTTCAGCGGACCTTCTTCACCGGCCAGTAACTCTCCGACGTAGCGCTGTACCGGGGCTTCCCAGTGACGCTGGTTGGACATGTTGATGGCAAATTCCTGCGTGGTTTCAGGAATGGTGATGTCTTCGTGGGTCAGCACGAAGCTGCCCATTTCGCGGTCGAGGGTGAAGCCTTTGACGCCGTCGCCCAGGGTCAGCACCAGCATGGTCTGCGGACCATAGATCGCGTAACCGGCGGCCACTTGTTGCGTGCCTGGTTGCAGGAAGGCCTTTTCGTTCAGCGGCTCGTTCTGGCTGAGGTATTCGTTCGGGCAACGCAGTACCGAGAAAATGGTGCCGACCGGCGCGTTGATGTCGATGTTCGACGAACCGTCCAGTGGGTCGAATACCAGCAGGTAGGCGCCTTTCGGGTATTTGCCCGGGATCTGGTAGGCATTGTCCATTTCTTCGGACGCCATGCCGGCCAGGTGACCGCCCCATTCGTTGGCTTCGAGCAGGATTTCGTTCGACAGCACGTCGAGTTTCTTCTGCACTTCGCCCTGGACGTTTTCAGTGCCCATGCTGCCCAGAACACCGCCGAGGGCGCCTTTGGACACGGCGTGGCTGATTTCCTTGCAGGCACGCGCCACCACTTCGATCAGGAAGCGCAGATCGGCAGGAGTGTTGTTGCTGCGGGTCTGCTCAATCAAATAGCGACTCAAGGTAACGCGGGACATGGACGGCTCCGGTGGAATGGGGGGGGGCTAAAAACCCGCGCAGTTTACAGGGAGTCTGAAAACCTAGCGAGCGAAGACGCCCGCTAACGTGCGTCGGGGCGTATTTGCCTGCATCAGACGTGATTGTCGGTGGAGAGTTCAGGTGACGGATTTAGCGTAGACCGGTTCGAGACTATTGGTGCCTGGCTGATGCGGCAGTTTGAAGATTTTTGTAGGCGGGTAGACCGCTATCGCAAGCAGGCTCACTCCTACAAGGACAGCATTCCACATGAAGAAACGCGGTCACTTGTGGGAGCGAGCCTGCTCGCGATTGGCGCACAGCGCCAGCCTTCTCAGGTGTTGGCGGGCGGCTTGCGCAACAGGCTGAACGCCATCGACCCCAGAAATACCACGCTGAGCAACAACACCGCCCACAAGCCGATCTTTTTCCAATTGGTCCCGGCCACCGCCGCGGTGGTCGCCGTCGAGGTCTGCGTCACCACGGCTTCGCTCTGCACAGAAGCCTTGCCCAGCGTCGCCAGCATCTGCGGTTTGAAATCAGGAATCAGCGTGGTCAACGGCAGGTTAGCCGTTTTCACCGTGGCATTGCCCAGCGCGAGGCTGTACGGCCCATCGCCCCGTGCGAGGAAAATCACCTGTGTGGCGCGCACCGCGTATTTCAGATCCGGCGCCTGCTCACCCAGCCCACCACCGCGTTCGTCCACGGTCAGCTTCAATTGCTGCACGGTCTGCCCGGCGAGGGGTATTTCGTTCTGCACTACGTCCTGATTGTTCTGGGTCAGGCGGTACAACAAGCCGCTGCTCAACGTCTGCCACGGCAAACTGCTCTCGCGGCGGCCGGCCAACGTGACCGGCGCCAGACTGTTCGGCTGTTTCAATTCAACCTGCACGCGCTCGACATTCAGCCCCATCGGCAGCTGCCAGGTGTATTCCCCGGCCTTGATGCTGCTGCCGGCCACGGTTTGCGACCAGACCAACGGCAGCGGTAGATGACGCGGGTCGCTGCTTTTCAGTTGCGCCGAAGTAAGGATTGGCGCTGAACCCGGCGACTCCCAGAGCAGGCGCACATACCGCGCGGTCTGCCCCGGTAAAGTCACTTCGTGCTGCTCGATGCGCTCATCGGAGAAGGTCAGCCGTGCGACCTGGCCATCGCCCCACGCCTGCCAATGTTGCAGATCGTCGCTGGCTTCGATGCTGAAACGCTGGAAGCCGTCGCGCTCGCTGGTCCAGTCGAGGACCAATTGCTGCAACGGTGCCTTGATCGCGCTGGCATCGAGCAGCCAGCCACGCAGCACTTCTTCCCCGGCTTCCAGCTGACTGGACGGCTGCACTTCGACCAGCGTGCCGTTAGTGGTCGATTGCACGCGCACGTTGGGCGCGCGCTCGCTGGCATCGGCGGCGTTGTACAACGGGAACCATTTGACGTCGTGCAACTGACCGTCGTCGCGGGTCTGCGCGGATTCGCGGGCCAGCGCGTAGGCCTGCGGTTCACCGGCGGCGTTGAACACGCGCAAGTCGCCGAGATCAGTCTGGCGTGCTTGTAGTTGCACGCTTAGCGGCAATTCGAGGCGATACCATGGGCCGTTGCCGCTGACCGACAGTGGCACCTGCGTGGCGAAGTCCGCGGGTTTTTCCTGGGCGCCGGCAGCCATCACCACGCCCAACGCCAACCAACCCAGATTCAGCATGCGACTCAAGAGACAACTCCTTCGGTTTCCGTGGCGGGTTTGCCCGCCGCCGGTTCGGCTTCGACGCGCTTGGGCGGCAACGGGGCAAAATAGCCCACCACCAGCAGCAACACGCCGACGCCGATAAACGAGACGATCCGGGCGAGGCCGCCACGGTTGCTCAGTTCGACAAAAATCAGTTTCGCCACCACCAGCGCAATCAGCGCCGCGCCGATCAGCCACACTTCGCGGCGATGGCGCAGATGACCGCCGATCATCAGCCCCAGCGCCATCAGCGTCCAGACGATCGACAACCCGGCCTGCACCAGCATCGAGGCGAGCAGCGTGTCCAGTTCGAAGGGGATGCCGGCCCAATGATGCGCAGCGCGGGTCACCAGCGCCGTGCAGAAGGCAAACAGCGAAACCCCGGCGACCAGTTGCGTGGCGTAACCGGCGTAGTCCCGGCGGATGGACAGTTGCGCCAGCGCACTGCGCGACCACACATAAACGCCGAACAGGGCAAACAGCAGCCCCAACTCCAGAGGGTTGAGCAGCGGCACATACGGCAGCGGTTCGGCGTTGCCATCGCTGACAGCGTTGGCCAGCCAGAACCACGCCAGCATCAACACGGCCAGCGGCGCAGCGGCGTAAAAACGGTACTCGCGGGCAAACGCCGATACCGGCCACGGCCACGTGCGCGGCGTCGCTGCCAGCAGCAAATAGACGCTCGGCAGAATCGCCCAGCCCAGCCAGCGCCACGCGTTGTACTGCTCGGACAACAGCAGCAGACCGTAACGCAACTGCAACGCCAGCACGCCGATCAGCAGCCAGCAGCCGAGCACATGGGCGGTACTCAAAGCGCGGGCCGGCAACATCGACGCGAGGCGGCGCAGGCTGAAGAAATGCGCGGCAAATACGAGCGTCCAGGCCGGCCAGCCGAAGTCGGCTGCCGGGTGATAACGCGACTGCCATGCACCGAGCAATACCAGCGCAGCCGCCGGGATCAGCAAGGTGCAGAGCAAACCCAGCGCCGGCCATTTCAGCCGCAGTGACGCCAGCGTCCACAGCGCCACACTGAGCGCCGCGGCCAACAGCAGCAAAGTGGCTTGCAGATTGACCGGTGCAAAGCGCAGCACCTCACTGATCCACGCCAGCGACCACCAAGCGGCGCCCCACACCAGCAACACTTCGGACAAACGCTGCAAACTCAACGCATCAAACGCCGAAGCATGGTTACCCTGTTGCAAGCGCCACGCGCCGATCATCGCCGCCAGCCCCAGCACCAGCGGCGTCCAGAATCCGCCATGGGCCAGCGGTTTCAAACCTTCGCTGGACAACGGCCCGAGCAACTCCGGGCCGGCCAGCAAAAACGCGGCGCCACCAATCACTTGCAACAGCAGACCGAACACGAAGCTGACGCGCTGTTGCAAATACAGGCTCAGCCAGATGATCAGCAAACCACTGGCCGCCCACACCGCACTCGCGGTCTGCCACGGCAGGACAAACAGCACTGCCAGATTGATCAGCACCAGGCCGGCCAACAGCACCACCGACAGACCGCGCAGCAAGCGCACATCGCCGCGCACCATGTCATTGCGCGCCGCCAGCAACATGCCGGCGATCAGTGCCAGACCGATCAGCGATGCGCTGAGTAATCCGCTCCAGCCGGCGCTGAACACTGCTGACGAATCCTCGCCCGCGCCTTGCAGGCGCAACAGGAACAACGCGCCGCCGAGCAATTGCACCGCAAACGCGCTGAACAGGAAGGTGCGCGATTGAATGCGCAGCCCGACCCACAACGTCGCCAGCCCGGCCAGCGCCCAACTGATCGCCGTGCCCTGGATGAAAAAGAACAGTGGTGCCAGCAGGTAGAGAAAAGTCAGGCCCAGACTCGCCAGCACGGGCAACGCCTGGCGCTCCCACGGCGCGGTCTGCTCCACTGCCGCTTTGCGCAATTGATAGAAGCTGAACAGCAGCGCACCGCCGAGCATCAACGCACCCAGTGGCGCACCGTCGAGCAAACTGCTTTCGCCGACTCGCAATTCACTGAGGAAGGCCAACGCCGAGCCCAATTGCAGCAACAGCGCAAAAGCCCGCGCAAACGGTCGATGCTGACGCAAGCCGAGCCAGAAAATCCCCGCCCCTTCCACCGCCCATGCCGCTGACGTCCAGCGCGCATCGAGCCCCAACGGAATCGCCAGACTGGCAAAAATCACCCCGAGCGCCAGACAGGTTTCGCCCAGCAATACTGCGCGCCCACTCATCAACACCCGGGCCAGCGCCATATAGAGCATGCCCAGCGCCAAGGCACTGAACGCCGCCGCGAATTCCAGGTGCTGGACGATGGCAAACTGCAAACCGAAACCAATGATCGGCGGGCCGAACAGCAGGGTGCCATCGACGTAATCGCCCTTGCGCACCGACCAGTGCAACAGCGCCTCGCGATCAGCGTCCCCCGGGGCATCGGCCAGATCGAGCAGCTTGCGTCGGGCAAACAGCAAGCCGATGGCCAAGTACATCAGGAAAAACAGAATCAGGAACAGCTCGGTGCTCCACAACAGCTCCGGAACATAGGAACGTAGCCCCCAAGCGAAACCGATGCCAAAGGTGCCAACGAAGCCGATCAGATTGAGCAGGCGCCAGGCTTTGAACCAGGCAATCGCCAGAATGCCGGCGTTGAGCAGGGCGAAATAACTGAACAGCGCGACGTGATTGCCTTCCCCCGTAGAAGTCAGGATCGGCGCGGCAAAACCGCCCAAGGCAGCCGCAGCGGCCAGCCCCAAGGCATCCTGGGTGATTGCCAGAATGGCCGAGAACACCGTCACAGCCACCAGCAGGCCCAGTGCGGCCGAAGGATCGAGCAGCGGATGCAAGCGCATCGCCGCGAACACCGTCAGGTACAGCACCGCGATCCCGGTGCCCTGCAGCATCAACGCATAATTTGTGTTGCGCCGGCGTAACCACCAACCCAGCGCAAGCAGGCCCAACGCGGCAGCCGCAACCCCGGCGTAACGCAGTTCGATCGGCACCACCATGCCTTCGGTGGCGTAACGCAGCAAAAACGCCAGACCGAAAAACAACAGCACTACACCCACGCGCAGCACCGTGTTACCACCGAACAGCCAGTTGCGTGCCGCACTGATGCCACGCTCGATCAGGTTCGGCCCACGGGGTTCGGCAGGTTTTTGCGGTTCGCGAGGGGCCGGTTCGGCGCGCCAGACATCGTCCGGCAGCGGCTGGCTGGTTTCACGGGTGGCGGCGGTGATCGGCTCGAGTTCGGGCGGCAGTTCCCAGATCAGTTCAGGCGCCGCGGATTGTTCGAAGACTTCGACAGACTCGGCTACCGGCTCGGCGACGGGCGCAGGAGGCGGCGGTGACGCCGCATGAAGCGGCGCGCCTTCGAGCAGAAACAGCCGCTGCTCGACGCCTTGCAAGGCGACTTTGGCTTGTTCGAGCTGCTGCTGTTGCGCAGCCGTCAGTTTGCCGAGCCGCGCGATGCGCATCGTCTGCACAATCGCCAGCCCGAGCAGCGCGCCCAACAGCGCAGCGCTGAACGACTCGTCGAGCAGTCCACCGAGCACCAGCCCGATCAACATGAACATCCATTGCATGGTCGATATCCCTAAGCAGCCCCGGGGCGGGGCGAGTCCGGCGATGGCTTCAGTCTAGGCACAAACCCCGTGGGAGCGAGCTCGCTCGCGAAAGCGCTTTGTCAGTCAACATTTCTGTTTAATGTGACAACGCTATCGCGAGCAGGCTCGCCCCCACAGGGCATGAGTAGTGACTGATGCATCCGGTAACCGGCGCTCAGTATATCGATCCGGCCCAACAAACGTTGGGCCTTGCGCAGATTTGTTGCGGAAAGTTACTCCAGCGCTTTCCAGATATCGGTGGCGTACTCGCGAATGGTCCGGTCAGACGAGAACCAGCCCATGCGCGCCGTGTTCAGCACTGCCGAACGCCACCAGTTATTGGAATCGTGCCAGTGCGCTTCCACGCGCTTCTGCGCTTCCCAGTACGAATCGAAATCGGCGCAGACCAGGAAACGGTCGTAGTCGATCAACGAATCGATCAGCCCGGTGTAACGCGAGGTGTCGTCGGGCGAGAACACACCGCTGCGGATCGCTTGCAGCACATCGTTCAGACGATGCGACGCGGCGATGTCCGGCAAGGCGCTGAACTCGTGGTTCTGCTTGCGCGCTTCAACCTGCTGCGCACTGAGGCCGAAGATGAACATGTGTTCGGCACCGATGCGCTCGGCCATCTCCACGTTGGCGCCATCGAGGGTGCCGATGGTCAGCGCGCCGTTGAGACCGAACTTCATGTTGCTGGTGCCCGACGCCTCGAAACCGGCGGTGGAAATCTGCTCGGACAAGTCCGCCGCCGGAATGATGCTCTCCGCCAGGCTGACGTTGTAATTGGGCAGGAACACCACCTTGAGCAAGCCGCGCACCGTCGGGTCGTTGTTGACCACCCGGGCGATGTCGTTGGTCAGTTTGATGATCAGTTTGGCCTGGTGATAACTCGCCGCGGCCTTGCCGGCGAAGATTTTCACCCGTGGCACCCAGTCGACTTCCGGCTCGGCACGAATCGCTTGATACAGCGCGACGGTGTGCAGCAGGTTAAGCAATTGACGCTTGTACTCATGGATGCGTTTGACCTGCACGTCGAACATCGCCGCCGGGTTGACGGCAATACCGAGGCGCTCGTGAATCAGGTAGGCCAAGGCTTTTTTGCTGTGCAGGCGTTGTTCGGCAAACGCTTTGCGGAACGCGGTTTTCTCGGCGAACGGCTCCAGTTCGAGCAGACGCTCTTCAGGATGATCGAGGATCTCCGGGCCCACAGCATCGACCAGCATCGAGGTCAGCTCGGCGTTGGCCTGGAACAGCCAACGGCGGAACGTAATGCCGTTGGTCTTGTTGTTGATCCGCTCCGGGTAGAGTTTGTGCAATTCGGCGAAAACGGTTTTGCGCATCAGTTGCGTATGCAGCCCGGACACGCCGTTGACGCTGTGCGAACCAAGGAACGCGAGGTTGCCCATGCGCACCCGGCGGCCGTTGTCTTCTTCGATCAGCGACACCGCGCGCAGCACGTCGAAATCATGAATGCCCTTGGCCCGCAGCGAGTCGATGTGCTGGGCGTTGATCAGATAAATGATCTGCATGTGCCGCGGCAGCATGCGTTCCATCAGGCCGACCGGCCAGGTTTCCAGCGCCTCGGGCAGCAAGGTGTGGTTGGTGTACGACAGCGTGTCGACCGTTACCTGCCAAGCCGCATCCCACGCCACGTCATAGACGTCGACCAATTGACGCATCAGTTCAGCGACGGCAATCGAGGGGTGGGTGTCATTGAGCTGGATTGCCGCATGATCACCGAGGGTCAGTACCGAGGTGTGCATGTTGCGATGACGGCGCAGCAGATCCTGCAGCGACGCGGCGACGAAGAAGTATTCCTGTCGCAGGCGTAGTTCCTGACCGGCTTCGGTGCTGTCTGCCGGGTAGAGCACGCGCGAGATGCTTTCGGCGCGGGCCACTTCGGCGACCGCGCCAAGGTGGTCGCCAGCGTTGAAACGCTCCAGATGCAGCTCTTCCATCGCACGCGCACGCCACAGGCGCAAGGTGTTGACGCTGGCGCCGCGCCAGCCGACCACCGGGGTGTCATAGGCAATCGCGCGCACGGTTTCCGCCGGCGACCAGACCTGACGGGTTTTGCCATTGGCGTCGGTGACGGTTTCAACGCTGCCGCCGAAGCCGATCGGGTACACCACTTCCGGCCGCTCGAATTCCCACGGGTTGCCGAAATCCAGCCAATGTTCGGTTTGCTCTTGCTGCCAGCCATCGACAATCGCCTGACGGAACAAGCCGTGCTCATAACGAATGCCATAGCCATGACCGGCAATGCCGAGGGTCGACATGCTTTCCATGAAGCACGCTGCCAGACGTCCGAGGCCGCCGTTGCCGAGCGCTGCGTCGGGCTCCAGCAAACGGATGCGCTCCAGATCGACGCCCAGTTCGGTCAACGCCTCACGTGCGACGTCGAGCAAGCCAAGGTTGCTCAGGCTGTCGTAGAGCAAGCGGCCGATCAGAAATTCCAGCGAGAGGTAATACACCCGCTTCTGGCCTTTGCGGTAGATCTGCCGGGTGTGGTCCATCCAGTGTTCGACCATGTGATCACGCGCCGCCAGGGCGATGGCTTCGAACCAGTCATGGTCAAAGGCGTGATCGGGATCCTTGCCCACTGCATAGGTGAGTTTGGTCAGGACGGCGTCGCGGAATGCGGCCACCTCTGCTTCGCGAACTAGTGGTTCTTGAGTCATCAATAGGACCTCGAGCGAGCGGGGAATTGTCTGAGCCTAGACGGTCTGACCGACGGTAACGGCTCTGGTTCGGCTGTATTTCCGGAGACTGTGAGGTAGTCCGGCATAACCTTGGCGGATGAACCAATGAATGCAGGGGCCGTGCCGAGTTGCCCGGCAAAGTGCCGGCATCGAGAAAAATCTGGCGAAAGGTTGTTCAAAAATCCACCAGTCCCGGTATGATCGCGCGCCCTGATGCACACCTCTGGTAACTCCCGATGATGAAACCCAACCTGATCGCCGCCGCCGAGATTGATCGTCTCGATACGTGGGCCAAATATTCGGCGCCGATGTGCGGCTCGTGCATGTCCAGCTGCTGCACGTTGCCGGTCGAGGTGAAGATCAAGGATCTGGTGCGCATCGGTGTGGTCGACGAGTTCGAACTGGGCGATCCGCCGAAGAACATCGCCAAGCGTTTGCAAAAGGAAGGCCTGGTCGAGCGTTTCAATCAGAAGTCGGGAATCTTCACCCTCCAGCGCATGAGCAACAACGATTGCTATTACCTGGATCGTAAGAGCCGCCTGTGCACCATTTATGACAAGCGCCCGGACACCTGCCGCAACCACCCGAAAATCGGCCCGCGGCCGGGCTATTGCGCGTACAAGCCGAAGGAAGTCGAGCGCGTGCAGAATTTCCGCGCGATCGAGAAGTTCTGATCGGTCTTGAGATTTTCAGCGGCTGACCGGCCGCCATCGCTGGCAAGCCAGCTCCCACAATGATTGTGGTCGAGCACATATTTTATATACGACCCAAAACCCTGTGGGAGCTGGCTTGCCAGCGATGGGGCCAGCAAAAATATCGTTTAAACCCCAGACAAACAAAAACGCCCCCGGTCTCGCGACCGGGGGCGTTCTTCATACCGAGGCTAGATTACGCCTTGGCTTTCTTGGCAGCGCGGGTACGCTCGCTTTCGTCGAGGATCTTCTTGCGAAGACGGATCGACTTAGGCGTGACTTCGCACAGCTCGTCTTCCTGGATGTATTCCAGAGCCTGTTCCAGAGTGAAGCGAACAGGTGGGACCAGAGCGATGGTTTCGTCTTTACCCGAAGCACGCATGTTGTCGAGCTTCTTGCCTTTGGTTGGGTTTACACCCAGGTCGTTGTCGCGGCTGTTCTGACCAACGATCTGACCGTTGTAGATCTCCTGGCCGTGTTCTACGAACAGCTTGCCGCGAGCCTGCAGGGTTTCCAGCGAGTAGGTCAGTGCCTTGCCGGTTTCAACCGAAACCAGAACGCCGTTCTGACGGCCGGACATGTGGCCCGACTTGACGGTGTCGTAGCGATCGAAGATCGAGGTCAGGATGCCAGCACCGTTGGTCAGGGTCAGGAACTGGTTACGGAAACCGATCAGACCACGAGCAGGGATGTTGTATTCCAGACGAACACGGCCCTTGCCATCCGGCACCATGTTGCTCAGGTCGCCTTTACGCAGACCCATCTCTTCCATCACCTTGCCCTGAGCTTCCTCAGGGATGTCGATGGTGACGTTTTCGAACGGTTCCTGCTTCACGCCGTCAACTTCACGGATGATCACTTCAGGACGGCCCAGGGCCAGTTCGAAGCCTTCGCGACGCATGGTTTCGATCAGTACCGAGAGGTGCAGCTCACCACGGCCGGAAACCTTGAACTTGTCAGCCGAGTCGCCTTCTTCAACGCGCAGTGCAACGTTGTACAGCAGCTCTTTGTCCAGACGGTCCTTGATGTTACGGGACGTCACGAACTTGCCTTCTTTACCGCAGAATGGCGAGTCGTTTACCTGGAAGGTCATCGAAACGGTTGGCTCGTCAACGGTCAGCGGCTTCATCGCCTCGACGGTGTCCGGGTGGCACAGGGTGTCGGAGATGAACAGCGAATCCATACCGCTGATGCAAACGATATCGCCTGCTGCAGCTTCTTCAACGTCAACGCGGTGCAGACCGTGGTGACCCATCAGTTTCAGAATACGGCCGTTGCGACGCTTGCCATCAGCACCGATCGCCACAACCGGGGTGTTCGGCTTGACGCGACCGCGAGCGATACGGCCAACACCGATAACACCCAGGAAGCTGTTGTAGTCCAGAGCGGAAATCTGCATCTGGAACGCGCCATCACGGTCAACGGCCGGAGGCGGAACGTGGTCGACTACTGCCTGGTACAGCGGGGTCATGTCTTCAGCCATGGCGGTGTGATCCAGACCGGCAATGCCGTTCAGGGCCGAAGCGTAAACAACCTGGAAGTCCAGTTGTTCTTCGGTCGCACCGAGGTTGTCGAACAGGTCGAAGATCTGGTCCAGAACCCAGTCCGGACGCGCGCCTGGACGGTCAACCTTGTTGATCACCACGATTGGACGCAGGCCGGCTTCGAAAGCCTTCTTGGTCACGAAACGGGTTTGCGGCATAGGGCCATCTTGAGCGTCAACCAGCAGCAGAACGGAGTCGACCATCGACATTACGCGTTCAACTTCGCCGCCGAAGTCGGCGTGGCCCGGGGTGTCCACGATGTTGATGTGGTAGCCGTTCCAGTTGATGGCGGTGTTCTTCGCCAGAATGGTAATACCGCGCTCTTTTTCCTGGTCGTTGGAGTCCATCACGCGCTCGTCGTTGAGCTCGTTGCGCTCCAGAGTGCCGGATTGACGCAGGAGTTTGTCTACCAGGGTGGTCTTACCATGGTCAACGTGGGCGATGATGGCGATGTTGCGTAGATTTTCGATCACTTGTGTATCTCGATCAGAGGATTCGGTTTGCTGACAAGTCTTGGCAGCGATTAGCAGTAGTGTCCGGCATGGCCGTTACAGCTTGACGGCGGTGTCGGGGGGCCGGTGACGCAGGCCACAGGCAAACAGCCCCGGGCACTTAGCTCGGTCGATAAACGCGCACATTGGCATGCCCCTCACTGAGCAAATGGTGAGCATGCAGGCGACTCATCACGCCTTTGTCGCAATACAGCAGGTACTGGCGAGTCGGATCCAGCTCCTTGAAACGAGCGTTCACTGCATAGAACGGCATCGTCTGTACTTCTACGCCAGCGAGTTCCAGCGGCTCATCCTCGGCGGCATCCGGGTGACGGATGTCGATCACGATCTGGCCGGCCAGTGCTTCGCTGACTTCTTCAATCTGTACGTCCTGGCCCAATTCGTCGATCACCCGATCGATTGGCACCAGCTTGGCGTTGGCGAGCGCACGCTCGAGCACCGCCATGTCGAATTGCTGCTCTTCGTGCTCAACCCGACCGCGTTTGGCGGCGGTTTTCGGGTTGACCGAAATGACCCCGCAGTATTCCGGCATGTGCCGGGCGAAATCGGCAGTGCCGATCTCGTTCGCGGTGTCGATGATGTCCTGTTTGTGCGCAACGATCAGTGGGCGCAGGACCAGCTTGTCGGTCACGCAGTCGATCACCGACAGGTTCGGCAGGGTCTGGCTCGAGACCTGGGAGATCGCTTCGCCGGTAACCAGCGCGTCGATGTGCAGGCGCTCGGCGATGTTCGACGCCGCGCGCAACATCATACGCTTCAATACGACGCCCATATGACTGTTATCGACTTTGCCGAGAATTTCGCCCAGCACTTCTTCGAACGGAACACTGACAAATAGCACGCGTTGCGAGCTGCCGTACTTCTTCCAGATGAAATGCGCGACTTCCATCACGCCCAATTCGTGGGCACGCCCGCCCAGATTGAAGAAGCAGAAGTGCGTCATCAGGCCACGGCGCAGGATCTGGTAGGCCGCCACGGTCGAGTCGAAGCCGCCGGACATCAATACCAGCGTCTGCTCCAGCGCACCGAGCGGGTAGCCGCCGATGCCGTTGTGCTGGCTGTGGATGACGAACAACCGTTTGTCGCGAACTTCGATGCGGACTTCGATTTCCGGCGATTTCAGGTCGATTCCGGCCGCACCGCACTCGCGACGCAGCTTGCTGCCGACGTATTTTTCGACGTCCATCGAACTGAACGTGTGCTTGCCGGCGCGCTTGCAGCGCACCGAAAAAATCTTCCCGGCCAGCGCAGCACCGTAATGCTGTTTGCACTTCTCGGTGATGTCGTCGAAGTCGCCTAGCGGGTACTCGTCGATCTGCAGAAAGTGTGCGATACCTGGCATGCAGGTCAGGCGCTCGCCCATCTCTTTCAAGGCTTTGGGGTCGGTAACGCGGGTTTCCAGCTCGAGATTGTCCCACACGCCGTTCACCACCACTGCCGGGTCCAAGTCGCGGAGCACGGTGCGGATGTTCTTGGCCAACTGGCGGATGAACTTCGTCCGGACAGGTCGGCTTTTGATGGTGATCTCGGGGAAGACTTTTACGATTAGTTTCATGAAAACAGCGCGCGCACGGCCAGCCGAAAAAGGGGGGCGCGGATTATAGCGGAAATTGCTCAAGGTTTAACCAGTTAATATGCAGAACGTTTTGCGCGCACCAAAACGGGTCGTTTTCGATTTGCTCCGCCACATTAAAGGGCGATATTTTCGCAATCAGGCCGCTTGAAGCCTTTATAAGCATGAAATTGGGGCAAAAAACCCATGCTGGGGCACTGGCATGCAATTTGCTCCCTTGTGAGGCAGGTTGCCTTGGCAGAGTATTCGCGCCGGCATCACCCAACTTTAAGGGCATCCACTACTAGCCCTAAGCCACCCGGAGGACAGTATGTCGAAGACGGTTCAACTCATCAAAGATCATGACGTCAAATGGATTGATCTGCGCTTCACGGACACCAAAGGCACTCAGCACCACGTGACCATGCCGGCTCGCGATGCGCTGGATGACGACTTCTTCGAAGTCGGCAAGATGTTCGACGGTTCCTCCATCGCTGGCTGGAAAGGCATCGAAGCCTCCGACATGATCCTGATGCCGGTTGACGAAACTGCCGTTCTCGACCCGTTCACCGAAGACGCTACCCTGATCCTGGTGTGCGACATCATCGAACCTTCGAGCATGCAAGGCTACGACCGCGACCCACGTGCGATCGCCAAGCGCGCCGAAGAGCACCTGAAAGCCACCGGTATCGGTGACACTGTGTTCGCCGGTCCAGAGCCTGAGTTCTTCATCTTTGACTCGGTGAAATTCAAGTCGGACATCTCCGGCTCGATGTTCAAGATCTACTCCGAGCAAGGTTCGTGGATGTCCGACCAGGACGTCGAAGGTGGCAACAAGGGTCACCGTCCAGGCGTCAAGGGTGGCTACTTCCCGGTTCCGCCGTTCGACCACGACCACGAAATCCGTACCTCCATGTGCAACGCACTGGAAGAAATGGGTCTGACCGTTGAAGTTCACCACCACGAAGTGGCGACTGCCGGCCAGAACGAAATCGGCGTCAAGTTCAACACCCTGGTGAAGAAAGCCGACGAAACCCAGACCCTGAAGTACGTCGTCCACAACGTTGCTGATGCATACGGCCGCACCGCGACCTTCATGCCGAAGCCACTGTACGGCGACAACGGTTCGGGCATGCACGTACACATGTCGATCTGGAAAGACGGCAAGAACACCTTCGCCGGTGAAGGCTATGCCGGCCTCTCCGATACCGCTCTGTACTTCATCGGCGGCATCATCAAGCACGGTAAGGCCCTGAACGGCTTCACCAACCCGGCCACCAACTCGTACAAGCGTCTGGTGCCAGGCTTCGAAGCGCCGGTAATGCTGGCCTACTCGGCTCGCAACCGCTCCGCGTCGATCCGCATTCCTTACGTGTCGAGCCCGAAAGCCCGCCGTATCGAGGCACGCTTCCCGGATCCGGCTGCCAACCCGTACCTGGCCTTCGCCGCACTGCTGATGGCCGGTCTGGACGGTATCCAGAACAAGATCCACCCAGGCGATGCCGCTGACAAAAATCTGTACGACCTGCCGCCTGAAGAGGCGAAAGAGATCCCACAGGTTTGCGGTAGCCTGAAAGAAGCCCTGGAAGAGCTGGACAAGGGCCGCGCGTTCCTGACCAAGGGCGGCGTATTCTCCGACGACTTCATCGACGCTTACATCGCGCTGAAATCGGAAGAAGAAATCAAGGTTCGCACCTTCGTACACCCACTGGAATATGAGCTGTACTACAGCTGCTGATCCGGTAGCGCTGCGTAACGCGGCGTGACAAAAAGAGGCCTCCTTCGGGAGGCCTTTTTTTATTGCCTCGATTTTGCGGCCAACCAAGTCCCCTGTAGGAGTGAGCCTGCTCGCGATGGCGGCGTGTCAGTCGCCAATTTTCTTGATGATCCACCGCGATCGCGAGCAGGCTCACTCCTACAGGGATTTGTGGTGTTTGAATGATCTTTGGATGTGTCGCAAGTTGGGCCAACCGCCCCACCTGTCCTATGCTGCACCCATCGCTTTCCATACCGGTCGAGTTCATGGGTCGCTCCTTTCTTTTTATGTTGCTGCTGATCGCCCTGCCCGCCGCTGCGCAGATCTACAAGTACACCGACGCCAATGGCAACACGGTCTACAGCGATCATTCGCCGGACGGTGTGAAGGCGCAGCCGGTTGAGCTGCCGCCGTTGAACCGTGTCGAGCCGCAAGCGCCAGTTTCGCCGTCCGCACCTGAGACCGAAGCGCGCCAGCCGCCGAGCAATGCCTACGAAATCCTTGAACTGGCCGGCCTGCCCACGGAAGAAGCCCTGCGCGCCAACAACGGCACTTTCACCGTCAACGTGCTGATCAAGCCGCGCCTGCAGCCGCCGCATCAATTAAGACTGGTACTCGACGACGAACCCTACGGCCAGCCAAGCAACGTGCCGAGCCTGCAACTGGTCAACGTCGACCGCGGCGAACATCGGCTTGCGGTGCAGGTGATCGACGGCCAGACCGTGATTCAGCAAAGCCCACCCGCAGTCTTCACCGTGCAGCGGGTGCATCGACCATGAAAGTTGCCTGCCTGATCCTGTGCCTGCTCGCCCTGCCCGCCTCAGCCGAGGTGTTCACCTATATCGATGCTCAGGGCAATCGCGTCTACACCGACCAGCCGCGCGGCAATGCCAAGCGTGTACCGATCGCCACCAGCAATCGCATGTCTGCCAGCCCGACCGCCGCCGCCGCCGCCGCCGCCGCCCCGAGTAGCCAAACCAGGAACGCCTCACCACAGCCACCGTTTCATTACGACATGCTGCGGGTTCTGGTGCCCGAGCCCGATGCGACCATCCGCAGCAGTGCCGGAGAACTGATTGTCAGCATCACCAGCGAGCCCGGCTTGCAGCAAGGGCACCGCTATCGCTTGTTGCTGGACGGAAAGCCAACCGGCGAACCCGGCCTGAGCCCGGTCTTCCCGCTGAGCAATATAGATCGCGGCAGCCACAACCTGTCGGCAGAAATTCTCGATGCCGAGGGCCGCACCGTCGAACGCACCGCCAACCAGCCCTTCCACATGCTGCGCATTTCGCTGGCGCAGAGACGTCAGGTCAAACCTTGCACCAAAGACGATTACGGCGTGCGGCCGGAATGCCCGCTGAAAGACAAACCTGAAGAACCGAAAAACCCCTTCCTGCGCTTCTTCTGACGCTACCAAGCGATGCGCACTATATTGGTGCGCTAAGCTGCACCCTACTCAAATTCCAACCCATTTTGGTTCGAAACTTCCCGTTTGAGCTGGCTTCGTGCCATACAAACGCGCGTCAAACGCCTGTTTCACGGGTTAAACGCTTCTTTTCGGAGCCTTGGTTTGGTTTTTGCATTTTCCCGGTATCAGCGCTTAGTTCTCGCGCACGCCTTGCTCCAAAAGGGGTCCAGATGACCATAAGCGACGCAATCCATCGTTTGCTGCTCGACAACCTGACCACCGCGACCATCCTGCTCGACGCGCAATTACGCCTCGAGTACATGAACCCGGCGGCGGAAATGCTGCTGGCCGTCAGCGGTCAGCGCAGCCATGGCCAGTTCATCAGCGAGCTGTTCACCGAATCCCCCGAGGCGCTCAACTCCCTGCGCCAGGCGGTCGAGCAAGCGCATCCGTTTACCAAGCGCGAAGCGATGCTCACCGCGCTCACCGGCCAGACGTTGACCGTGGACTACGCGGTAACGCCGATCCTCAGCAATGGCGAAACCCTGCTTTTGCTTGAAGTCCACCCGCGTGACCGCTTGCTGCGGATCACCAAGGAAGAGGCGCAGTTGTCCAAGCAGGAAACCAGCAAGATGCTGGTACGCGGCCTCGCCCACGAGATCAAGAACCCGCTCGGCGGGATTCGTGGCGCCGCGCAATTGCTGGCCCGCGAACTGCCGGAAGACAGCCTGCGCGATTACACCAACGTGATCATTGAAGAGGCCGACCGCCTGCGCAATCTGGTCGACCGCATGCTCGGTTCCAACAAGCTGCCGTCGCTGGCGATGTGCAACGTCCACGAAGTGCTCGAACGCGTCTGCCAACTGGTCGAAGCCGAAAGCCAGGGCTGCATCACCTTGGTGCGCGACTATGACCCGAGCATTCCGGACGTATTGATCGACCGTGAGCAGATGATTCAGGCGGTATTGAACATCGTGCGCAATGCGATGCAGGCGATCAGCAGCCAGAACGAGCTGCGTCTGGGCCGCATCAGCCTGCGCACCCGTGCCATGCGCCAGTTCACCATCGGCCATATCCGTCATCGCCTGGTGACCAAGATCGAAATCATCGACAACGGCCCGGGCATCCCTGCGGAACTGCAGGAAACCATTTTCTTTCCGATGGTCAGCGGGCGCCCGGACGGTACCGGGCTGGGCCTGGCCATTACCCAGAACATCATCAGTCAGCATCAGGGCCTGATCGAGTGTGAGAGCCATCCAGGCCACACCACGTTCTCGATCTTCCTGCCACTGGAACAAGGAGCCACATCGACATGAGCCGTAGTGAAACCGTGTGGATCGTCGATGACGACCGTTCTATCCGTTGGGTTCTGGAAAAGGCCTTGCAACAGGAAGGCATGACCACGCAGAGCTTCGACAGCGCCGATGGCGTGATGAGTCGTCTGGCGCGGCAGCAGCCGGACGTGATCATTTCCGACATCCGCATGCCCGGCGCCAGCGGTCTGGACCTGTTGGCGCGGATTCGCGAACAGCACCCGCGGTTGCCGGTCATCATCATGACCGCTCACTCCGATCTGGACAGCGCGGTCGCCTCGTATCAGGGCGGCGCGTTTGAATACTTGCCGAAGCCGTTCGACGTCGACGAGGCCGTTTCGCTGGTCAAGCGTGCCAATCAGCACGCTCAGGAACAGCAAGGACTGGAAGTCGTACCGGCATTGACCCGCACTCCGGAAATCATCGGCGAAGCGCCGGCGATGCAGGAAGTGTTTCGCGCCATCGGCCGCTTGAGCCATTCCAACATCACCGTGCTGATCAACGGTGAGTCGGGTACCGGTAAAGAACTGGTCGCCCACGCCCTGCACCGTCACAGCCCACGCGCGGCGTCGCCGTTCATTGCGTTGAACATGGCAGCGATCCCCAAGGATCTGATGGAGTCGGAACTGTTCGGCCATGAGAAAGGCGCGTTCACCGGCGCGGCCAACTTGCGTCGCGGCCGTTTTGAACAGGCGGATGGCGGCACACTGTTCCTCGATGAAATCGGCGACATGCCGGCCGACACCCAGACGCGTCTGTTGCGCGTGCTGGCTGACGGTGAGTTCTATCGGGTGGGCGGGCATGTGCCGGTCAAGGTCGACGTGCGCATCATCGCCGCAACGCACCAGAACCTGGAAACCCTGGTGCATGCCGGCAAATTCCGTGAGGACTTGTTCCACCGCCTCAACGTGATCCGCATTCACATCCCGCGCCTGTCCGATCGTCGCGAAGACATCCCGACCCTGGCCAAACACTTCCTCAGCCGCGCCGCCCAGGAACTCGCGGTCGAGCCCAAGCTGCTGAAAAGCGAGACCGAGGAATACCTGAAAAACCTGCCATGGCCGGGCAACGTGCGTCAGCTGGAGAACACCTGCCGCTGGATCACGGTGATGGCTTCCGGGCGCGAAGTGCACATCAGCGACTTGCCGCCAGAACTGCTGAACCTGCCGCAGGATTCGGCGCCGGTGACCAACTGGGAACAGGCGCTGCGTCAGTGGGCCGATCAGGCCTTGGCGCGTGGTCAGTCAAGTCTGCTCGACAGCGCGGTACCGGCGTTTGAGCGGATCATGATCGAGACGGCCCTCAAGCACACCGCCGGTCGCCGTCGTGACGCTGCGGTGTTACTGGGTTGGGGGCGTAATACCCTGACGCGCAAGATCAAGGAATTGGGGATGAAGGTTGATGGTGGCGATGATGACGAGGGGGATGAGGGTTAACGCTTCGTTCGCTTGAGATCGTCGGTGTATTCGAGATCCAATCCCCTCACCCCAGCCCTCTCCCAATGGGAGAGGGAGCAGATCCCGAGCGCTTTCAAAGCTTGAGTTCGGCTCGGTACCTCAGGTCGGCGTAATCCGAAAAAACGCCACGGTCAGTCCCCTCTCCCTCGGGAGAGGGTTAGGGTGAGGGCCGCCGTGCACCGCATCAATGCACAATGACCCGTGATCGCGCACAGCGACATCGCCACACTTACCATCTAAAAAGCCTAAATCCTCCCAAGCCGCACACGCGAAAGCCCCGAAATCCGGGGCTTTCGTATTTCTGAACAGGCTTTTTGTTACAGCAGATTAAAACCTGGCACGCCCCCTGCAACATCTCTTACAGGTGATTCGTTTCACCACCCGTTTCGGGGACCTTGGTACAGGCAGGCCGGGGATTCCCCTCTTTACATCGGGCCATGTCGCAACGCGACGAGCTCACCCTTTTGGGATCCTTGGTACAGGCAGGCCGGGGGTTCCCTCTTTACACCGGACCGACGCTCACAGCGAAGTCCGCCCCTTTTGGGAACCCTGATACAGGCAGGTCAGGGATTCCCGCTTTTACTCCTCCCCCCGGTTCGAGGCTCAATCGAGCTTCGGGCGCTTGGGCAGATGATGCAGGGGCTGATTCTGCCGTGTACTGTCGTATGTGCGTATTTCTTCTTCCAGCTTTTCCAGCATTCCTACTGGGCTCGGTTCTTCAGCCAAAATCTGATTCAGTCGCAACTGCTCGTCTACATCAGCCTTGTCGTATATCTCGAGAAACGACCAGACGCGCCGCTGCAATAGCGGCCGCTCAACGTAAAACTCCGGCGTACGGCTCAGCTTCTTCAGACCTCTGGCAAGATGGCTAACGCTGCCCCAGAGTTGTAGCTTTCGAGCCAATTGCTCTGCCGGGACATGTTGCAGCCAAAGATTGGCCGACAAATCAAAACTTTCGCTTCCGAGCCAAATGTCGTTACCTGTCTGGTTACGTGCATATAGCAGCCGACGGAGGGAGACCGGATCAGTGATTGGATTGCCGATGAGATTGAAACCGGCTCTGAGTTCAACGGATGCCGGGATCGCTGTGATTCGATTATTCGCCAGATTCAATACTTTTTCTGGAATCATCGAGGTAATGCCCTCGGGAAATCCGTCTAGCCCCATGTGGGAAAGATCCAGTTCCTGCAGCGCTGTCATAGCTTTGACTGAGGGTGCGGCAAATATCGGATTGTCACCCAGTTTTAAAACTTCCAGCTTCGACGGACCATTGCCAGCATCAAGCCCGGAAGGAAGACGGCTTATTCCAGTCCGCGTCAGATCCAACACACGTAACTCGGTCATGCCGGTCAAATCCGGTTCAACTGGCGAATAATCAGCCACGTGTTGCACAGGCTCCCCTGGGCGCCACGGACCGGCATGCTCGGTCAACACTTTGACCCGTGTATCAATCAACCTCAACACCTGCAGCCTACTCAGGCCCCTCAACGAAAAACCTGCCGGCAAGTCGCAATTCTGCAGATTCAGCTCCCGTAACCGGGTAAGCCCTGTCAACTGCCCTGCAAAGCTTGAATCCATACTGAATCTTGATTGAGCTGCCTGGAACATGAACAACCCGCTCGCGGCATTTCTTCTGGTAATCGCCTGGCTTGATATCGTCAGACTTTCAATGTTGGGAAACTGCCTGAAAAAAACCGCTGCATCCAGCGGAGCATGTCCCTTCAAAGCGAGAGAAACGACTGCGCTGAATCTCAACGACAGCAGCTTGTCGACCGGCCATAACGTGAGATTGATATCCAGCTTGTAACCTGACAGTCGCCCATCGCTATAGACTCGCTGATCAGGCTGGCCGTGCCACTCGTACACGTGCCGCAGCTTGCCCCACATATCCAACGCCTGCTGCATCTCCCCGTCATAGGTCATACGAGGCTCGTGGAACGGGATGCTGACGTGTTCGATGTCCAGCTGAGGCGAACCACGCTGGATACGCTGGAGTTCGGCATCCGCCACATCCTTGTCATCGAACCGGGCGATAAAAGCGTCCGCATCGAGATCGCTTGCTTGCGAAAGATACTTTTTGATCTGTGCGCGCGTGGGTCGCTCAACCAACTGGCGCGGATACCAATGACCGCTGGCGACGTCGCGTAGCAATACCGGGCCCGATGGCAGCAACTCGTTTGGGCGCCGGGCGCGATATAAACCGGTGACGGGGTCCGCAGCGACAAGAACCAGATCGCCATTGGCCAGGTCAGCATACGTGCGGCGGCTGATCACCCGCAGACCGTCTTCATTGATCTGTGGAAGGATCGCCCGGGCATTGGTGGCGTAATCGTCCAGCGATAACAGGGGCGGAGGACGATGAACTGCAGTGGGTGAGGCGTGAACCTCCACGACCGCGACTGGGCCAACTGCATCGCGGCCTGACTCACTGGATGATCCGGCCCGCGGCTGCAAATTATCCTGAGCGCTACTTGAGTCGGCGCTTCTGCGACCCGACTGACCGGACAGCGACTGATCCGCGTCCGCCGACCGATTCGCGCTGGCGGGGACGTCAACGTGGTTACCGCCGCGACGAGGTGGTTTGACTGGCATATCTTTCTTCCTTGAAAAGTCGCTCTGCGTTCATGCGAGAGGCGAGGGTTTCGGCATCCTGCCGTTTGAAGGAGAGAAACGATAGCGTGAGCCGGTGTTCGTTGGAGACGGGAAAGAGAGACGCTTGCAGTGGGAAATGACGCCATAAGGCGTCGGAGTGAACAGCGAGAAAAGGTTATCCGCTAGGGCTCGCTCAAGCGGATCTCCAGGCGCCAGCGGTCGTCAACCTCGCTGCCGACCCACTCGCCTTTCAGCGGCCGTGCCGCCAGCACCGTCAGCAGCAAGCCACCATCGCTCTTGCGTGTGCGCCAGTTGACGTCCCGGCCATTGAGTTTCAGCTGACCTTTTTGCGCGCGCCCTTCAGCCTGAAACAGCAGCGCCACGCTGCCGTCGATGATCTCGCCATGCAGCTTCGGTTCGTTGTTGAACCACACCACCAGACCGCCATCGGTCACCTCGACCTGCTGCAACTCGCTGGGGTCCGGCGTGGTCAGGCGACCGATCATCAGGCCGACCATCAGGCCGACAATCGCCAGTGAACCGATCACCCGCGGGAATAGTTTCGAACGGTTGTCCACAGGCGGCGTAGAATGCCGCTCATCTTTACCTTCGGAGCCGTGCATGTTTCACGTCATCCTTTTTCAACCAGAAATTCCGCCGAATACCGGCAACGTTATCAGGCTGTGCGCCAACAGCGGCTGCCACCTGCATTTGATCGAACCGCTGGGTTTCGAGATGGACGACAAGCGCCTGCGCCGCGCCGGTCTCGACTACCACGAATATGCCACGCTGCAACGCCATGCGGACCTCGCCAGTTGCCTGGAAAGTCTCGGCAATCCGCGCTTGTTCGCTTTTACCACCAAGGGCTCTCGGCCGTTTCACGACGCGGCGTTCGTGCCGGGTGATGCGTTTATCTTCGGCCCGGAAAGCCGCGGCTTGCCCGCCGAGGTGCTCGATGCGCTTCCCGCAGAACAGCGCCTGCGCCTGCCGATGCGAGAAGGCTGCCGCAGCCTGAACCTGTCCAACACCGTCGCGGTCGCCGTGTACGAAGCCTGGCGCCAGAACGACTTCAAATAGTATTCGCCTGACCAAAACAATCGCGGGCAAGCCCGCTCCCACAGGATGTGCAAAACCTGTGGGAGCGGGCTTGCCCGCGATGCGTATCCGCGCCGTTATTGAACGGTTGGCGTCTCGCCGCTTTCCTGCATGCGCTGCAGTTCTTGCGCGTACAGGGCGTCGAAGTTCACCGGAGCCAGCATCAGTGCCGGGAACGAACCACGGGTGACCAGGCTGTCGAGGGTTTCGCGCGCGTACGGGAACAGAATGTTCGGGCAGAACGCACCCAGGGTGTGGCTCATCGAAGCGGCGTCGAGGTTCTTGATCAGGAAGATACCGGCCTGCTGCACTTCAGCGATGAAGGCGACTTCCTCACCATTTTTCACGGTCACGGACAGGGTCAGCACGACTTCAAAGAAGTCACCTTCCAGCGCTTTCTGGCGGGTGTTCAGATCCAGCGCGACCGCCGGGTCCCACTGTTGGCGGAAGATCGCCGGGCTTTTCGGGGCTTCGAAGGACAGGTCGCGTACGTAGATGCGCTGCAAGGAGAATTGCGGTGCGGTTTCTTCTTCGCTGGCTGCAGTGTTCTGTTGGTCAGTCATCTCAGATCCTTATCGATCTTGGGTCTTTTAGGGAGTGCTGTACGTGGGTGCAGCCGTTCAGCCCTTGAGCAGCGCGTCGAGTTTGCCGGCGCGCTCCAGAGCATATAAATCATCACAACCGCCGATATGCTTTTCGCCGATCCAGATCTGAGGCACGGACGTGCGTCCGGCCTTGCTGGTCATGTCGGCGCGCAGCTGCGGCTTGCCATCGACCTTGATCTCTTCGAAGGCCACGCCTTTGCTGGCGAGCAGGTGCTTGGCGCGCGAACAGTAAGGGCAGTAATCGCTGGAGTAGACGACGACGTGGCTCATATCACTTCACCAATGGCAGGTTGTCGCCTTTCCAGCTGGAAATCCCGCCGGACAGCTTGGCGGCGGTGAAGCCGGATTTCATCAGCTCGCGGGCATGAGTACCAGCAGTCTGACCGAGGGCGTCGACCAGAATGATGGTCTTGGACTTGTGTTTTTCCAGCTCGCCGGTACGGGCAGCCAGTTTGTCCTGCGGAATGTTCACCGCACCGACGATGTGGCCAGCGGCGTAATCCTTGGCCGGACGGATGTCTACCACTACGCCTGCGTCTTTGTTGACCAGTGCGGTCAGTTCGCCGGTGCTCAGGCTTTTACCGCCGCCCTGCATCGTGTGCGCCAGCAACAGAGCCAGCAGTACGACGAAGATACCGACAAGAATGTAGTGGTTAGTGGCAAATTCAATCAGGTGAGCAACCATCGAAGGAGGTTCCAGGGCGTTAAAATGTCGGCCAGTATACACAGCCACTATGGTCGGCCAAACCCCGTCCGGCGGTGACGCGGTTGGAACTTCGCTTTAAACTCCAACTCCGTTTTGCATCGCCCTCTTCTTTATTAGCCACGAGTGGATTCCATGACGACTACGCCTAAACCTTTGGTCCTGATGATTCTCGACGGCTTCGGTCACAGCGACAGCCCCGAATCGAACGCCGTGTTCGCGGCGAAAAAACCGGTTCTCGATCGCCTCTGGGCCACGGTGCCGAACGGCTTGATCTCGGGCAGCGGCATGGACGTCGGCCTGCCGGACGGGCAGATGGGCAACTCCGAAGTCGGCCACATGAACCTCGGCGCCGGGCGTGTGGTGTATCAGGACTTCACTCGCGTGACCAAAGCGATCCGCGACGGCGAGTTCTTCGACAACCCGACCATCTGCGCCGCAGTGGACAAAGCGGTTAACGCCGGCAAGGCCGTGCACTTCATGGGCCTGCTGTCGGATGGCGGCGTGCACAGCCACCAGGATCACCTGATCGCCATGGCTGAACTGGCATTCAAGCGCGGCGCGGAAAAAATCTATCTGCACGCTTTTCTCGATGGCCGCGATACGCCGCCGAAAAGTGCTGCCTCGTCGATCGAACTGCTCGACGCGACTTTCCAGGCACTCGGCAAGGGCCGCATCGCCAGCATCATCGGCCGTTATTTCGCCATGGACCGTGACAACCGCTGGGATCGTGTCGCCCAGGCCTACAACCTGATCGTCGACGGTAACAGCGAGTTCCACGCCGCCACCGCTCAGGAAGGTCTTGAAGCCGCCTACGCGCGCGGCGAGAGCGATGAATTCGTCAAAGCCACGACCATCGGTGAACCGGTCAAAGTCGAAGACGGCGATGCCGTGGTGTTCATGAACTTCCGTGCCGACCGCGCCCGCGAGCTGACCCGCGTGTTCGTCGAGGACGATTTCAAGGAATTCGAACGCGCCCGTCAGCCGAAACTGGCCGGTTTCGTCATGCTCACCCAATACGCGGCGAGCATCCCGGCACCGTCGGCATTCGCCGCTGGCAGCCTGGAAAACGTGCTGGGCGACTATCTGGCGAAAAAGGGCAAAACCCAGCTGCGCATCGCTGAAACCGAGAAATACGCCCATGTGACCTTCTTTTTCTCCGGCGGTCGTGAAGAACCGTTCCCCGGCGAAGAGCGCATCCTGATTCCGTCGCCGAAAGTCGCCACCTACGACTTACAGCCGGAAATGAGCGCACCCGAGGTGACCGACCGCATCGTCGACGCCATCGAAAACCAGCGTTACGACGTGATCGTGGTCAACTACGCCAACGGCGACATGGTCGGCCACAGCGGCGTGTTCGACGCAGCGGTCAAAGCGGTCGAATGCCTGGACACCTGCGTCGGGCGCATCGTTGAAGCACTGGAAAAAGTCGGCGGCGAAGCGCTGATCACCGCCGACCACGGCAACGTCGAGCAGATGGCCGACGAATCCACCGGCCAGGCGCACACCGCGCACACCACCGAGCCGGTGCCGTTCATTTATGTCGGCAAGCGCGACCTCAAGGTGCGTGAGGGTGGCGTACTGGCGGATGTAGCGCCGACCATGCTGATGCTGCTGGGCCTGGAAAAACCGGCGGAGATGACCGGTACCTCAATCCTGGTCTGATCCGAATCCAACGAACACTGCAAAACCTTTGTAGGAGTGAGCCTGCTCGCGATAGCAATCCGACAGTCAACTACTCTGTCGGATGTGACTACGCCATCGCGAGCAGGCTCACTCCTACACGGGTTTGTGGTGTTTTTCAGGCCAGTTATCACACAGCCCCAATTGGGCGTTTTTTTTGCAGCCTCGGGCGGGCATACTAGGCCGTCCCTTACCCTGGTGCCGCCCGCCCCTATGCTTCGCGTCCTGATCGCCCTTGCTCTGACCTGTCTGCTCCAGCCGGCCTTCGCCGACGAGCGCGCGCAAACCCAACAGCAGTTGGACGCCACGCGTCAGGATATCGCCGAGCTGAAAAAGCTCCTGGGCAAGCTGCAGGAAGAAAAGTCCGGCGTGCAGAAGGAGCTCAAGGGCACCGAAACCGAGATGGGCAAGCTGCAGAAGCAGGTCGACGCCCTGCAGAAAGAATTGCAGAAAAGCGAATCCGAGCTGCAGCGGCTCGATGCAGAGAAAAAAAAACTCCAGAGCGCGCGCACTGAACAGCAGCGACTGATCGCCATTCAGGCCCGAGCGGCCTATCAGAACGGCCGTCAGGAATACCTCAAGCTGCTGCTCAACCAGCAGAACCCCGAGAAATTCGCCCGCACCCTGACCTATTACGACTACCTGAGCCAGGCCCGCCTGGAACAGCTGAAGAATTTCAACGAAACCCTGCGCCAACTGGCCAATGTCGAACAGGACATCGGCTTGCAGCAGGCGCAGTTGCTGGTACAGAAAAGCGACCTCGACACTCAGCGCGAAGCACTCGAGAAAGTCCGCAAGGAGCGCCAGCAGGTTCTCGCCAAGCTTAATGACGACGTAAAAGCACGCGATCAGAAACTCGCCGCCCGCGAGCAGGATCAGGCAGACCTGTCTAAAGTCCTTAAAACCATTGAAGAAACCCTGGCCCGCCAGGCTCGTGAGGCAGAAGAAGCGCGGCAGAAAGCGCTGATCGCCCAGCAGGAAGCGGAAAAAAAGCGCTTGCGTGAGGCGCAGGCTGACAACACCGACGCCCCACGAAAACCCGTCCGATCAACCCCCGGCGCACTGGTGTCCAGCAGCGGCGAGACGTTTGGCGGGCCTTTTGCTGCAACCCGGGGAAAACTTCCATGGCCGGTTGATGGTCGATTACTCGCACGCTTCGGTGAAAGCCGCGGCGACGATGCCCGAACCAAGTGGGACGGCGTGATGATCAGCGCCTCCGCTGGCAGTCAGGTGCATGCCGTCCACGGCGGTCGCGTGGTGTTCGCCGACTGGCTGCGCGGTGCCGGGCTGCTGGTGATCCTCGATCACGGCAACGGTTTTTTGAGTCTGTACGGCCACAACCAGACGCTGCTCAAGTCGGCGGGTGATGTGGTCAAAGCGGGTGAGTCGATCTCCACTGTCGGTAACAGTGGCGGTCAGGACACGCCAGCGCTGTATTTCGCAATTCGTCAGCAGGGTCACCCGAGTGATCCGGCGCAATGGTGTCGTGCGCAAGGATAAGCGCCGCATCTAATTCAGGAGTTCGTTCGACATGCTGCATTTGTCCCGCCTTACCTCGCTGGCCCTGACGATCGCCCTGGTGATCGGCGCGCCTCTGGCGTTCGCCGCGCAACCGGCCCCGGCCGTCGCTCCGGCAGGCACTGCCGCGACCGCCAAGGCACCGCTGCCGCTGGAAGAGCTGCGCACCTTCGCCGAGGTCATGGACCGGATCAAAGCCGCGTACGTCGAACCCGTGGACGACAAGACCCTGCTGGAAAACGCGATCAAGGGCATGCTCAGCAACCTTGATCCGCATTCGGCTTACCTGGGCCCGGAAGATTTCACCGAATTGCAGGAAAGCACCAGCGGTGAATTCGGCGGCCTGGGCATCGAAGTCGGCGCCGAGGATGGCTTCATCAAGGTCGTCTCGCCGATCGATGACACTCCGGCGTCGAAGGCCGGCATTCAGGCTGGCGACTTCATCGTCAAGATCAACGGCCAGCCGACACGCGGCCAGACCATGACCGAAGCCGTCGACAAGATGCGCGGCAAGATCGGTCAGAAAATCACCCTCACCCTGGTCCGCGATGGCGGTACGCCGTTCGACGTGACCCTGGCGCGGGCGGTGATTCAGGTCAAGAGCGTCAAGGCACAGCTGCTCGAATCGGGTTATGGCTACATCCGCATTACCCAGTTCCAGGTCAAGACCGGTGACGAAGTCTCCAAGGCGCTGGCCAAGATGCGCAAGGACAACGGCAAGAAGCTCAACGGCATCATTCTCGACCTGCGCAACAACCCGGGCGGCGTGCTGCAATCGGCGGTGGAAGTGGTCGACCACTTCATCACCAAAGGCCTGATCGTTTACACCAAGGGCCGCATCGCCAACTCCGAACTGCGCTTCTCGGCGACCGGCAAGGACGAAAGCGAAGCAGTGCCGATGGTCGTGCTGATCAACGGCGGCAGCGCTTCGGCGTCGGAAATCGTCGCCGGCGCCCTGCAGGATCAGAAACGCGCTGTGGTCATGGGCACCACCAGTTTCGGCAAAGGCTCGGTGCAAACCGTGCTGCCGCTGAACAACGACCGCGCACTGAAAATCACTACGGCGTTGTACTTTACGCCCAATGGCCGTTCGATCCAGGCGCAGGGCATCGTCCCGGACATCGAAGTGCGCCGCGCGAAGATCACCAACGAAGCCGACAGCGAATATTTCAAGGAAGCCGATCTGCAGGGCCACCTGGGCAACGGCAACGGCGGCGCCGACAAACCGACCGGCTCCGGCGGCAAGGCCAAAGCCATGCCACAGGATGACGATTACCAGTTGGCCCAGGCCCTGAGCCTGCTCAAAGGGCTGAGCATCACGTCCGGCCGTTGAGGATGTCACTGCGTTTTCTGTTCGTTCTGTTGTGCTGCCTGGCGGGTGCTGTTCACGCAGAGCCCGCCAGCCCGAAACCGCACAAAGCCTACCTGACGCTGATCATCGATGACCTGGGGCAAAACCTGCCCCGGGATCGTCGTGTACTCGCCCTGCCCGGCCCAGTGACCGCGGCGATCATGCCGGACACCCCACACGCCACCGAGTTTGCCCGCGAGGCCCATCGCGCCGGCAAGATCGTCATCCTGCACATGCCAATGGACCCGGCCACCGGGCGTTATGCCTGGCACCCGGAACTGCCGATCGAAGAACTCGAAAAACGCCTCAACGCCGCTTTCGAAAAAGTCCCGTTCACCGCCGGCATCAACAACCACATGGGCAGCCGCATGACCGCACAACCCGCGGCGATGGCGTGGTTGATGGCTGAATTGCAGCGGCGGCACAAGTTTTTCGTCGACAGCCGCACCAGCGCGCAAACGGTCGCTGCGCAGCAAGCGCAGAAAATCGATCTGGCGAGTGTCTCGCGAGACGTATTCCTTGATGACGAGCGCACAGAAGCTGCGATCGCCACGCAGTTGCAAACCGCGATCGCTCTGGCGCATCGACAGGGCTCAGCGGTAATGATCGGTCATCCGTATCCACAGACCCTCGCGGTGCTCGAGCGCGAATTGCCGAAGTTGAAGGCGCAGGGCATCGACTGGATCGATATCCGGCAAATGATCAGCGTACGCAGCAACCGCGCCATGGCCAGCCATGGCAAGGACGGCGTTTACCGGTAAAACCCTGTGACGTTGGCACATACATAGTTACCACCCGATAACCGTCCCCGTTTCCGATAGTGCGACCTGCAACAGGTCGCGACGCCCTTGCGTCGCTTTTCAACTATCAGGAATTGCAAATGACTACTCATGACAATAGCGTTTTGCCCCCCGCGCACCCGCAACCCATCCGAAACGACAACTTGCTGATCAGCTTTACAACTGAATTTCTGCGTATCTGGGACACCTCCGGTTCTCGGGCAAAACCGGCCGCTTTCTGGCGCCCCGTGCCGGCAGCCGATGTGCTGCCGGGTTATTTTCCGTTGGGCGATGTGGTGATAGACGGCAATCAGAACATCAACGGAAAACATGTGGTGGCCGTGGTTCGCGAGGCTGAAACGCTCGGTATCGATCCCACCAAAGGCACAGCATTGCAGCGCCCGGACAACTACGAGCTGGTCTGGCGAGACTCCGGCTCACGGTCGAAGAAGGACGGCGCGATCTGGAAGCCTGTTCCCCCGCAAGGGTACGTGGCACTGGGTTGGGTTTGCTCCGACGGCCACGAAAAACCTTCTTTCAACGCTGTTCGTTGCGTGCGCGCCGACCTTTTGACCGCGTCCGGCCTGAGTGAAGCGGCATGGTCTGACAGGGGCAGCGGCGCTCGGCAAAGCATCAGCCTGTGGAGCGCGATTACGCCCGCGGCTCGACCTGATGAGATTCACTTGGCGCCCGGTACTTTCATCGGGGTGAACAGCTATACCAGACCGGCGAATTTTGTTGTCCCTGCGTTGCGTATTCCTGTCCTGATGGAGTCCAATCCACGACCTGCCTTGCCGGTACTGGAGAATGGAGCAGCGCCGGTCATGCCGCTGCCAGGGCGACCCACTTTCACCGCTCGACTGCCATGGTTCACGATAAAAGATTCACAGCTCACGCCTCCTCAGCAATTTCGCCAGTCACCTGAATACCTGCTGCAGCGTACGGACCATCATCAACTGGTGGGTCATTGTCACAACGAGGAAAACATTAACAAGACCGTGCGCTGGACCGCGCCACGTCTACAGAAAATCGAGAGCCTGCGCACGTTTGCCAACGCCACTTCGATTGAGCTCGGTGCGCAGTGGCAAAGCAATCAGCCCCGCCCCTTTGTGTTCTCGGCGCGGCTGAACAATGATTTTGCCCAGTGCGAAAGTTACTCCAACGAATGGCTTAACCCGGCACCCATCGAGGTGGCAGCCATCGTGCCCCGAAACAGCTCAATGGCGGTTTATCTGACGCAGAGTGATTACACGCTGCTGCGCACGGACGGCACGCAGGTCGGTAGCAAGATCAGCTACACCGATGGGAAAAATCTGCACTTGAGCCAATACTCGACGCCGCCGCTGAGTGAAACAGTCGTGCCCACTGAGGCATCGCCTGTTCACGAGACGAGTAACGAATCCACAGGCGTGCCGGCAGTAGCGGAGTGACCGCCACTACAGATACCGCCCCATGATCTCGTCGACCACGCCTTCCTTACGCAGTTGATCCAGCGCTGCCTGCAGCCTGGCGACGACCTCATCGGGGACATCCTTGTTCAGCGCCAGATAAAGTTCTGCGCTGTTGAAACGCAGCACGGTTTTCAGGCCACTGACACCCTCCTGCCGGGCCAGATAGCGCCCGGCAGGATCGCCGGTGGCCCACAGATCGATCTGCCCGTTGACCAGTTTCTTCGCATTGTCCTGATCGCGCAGCACCACGATCGGCTTCAGACCTTGCTTGGCCAGGGTCTCGGCAATGGCGTCGCCCTTGTAGGCACCGATTTTGTATTTGCGCGCGTCTTCCAGCGTATCGAGGGTGATCTTGCTGTCAGCCTTGGCCAACAGAATCCAATCGTCCGGCCCGATCGGACCGACCCACTTGAACAGGTTCTCCCGGTCACGCAGACGCGCCATGACGAAGGCGCCGTAACCGGGGTTTTCCAAGGCAAGTTTGTACACCCGCTCCCAAGGGAAGCGCAGCGTCAGGCTGTAGGTGAGGCCGGCACGCTGGAACATTTCGCGCACGATATCGGTAGCAATGCCGCTGATGTTCTCGCCCTGGGCGAAGTTCTTGCCGTTTTTCGCCATGTTGTACGGCGGGAAGTTTTCGGTGAGAAGCACCAGATCGGTATCGGGAGCGTTTTCGGCGCGGGCGGTGTGGATGAGCAACATCGAGGCGCTGGCGAGAACGAGAAGCAGGCGTTTGATCATGTCGGGCTACCGGATTCCATGGCGTGCCCAAGAGTGCCTTGGGTGCGCCATGGTGTCCACTGGCCGGCACGAAATCAATGCACTTCGGCACTGTCGGAAGCGCCAGCAGCAGGTGTTTGTTCAGAGGGAGCCTAATCACCCTTGCTTATTAAAAAGTTGAAAGGCTTTTCAAATAGCATTCGTTTTACATCTCGCCACAGCACAAAAAACATCACTGCAGAGAATCCATTTAGAGTTAGTGAAACCAACTTCTGTCTTTTAACTTTCGGCTAAGGATCGGTCATGAATTGCAAATCAAAAGTGGCAGCAGCTCTCGCTTTTCTGACAACCACCTTCGCTCTAGCGTCCTGTGCATATACTTTCCCGGAACCTGCAGAGCCCATTATTTTGCATAATTCTCATCAGCAGAATAATCACTTGAACGGCATCGGACAGATCATCAAAGGGGACCGTCGTTACTGCACCGCTTTTCTCATCGATAGCCGCGATTCTGACAATGATGCAACGGCCCCCGCGTATATCCTGACCAGTGGACATTGCGCGTCAATCTGGATTGGAACAGTTGCGGACACGGTCTATCAGGGCCAGATACAGTTCAATTACTTTCAAGACACCCTGCTGGACGCCAAGCGCTACAACATTCAAAAGGTCAACTGGGCCAGCCTGGCTGGCACTGATATCGCCGTCATGGAACTGAACAGCTCGCTGCAAGCGGTGATTGCCGACGGCATCAACCCGCTCAAGGCAGCACCAAAAGCGCCTGACAAACTCATCCAGGTCAGGGTCATCGGCGCGCCCTCAAGCGCGCCAGGTCTGAGGCTTTCGTCCTGCACCCAAGAGCCTGCCGACACGACGCTGATCAAATTCCTGACCGTTCATACCGATTACCAGAAACAGGACTGCAAAGGCATCGAACCGGGTTCATCCGGCTCCCCGGTCATGGACATCGCTACAGGGAAAGTCACCGGTGTCATGTCAGGAACCACCTACGCCATCACAGCGAGCGACCTGTGCTTCTGGCATGGGCTCTGTGCAACCCTTGGTCGTCAATCCGTTTTGCCTGATCAGGCCAGCCAGAGTTTTCCGATCGACTATCTGATGCCCTGTTTTTCTGACGGACACTTCAATATCGATGCTCCCGCCTGCTCGCTAAAACCCGACTTCAATTTCAGAGCCAGAACCAACGCAGACGTTACGCTTTATAAAGCGCCTGAGAACGAATATGAAAAGAGGCCAGACTGGGATGTCAGGTTTTCGATGAACACGAACTTTTTCAGATTCAAAACCGTGCGTGACGCACACGCCTGTTACTTGCCAGAACGCTACAGCAACCCGATCGATATAAGCACTGGTCTTGTTGATGCACCGATCGGCAGTGAAGCAGGCTTGTACTATCTGTGCCTGGTGGGTGTCGACTCAGTTGATTATCAACTCAGCGAGGGGAAATTACGCAACACACAGATCCTGCCGGCGCGCCTGGTCAAGCCAGGCGGGATTTCATTGCCTGAACCAGCACCTGAGATGAAGCACGGCACTGAAGATCTTTTGGTTGAATATCGTCAGAACACGGGGCGCAATATCTGGACTCAGATCTACGTTGGGGCCGTCGGTTCAACAGACTGCGCCGGCATCGAATCGAGAAGCTACACCAAGATAGGCGACAGCTTTCTGGTACCCAACGAAGCCCTGCCGTTGACGCTGTGCAGCTACACCATGGATCGCGATTTCAATACTTCTGCCGTACGCACGGAGATCTTGCCAAAACCTTGACCCCGTCGGCTGCAAGCCGGGCGGTGAGTAACCCGCATGGGTTCCGCCCGGCAATTGCAGACGCAGCGCGATCAGCGCATCACGATGCCGCGTTTGGCCATATACGCCTTGGCTTCCTGCACGGTGTATTCGCCGAAATGGAAAATACTCGCCGCCAGCACGGCGCTGGCGTGACCTTCGAGGATGCCGTCGGCCAGATGCTGCAGGTTGCCGACACCGCCGGAAGCGATCACCGGGATACCCAGCGCGTCACTGATTGCGCGGGTCACGCCGAGGTCGAAGCCGTTTTTCATGCCGTCCTGATCCATGCTGGTCAGGAGAATTTCACCGGCACCGAGGCCTTCCATTTTCTTCGCCCACTCGACCGCGTCGAGGCCGGTTGGCTTGCGCCCGCCATGGGTGAAAATCTCCCAGCGCGGGGTTTCGCCGGGGCCGGAAACCTTTTTCGCGTCGATGGCAACGACGATGCACTGCGAGCCGAAATGCTGCGCCGCTTCACCGACGAATTCCGGATTGAACACGGCGGCGGTATTGATCGACACCTTGTCCGCGCCGGCATTGAGCAGGTTGCGGATGTCCTGCACGGTGCGCACGCCACCGCCGACGGTCAGCGGGATGAACACCTGGCTGGCCATGCGCTCAACGGTATGCAGCGTGGTATCACGGCCATCGACGCTGGCAGTGATGTCGAGAAAGGTAATCTCGTCGGCACCCTGCTCGTCGTAGCGACGGGCGATTTCCACCGGGTCACCGGCGTCGCGGATGTTCTCGAACTTCACACCTTTGACGACCCGGCCGTTGTCCACGTCCAGGCAAGGGATGATGCGTTTGGCCAGCGCCATGGTCAGTCCTCAGCCTTGGTACGAATCGCAGAAAGCTTGCGCTTCGGCGACGTCGAGAGTGCCTTCGTAGATCGCGCGACCCGTGATGGCGCCGATGATGCCCGGTGCCTTGGCGTCGAGCAGCGACTTGATGTCACCCAGATTGTGGATGCCGCCGGACGCAATGACCGGGATCTTCGTCGCCGCAGCCAGCGCAGCGGTGAACGGTACGTTGCAGCCCTGCATCATGCCGTCTTTGGCGATGTCGGTATAAACGATCGACGAGACGCCATCGGCTTCAAACTGCTTGGCCAGGTCAATGACCTGCACGGTGCTGATTTCTGCCCAGCCATCGGTGGCGACGAAACCGTCCTTGGCGTCGAGGCCGACGATGATCTTGCCCGGAAACGCGCGGCAGGCTTCGGCGACGAAGGCCGGATCTTTCACGGCTTTGGTGCCGATGATCACGTAGCTGACGCCGGCCTTGACGTAATGCTCGATGGTTTCCAGCGAACGGATGCCGCCGCCGATCTGGATCGGCAGGTTCGGGTAGCGCTTGGCGATTGCGGTGACCACTTCGCCGTTGACCGGCTGGCCTTCGAAAGCACCGTTCAGATCGACCAGATGCAGACGGCGGCAACCGCCCTCCACCCACTTGGCAGCCATGCTCACCGGGTCATCGGAGAACACCGTGGAATCTTCCATGCGGCCCTGGCGCAGACGTACGCAGGCACCGTCCTTGAGATCGATAGCGGGAATAATCAGCATGCTTTTTCCTTCGTCAAAGAGCTGCAAGCTGCAAGCTATAAGCTGCAAGCACGCATGTGTGACTGTTTCTTGCAGCTGGTAGCTTGAAGCTCGCCGCTGCTCCTAATTTTTTTCGAGCGCCCACAGGTCGCTTTCGATGCTTTCAAACCGCTCTTTGAGTTGGGTCTGCACATCGAAAATCGCCCTGTTGTAATAGTGCGGAGCAATTTCGCGGGTAAACAGCTCAAGAATTTCCGCCGCTTCGAACGAACCCAGGTCCAGTTCGAAACGGTCTTCCATGAACCGCTGAATCTTGCGATTGGCCTCGCTCTCCTGTTCGGGAGTGAGGGTCAGAATCGGCGGCTTGGACTTCTTGGCGGCCATTTACCAGCGACCGTCCCACGCGGCGAAGTTCTGCAGCAACTGCAGGCCATGGGTATGGCTTTTCTCCGGGTGGAACTGCACGGCGAAACGCGAGCCATCGGCCAGCGCTGCGGCAAAATCGACACCGTAGTGACCGCCACCGACCACCTGCCGCGCGTTGGCGGCGGCGATGTAGTAGCTGTGCACGAAGTAGAAACGCGCCATGTCCGGAATGTCATGCCACAGCGGGTGGCTGACCTTCTGCTTTACTTCGTTCCAGCCCATGTGCGGGACTTTCAGGTGCTCGCCGTCTTCATGCAGGTCTTTGCCGAAGAATTTCACCGCACCGGGAAACAGGCCGATGCAGTCGACGCCATCGTTCTCTTCGCTGGTATCGAGCAAGGCTTGCATGCCGACACAGATGCCGAGAAACGGGCGATCCTGGCTGACTTCACGCACCAGCGAGTCGAAACCGAGGCGACGGATCTCCGCCATGCAATCGCGAATCGCGCCCACACCGGGAAACACCACGCGGTCGGCTTCGCGGATCACTTCCGCATCGCTGGTGATCAGCACCTTGCCCGCGCCGACGTGTTCCAGCGCCTTGGCCACCGAGTGCAGGTTGCCCATGCCGTAGTCGATAACTGCGACCGTCTGCATTACAGCACGCCTTTGGTCGAAGGCATCTGCCCGGCCATGCGCTCGTCCAGCTCGACGGCCATGCGCAGCGCGCGGCCGAAAGCCTTGAACACGGTTTCGATCTGGTGGTGAGTGTTGGTGCCGCGCAGGTTGTCGATGTGCAGGCTGACCAGTGCATGGTTGACGAAGCCCTGGAAGAATTCCTGGAACAGGTCAACGTCGAAGCCGCCCACGGTAGCGCGGGTGTACGGCACGTGCATCTGCAGACCCGGGCGACCGGAGAAATCGATCACCACGCGTGACAGCGCTTCATCGAGCGGCACGTAGGCGTGGCCGTAGCGACGGATGCCTTTCTTGTCGCCGATGGCTTTGGCGAACGCCTGGCCGAGGGTGATACCGACGTCTTCCACCGTGTGATGGTCGTCGATATGCAGATCGCCCTTGCATTCGATATCCAGGTCGATCAACCCGTGACGGGCGATCTGATCCAGCATGTGCTCAAGAAAAGGAACACCGATATCGAATCGGGCCTTTCCGGTGCCATCAAGGTTGATCGAGGCTTTGATCTGGGTTTCCAGAGTGTCGCGCTCGACAGACGCCTTACGTTCGGCCATCACCAGCTCCGCAAAATCATTGGGCGAAAAAGGCAGCCATTATAGGCACGCGGGGAGCAAACAGAAACACGAGAGGTGAGATGGCTGACGGATAGAACGCCCGGCGGTCGCGGGTAGACATGTCCATACAAGCCATTACGGACACACAAAACAACTGTAGGAGTGAGCCTGCTCGCGATGAGGGCCTCCCAGTCACCATTTTTGTGACTGTCAGACCGCTATCGCGAGCAGGCTCACTCCTACAGGGATACAGCGTTTTTACTTAGTGAAACAGTACCGCCGTCTTCTGCAGGGTCACCCACACACCCCATGCCAACGGAATACCGACCACCAGCCACGCAGCGATTGCCAGTGGCTTGCTGCCCGGTGCGGCTTTCCACTCAAGGACGGTGCTGGCATCAGCCCCCTTGTCGTGGCCCAGCGCCTGTTCGGCCGCCAGCTCAGCGTCGGTCATGAAGTACTTGTCGGCCACCGGGCGCACCATCAGGTTGCACAGGAAGCCCAGCACCAGCAGGCCGGCGAGGATGTACAGGGTGATGTCGTAAGCGGCAGCGCGTTCAACGCCGATGCTCAACTGATATTCACGCAAGTAGTTCACCAGCACCGGACCCAGCACACCAGCGGCAGCCCAGGCAGTCAGCAGACGACCGTGGATCGCGCCGACCATCTGCGTACCGAACAGGTCCGCCAGATAGGCCGGTACCGTGGCGAAACCACCGCCGTACATCGACAGAATGATGCAGAAAGCCGCCACGAACAGCGCAACGTTACCCAGATGCCCCATGTTCGGAATCAGCGCGTACAGGGCAAAACCCAGGGCGAAGAACACGAAGTAAGTGTTTTTGCGGCCCAGGTAGTCCGAGAACGAAGCCCAGAAGAAGCGGCCACCGATGTTGAACAGACTCAGCAGACCGGTAAAACCGGCAGCGATCGCGGCGATCGAAGCCAGCTGACCCGCGTCGAGTTGGCCGAACGGCACGTCAACGCCCAGCAGCTTGCCGCCGAACACTTCCTGCAGCAGCGGCGAAGCCATGCCGAGGATGCCGATACCGGCAGATACGTTCAGGCACAGCACCAGCCACACCAGACGGAATTGCGGGGTTTTCCACGCTACGTTCACGTGCACGTGACGGTTGGTGATCATCGCGTTCGACGCTTTCTTCGCCGGCGCGGTCCAGCTTTCAGGCTTCCAGCCGGTTGGCGGCACGCGGTAGGACAGTGCGCCACCGATCATGAACACGAAGTAGATCGCGGCCATGGCCACGAAGCTCTGCCAAACGCCCACGCCTTCAGCCGAAGCAAAGTGACTCATCAGCGCAGTGGCCAACGGTGCGCCGACCATCGCGCCGCCCCCGAAGCCCATGATCGCCATGCCGGTTGCCATGCCGCGCTTGTCCGGGAACCACTTGATCAGGGTCGACACTGGCGAGATATAGCCCAGGCCCAGCCCGATACCACCGATCACCCCGGAGCCGATCCACATCAGCCAGATCTGGTGGGTATAGATACCCAGCGCCGAGATCAACAGACCGCCGCACCAGCACAGAGCCGAAACCACGCCTGCCTTGCGTGGCCCGGCATGTTCCAGCCAGCCACCCCAGATCGCTGCCGAGCAGCCGAGGAAGATGAAGAACAGCGTGTAGATCCAGCCGAGCATGGAGATCGGCCAGTCGCAGTTCGAAGAAAATACCTGTGCGATGAAACTCATGTCCGGTGCGCAAGCCACCGGAGCGGTAACGCCCAGCGCCTTGGACAACGGCAACCAGAACACCGAAAAGCCGTAGGCCATGCCGATGCACAGGTGAATGGCCAAAGCGGCCGGTGGAACCAGCCAGCGGTTGAAACCGGGCTTGGCGATGATGCGCTCCTTGGACAGGAACGCAGGCTGGTCGGCGCGCAGGCCGTCCGCCGTGATGCTCGTGCTCATTGTGTATCCCCCAATTGTTAGTATGGTTCGCCAGCCACTGCTCACCCTCGGCCTTATGCACGCAGGCATGACCGTTTTTTTCAGGTGAAGCTCCTTGAAGGCGCGACGTTAAGTCGCAGACGGGCGGACGAACTGGCGAAGGTTACCATTCTCAGGTGACAGAAAAACCAAACTGATATCACCTTTTTTCAAGTCATCTGTTCTCGTACCACTCAGGAAACGACCATGCCGATCACCGTCCAGGTGCTACAAGACGCCAGTTATCAGGATCAGCAGGACTTGCAGAAGATCTATCGCGACGCGCCGCCATGGCTGTACGCACCGTTTTCCGGGGCGTGCGGACTGATCGAAAGCAGCCTCGCCGACGGCGCTCTGATCGCCGGACGCTTCAACGATCGCTTGCTCGGTGCCGGACGCCTGCAAAGGCACCACGACGTCTGGTACTTGTCCCATTTATGCGTACGAAAAGTTACCCGCCGTCGCGGAGTCGCCGAGCGGCTGGTGAACCAAGCGCAGGAAATGGCGTCGCAAGCGGGGGCCGAATTGCGCCTGCTCGCGCCCGCCGGGCAGGTCGAAGCGCAAGCCCTCGCGGCCAAACTCCACCTAACGCTGGACGTACTGGCAACAGGACGCCACAGCGAACCGGGCCATTGCAGCGCTATACTCCCCGGCTAATTTACGAATTCGACTCACTACAAGGACTCGCCCATGAAAGCGTTCGGCAAAATCCTGGGTCTGGTGCTTCTCGGGTTGTTGCTGATCATCGTGGCGGCAGGCTTTGCCCTGACCCACCTCTTCGATCCCAACGACTACAAAGACGAGATCCGCCAGATAGCTCGCGACAAGGCCCACATCGAGCTGACGCTCAATGGCGATATCGGCTGGAGCCTGTTCCCGTGGCTCGGCCTGGAATTGCACGAGGCCAGCGTCGCCACCCTGGCAAAACCTGCCGAACCGTTCGCCGACCTGCAGATGCTCGGCCTGTCGGTACGCGTGCTGCCGCTGCTACGCCGCGAAGTGCAAATGAGCGATGTCCGCGTCGAGGGCCTGAACTTGCGCCTGAACCGCGACAAGAACGGTCACGGCAATTGGGAAGACATCGGCAAGGTGCCGGTTGCGCCTGGCACAACGCCCCCGGCCAAAACTGACGCGCCTGCCAGCGAACCGACCGTCGCCGTGGAAAAACCGGCGCAGCCTATCCGCCTCGACATCGACAGCCTGACCGTCAACAACGCCCGCGTTGAATACACCGACGAGCTGACCGGCAAGCAGTTCAGCGCCGAAAGCATTCAGTTGAGCACCGGTCCGGTCCATGACTCGACCAATATTCCGGTAAAAGCCACCGCGTTTCTCGGCACCAATCAACCGGTGCTGCGTGTGCGCACCGAGCTCAGCGGCGAGCTGCGTTTCGAGCGCGCCGTACAGCGCTACAAATTCGAAGATTTGAAGTTGTCCGGCGAACTGGCCGGCGACCCGCTGCAAGGCAAGACCATGACCTTCGCGGCGCAAGGGCAGTTATTGCTGGATAAAGCGGCGAACGTCGCCGAATGGACCGGCATCAAGATTTCCGCCAACCAGCTACGCGCCTTGGGCGAACTGAAAGCCAACGACCTCGACAAGACGCCGCGGATCAGCGGCGGCATCTCGATTGCCCAGTTCGATCTGGCGAAATTCGTCGACGGCGTCGGTCAGACTCTGCCGGCCATGGCTGAGGGCAGTCTGAGCAAGGTTGAACTGGTCAGCCGCATCGCGGCCACGCCCAGCAGCATCGCCTTCGACAACATCAACCTGAAGCTCGACGACAGCAGCATCAGCGGCCGCATCGCCGTGGAAGACTTCGCCAAGCAATCGCTGCGGATGATCCTCAAGGCCGACACCTTCAACGCCGACCGTTATCTGCCGCCAAAATCGGCGCAGGCCAACAGCGCCACGCAAACGCGTCAGGCCGAAGTCGCCAGCACCGAGGCCGGAGCCGTCGCAGGCACCACGCCGCTGCCGGACAAACCGAGCAAAACCGCCTGGAGCACCGAGCGCCTGCTGCCAGTCGACCGTCTGGCCAAGCTCGATGTAGACGCTGACCTTAGCTTCGGCCAACTGACCCTCGACAAGCTGCCGATCGACAACGCCGCGCTCAAGGCCAGCGGTCAGGGCGGCCTGCTGACCCTGACCAACCTCAGCGGCGACTTGTACAACGGTGGATTCGTCGCCAACGGCACACTCGACGTGCGTCCGAGCGCACCGGTGCTGAATCTGCAGACCCGACTCAATCGCGTCCCCGCCGAAAAGATCATCGAAAGCCAAGGCAAGAACCCGCCGGTCAAAGGCCTGGTGACGCTCACCAGCAGCCTCACCGGCAGCGGCAACAGCCAGCAGGCACTGATCGACACGCTGAACGGCAACGCCAGCTTCGTCATCAACAACGGCGTGCTGCTCAATGCCAACCTTGAGCAGCAATTGTGCAAAGGCATCGCCACGCTCAATCGCAAAACCCTCAGCGGCGAGCCGCGCGGCAAGGACACGCCGTTCGAAGAGCTCAAGGGCAACCTGACGGTGCGCAACGGCGTCGCCAGCAACCCGGACCTGAAAGTGCGCATCCCCGGCATGACCGTCAACGGTGACGGCGACATAGACCTGCGCGTCCTCGGCATGGATTACCGAGTCGGCATCATCGTCGAAGGCGACACCAGCGCCATGCCTGACCCGGCCTGTCAGGTCGGCGAAAAATTCGTCGGCGTCGAATGGCCGCTGCGCTGCCGCGGCCCGCTGGAACTCGGCGCCAAGGCCTGCCGCATCGACAATGACCGGCTCGGTCAGGTCGCGAGCAAAATGGCCGGCGACAAGCTCAGCGAAAAGATCGACGAAAAACTGGGCGACAAAGTCAGCCCGGAACTGAAGAACGCATTGAAGGGGCTGTTCAAGCGATGACAGCGGAGCAGTTTTCCAGCGCGGTGCTCGATTGGTTCGACCGCCACGGCCGCCATGATCTGCCTTGGCAACAGAACATCAACCCGTATCGGGTATGGGTGTCGGAGATCATGTTGCAGCAGACCCAGGTCAGCACGGTGCTCAATTATTTTGATCGCTTCATGACCGCGCTGCCCACCGTTGAAGCGCTGGCCGCCGCACCGGAAGACGAAGTGCTGCATCTGTGGACCGGGCTGGGTTACTACACTCGCGCGCGCAATTTGCAGAAGACCGCGAAGATCGTCGTCAGCCAGTACGGCGGTGAGTTTCCACGCGACGTTGAAAAACTCACCGAATTGCCCGGCATCGGCCTGTCCACGGCAGGCGCCATCGCCAGCATCAGCATGGGCCTGCGCGCGCCGATCCTCGATGGCAACGTCAAACGCGTGCTGGCGCGCTTCACCGCGCAGGAGGGTTACCCCGGCGAGCCGAAGGTCGCCAAACAGCTGTGGGCCAACGCTGAGCGCTTCACCCCGCATGATCGGGTCAACGCCTACACCCAGGCGATGATGGATCTCGGCGCCACTCTTTGCACGCGCAGCAAACCGAGCTGCCTGCTGTGCCCGCTGGAGCGTGGCTGCGAAGCGCACATGCTCGGTCTGGAAACCCGTTACCCGATTCCCAAGCCGCGCAAAGCCATCCCGCAGAAGCGCACGCTGATGCCGATGCTCGCCAACGGTGAAGGCGCGATTCTGCTTTATCGCCGCCCTTCGACAGGCCTGTGGGGCGGCTTGTGGAGCCTGCCGGAGCTGGATGATCTGGACGATCTGCAACATCTGGCCGATCAGCACTCGCTGACCATGGGCCAGCAGCAGGCGCTGCCAAGCCTTGTCCACACCTTCAGCCATTTCCAGTTGTCCATCGAACCCTGGCTGGTTCAGGTGCAGGAAGCCGCCCATCACGTGGCCGAGGCCGACTGGCTCTGGTATAACCTCGCCACCCCGCCGCGCCTGGGCCTCGCCGCCCCGGTCAAGACCTTGCTCGAACGCGCGGCCGCCGTCTTGAATGCAGGAGTATCACCATGACCCGCACCGTAATGTGCCGCAAGTACAAAGAACAACTCGAAGGCCTCGAGAAAGCACCGTTCCCCGGCGCCAAGGGCCAGGACATCTACGAAAACGTGTCCGCCAAGGCCTGGGGCGACTGGCAGAAACACCAGACCCTGCTGATCAACGAAAAGCGCCTGAACATGATGAACGCCGAGGACCGCAAATTCCTTCAGGGCGAAATGGACAAGTACTTCTCCGGCGAGGAATACGCCAAGGCCGAAGGCTACGTGCCGCCATCCGAATAACCCGGGCTTTTCGTAAGCGACGGAATTAATTTAAGAAATTTTCAAAAAGTCGTTGACGTAAATCCGAAAAACCCTTTTAATGCGCCCCGTTGCCCAGATAGCTCAGTCGGTAGAGCAGGGGATTGAAAATCCCCGTGTCGGCGGTTCGATTCCGTCTCTGGGCACCAAATACCGAAAACCCTGAATCGAAAGATTCAGGGTTTTTTTATGCCTGCGATTTAGTCAGGGTAGTTTCCCGCCCCTTTATCCGCGCTACCATCAGCACCCCTTACGGAAGAGGGCTATCCCCGCGATGAACCAGAAACGAACCCGCGTGCCCCTGCCCCATCCGCCGCAGCACCAGGAAAGCCTGGCGTCCAGAGGGCTGGCAATCATGATTTGCCTGTTTCTGATCGGTACCGGCGCGCTGTTGGGTTACTCGGCCATCGACGGCGTTATCCACGAGACGATCAGCACCGCCACGCGCGGCGGGCCAGCCAAGGTTTACAGCCTCGCCGGGCAGCCGGGCGCGTACTGGTTTCATGTCGTACTTCAAGGTCTGTTCGGCGTCTTGCTGCTGGCCGCGGGCCTGGCGTGGCACAGACTGACGCGCATCGACAAACCTGCGGCCAGAACCAAACGCAAATCGCCTTCGCGTTAACGGTTGTCCTCAAGCGTACGAAATGGACTACAGACGTCAGCCCGGCAAAGCTTCGGTGCCCGGCGACGTCCTGCAATGGCAATCTCTTCTTCCTGCGGACTTCACCGTCTCCCCCGACATACTCAAACGGCGACAATCGTCATGCTTTTGCGTCTGTTCACTCTGACGCGGAAGACCCGATGAGCCAGCTAAAACCTGCCGACACGCAAGACCCGAAAATCGATTCACTGCTGGGGGAGCTGGGCGAGTTGATTCGCCAGGCGCGGCAAAAAGTGCTGCGCGCGGTTGATACGATTCAAGTGCAGACTTGCTCGCAGATCGGCCGGCATATTGTCGAATTCGAACAGAAGGGCGCCCAGCGTGCGGGTTATGGTCAGCGGTTGCTGGCGCTACTGGCGAAGGATCTGACGGAGCAGTTCGGGAAGGGCTTTGATGCTTCCAATCTGCGCTACATGCGCCTCTTTTATCAGGCGTTTCCAATTCGTGACGCACTGCGTCACGAATTGAGCTGGACCCATTACCGTCGCCTGCTACGCGTCGAAAACGAAAAAGCGCGCCTGTGGTACATGAATGAATGCGCCGACCTCAACTGGTCAAGCCGCGCCCTTGATCGACAGATCCTGACGCTCTACTACGAGCGCCTGCTCATGAGCCAGGACAAAACCGAAGTGGTCGAGGAAGCGACCACCAACATCAATGCGATGAAATGCAATCCACGGGAATTCATTCGCGATCCGGTCATGCTCGAATTCCTCGGCCTGCCCTCAGCAGGAAAAGTCAGGGAAAGCGGACTCGAACAAGCTCTTATCGACCACCTGCAAAGCTTTCTGCTTGAACTGGGCAAAGGCTTTTCCTTTGTCGCTCAGCAACAACGCATCAGCACTGACGGCGTTGATCTCTACATCGATCTGGTGTTCTACAACTACCTGCTCAAGTGCTTCGTGATCATCGACCTCAAACGCGGCAAGCTCAGCGCCCGCGACGTCGGGCAGATGGACATGTACGTGCGCATGTACGACGAGCTCAAGCGCAGCGAGGGCGACAAGCCGACTGTCGGCATCATTCTGAGCGCCGAGAGCAACGACTCGGTTGCGCGCTATTCGATGCTCAAAGGCAATGAGCAACTGTTCGCCAGCAGTTACAAAACGATATTGCCGAGCGAAGAAGAGTTACGTGCCGAACTGAACCGCGAACAGGCGCTGATTGAAGAACGCCTGCTCACCCAATCCGCTGAATAAACCGGCTGGATTGTTCACAGACACCACTGCGACTATCGTTGGCAACTCTCCGCCGAGGTCGCGCGCCATGAGCAGTCAGCACACAACCGAACTGGAAGACGCCGAATTGAGCCAACCGGTTTTGACTGCAAGCGAAGGTATTGCCTTCAACGAAACCGCCGACGACGGCTATGCACTCGGCGGTTTCACCTGGCGCCACACCTCACCCGACCCGCAACGCCCGGTCGTCATCATCAACGCCGCCACGTCTGTGCGCTGTCGCCACTACTCACGATTCGCAGCCTATCTGTTCAGCCATGGTTTCGACGTGATGACCTACGACTATCGCGGCATCGGCGAATCACGCCGCGCTTCGCTCAAAGGCTTGAACGCGTCATGGACCGACTGGGGCGCGCTGGATTTCCAGGCGATGCTCAAACGGGCGCAGCGGGAGTTTCCCGGGCAGCCGATCGATGTGGTCGGCCACAGTTTCGGCGGTTGCGCGGCGGGGCTGGCCGAATCCGGGAGAGCCATCCGACGGCTGGTCACCGTCGGCGCACAGTTTGCGTACTGGCGCGATTACGCTCCCGAGCAGCGCTGGCGCATGTTCGGCAAATGGCATGTAGTCATGCCTTTGCTGACGCTGCTCTACGGTTATTTTCCCGGTAAGCGGCTCGGCTGGCTGGAAGACACACCGAAGGGCGTTGTACGCGACTGGAGCACGCCTGCCGCGCGTTTCGAGCAGCGCCCGAGCGGTCGCGCCCTGTTGCGGAAAACTGGCGCCCTGCCCTTCGCCAATGTCCATGCACAAACTCTGGCCATCAGCATCAGCGACGACCCTTACGGCACGATCCCGGCCATCGAACGCCTGCTCGGCTACTTCAGCAACGCGGCAAAAACCCACCTGCGTATCGAGCCGCGGGACATCGGCGAACGACAAGTCGGACATTTCGCCTTTTTTCGCAGCGCATACCAAGCCACACTATGGCCCATCGCTCTGACCTGGCTGCAGACCGGCGCACTGACCCCCGACACACCCGGACGGCAAGTCCCGCGCAGCTGAGCCCTTCCCAACGCACGACGGAACACACCATGGCCTCCGCCAACAAGCAGCAAAAACGCGCCGCCCGGGCCAAGACCAAGGCCAAACAGAATCGCACCAAACGCGCCGAGGCGCCGGTCGAACTGGACCCGAACGACGACCGCATCGACTTCGAATCGGTGGACCTCACCGAGCTGTTCAAGAAAATGATCGATGCCGAGAAGATCAGCCAGCAAGCGATGTGCAGCGCATTCCTCGAAGACCCGCTGCTGGAGCTGGTCTATGAGCAGGAAGGCGAAGAAGGCGCGATGGATTTCATCCTCGCCGCGCTGATCGAATATCGCCAGTGGTCGCAGGAAACCGACGAGGCCGGCGCGCTGGCGTGGATCGAATCCCCGGCCTTCCAGGCCGACTATGTGGCCGCGTCCGACGCGATCGCCGCACAAACCCAACAGAAGAACTGAGTACCCATGGCATCCCTGAACAAGCAACAGAAACGCGCCAAACGCGCCAAAGCCAAAGCCAAGCAAATCCGCATGGTCGGCCGTAAACCGCTGGATCAGGACGAAGACCTCGGCCACCTCGCCGAGCCGATTCCGGAATACACCCTGGCGATGTTCAGCAAAATGCGCGACGCCGAAGCTGTCAGCCGCAACGAGATGCTGCTGACGCTGCTGCGCGAACTGGCCTTCATCATCGTCGACCATCCTGAACTGCTCGACATGGAAAACGCCGACAACGAAGGCATGGCCGCCACCCACCTGGCCGCCGACATGCTGATCGACTATCGCATGTGGGCCGACGGCATAACCATCGAAGAAGCCCAGGCCTGGCTGAGCGAACCGCAGTTCATCTCCGATTTCGGGGTGGCGCTGGATGCTTATGGCAAATCGGTGGACTCGCCGGAAGAAAAGAGCGAATAAATCCTGCGCAGAAACAAAAACGGCCGCTCGTCATCCCTGACAGCGGCCGTTTTTTTGGGCGACTTGGCGACCCTTGATCGGACGACGCGGTATATCCCATTGACATATCCCAAGTAAAACCTATTCTTGAAATCGTTAGAGGAGCAGCCCCAAGAGGTCAAATATGGAACAGACGACAATATTCATGAGCAATAGAAGCCAAGCCGTTCGATTGCCAAAGGCAGTTGCGATGCCCGGAGACGTTAAACGAGTGGAAGTCATCGCGATCGGCAGAACGCGCGTTATTACGCCTGCTGGTGAAAGCTGGGATAGTTGGTTTGATGGTGATGGCGTCACGACTGACTTTATGGCTACCCGTGAGCAGCCCTCCGATCAGGAGCGCGAGTCGTTCTGATGATCAAATACATGCTGGATACCAACATCTGCATTTTCACTATCAAGAGCAAACCGCAAATTGTCCGAGAGGCTTTCAATCGTCATTCCGGGCAGTTGTGCATTAGCGCTATCACGCTAATGGAGCTTATTTACGGAGCTGAAAAGTCGGCGGCTCCAGAAAAGAATCTGGCCGTTGTCGAAGGATTCGTTGCGCGATTGGATGTGTTGCCTTTCGACAATGACGCAGCAGCTCAGACCGGTATGATTCGATCCGAACTTGCGAAAGCTGGAACACCGATCGGGCCATACGACCAAATGATTGCAGGCCACGCGAGGTCGCTTGGTCTTATCGTAGTGACGAACAATGTGCGCGAGTTTGAGCGTGTTCCTGGTTTGCGGATTGAGGACTGGGTTCAACCCGAATGAGAGGAAAAAATCGGCCGCTCGTCATCCCTGACAGCGGCCGTTTTCACATCGCGCGTTGCGACTCAGTTCAACACCACCGCACCACGTTTTTCCAGCTTGCGACGGCGCGATACCAGCAGGCCGGCAGCCACCACCAGCAAGCTCAGCAGGCCTGTGGCGAGGATTTCGACGCGGTGGGCTTCCTGGAACAGCATGATGGTCAGGGCCGCGATGATGAAGATGATCACCGCGTAGGTCAGGCCCGGGAACAGCCACATGCTGAAGACGATGTTCTCGCCGCGTGCCACGCGCTGCTTGCGCATGCGCAGTTGCGAGAAGGCGATCACCAGGTACACCAGCAGGGCGATGGCGCCGGAGCTGGCCAGCAGGAACTCGAACACCGCGGCCGGAGCGACGTAGTTGGCGAAGGTGCAGAGGAACGCTGCGCCGGTCGACAGCATTACCGCCCAGTAAGGCGTTCCGCTCTTGTTGGTGCGGGTCGACATGGCCGGGGCGTCACCGCGCTTGCCGAGCGAGAACAGCATGCGCGAAGACGTGTACAGCGCCGAGTTCAAGCAACTGGTTACTGCCACCAGCACGACGATATCGACAATCATCTTGGCGTTGGGAATGCCCATGCGCTCCAGCACGGTCTGGTAAGAGCCGAGATTAGCTAGCGTAGGATCGTTCCACGGCACCAGCGCCACGACGATGAAGATCGACACCAGATAGAACAGGCCGATCCGCCAGATCACTGAGTTGGTGGCCTTGGAGATCTGCTTGCCCGGGTCTTTCGATTCCGCCGCCGCGATGGTGACGATTTCAGTCCCCATGAACGAAAACATGGTGGTCAGGATCGCGCCCAGCACGGCGCCCATGCCATTGGGCAGGAAGCCGCCGCTGTCGAACAGGTGCGAAACGCCGCTGACCTGACTCGTCGGCAGGAAGCCGAAAATCGCAGCAAGGCCGAGGGCAATGAAGCCAATGATCGCCAACACCTTGATCAAAGCGAACCAGAACTCGAACTCACCGTAGTTCTTCACGCTGAACAGGTTGGTCACGGTCAGCAGCATGGTGATGACCAAGGCGAAAGCCCAGATATCCACGCCCGGGAACCACGCATGCAGGATGGTCGCCGCGGCGTTGGCTTCCAATGGAATCACCAGCACCCAGAACCACCAGTACAACCAGCCGATGGTGAAACCGGCCCAATGACCGATCGCGCGGTCGGCGTAGGTCGAGAAAGAACCGGTGTCCGGCGAGGCGACGGCCATTTCGCCGAGCATGCGCATCACCAGCACCACCAACGTACCGGCAGCGGCGTAAGCCAGCAGCACGGCCGGGCCAGCAGCAGCGATGGCGTGGCCGGAGCCAACGAACAGACCGGCGCCGATCACACCGGCGATCGACAACATGGTCACATGACGCGGTTTGAGCCCCTGTTCGAGGCCATTGGAGCTTGGGGTACTGCTCATAGAGACTACCTTTGCAAGGAAAGCGGGTGCATCCGGCCGGTCGGAAAATTCTTTCTCGTAAAAAGAATCCAACGGGCTGTTCCTTATTCTGCACGCAATATTTGCGCCAAAATGTTTCATACCCTTGGCCGCCGGGGACTTGCGGGCGATGCCGTGCTCGATGCAAGTCCTTGAGTTTAATGGCTATTCGCCAGAGCGTTACCCTGCGACTCACATTACAGGACGATTCCACGCACCAGAAACACACAGAAAAAGCCTGCGACGCACAGAAAAAGGGCAAAACAAGAACGTTCGGCCGGATAGCGCTTCCAACACCCTGCCAAAGCTGGCAACATCGCGCCTTTTTTTACGCGACACCCACGGGCGTGCTGGATCAAACACCCGTTCGGTTGTTGATGGGGCGACAGTCTGCTGCGCCGATGCGACACCCTGCCACAGGCCACCCGATTACCGCTCGTAGCGCTGTTGGCTGCCATTGAAACGCTATGCTAGCTTGGCCGCCTCGCCTGGAAGGCCCGCCAACAGCAGGAGCGCAACATATATGAGGAACGCACATGGCTGAGGCCACGCCCGCGCTGGAAATCCGCAACTTGCACAAACGCTACGGACAGCTTGAGGTGCTCAAAGGCATATCGCTGACCGCCCGCGATGGCGACGTGATCTCGATCCTCGGTTCCTCCGGTTCCGGCAAGTCCACTTTCCTGCGCTGTATCAATCTGCTGGAAAACCCGCATCAGGGCCAGATTCTGGTGGCCGGGGAAAAACTCAAGCTCAAAGCCGCGAAGAACGGTGAACTGGTTGCCGCCGACGGCAAACAGATCAACCGCCTGCGCTCGGAGATTGGTTTTGTATTTCAAAACTTTAATCTGTGGCCGCACATGAGCGTGCTCGACAACGTCATCGAAGCCCCGCGTCGCGTGCTCGGCCAGAGCAAGGCCGAAGCCATCGAAGTCGCCGAAGCGCTGCTGGCCAAGGTCGGCATCGCCGACAAGCGCCACGCCTACCCGGCGCAACTGTCCGGCGGTCAGCAACAACGCGCGGCCATCGCCCGCACATTGGCGATGCAGCCGAAGGTGATCCTGTTTGACGAGCCCACCTCCGCGCTTGACCCGGAAATGGTTCAGGAAGTACTTAGTGTCATCCGCGCATTGGCCGAAGAAGGCCGCACCATGCTGCTCGTGACCCACGAAATGGGCTTCGCCCGTCAGGTCTCCAGCGAAGTGGTGTTCCTTCATCAGGGCCTTATAGAAGAGCAAGGATCGCCACAGCAGGTGTTCGAAAACCCGCTTTCGGCGCGCTGCAAACAATTCATGTCCAGCAACCGCTAACGGAGCAACATGCATGCAGAATTTCAAAAAGGTCTTTCTGGCCGCCGCCGTCACCCTGGCGTTCAGCGCCGGTGCCATGGCTGAAACCCTGAAGATGGGCATCGAAGCGGCCTACCCGCCGTTCAACAACAAAGACGCCAGCGGCCAGGTGGTCGGCTTCGACAAGGAAATCGGTGACGCCCTGTGCGCGAAGATGAAAGTCGAATGCAGCGTGGTCACTTCCGATTGGGACGGCATCATTCCGGCCCTGAACGCGAAGAAGTTCGACTTCCTGATCTCCTCGCTGTCGATCACCGACGAGCGCAAGGGCGCGGTGGACTTCACAGACCCGTACTACTCGAACAAGCTGCAGTTTATCGCGCCGAAAAACGTCGATTTCAAAACCGACAAGGATTCGCTCAAAGGCAAGAAGATCGGTACCCAGCGTGCGACGTTGGCCGGCACCTGGCTGGAAGACACCTACGGCGATGACGTTTCGGTCAGCCTCTACGACACCCAGGAAAACGCCTACCTCGACCTGACGTCCGGTCGTGTCGACGCGATTCTCGCCGACAAATACGCCAACTACGACTGGCTGAAAACCGACGCTGGCAAGAACTACGAGTTCAAGGGCGACCCGGTCGTCGAGAGCGACAAGATCGGCATCGCCGTGCGCAAGGGTGACCCACTGCGCGAGAAGCTGAACGCTGCACTGAAGGAAATCGTCGCTGACGGTACCTACAAGAAAATCAACGACAAGTACTTCCCGTTCAGCATCTATTGATCTGATCTGCGGGACCGGCGCCGTGCTACAGCGGCGTCGGCTCCCGACCTTGCCTGCCGCAATTTGAACAGAAATCCATGATTATCGACCTTTACGGATTCGGCCCGGCGCTTGCTGCCGGCGCGCTGATGACCGTCCAACTGGCCCTCACCGCCCTGTGCCTGGGCCTGGTGCTCGGCCTGCTCGGCGCCTTGGCCAAGACTTCCCCGTACAAGCCGCTGCAATGGCTTGGCGGCACTTATTCGACCTTGGTACGTGGCGTTCCGGAATTGCTCTGGGTGCTGTTGATCTACTTCGGTACGGTCAACCTGATGCGCGCCCTCGGCGAGTACTTCGGCAACCCCGACCTGCAACTCAATGCCTTCGCCGCCGGCGTGATCGCCCTGGGACTGTGCTTCGGTGCCTACGCGACCGAAGTGTTTCGCGGCGCGATCCTCGCCATTCCCAAGGGCCATCGTGAGGCCGGCCAGGCCCTGGGCCTGTCGAAATGGCGGATCTTCACCCGCCTGATCATGCCGCAGATGTGGCGCATCGCCCTGCCCGGCCTGGGCAATCTGTTCATGATCCTGATGAAAGACACCGCACTGGTTTCCGTGATCGGCCTGGAAGAAATCATGCGTCACGCGCAGATCGGCGTGACCGTGTCGAAACAGCCGTTCACCTTTTATATGGTCGCGGCCGTCATGTATCTGGGCCTGACGGTGCTGGCGATGACCGGCATGCACTTCCTGGAAAAACGCGCCGCCCGCGGCTTTGCGAGGAGCGCTCAATGAACTGGGAAGTGATCATCAAGTGGCTGCCGAAACTCGCGCAAGGCGCAACCCTGACGCTGGAGCTGGTCGCCATCGCGGTCATCGCCGGCCTGCTGCTCGCCATTCCGCTGGGCATCGCCCGCTCTTCGAAGCTGTGGTACGTGCGCTCGCTGCCTTACGCCTACATCTTCTTTTTCCGTGGCACGCCGCTGCTGGTGCAACTGTTCCTGGTTTATTACGGCCTGGCGCAGTTCGACGCGGTGCGTGAAAGCGCGTTGTGGCCGTACCTGCGCGATCCGTTCTGGTGTGCGACCGTGACCATGACGCTGCACACGGCGGCGTACATTGCCGAAATCCTGCGCGGCGCGATTCAGGCGATTCCACCCGGCGAGATCGAAGCCGCGCGGGCCTTGGGCATGTCCAGACCCAAAGCGATGTTCTACATCGTCCTGCCCCGTGCCGCGCGCATCGGCCTGCCGGCCTACAGCAACGAAGTGATCCTGATGCTCAAGGCCAGCGCGCTGGCGAGCACCGTGACCTTGCTCGAGCTGACCGGCATGGCGCGCACGATCATTGCCCGCACCTATTTGCCGGTGGAGATCTTCTTCGCCGCTGGCGTGTTCTATCTGGTCATGGCCTACGTGCTGGTGCGCGGCTTCAAGCTGCTGGAGCGTTGGCTGCGCGTCGATGCCTGCCAGGGCCGCTGAATCTTCCGACGTGCTGACGGGCGAGGCCCTACTCGCCCGCTTCACTGCGCTGGATGCTTTTTTGGTTGAGCATCAGGCGCTTTGGAGACCTCGTCCGTTCACTCATCTTTCGCTTCCTTGGGAAACGTCCTACCCCGAGTTGTCTTCGTGGCTACGCGGGCGCTCACTGGACGACGCAGAGAACGCTCATAACCAACCTGCTGACCGTGCCGATGCGCCTGAACCGTTCGCCTCATTGGCAAAGTTATCGGCGAAATTAAGCGCGGTCGGTTCGCTGCCGGGGCAAACGCTGGAAACCGCCGGCCACCGATTGAACGTCGATGTGCCGGGGCGCAAATGGCAGCAGATCGAGGCGTTTGCCAGCCGATTGGCTTTTTCATTGCCGCCGACGCATTGGCTCGACTGGTGTTCGGGCAAGGGCCACTTGGGTCGACGGCTTTTGAGCGAAGGACAACAACTGACGTGTGTTGAGTACGATCCAGCATTGGTTGCCAGCGGTCAGGCGCTGAGTCAGCGTCACCATCTGCATGCTCTGCATATCGAGCAGGACGTGCTCGCAGCCGACGCATCCACCGTGTTGAACGCTGCCCAAACCCCCGTCGCGCTCCACGCTTGCGGCGATCTGCACGTCCGCTTGATGCAACTGGCCAGCGCGGCCGGGTGCCAGCAGATGGCGATTGCGCCGTGCTGCTACAACCGCACCGTTCACAGCGAATATCAGGCATTGTCCTCCTCCGGCCTGAGATCTTTCCTACGGTTATCGCTGGAAGATCTGGCCCTGCCGATGAGCGAAACCGTCACCGCCGGTGCACGAGTCCGACGCCAGCGCGACACGTCCATGGCGCGACGCCTCGCCTTCGACTTGCTGCAACGGCAGCTGCGTGGCGTCGACGAATACTTGCCCACTCCGTCACTGCCGAGCGCCTGGCTGGATAAACCGTTCGCTGACTATTGCCACGATCTCGCCGCCCTCAAAGACTTATCCACAGTCGACTCGATGGATTGGAAGAGTCTGGAAGCCGCCGGTTGGCAGCGTCTGGCCGAAGTTCGCAATCTGGAACTGCTGCGCGGACTATTCCGCCGGCCACTGGAGCTTTGGCTGAATCTGGATCGAGCGCTTTTTTTGGTCGAGCGAGGCTACGTCGTGCGTCTCGGCACATTCTGCGAAACGCCGCTGACGCCGCGTAATCTACTGCTCTTGGCCGAGCGCGGATAACAGCCCGCCAACCTGTGGATAACTCTGTTGATGAAACTTGCGTGGATCCAATACATCCGCCTGTTTCGACCCTTCTGCCGCTCTGGTCATTTTTTGTTCACATAAATAAAAAACCGGCAAAACAGCGATTTGCATACAAAATGAGAATGGCTGCTAGAAAACCGGCCTAAGCAGACAATCGAGGCTTCGCGTTGTGCATAAGCCGCCAATCAAAACGGCATAACCGCCGAATTTCGGGCATGCAAAGCGAATAATTGCGAGCATCCGCCAGCCTTGCTATACAAAGCTTCACCGCCTCGCCGGCACATGCCTGAATAATAAATCGACCGACAGGAAGCGACCGTGACGTTCATCTCCTATGCCCAGAACTTCGAAGACGTCCGCCTGTGGCGCGCGCTCAAGCAGTTCGAACACGGTTTCTACATCGACGTCGGCGCCAACGACCCGAACCACGACTCGGTCACCAAAGCGTTCTACGATCATGGATGGCACGGCATAAACGTCGAACCGATGCACAATTACTACGACGCGCTCTGCCAGCAACGCCCGCGCGACACCAGCGTGCAATGCATCGCCAGCGACCAGCCGGGCGCCGTAACCTTCTACGGCATCCCGGACACCGGCCTGTCCACCGCCGACCCCGTCGTTGCCCAACAACGCAAAGACCTCGGCATGAACGTGCAAAGCTTCACCGTCGAGGCCCGCACCCTCACCTCGATCTGCGAACAACACGCCACCGACCGGCCCATCCACTTCCTCAAGATCGACGTCGAAGGCCACGAAGAAACCGTCCTGCGCGGCATGGACTTCAGCCGCTTCCGCCCATGGATCATCCTGATCGAAACCCCATGGCTGCGCGACCACACCTGGGAGCACCTGGTAACGAACGCCGGCTATCAGTCCGTCATGTTCGACGGCCTCAACACCTGGTTCCTCGCCGACGAACACCTCAACCTCAAACCGGCCTTCGAGATTCCACCCTGCACCCTCGACAACTTCCAGCTCTGCCGCGGCCACGCTCTCGCGCATCCGCTCAGCGTCGATACGCCCGACACCGCCAAACAGCTCGCCGACGCCCTGCACCGCGCCGAACAGGCTGAAAGCCAACTGCGTGCGCTGCAAAACAGCCGCACGGTTCGAGCCGTGCAGAAGCTGCGAAACGTACTGCGCAGAGCCTGATTTGCGGCAACGCAAAAATAGTCTGAATTCAGGGGTTTACAGGATCTTCCCAATCGCTATAATCGTCGCCCACACGCCGGTATAGCTCAGTTGGTAGAGCAACTGACTTGTAATCAGTAGGTCCCGGGTTCGACTCCTGGTGCCGGCACCATACAAAACGAAGCCCCTGCAGAAATGCAGGGGCTTTGTTGTTTCTGGGGTATTCATATTTTGGGGCGACGTCTGGCCTTGATATGACCTGCTCCTGCCCTTTTTAGGTAAAGCTCTACTGCTCGGCTTGTTTGCGACGTAACTGGCAAACGCCGCGTTTGCGCCAACGGTTCAAATCTCATTTTTTATAATGAATTATGAACAGCCAATAATTATGGCTTGCCCACAAGCAGGGGTAATTGGATGAGCAACTTCTTTCAGCGCTCTGAGTTGGCTGAATCGATGGCAAACCAGCTTTTGAGTCCGAGCGTACTCGATGAAGGTCTGCGCTCAGGGCTATTCCTGTCCAGCCCGCGCCGTACAGGCAAAACCACATTTCTGAGGAACGATCTTGTCCCGGCACTGGAAGATCGCGGTGCTTTGGTAATTTACGTCGACTTGTGGAGCAATACTCTCGCTAACCCAGCCACGCTCTTACACACCGCCATCAAAAGAACTCTGAAAGATCTGCAAACGCCGGGCTCCTCGGTACTGGAAACATTCAGACGCGTCAGCAATGTCGAAACTGGCGCCGCAGTATTCAAGTTCGGCTTCAAACTCGACAGCATTGGCAGCCCCCACGGACCGACACTGGCGCAAGCACTCACAGAAGTCGTGGATCAAGCAAAGACAGATCTCGTCTTGATCATCGATGAAGTGCAACACGCCATTTCTTCCGATGACGGCAACCAGTTATTGCTGGCGCTCAAAGCCGCTCGAGACGCAATCAACCCACGCCCACATACACCAGGCTATTTTCTGTTCATCGGAACCGGCTCCCACAGGGCGCAAGTCAGCGAATTGACCGCCAAACGCAACCAAGCCTTCTCCGGCGCCACGTCAGCCGCCTACCCGTTGCTCAAAGGCGATTACGTTGAATTCCTGCTCAACCGACTCGCAATGACAGTGAAAAAGGAGAAACTGCCTTGCCTCGAAGTCGCCATCGACGCGTTCGATACCTTGGGAAACAGACCTGAAGAGATGCTCAAAGCCCTGCGCCAGCTATTGCAGCAAGAGGGCGAGCCCGATGTTTTCCTTCCCGTAATCGCCAGCACTTTACGCTCGGCGGCGGCCAGCATCGAGCTGGAAAAAGTCGAACAACTGGGCAGCCTGGCCCAAGCCATCTTCAACAAAATCGCCTCAACGGAAGGTGATGCTCGCGGTATTTTCTCCACCGATGCAGCGGCGGAGTATTCAAAATCGGTAGGGCGAGAAGTGCGGGTCGAAGAGATTCAACCGGTGGTAATAGCGCTGGTTGCCGAGAACATCATCATGCGACGCGGGCACGGGATTTATGCGATTACAGATCAGTTTGTTCAAGAGATCTGGCTGGAAGAGCGGGCTTTGATTGAGGGGAGTTAGGTTGCGCGTTGGCCCCTCCGTGGAGGTGCTTCCAAAGTGCGATTAACGTCCGGCAGCCCGCACGGTCACAGCGATGTGATGGATGCTTACTTTTACCAGCGTGCCCACTGCGGCAATTCATTCCTTTCCTAGCTGCCCTGCAGCAACCTATCCGCTTGGCCATTTCATTGCGCCAACCTGCGCCCGTCTCTTTCTCCCGGAAAGAGACGGGCGCTCCTACCGCTGCTGCAGCCCACTCGTACAAGGCTTTGCGGCATTCCCCCTCGTGACAATCGGCGTGACAAACACCGAAGTCACCAGCAACAGCGATGCAGATGATGGTGCCGCAGCCCACGGAATGGACTGCACCTGACTGACAGTCAGGTATGCCCCAGTCATCGCATCGCTGTGTTCTCCCGGCTCAGGATCTTTCAGGCGCTGGTCTCGTCAGCCAGCGCGGCCTCCACCCGCCCACCGGTATTGGTGCTCAGGAGGCCAGATCATGAGATGCCCGCGCTCCCAGACGTAAGGAGCCGTCAGTCCCGCGTTAGAGGACATCCCCACAGGTCGCAGGATCCTTGATCCCTGATAACACTCAACATTCTTGGCGGGATGACGTTGGGCGAGGATCGGAGAGCGAACGATGAGGTGACTGACATGGCATTGGTGGGCAGACGCGATGGCCGCAATTTCGGCTACGGCAGGCACTGAGCTATGCAGGGCCGCAGGCGTTGAAAGACATGTTTGGCGGCGGCCACTACGGCATGGTGAAGGCACACTGATCGGTGGCAGGCATTCGTGAAGTGGTGCCGCTCAGAACAGGGGCCCGGTATCAATGATGCGCGGCAGATTGATCGGAGGGTAATGGCTGACTATGCGGCGTATCTGCGCGACGTGGTTAGGCGCGGTGACCTTGCTGTCAGCACCGCACAAAACCGGCTGTCCAGCGTCAATAGGACGATGACGGCGCTTCGCGGTGATCAGTGCTTGAAATTGCCAAGTCCGAGCAAGGCATTGGGCATGCAGCACAACGGGGTCCGTCGTTCGGTGCCGCAAGGCCAAGACCGCGAGCGGGTTAATCAGATCGTCGATGCGTTTTTGAGTCGAGATCAGCTACGGGCCGCTGCGATCGTTCTGTTGGCGCGAGCCACCGGCATGCGCTTGCGTGAGGCTATCTTGGCTGACCTGCCACGGCTAAGCCGTGATGCTGAATTCTGCGGCAAGATCAACATCCAGGACAGCACCAAAGGTGGGAGAGCCGGCGCCTCCACACCGCGGTGGATCGTAGTGGACGACCATGTTCGTAGTGCACTTGAGTTTGCGCGACAGGTGTCGCCTGCGGGAAGCCGCAACCTGATTGCGCCACACGAAAGCTATCTAAATCTGCTGCAAGAAATCATCCGCCCTGCGCGGGACATCCTGCATGCACAACCTCAAAGGCTTCCATGAGCTACGAGCGGCGTACGCATGTGAGCACTATGAGAAAATTACTCTAGACTGCGCGCCTATCAACGGCGGCCAATGTTGCCAGGTAGATAGAAACCTTGATCGTGAGGCCTGGAGACAGATCACCTATGAGCTGGGACGCAGCCGGATCGACGTAGTCGCTGCGTACATTGGAGGTCGGTCATGAGTAAGTCATTCGATATGGAGTTGTTCTTGACTAGCGTGCTGACCGGGTCGCACGCGACGCGACAACGCCACTTGCGGCAGGCGAACGTCATCCAAGCTGAAATTGCAAAACGCTGGCTGCAAAAAACTCCTTGGTGTTGGCAGAAAAAACATGTGGCTTGGTTCCTACAGCACCGCATAAACCACCGCAGTGAGGCGACACGGTACTACTACCTGCTAACGGTTCGGCTGCTCGCTCGTCGTTTAGACAAATCTAGGGTTTTCTATCTCTGAGCCGAAACTGATTCTATCAATAACCTCTATCAGCAATCGACCCGAAACAACCCATAAAAAATGGCTTGCTGATGGCCTAATCATAAACGGCCACAACCGATCAGACTGACCATGGACATTCAGGTTCTCAACTTCTTAATCTTCGCGCAGTCCATACGAAATTAGAAGATACTCTCTTCACATATAAATAAATTATAAGTACATGAAGCCCACTTTGTGGACAATCACAGCACAAGACAAAATCCGCGACCATTGAATAGCGATTAACGCCAAGTCTAGGAGGCAGCTTAAAAATGTGGTAGCATGCAAAACTTTTTGGATGCTTTTATTCGAGATTTAGAAAAGCAATGCTATGAATAAATTTAATCCTCACAATCACGCACTAGAAAATTTTTTCGATTCAATAATCGACACTATTGATCGAGAAGCGCTAGCTGAGCTGGTCAACCTTGACTCTGCTGACTCCGTACTGAGAACATTCCTATCCATTTATGAAATGAGGGAATTTGGGAGTTTTTTCACTGGCCAAGAGCTTTCCACCTGCGCCGTAGCCGCCTTTAATGCACCCATTTCATTAGATTCAGTAGTTCTCGACCCAACATGTGGCACTGGAAACCTGTTGATTGAATTTTCTCGAAGGCTAGAGGTTAAAGAGTATCTATCTGAAACTCTACGCCAATGGGGAGGAGTCCTCGTAGGATTCGACATTCACGAATCCTTTATTCGAGCTACAAAACTACGCCTTGTCCTCGAAGCATTAAATCGTGGAGCCACTAAAGACTGCACGATTGATGAGGCACAATCTTTACTATCACAAATCATAGTAAAAGATGCTATGTCCGTAACTGTTCAAGATATATGCAACACGACACACCTGCTTATGAATCCTCCGTTTTCGAGCTGGGACTCCCCTCGAGAGAATTATTGGAGGATAGGCAAAGTCAATGCGGCTGGCGTTGTTTTCGATCACTATCTGCGGCGCGTTCCGCCTAACTGCGCAATAAGCGCAATACTCCCTGACGTTCTACGATCAGGGAGTCGCTATCAAAACTGGCGCGTTTTTGTCGAAGCAAATATTGACGGCCACGCTGAGATAGCCGGTCGCTTCAATGAGAAAACTGATATTGATGTTTTTCTGATACACGGCTTTGCTACCCCACCCCAGAACCAAACTATTATCTGGTTCCCAGAACAGTGTAAAAGCTCCACTATCTCTGAGCATTACGATGTTTGCATTGGGCCGCTAGTAGCATATCGCGATCCTCTTGAAGGCCCATCTTCGCCTTACGCCCACTCCAAAAATACGCCTCTTTGGAGTTCAATAACCAATCTTTCAGAAAAACGAAACTTTAAAGGAAGGCTGATTGAGCCACCATTCGTAGTAATTCGACGCACTTCTAGCCCATCGGATAAATTCCGGGCATCTGCAGCAATAATAAACGAATCATTTCCCGTGGCAGTCGAGAACCATCTTATTGTCGTAAAGCCCAAATCCAATAGCTTAGAAGACTGTCGCAGGTTAGTAGAGGCTTTAAAATCTAAACGCACAAATGATTTTATCAACAATAGAATCCGTTGCCGCCATCTGACGGTGGGAGTAGTCAAGGATATACCTTTATGGTGACTCAATATGATTAAAAGGACCCTCGTCGATGAAAAGCCGTTTGAGTTTTCTGCTAGAGTAACTCTTCAGCTTGGTCGCGAAAGCATCTCCAGTTCGACAGTGGCATTGTCAGAGCTTATAAAAAACTCTTACGATGCGGATGCCGATCATGTGACCTTAGATTTTCACTTAAGAGAAAATTCTGTTTCAACTCTTATAATAGATGACAATGGTAGCGGGATGGATCCCGAAACTTTACTAGGGCATTGGTTGAAAATCGGCACTGACAATAAGTCAGTAGTAGAGCGCTCTGCCGGGAAATGCAGGGTATTAACTGGCGCGAAGGGCCTGGGCCGCCTTGGCATTGATCGCCTTTGCAAAAAGTTAGTACTCTATAGCAAAACCAAAGAAATGACCAAAGCTATACAGTTAAACATTGACTGGAAACGTTTTGAAAAAACCAACAAATCTTTATCTGAAATAAAACATCCAATTTATGAAGTAGACCTGCCTATCACAGATAAATACGGTAGTGTTTTTTCTAATCCTGAGAGCAGTGGAACACGGATGGTTCTCATTGGTCTCAAGGATGAATGGGACCAAAATTTCTTAGATATTCTAGAAAATGAATTGAGACTATTGACCTCTCCATTTCAAGCTGAAAATGAGTTTTCTATCAGGCTTAAAATAAGGAAGGGTGAGAGTCAAATCGATAAGTCGTTGAACTCAGAGAAATTTCTCAGCGCAGCCCGATGGAAAGTCAAAGCCACTGTTGATTCTAATGGTAACGTAGAAGCGTGCTATACAAATAATCAGCAAAAACTCGATATTTTACAGGAGCCAGTTGCATGGAGTTCCTGGTTAAAAAATAGCGGCTCCGTTCCTCTTTTCGGTCCAGTAAAATTCGAATTTTACTATTTAGCCCAAGATACTGAAAACCTCAGCAAGCTCAATCTGAAGGTTAGAAACTTCAGGGAATTTATGCGCCTTAACCAAGGCGTTCGACTTTATAGAGATCATTTTCGAGTCCGTCCTTATGGCGAGCCTTCAGGCAAGGGCGACTGGCTTGACATCGGCTTGAGAAAAGTTTCCAGCCCAGGGGGGCTTTCCCAATTAGGTTGGAAAATCGGCCCAAATCAGATAATAGGCTCAGTATTAATTTCTCGAGAAACTAATGCCATTCTCAACGACCAAGCAAACCGAGAAGGCATAGTAGAAAATAGCGCTTTCTTTCAGTTACGTACCTTCTTACTGAAAGTCATTGAGACCTTTGAGACGCTTGTACAAAAAGATGCTAGTAGCGATGGGAAGCTAGACCTGTCTACTGAGCTTGCAAGAATCTTAAGCAAATCAAACGAAGACGTAGAAAATGCAATAGAGGACCTGAAAAAGACCGTTTCCTCTATAAGTCGCAAGAAAAAAAACAAGAAAAAATCACTATCTCCATCTCAACTCGTAGCTCAACGACTAAGCCATCTTGAAGCACTTAGACACAAGCAAAGTCAGGCGGAGCAAGAATATTTAGATGCATTGCGCGCAGAGAAGAAGGAACTAGAAGAACAAAAAAACACACTTTCAAACTTGGCGTCAATTGGTATTCTAACAATCAGCTTCGGGCATGAGGTCCGACAGCACTCTGGATTTGCTTTAAATGGGTCTACTCGAGCCTTGGCATATTTAGAAAAGCTCGACAATCCTCATGGTCTATTAGACGCCCCTATAGATTGCATTCAAATTGCTAAGGACGGGGCAAAGTATGTAGACAATTTCTCAAAATTTGCCATTGAGAACATTAAGCCTGACAAGCGCACGCGAAAAAAGGTACATATCCCAGGCGTATTTAAATATGTATTTGAAATATTTTCTGTCACGCTTGATAAAATGGGAGTTTCGTCTGAAATAAACATTCGCACGGACGGAGCTGTTTATGAAGTTTATGCGTTTGAAATAGATTGGGAAAGCATAGTCATAAACTTTATGACCAACTCAATCTGGGCTATTGAAGCACAAAAGCAACGCCAAAAATCAACTATCCGTGTTGACCTTTATCAAACTGATGGTGAAATCACGGTCATTTACTCAGACTCAGGAATTGGCTTAGAAGCCGGTACTGAGGAGTCGATATTTATACCGATGAATAGCGGTAAGCGAGATGGCCGTGGGAATGTTATCGGAACCGGCATGGGCCTCTCTATAGTTAAGACTCATGTCGAAGATCATATGCTTGGATCTATTAGTGCGAAAGCGCATAGTGACTTAGGTGGGGCTGAGTTCACTATCAAAGTCCCTGTTAGAGGAAAAAACAAATGACAAACAAGGAAATAGTTCTTTTCATTGACGATGAAAAAATGTCAAGAACCCTGTATCGAGGCACTTTGCAAGATATTTATGGCGACGAATATGACGTGTTCGCTATAGAGCCATCCCCCACCATCTCTGACATGTTAGCTACGATTGAAAAATTCGAGAGGGTAGTTTCAATTGTTATAGATGAAAAATTACATGTCGAAGTGGGTGCCAATTACAAGGGTTCCCAGCTTGTCACAGCTATACGTTTGCTAGACGCAAAGCTTCCTTTATATATTCTAACCAGTGAAATGGGGCTGATTGAGCCTCCATTTGGCTCGGTTGAATATATAATTGACAAAAGTAGGGTTGAGCAGCCTGCTTACAAAGAAGAATGCTCTATCCTAATGCGTCGTCACATTAACTCATTCAATGAAATAAAGTCTGCTAGAAATATCCGCTTTGATGAACTACTTAAAAAGTCCATAGAAGATAGTCTTTCGCCCGAAGAAGTAGAAGAATATAACACTCTTGATTTTCTGCGGGTACGCCAAGTACTGACCACAGAGGCGATAGTCCCTTCTGAAGAACTGAGCAAACAAGAACAACTGCTTGCAGAAATTGAAAAGCAATTGAAACAACTGGATGGCGAATAACGTTATGTTTTTCCCCAAACTTTCCCGCCGCAAAATCGAAGATTACTACAGCAATCGCAAAAATTTTTATGCCGATTACAGATCAAATTATGAAAAGATCTCTGAGGATTGCCAACAGCGATGTGTTTACTGTGACATATCAGTAACCGAGCATGGCGGCGACGAAATGCATCTAGATCACTTCCGCCCTCAGGAGCACTTTGAAAAATTATCTACCCATCCGTACAACCTACACCTGTCATGCCCTAAGTGCAATGGACTAAAGACCTCTGATTGGCCTTGCTCCAAAGAAGATGGCGCTCTGACCTTTATAGGGAAAATTGGCTACATTGATCGATTTGAGCGCCATATTGATGAGTTCTTAATGGTGGAAGACACAGGCCACATCACCGCATTAGCTGGTCCAGTGGAGTACATGATAAAAAAAATGCACTTAAACCGAAGCAGTAGGGTTAACATCAGAAGAAAGCGACTCATAGAGCATAGAAAAACACGCACATTAGAGGGCATTCTTCGCCTCACCCAATATCTGACCACAGCAGAGGTTGAGGGGCGGCTAACTAAAGAGCAGACATTAGAGAGACGCAAACAGATAGATGCGCTCCTGCTTAGCTATTCAAATCTTTGAAAGCGATACTTAGAGCTATCAATCTCTATACAACAGCGAATAGGTAGATATTTTGAAAAGGATGTTTTTAGGGGTAGCTGGATTTTCCTCCCCTAAAAATAACCATTTGATACAGACATTTAAAGAAAGATTCGACTCCTAGTGCCGCACCATAAAAAACAAAGCCCCTGCAGAAATGCTGGGGCTTCGTTGTTTCTGTGTGCTGATATTTTGGTAGCGTTTTCAGCTTCAGTAGTAATTGCGCCTCTCCTCCTCGCACATCGACCTGCGTTCCCGCCGTTACCCAGAAAACCGCCTCAGAAAGCTCAAATTCCCGACTTTATGCCAAATTATGAAATAGCAATAATTGTGGCCTATTCATAAAAACGCCTAATCACATAAGCAGCTTTTTCAGAGCGCTAAGCTGGCGGAGTCAATGGAGAATTCGACTCCCGGTTAATGAGTCGTTGTTTCCTCAACACTCGGTCCTCCGCCGTAGAAAGCGGCACGTGGGTAGCGCGCGCTCCCTCACCGGCTTTCATTTGCCGCACAGACTCCAGCAAGTCCTGCTGAAACTGCTCCAGTTCGTCGACCATTGCTGCCTCCTACTTCTGTGCTTAAGAAATGCCAGAGATAGTCGTGACCTACGAAGGCGCCGGGCGAGATCTCGGGAAATCTGTTGTAACGACAAGCCACCCAAAGCCACCACTGGCCACGATTGCGCGCCTACCGGCGCCAAGCTAACGTCAATCCCGTCGCTGCCAATTCAGCGACCGGGCCTGAGAACCCGCGTAAGATGCAGGCGCACCAGCGCCCCAACCCACGATTGACGGCGCTTTTTTTTGTGTCCGTCTTAACGTGCAATGGCGGCTGTGCGTGGGAGACCTTCGGGTCTGCCGGGTTCCTGTATCTCCGGTTTCTCAGCCTGCGCATAGCTGCCACCCTTTCGCCTGAGAACGAAAAGGCAGCTCTTTCATTTGATACAGGGAGTTCCCAGATGAATGACATAAATCCATCCGCAATCCGCCGCCTCGCTAAACAGCTCACCTCGCTTCACTTTCAATCGAACGGTGAAACGAAATGACCAGTCCCCTCGATCTGAAAATACCCGGCCTCACGCATTTTTCCTTTCAGTCCAACCAGGCGATGTTCCGCACCAACCGGGGCGTACCGGTGGTTGCCGCTTTATCACATGCATCGCACCTGCTACACATTTCAAAGCTTCTCACTGCGGACTCCACGATTTCTCGAGATCCTGATCTCCACGCCTATGCCTCGCAGTATTTGCAGGAATTGAGCAAGGCGCTGATCGATGATGTTGTGAAGGTGCTGGATGCGCCGCCAGTCAGCCATTGACGTAAATCGTCCCACTAAGCCCTCTCGTCAATGCGAGGGCTTTTGGGCTCAAACCTGATTAATCTCAAACACGATCGAAATCTTGCGCTCGCTCGCACTCCACACATACCGCAAATGCTTCCCCTGCTTCGGAATCGATACCGCCGGCGGCCGAAGCGCCGCAACACATTCATGCCCAGCCATTCGCACGCTGTTATAGAGCAAGCCCCACGATTCAGCGTCGCGCAGCTGCCGCGCGAACGCTTGCGATGGGCCGTACGCTTCCGGGTCAGGCTGATGCAGACTTTCGAAGCCTTGGCGAACGTCATGCAGCGGCTTGACCACTCGATTGACGTAAGTGCGCATGGTCAACTCAAGATCGGCTTCCTGCGTCGCAGCAAGAAAACGCTCCTGATGGAAACAGGTTTCGGCAATCGCCGCTGCCTGGCTGCTCGCGGCGTAGTAAACGCCGAAGGTGCCGTCGCTGAAACGGCTGCGTTTGCCGACGTGGGTGAAGGCGGCCATCACCGGGCTGGAGCCGGGGCCGGACAGGCGATCTTCGGGGCGTACGCGGGCGAGCACGCCGGCCTGTTCGATCAGGCGATCGTTGGTCAGCGCTTCGATGGCGTAGGCGATTTCGAGGTCTTCGGGGTCAAGCACGTCTTCGAACAGGGCAATCGGCGGGAAGCTGCTGTTGACGATGCGATACGCCCGCGGCCATGGCACATCGACCAGCGCCGGGGTCTTCAACCGCGCACTCCGTCGAGGTAGCGGCGCACATCGGCGATGTCGATCACCCTCCCCGCCAGCATGTAATCCAGCGCCGTCTTGCCATTGAATGGTGCTGCCGTGTTCGGGCTGCTGACCCACGTGTACGCACGTTCGCGGCTGTTGCTGAAGATGATGCTCAACGCCTTGTGAATGCCCATCAGGTATGAAATGCGCTCAAGGGTGTCGTGGGGCAAACGGATGTTGGGCGGCAGGTGCTTGTATTTGTAGAACGTGGTGTTGCCGACGCCGCCAAGTAAGGTGCGTTGCTGCTCGGCGCTGCAGCCCCAGTGCTCCATGAGATTGAAAAAGAACTTCAGCGCAACGCGGCCGGCTTCGGGGGCGTCGAGTTGTTCACGGGGCGTGTGAGCTGGAGATAAGGTAGTCATTGAGACTCTCCTGATTCGTCATGCTTGGATACTAGTACAGATATGAACCAAGCTATAAATATACTCCGCAAGTGTAGTTGCAATAGACCGACCGCGAATTGACAGCTTCTCTCGCGATGGCGAGAATCGGCCGAAGAGCGCGAAACCGACTGCTATCAGGTGGCAACAGTCGGCGTTAGGAACCCCGCTGATGACCTGATGATCAGCGTCCGGGTGAGACCTCTTTTCCCTGTTTAGGGAGTAAAAACCGACAGTGATGTCGGTTTTTTATTGCCTGAGTTTTTTAGCATTTCGCTGACCGCCTCGAACCGCTGACAAATGGTTCGTGCTTTCAATGTCGCTTGAGCAGTCTTGTCGATAGGGATTCGGGTAATAAACGGCCGCGCTCGAATCGCCAATGCCTGGAGCCGCTTGTTGCCAATTTCCCAGCCCCTACCGGCCACTACTTCACTTTTTTACTGAGTGCCCGCTATCAGTTCGGGCGCTGGTTCACCTCGGATATATCCATGTATTAGTAGGCAAAAACTACTAACGCTGTCAGCCTTTTCCCAGCGATAGCTCAAACTTCTGCACCAAAACCATTCACTTTTCTTGACCCCCATCACCTGCAAGTCACCAAAAACCCCGATCCTCTGTCAGCCTCCAGCCATCGGCGGGGAAATCAATTCGCTACCAAGTCCGCGACAACTATGCTCAGGTACGGGAATATAGCCAGCATATGGCGCCGGTTCGGTCGTCTCGTAAACAACAATACCCAGCCCACTTCAGAGGGCATTACCCATGGATAGCAGAACCTTACGCAACCTGATGCGCATCGTGCAGACCGGCTCGTTGTCGGCCGCGGCGGAGCATTCGTGTCTGACCGTGCAGGCGTTGGCCGCGCAGTTGAACAAGGTCGAAGAACAGTTCGGTTTTCGTTTGTTTCGACGTTCCAACAAAGGTCTGACGCTGACGCCGCAAGGCACCGAGCTCACGCCTTACATCGATAAAGTGTTGATTGCGACGCGACAGATGGAAGAAAAAGTCGCGGCCTTGAAAGTACCGGGGCAGCGCACGTTGAAGGTGGCGTTGAACAATACCCTGGCGCCTGACTTCAACCGGCGCATGATCGGGCGTCTGATCGAGGTGTTTCCGGATTATCAGATGGAGTTCAGCTACGCCGAGTCGATGGAAAATCTCAGCAAGCTGAAAAATGAAGATTTCGACCTGGCGGTGTTGATCGGTCCGCAGCGCCCGGGCTTGCCGAGCATTGTGTTGCCGGACGTGCAGGTCCAGGTGGTCGGTGCGCATTGCGGGCAGGAAAACGATCCGTTGACCTTGCTGGGCAACAAGTTTCAGGTGCGTCCTGCGGAAGACTGTCCGTATTCCCACAGCTTTTTGCGCTTTCTCGATGCGGGGCTGGGCAATCATGAAAACGGCCAGCGCATGGTTTATTCGTGCAGCGAAACCCTGACGCTGTCGTTGATCACGCAGATGGATGCAGTGGGCATGGTTTCGCGTGAAGCCGCGCAGAAAAACGGCCTGACGATTTTCCCCGGTTTCGAGGATTTCCTCGAAGTGCGCCTGGCGGTGAACAATCCAGAGTTGTCGAGCCAGGCGTTGAGCGATGTCGTCGACCTGCCGTTACATGAACGAGCCGAGCGCAATGTACGCAGCCGTTCCCACCGCCACACTGAGAAAGAGGTTTTTGCTGAAATACGCACATAGCAACGTCGGAATCGCGGCATAGAATTCCGGGCGATCGAGCTGTATCTGCCGGTCCTTGATCAACAAGGGGGTCAGGCTGATCGCGGCGACGATCGCCACCGGCAAGTATTCCAGTGCCCGCGCGATAAACGGCGGCCAGTGTTCGGTGTTGATTTGCAGCGGCAGCGCGCGTGGCAGGAACGTCACCGCCATCATCAGCGCGACCACCAGAATCAGGAACGTTTGGTCAGGCATACACCGACTCCGCAGCCCACAAACGTGGCGATAAACACATTGAACGGCGAGCTGCCCATCAGGCTCAACGCACCCATGCAAACTACCGCAGCGGCGGCAGCGATGAGTTTGTTGCGTGTGTTGCACAGCGACACCAGCACATACAGCATCATCGCCGTCAGGGCGTAATCGAGCTGATATTTGATCAGGTGCGCGGCGTACTGCGCGCACACCGCGCCGAGCAGGCCACCGAGCACCCAAGAGGTGTGGCAGAACAGGTTAAAACCGATCAAATAGCGCACGTTAACCGGGGCGCCCGTGCCGAGCTTGACGCTGTGGAAGGCGAAGGATTCATCGGTCAGGCCACCGGCGTAGCACCAGCGCTCCATGCGGCTCAGGCCGAGCGCACGCAAGGCCTTGGCCATGTACACCGACATCAGCATGTGCCGCGCGTTGATCAGAAAAGTCGTCAGCACGATGGTGGTCAGCGACGCGCCGCTGGAGATCAGCGCCAGCGCGGCGAATTGCGAAGCGCCGGCATACACGAACAAGCACATCGCTACCGGCAGCCACATCGGCAGCCCGGCATTCACCGCCATCAGGCCGAAGACGAACGCCACCGTGAAGTACCCGGCGACCACCGGGCTGGCTTCGGCAAACGTGCGCGACGGCTGATGGTCGGCCATCAACGGCGCACTGCCGGACGTTTCATTCATAGGTCCCTCTCAAATGTCCGTTCGCCGTGAGGCTCGCAAAAACCTTGGGCGGCCCAAAAACGCTTGCCCGCGAGGTTAGCATCGTCGACGAACAGAAACATCCGCAACACCCCGACCCGTTTCATGTCGGATGACGCCGCTTCAACCAGCCGTTGACCGACGCCCTGGCTGCGATAGCGCGGGCTGACCGCCAAGTGGTTGATGGTGCCGCGGCTACCGAGCATGCCACCCAACACCGCACCGACGATTTCGCCGGCAACGTCGAAGGCCAGGTACGCGGTGGTGGTTTTCTGGATCAAAACGCCGCGCAGGCACTTGGCGTCCTGCCATTCGCAGAACGACACTTCGTCGAACTGACGGAAAAAGCGCTCCATGCGCTGCGCATCCTTGGCCGTGGCACGGCGCAGCACCACCGGCGTCGAGCACTCGACGCCATCGATTGGGGTGATCTGATTAGCGAACAATGTCGAAAGCGGTCCCGGGCCGCGAGAAGGAAATCGCCAGAATCTGCCGGAACGCCATGGCATGGGTGTGCGTATTGCGCGCCGGGGTCACGTAGTGGCGCATGTCACGGTCGAGGAAATAGGTGGTATCGAGAATTTCCTGGTAAGTGGTCGACGCCAGTTGATGCTCGTGGATGTCGTACAAACGACTCTCCGCACCCTCGACGTTATTGCGCCCCCAGAAATGCACACCGCTGAACGGGTAGCCGTCGCAGTGAATGCCTTCCGGGGTGATTTCCAGTTGTTTGCCGGGTTTGATCTCGATGCGGATCTGATGGATCTGGCACTGCCAGATTTCATCGTGCAGCTCTTCCGGCAGTACGCTTTTATACACTTCGAAGTCCGTGTCGATCAGGCTGCGCATCACCGGCGAATTCATCACTTCCTCGGAGAAGTCCTGGAAGTGCCGCACAACGCCGCCGACGTAAGCGTTGTTTTCCTTCGATTGCACGTAGGCGCGATGTTCGAGTTGCTTCAGTTCGCGAGTCTTCGGGTTGTATTCGAAGTCGCTGTAACGACGGTAACGCATGCCGGCTTCGGCCTGACCGTAGTAGCTGTCAGGCTCCATGTTTTCCCAACTTTTGGTCAATCTGACGAAGTCGGCAAAATGACCGTAGAGATTGAAGTCACCACCCTGGACGTTGACATATTTGTCGCGCCGTAGCGATTCGCCTACTTCTCTGTTCAAAACGATCATTACCCAAATCTCCGCTGCGTTGAGCGGCCTAATCTATTAGGTGGAGAATTTGCGTCCATGAGAAAGAATTTCAGGCATTTGAAGCGCTGTTTGAAACGGCACTTGCAGCGCTTGAAAAGCAACTTTTACATGACAAAAACACGGGTTTTTTCCGCTTTTTGTCGAAAAACCGACGAAAAAAAACCCCGAACGAATCGGGGTTTTCTCATTTTTGATACAGCTGCCAGATCATCAGAAGATGTTGATCGGGTAGTCGACGAACACACGCAGCTCGTTGCCGCTGACGTTGTACTCGTTGGATTTCTGCGATACGCGCAGAATCGAGCTGCGCAGTTTCACGCTGAGGTCTTTGGCCGGGCCGCTTTGCACGACGTATTTGACCTGGTTGAAGATCTCGCGCTCGGTGCCGCCTTCGCTGGTCGACGTGGTGATGTTGTCGCCACGCACGTAAGCGAAGTTGTAGCTCAGACCCGGTACGCCGAAGGCGCCGAAGTCCAGGCCGTAGCCCAACTGCCAGCTGCGTTCGTCTTCGGCGTTGAAGTCGGACCAGTAGGAGTTGGCCAGGTAGATGGAGTTACCGCCGTCACCGACACGACCCTGATCTTTCTGATAGCCGCCGTAGGCGTAACCGAGGTTGCTGTCGCCAGTCGAACGCTGGTGCGCCACGGTGAACGAGTGCGGGCCGGTGGCGAAGGTCGCTGCCAGGCTCCAGATCTTGTTGTCGTCGCCGGTAACACCGTTTTCGCGAACGTACGAGTTGTCCAGCTTGGTGCGATAGCCGTTGAAGTCCAGGGTCAGCGACTGATCCTTGTTGAACGGAATCACGTAGTTGGCATTCACGTACTGTTTCTTCAAGACGTCTTCAACATCGGAAGCGTACAGCGCGCCTTTGAAGTGTTCGGTGAACTGATAGCTGCCGCCCAGGACGTTGATCGCCTTCAGACCGCCGCTGTCACGGCCTTCATCGCTCTTGCGCGATTCGGCGGTGAAACGCCCGGCATTCAGTTCCAGACCTTTGATCTCACGGGAAGTGATCAAGGTACCGGTGTAGCTTTCCGGCAGCAGACGCACGTTGTCGTAGCTCAGCACCGGAAGGGCCGGCATCTGGTCACCGTAAGTCAGCACGGTGTTGGACACACGGAATTTGACCGCTGCGCCGCCCTTGGCGATGTCATGGGCCGCGCGGCCGTCGTTTTCCTGTTTGAAGAAGTCGATACCCTGCGCGCCGGTGCGGCCCTTGCCGCCGTCCAGACGCAGCGCGTACAGACCAAACGCGTCAACGCCGACACCCACGGTGCCTTGGGTGAAGCCGGACGAGAACGTACCGATCGCCGCCTGGCCCCACTCGGCTTTGTCCGCACGACCGTCTTTGTAATCACGATTGATGTAGGCGTTGCGCAGCAGCACTTTGAGGCTGCTGTCTTCAACGAAACCCTTGGATTCGGCCTGGTCGTTAGCCATGGCCTGTGTAGCACTCAACATCCCCAGTGCGATCAGACTGATTCGCTTGTTCAACATTTTGTTTTCCTTATTACGGGTTGAAACGCGCTGTGTCGAACGGCTGAAACGGCGCTTTTGCACTCTTGTATTCACCCCGAAACAAAAAGACCCGCCGACGACAAGTCATGGCGGGCCTGCTCCTTGTTTTGAGTCATGGCGGTTAGCCACAGGCGTTGGGCCGAATCGTAGCCGCGGCCTGAACAATGTGTCAATTTCAAGAATCGTCTTTAAATAGGCAGAAATCGTCTAAGAAACGTAAATTCTTAGCTAGGCTGTTGCAGAAAACCAAGGTTGAGCAGGGAGTTTTGAACTGTAGGAGTGAGCCTGCTCGCGATAGCGGTCTGTCTGTTGCAATATTGTCGACTGGCAGACCGCTATCGCGAGCAGGCTCACTCCTACACTCGTTTTGTGTCGGGCATAAAAAAGCGCCGCCTTCCCGGCAGCGCTTTTTCCAGTCCCTGTTGTTCTTCCTATCCTTCCATCACAGCCCACAACGCATCCAGTTCGGCCTCGCTGAACAGGTCAGCGGGATAGCGCTCGATCATCATCCGGCGCGGATCAGGTTCTCTGATCTGACGCGTTCCATTGGATTTCAACCAGTGCGCCACACGCTGGAGCGTTTCGCCGTTAACGGCCATGGGATGCAAAGTCCGCTCGCTGATTACGTTCACTTCGGCGTTCATTTCAGCGCTCTCTCCCGTTCGTGAGCGGCTACGTTATCCAAGATTCATGACAGAACTGTTGAAGTTCTTCTCCCTCCCTAGTGCATCAGAAGCAATACAAGAGCTATGCCAAGCTTTTGCTCGGGCGACCGGCGGAGACAAAAAAAGCCCGCGGTCCTTTCGGGCCGCGGGCTTGGTGTTCCTGACCGGCACGTTAACAAACGTCAGGCTTTTTTACCTGCCAACTCAGGCTGTTACGACTCAACTCACTCTTTGTGCGGCGCCGGTTGCTGTTGGGTAAGGCAGTGAATATTGCCGCCGCCCAGTAACAGTTCGCGACCGGGCACCATCACTACTTCGTGCTGCGGGAACAGCTTCTGCAGGATTTCCCGGGCCGGCGCATCCATCGGGTCGTCGAAGCTCGGCGCGATGATGCCGCCGTTGACGATCAGGAAGTTGACGTAGGAACCGGCCAGGCGCACGGACGGGTTGCGTTCCTGGGTGCCGTCGACCGGATCGACGCCGGCGCACTCTTCCTCGGTCGCGTACAGCGGCCCCGGAATCGGCATCTTGTGCACCGTGAACGGGCGACCCTTGGCGTCGGTGCTGCTTTGCAGCACGTTCATTGCAGCCTGGCAGCGCGGGTAGTTCGGGTCCTGCGGATCGTCAGTCCAGGCCAGCAGCACTTCGCCCGGGCGCACGTAGCAGCAGAAGTTATCCACATGACCATCGGTTTCGTCGTTGAACAGACCGTCCGGCAGCCAGATGATCTTATCCACAGCCAGATTGGCGCTGAGCACCGCTTCGATTTCTTCGCGGCTCAGGTGCGGATTGCGGTTGCGGTTGAGCAGGCATTCTTCAGTGGTGATCAACGTGCCTTCACCGTCAACGTGAATCGAACCGCCTTCGAGCACAAAACCTTCAGTGCGGTAACGCGGACTGCGCTCGATCTCGAGGATCTTGCCGCCGACCTGCGAATCACGATTCCACGGCGCATACAGGCCGCCATCAAAGCCGCCCCAAGCGTTGAAATCCCAGTTCACACCGCGCACTTCGCCGCTGTTGTTGATGACAAACGTCGGGCCGCTGTCGCGCACCCAGGCATCGTCGCTGGACATCTCGACGACGCGGATATTCGGCACGTCGAGGCGCGCGCGGGCGTTTTCATATTGGCCGGCGGAGACCGCCACCGTCACCGGTTCGAAACGGGCGATCGCTTTGGCTACCGCGGCGTGTGCGGCCTGCGCCGGTTTGCCGCCCAGGCGCCAGTTGTCCGGGCGCTCGGGCCAGATCATCCAGGTCTGGGTTTGCGCTGCCCACTCGGCCGGCATGTAAAAGCCGTCGGCGCGCGGGGTACTTTTCAGGGTGGTCATCGGGATCAGGACTCCAGGGAACCGTCGAGGGTTTTCAACGCACCGTACAGGTTCGGACGGCGGTCACGGAATGAACCCCACGCGCTGCGAATATGTTCGAGCTCGTCGAGGTTGAAAGTGTGCACAAGAATACCTTCTTCGGTTTTATTCAGCTCCTGCACTTTTTCGCCGAACTGGTTAGCGATGAACGAGGAGCCGTAGAACGTGATGTCATAACCGTCCTGTTCCTCGCGGCCGATGCGGTTGCTGGCGACCAGCGGCATCAGGTTGGCGCCGGCGTGGCCCTGTTGCACGCGCTGCCAATGGTCGCGCGAGGAAATGGTCTGGTCGTGAGGTTCGCTGCCGATCGCGGTCGGGTAGAACAGGATTTCCGCGCCCTGCAACGCCATGCTGCGCGCGGCTTCCGGGAACCACTGGTCCCAGCAGATGCCCACGCCGATTTTCGCGTAACGGGTGTTCCACACTTTGAAACCGGTATCGCCGGGGTTGAAGTAATACTTCTCGTGATAGCCGGGGCCGTCCGGAATATGGCTTTTACGATAAATCCCGAGGTTGCTGCCGTCGGCATCGATGATCGCGATGCTGTTGAACCGCGCGCGGCCGGCCAGTTCGTAGAAGCTGATCGGCAATACCACTTGCAGCTCTTTGGCGATGTTCTGGAAATGTTTGATCGCGACGTTGTCCTCGACCGTCGTCGCCAGCTGCAAGTAGTCCGGGTTGGGCTTCTGACAGAAGTACGGCGCCTCGAACAATTCCTGAATCAGGATGATCTGCGCGCCTTTGGCGGCGGCTTCACGCACCAGTCTTTCAGCGATTTCGAGGTTGGCGTGCAGATCCCACGAACAGGCCATCTGAGTGGCGGCAACGGTAACGATACGGCTCATGAATCATCTCCGGACAGGTGCTTCGACGGTCGGAAGTCGACCGAAAAATAAACGCGCGCACCGGACAAGAGATCGCCATGCCGGAGCAATGACGACTTTATAGCCGATAAATATCGGCTTTAGAAGCTATGGAGACGCATTCCGTCTAAATAACCCCTACGAATACCGATACAAATCGAACTAAAGACCTAAAACAAATGTGGGAGCGAGCCTGCTCGCGAAGGCGATCTCACAGTCAACAATGATGTCGAATGATCGATAGCTTTCGCGAGCAGGCTCGCTCCCACAGAATATTTGCGGTGTTTACAGACCTTCGCTGAGGACCTGATCGAGCGTATCCACGAAGAAGTCCACGCTCTGGCGCGATGTCACCATCGGCGGCTTGATCTTGAGAATGTTCAGATCATCGCCGGTCGGCTGCATGAAGATCCCCAGCTCCCGCAAGCGATCGCACAGCAGCGCGGTCTCTTCGGTCGCCGGTTCCAGCGTGTCGCGATTACGGATCAACTCCAGTCCCAGATAAAACCCCGAACCATGCACCGCTCCCGCCAGCGGATGTTTATCGATCAACGCTTCGAGCCGCGCCTTGAAATGACCACCGACCACCAGGGCGTTTTCCCAGAGTTTTTCGTCTTCCATGACATCCAGCACTGCCATGCCGATCTGGCAACTGACCGGGCTACCGCCCGCCGACGAGAAGAAATAGCCCTCGGCCTCCAGCGCCTCGGCGATTTCCCGCCGCGTGATCACCGCGCCCAATGGCTGGCCGTTGCCCATGCCCTTGGCCATGGTGATGATGTCCGGCACCACGCCCTGTTCTTCAAAGCCCCAGAAGAAATGGCCCATGCGCCCGTAACCGACCTGAACTTCATCGGCGATGCACACGCCGCCCCGGGCGCGCACCAGCCCATAGACCTGTTGCAGATACCCCGGCGGCAGCGAGATGCCACCGGCATTGCCGTACACCGGTTCGCAGATGAACCCGGCCAACTGGCGTTTCTGTTCAGCCAGTTTGTGTAATTGCTGTTCAACGCTGCGCACGTAATCCGGCGCTGAATCGAGGCCACGGAATTCACCGCGATAGGTATTCGGCGCGGTCACCGGATGCACCCAGTCCGGGCGGCTTTCGAGGGCTCTGGGGTTGTCGGCGATGGAAGTCGATACCGCATCGGCGCCCACCGTCCAGCCGTGATAGGCCTCCAGCACGCTGAGCATGTCGCGCCCGCCGCTGTAAGCCCAGGCCAGACGAATCGCCAGATCGTTGGCCTCGCTGCCGCTGTTGACAAGAAACACCCGGTCCATGCCTTCCGGCGCCAGCTTCAGCAGGCGTTCGGAAAACTCGGCGACCGCCGCATAGTTGAACCGCGAATTGGTGTTGAGCAGCGACCACTGGCGCGCCGCCACTGCCGCCATGCGCGGGTGACCGTGACCGAGCACCGCGACGTTGTTGAGCATGTCGAGATAGGAACGGCCCTGCATGTCGATCAGATGATTGCGCCAGCCGCGCTCGATGCGCGGCGGGTCGACGTAGTAGTGTTTTTGCGTGCGGGCGAAACTCGCGTCGCGCCGCTCGAGCAGGGTTTTGCCGTCCAGTTCCGGCTCGGCATCGCAGGCCAGCCCCAGCACCACGGCCGGCGAAGGACACAGGGCCTGCCACGCTGCTGCACGCGATGGTGCGCAGAACAGCGGCGTCGGCACTTGTGCGTCTCGGCAAAGTTGCACCAGCAACGGGCCGCTGACCGAGCCCAGCGCCTGCCCCTTGACCAGTGCCGAACCGACGGGCAGCGAAGCCGTCACGCCCCACAGGCGCACGCTGAGCTGCGGGCCGTCCAGACACAACGCGCCGTCAGCCGTTTCGCGCAGGACAACGGCGAACGGCGCTTGCACGACGCTGCCATGGGGAACACGCAGTTCAACGTGCAGCGGAAAAGTCTGCGGCTCGACGGCGCTGTCAGGCTGTGTACGCGACAACCGATACTGGCCGTAGCGGCTCGCCGCCAGACCATGCACGGCCGCAGCTTCGTCCAACAAACGCTGATCAACACCCGCCTGCTGCCAGTTGCCGGCCTCGAAATGCGGACTCAGGACACCCAGGTCGATCAGGGCAAACTCGCGTCCGAGCAGTCCTGGTAGCAACGGTGCAAAATCGCCACTGTCGATCGCCGGCAGGCTGTGCCCCACTGCCGTCAGGATCGCCGCTTCCATCAAAGCCAGCGGCACCGAAGTGGCAACACGGAAGATTTCCCACTCATGGCGGAGGTTGTCACGGCTGTAGCTGTTGCTCGGATCGATGCTGACCTGCTGCTCGCCACTGAGCACCAGCACGGCCGCGCGCGCGACGATCAATGGCCACAGCGCCTGCAATTCCTCGTCTTGCAGCGGATTGACCGCATGGTAGGCCTGCACCGCCGGGAGGATGACAAACGGATCGCCGTCGGCGTGATGCAGCAACGCAGCGCAAGTGACTGACAGATCGGTGATGCGCCAGGTGCGCACCAGATCGCCGAAATCGATCACGCCCTGCAACTGCCAGTGACGCTGGGCATCGCGCGCCCAGACGACATTGTCATCGGTGATGTCCATGTGGATCGCCTGCACCGCCAGCTTGTCCTGCAGCGGCTGCAAGCGGCGCTCGGCCTGTTCGGCAGCCTCGGCGATCAAGGTGCGCTGCTGCGCGTCCCTGATAACCGGCAAGAGATGCGCGATCAGCGCGCTGGCGTGGCGCGCGTCCCACTGCAAGGTGCGCGCAAGACCCGGGTGATCAAACCCGGCCAGCGCCAGATCCATCTCACCGCACAGCCGGCCAAAGCCTGCTACTACCTTGGGGCCAAGATGCTCGAGATGCGTTAGCGACTGGCCCTCGATGTAATCGAGCAGCCGCACGTGCACCGCTTCACCGCCGGCGTGCAGCGTCAGCAAGTCCTCGCCGTTTTTCGCCGCAATGACGCGCGGCACTGCTATTGCCGAGTGCTCGGCCAGATATTTCAGACCCGCGTGCTGGGCTTGCAGCTCCACCAGTGCGTAATCGCCGCGGCAGATTTTCATCACAAAGCGCCCGCGCGCGCTGTCGACGCGGTAATTGAGATCCTGCTGGCTACCGAGTGCGTGCAGAGCGCCGCTGAGCCCGTAATGCTCCGCCAGCCATTGCTGCGCTTGCGCCTGCGAAACCTGCGGGCTGGGCAAACTGGCGCGGTGAATCAACGTGGCGAGCGGCATGGAACGACCCCTGAAATTTTATTAGGCGCTTATATCGCCATTGCTTTCGGCGATGCGCAACTCTTTATCACGGCGACAAAGCAGTCGGACGCGGCAACGCCGTAGCGAGAGCCTCGCTGGGAAAATCTCATACAGGACTTTCAGATTGAGTTTCCGCGCAACTCTGGGCAACCTGCGTGCTGAATTTCACGCAGGATGCAATCCTCTTCATGTCCTTCCGTCGCCTCGCCCTTTCGAATAAAAAGGTCCGCAACATCCCTCGCCGACTTAGTGCCCTGGCTAACTGGGCCGCTGACTTCGAGGGACATTTCCCAGCCGGCCTGACCCAGGAAAGTAAATACTGCAACTGGAAAATTCCGATTCACATGTCGTTGGTGGAAGGAAAACAGGCAACCGCCGAGCTGAAAAGGCAATGCGCGCAGCACATGGTCGACGCAGCACAACATCTGCGCATGTCACGTCCAGCGGGCGCCATCGACTGCCGGGTTGTTGCAGCCATTTGTGTTCCGGGCATGTTTTCCAGCGAAATCTGTATCTATACAGACCTCGAATACCATCGCGGTCATATCCCTTTGGCTGACAGCGAAGAAGTTGAAACCGGTAGAAGCCTGGCTCAGGAATGGGGACTCGTCCTGCCACCCGGCATGGGTGAACGAGGCTTACGCTACAAGGTTGAAAACTGGGAAGGCCAGATTCATGAAGAAGAACGCTGGTATTTCGGTGAGGTCGATTGATTCGACCACGTCATCCGGGCTCGCACCGCGCGGCACTTTGCGCAAGAATGGCGACCATTCACACCTGACTACGGAAATCCTCATGAATGTAATCACCACCGATCTGCCCGGTGTTCTGATCATCGAACCCAAGGTGTTTGGTGACGAGCGCGGTTTCTTCTACGAGAGTTTCAACGCCAAGGCGTTCCAGGACGCGACCGGCCTTGATACGCAATTCGTCCAGGACAACCATTCGCGCTCGCAAAAAGGCGTGCTGCGTGGCCTGCATTACCAATTGCAGAACACCCAGGGCAAACTGGTTCGCGTGACGGTCGGTGAAGTGCTGGACGTGGCCGTGGATATCCGCCGCAGTTCGCCGCACTTCGGCAAATCGGTGGCGGTGCGTCTGTCGGCGGAAAACCATCGTCAGTTATGGGTACCGGAAGGATTCGCCCATGGTTTTGTGGTGCTGAGCGAGTTCGCCGAATTTCTTTACAAGACCACCAACTACTACGATCCATCGTCCGAACGCAGCATTCGCTGGGACGACCCGGCGCTGGGCATCGACTGGCAACTGGACGAAGCGCCGAAACTGTCGGCCAAGGACCAGGCCGCCGCGCTGCTCAAGGACGCTGACGTCTTCGCCTGAGGCCGGGCATAATGCGCCTGTCACTACAGGCGCAACCGGCTCATGAAACCAACGCTTCCTCGCAGACCCCGCTGGCGCAGCCTTGCCCTGCTCGCGCTGTGCCTCGCGCCGCTATTGTGGCCGCTGGAACATCTCGCCGAGCGCTACTACCGCAGCGAACTGGCCGGGCAGAACCGCCAGACCCTCGATTTGTACGTCGCCAACCTGCTGGGCACCCTGCACCGCTACGAGGTGTTGCCGCAGATTCTCGGCGACTTGCCGGCGCTGCGGGCCGTGCTTGGCGCGCCGGATGACGGTGTCAGCCAAGGCAATGCCAATCGCCTGCTGAAGAACATCGCCGCGCAGACCGGCGCTGAAGTGATGTACCTGATGGACACCAGCGGCCAGACGCTGGCGGCGTCGAACTGGGACAAGCATGACAGCTTCGTCGGCCGCAATTTTTCCTTCCGCCCGTACTTCAGCGAAGCCATGGCCGGACGCCTCGGGCGTTTTTTCGGCCTCGGCACGACGTCTGCCAAGCGCGGTTACTTCTTCGCCGCCGCCGTGCGCAACGGCGAAAAAGTCATCGGCGTGCTGGTGATCAAAGTCGATCTCGACCACACCGAAAGTCTGTGGGGCAAAACCCCGGAACAACTGTTGGTCACCGACCACAACGGTGTGGTCATTCTCACCTCGCGGCCAGAGTGGCGATTCCGCTCGACGCGTATTCTGAGCGACAGCGAACGCTCGGCGATCACCGCGATCCAGCCGTACCCGACGCGTGAGCCGCGACCGCTGAATCTCAGCGCCGACGCCTGGCTGATCCAGACCCACGACATCGCCGAAACCGGCTGGAGCGTCAGCATCCTCGCACCGCGCACACTGATCGACCGCCCGGTGCGCACCGTCGTCGCGATTGGCGGGGCGACGCTGCTGGTGGTGATGCTGCTGGTGGGTTTGATGATGCAGCGCCGTCGCCACTATCTGGAGCGCATCGCCTTCGAGGCCAAGGCACGGCGTGAGCTGGAAGGCCGGGTTGCCGAGCGCACCAGCGATCTCGAAGGCCTCAACCGACGGCTGAAGCAGGAAGTGCTTGAACGCGAAACCGCGCAGCAGGAATTGGTTCGTGCCCAGGATGATCTGGTTCAGGCCGGTAAATTGTCGGCGCTGGGGACGATGTCGGCGAGCATCAGCCACGAACTCAATCAGCCGCTGGCGGCGATCCGCAGTTATGCGGAAAACGCCGAGGTATTACTCGATCATCAGCGCACCGACGACGCGCGCGGCAATCTCAAACTGATCAGCGAACTGACCGGGCGCATGGCCTCGATCATCGCCCACCTGCGCGCCTTCGCCCGACGCGATCGCCACGCCCCGGAAAGCGTCGCCCTGCAACCGGCGCTCGACGATGCGCTGGCCCTGCTGGCCAAGCGTCGGCGCAGCATGGAAGTCGAACTGATCCGCGATTTGCCCGCCGCCACACTGTGGGTCGAGGCGGGTGAAACGCGCTTACGCCAAGTCCTCGGTAACCTGCTCGCCAACGCCCTCGACGCCCTGACGGAAAAAGGTCCGCCGCGCAAACTGTGGCTGAGTGCCGAAGCCACTGCCGACGGCGTCAATCTGTACATCCGTGACAACGGCCCGGGGTTTTGCATGGAAGCCCTTGGCCGCGCCAGCGAGCCTTTCTACACCACCAAGACCCGCACGCAGGGTCTGGGTCTGGGGCTGGCCATTTGTGAAACGCTGATGCGCGCCTTCGGCGGTGAACTGTCGTTCGCCAACCACAAGCAAGGTGGCGCCCTGATTACCCTGCGGCTGCGCGCCGGCGCGCCCGGGGTCAGCCTGCAACCCTCCGAGGACCGAAGTGCATGACCATCGACAATCGCATTCAGGTGGTGTTGATCGACGACGATCCGCACCTGCGTCAGGCCCTCGGCCAGACACTGGATCTGGCCGGCCTGAAAATTCTGCCCTTGTCCGAAGCCAAGGGTCTGGCTGCGCAACTGGAGCGTGACTGGCCGGGCGTGGTGGTCAGCGATATTCGCATGCCGGGCATGGACGGCCTCGAACTGTTGAGCGAATTGCACGCTCAAGATCCGGAGCTGCCGGTGTTGCTGATCACCGGCCACGGTGACGTACCGCTGGCCGTGCAGGCGATGCGCGCTGGCGCTTATGATTTTCTCGAAAAGCCTTTCGCCAGCGACGCGCTGCTCGACAGCGTGCGCCGCGCCCTCGCCTTGCGTCGTCTGGTGCTGGATAACCGCAGCCTGCGTCTGGCCCTAAGTGACCGCAACGAACTGAGCGCGCGGCTGGTCGGGCATTCGACGCCGATGTTGCGTCTGCGCGAGCAGATCGGCGCGCTGGCAGCGACCAAGGCTGACGTGCTGATTCTCGGCGAAACCGGCGCCGGCAAAGAGGTGGTGGCCCGCGCCCTGCATGACTTGTCCAGCCGCCGCAATGGCCCGTTCGTGGCGATCAATGCCGGCGCACTGGCCGAATCGGTGGTGGAAAGCGAACTGTTCGGCCATGAACCCGGCGCGTTCACCGGCGCGCAAAAACGCCGGATCGGCAAGTTCGAATTCGCCAATGGCGGCACGCTGTTTCTCGATGAAATCGAGAGCATGAGCCTGGACGTGCAGGTCAAATTGCTGCGGATGTTGCAGGAACGCGTCGTCGAACGACTCGGTGGCAATCAACTGATCCCGCTGGACATCCGCGTCATCGCCGCGACCAAGGAAGATCTGCGCCAGGCGGCCGATCAGGGGCGTTTCCGCGCCGACTTGTATTACCGTCTAAACGTCGCACCTCTGCGCATTCCGCCGCTGCGCGAACGCGGCGAAGATGCGCTGCTGTTATTCCAGCACTACGCCGATGAGGCCAGCGCCCGCCACGGTCTGCCACCCCATGAACTGCAACCGGCACAACGCGCGTTACTGCTGCGTCACACCTGGCCGGGCAATGTGCGCGAACTGCAAAACGCCGCCGAACGTTTTGCCCTCGGTCTGGAACTGGCGCTGGACAATGGCGCCGAAGGCAGCGCCGGCGCACCGGTCGAAGTCGTCAGCGGCGGGCTCAGCGAGCAAGTGGAAAACTTCGAAAAAACCCTGATCGCTGCAGAACTGGCGCGTTCGCACAGTTCGGTGCGCAGCCTCGCCGAAGCCCTGGGCATTCCGCGCAAGACCCTGCACGACAAATTGCGCAAACATGGCCTCAACTTCGGCGACAGCAGCCAGGGGGACGAAAACGAATGAGCGACAACACTGACTATCTGCAATCGGTGCTGCACCACGACATCCCGCTGACCGCCGAGATGGGCCTGACGGTTATTGAATGGCATGACCAGCAACTGAGCCTGCACTTGCCGCTCGGGCCCAACGTCAATCACAAGAGTACGATGTTTGGCGGCAGCCTCTATTGCGGCGCGGTGCTGGCCGGTTGGGGCTGGCTGCATTTGCGCCTGAAGGAAGAGGGGATTACCGACGGCCATATCGTGATTCAGGAAGGGCAGATCAGTTATCCGCTGCCGGTGACCGGCGATGCCACGGCGATCTGCCCGTCGGCTGACGTGGCGGTGTGGAAGAAGTTTCTGGCGATGTATCGGCGTTATGGACGGGCACGGTTGACGCTTGATACGCGCATCGTCAATCAGGGCAGTGATGAACACGCCGTGATATTTACCGGGCAGTACGTTTTGCATCGTTGAAGATCAACGGCCCCTCATCCTGGCCCTCTCCCGGAGGGAGAGGGGACGGACCGAAGTGACTTGCGTTGTTCATCGACCTGAAAGACCGCAGCGATTGCGGATTCAGCAAAACTCGACCAGGTCGACGCGGCTCGCCAATATCCCGCGATCGGCTCCCTCTCCTGGGGGAGAGGGCTGGGGTGAGGGCAATCTGGATAAGAACCCTAACCCCGGGCCAACTCCAACAATCTCTCGCGCCACAAAGCCTTCGCCGGCAACGCCAGAAAAAACTCATTCAACAGCGATTGCCGGGCCGGATAACAAAACGCTTCACCGCGCAAATCCAGCACTTCGCCCCCCGCACCTTCCAGCACGCCTTGAGCCGCCGCCGTGTCCCACTGCGAAGTCGGCGCCAGCCGCGGATAACAATCCGCCGCGCCTTCGGCCAACAAACAGAACTTCAGCGAGCTGCCAATGTTGGCCAACTGCAGTTCGCCCAGACTTGCGCTCAGCCCGGCCAGCAAACGCTCCTGCTCGGGGCTCGAGTGTCGGCGGCTGGCAACCACGGTGAAGGCTTCGCCCGGTTGCAGCGTTTCACGCACGTGGATCGCCACCGGCGTACCGTGCTCGTCGCAACGCCACGCCCCAAGCCCGGCGCCGCCGACGTAGTAGCGACCATTGGTCGGCATCGACACCACGCCAAACACCACCCGACCGTTTTCGATCAGGGCAATGTTGACGGTAAATTCTTCGCTGCCACTGATGAATTCCTTGGTGCCGTCCAGCGGGTCCACCAACCACCAGCGCTGCCAGCCAGCACGCACGTTTTGCGGGATATTGGCGTCTTCTTCCGACAACACCGGAATGCTCGGGTCCAGCGCTGTCAGACCGGCGACGATAACGTGATGCGCGGCCATGTCGGCGGCGGTCACCGGCGAATCATCGGACTTGGCTGTGACTTCTACGCCCGCGCGCCAGAACGGCAGAATCGCCTCGCCGGCCTGCAATGCCAGGGCAACAACAGGTGCCATCAATGGGTGGGGGTAATTCATCGACATCTCACTCAAGATTGAAAGAACCGCGCTGGGTCAAAAGATCGCGCGTCAGATACAGCGCCGCCAGCGCGCGGCCTTCGGAAAATTGCGGATTGAGCGCCAGCGCCGACAATTCGCGCAGGTTGACCTTGTCGACGCGCATCGGCTCAGGCTCGTCGCCCTCCAGGCGCTCTTCGTAAAGATCGGTGGCCAGTACCACCTGGATCTTCTGGCTCATGTACCCGGGCGACAGCGACAGCTCGGTCAGATGTTCCAATTGGCGCGCGCCGAAACCGGCCTCTTCCTTGAGCTCGCGCTCGGCCGCTGCCAGTACATCCTCGCCCGGCTCGATCAAGCCTTTGGGCAAGGACAGTTCGTAGGCATCGGTGCCACCGCAATACTCTTCGACCAGCACCGCATGTTCGGCATCGAGCATCGCGACGATCATCACCGCGCCGTATCCCGCGCCCTTGCCGACCAGCCGCTCGTACGTGCGCTCCACGCCATTGGAAAAGCGCAGCTTGAGTTCTTCGACCGCGAACAGACGACTGGTGGCGACGATCTCGCGGGCAAGTACGGTGGGTTTCTGGCGCATGCAAAGCTCCTTGGCGTGAACGCGCTACTATAACGCGGCTTTCCCGATTGTTTACCTCGGATATCCTTCTACCGCTCGAGACGTTGCCATGCCTTCATTACCGTGGTCCGACATCGATACCGTTCTGCTCGACATGGACGGCACGTTGCTGGATCTGCACTTCGACAATCACTTCTGGCTCGAACACCTGCCCCAGCGTTACGCCGAACTGCACGGGATCAGCCGGGCCATGGCCGAGATGGAGTTGCAGCCGCTGTTCGAGCGCCATGCCGGCCAGTTGCAGTGGTATTGCCTGGACTTCTGGAGTGCCGAACTGAAACTGTCGGTGCGCGAACTGAAACAGGAAACCGCACATCTGATCGCCTTGCGCCCGGATGCCGACACCTTTCTCGAAGCGATCAAACGCGCCGGCAAACGGGTGATCATGATCACCAATGCGCACCGCGACTCACTGTCGCTGAAACTGGAGCGGATCGAACTGGCGCCGTACTTCGAACGGCTGATCAGCTCCCACGATTATGGGTACCCCAAGGAGAATCCGCAGTTCTGGGATGCCTTGCAGGCGGATATCGGTTTCGATCCGGCGCGCAGCCTGTTCATCGATGACACCCTGCCGATTCTGCGCAGTGCACGGGATTTTGGCGTGGCGCATTTGCTCGCGGTTAAAGAGCCTGACAGTCGCAAGGGACCGAAGGACACCGCCGAGTTTGCTGCGGTCGAGGATTATCGGGATTTGATTGCCGGGCTTTGAAACCGGGCTAGCCCAATCGCCAGCAGGCTGGCTCCCACATTGAAATGCGGTTTCTTGTGGGAGCCAGCCTGCTGGCGATTGGGGCTGGAGATTATTTCGGAATGCGAAGCTTCTGCCCCGGATAGATCTTGTCCACATCCTTGAGCATCGGCTTGTTGGCGTCGAAAATCTTCTGGTACTGATTAGCGTTGCCATAGACTCGCAGCGAAATCGCGCTCAGCGTGTCACCTGCTTTGACCTCGACAAACTCGGCAGCGACCACCACCGGCCCGGTCACGGTGATCTGGTCATCGACGCTACCCACCCCTTGAATGTTGCCCACCGCCAGAAGAATTTTCTCTTTCTCTTCCTGGCTCGCGACTTCACCGGTCACCGTCACCTTGTCGCCGTCCACGGTCGCCTGTACGTTGGGATTGCCCAGCCCGACCTTGCTGATGTGTTCCTTCAACTGCTCGCTGGCATTGGCATTGCCGGGGGTCAGCAGATCCAACAGCTTTTCACCGGCTTCCTTCACAAAGCTCAAAAGACTCATAGCGCACACTCCTTGATTTGGGTTCCAGACGCCCAAGCCTAGACCACCCCGGACGAACCCGGTTCCAGTCCGACCAATGACCCTGTGCGCACGCGCGCGGTAGAATCGCCCACCCCGCCAACCTTTCCCGGAGCGAAGATGGACATCAAGCAACTGAAATTCCTCATCGCCCTCGACGAAACCCGTCACTTCGGCCAGGCCGCTGCGCGTTGCCACATTACCCAGCCGACCTTGTCGATGCGCCTGCGCAGCCTCGAAGAAGAACTCGACCTGCCGCTGGTCAACCGTGGCCAGCGCTTTGAAGGTTTCACCGCGCCGGGCGAACGTGTGCTGGCGTGGGCGCGCACGGTGCTGGCGGCTTATGACGGTTTGCAGGCGGAAGCAGCGGCCTGCCGCGGCAATCTGATCGGTACGTTGCGCCTGGGCGTGGTGCCGCTGTCGAGTTTCGATCCGCTGCCGCTGATGCAACGTTTGCACGCGGCGCATCCGGAGTTGCGCTTCGAACTGTCGTCGCTGAGTTCCGAGCAGGTACTGGAACATCTGGCCAACAATCGCATCGACATCGGCGTGTCCTATCTGGAGCGTCTGGACAGCGAGCGCTTTGACTCGCTGGCCTTCGACGAAACGCGCATGGGCCTGCTTTACGATCAGCGCTCGTTCACCTTTGGCGAAGAACCGCTGAGCTGGGAAGCACTGATCGAATTGCCGCTGTGCATGCTCACCAGCGGCATGCATTTTCGCCAGTCCATCGACCACAACTTCCACAGCCGCGGCCTGACCCCACAGCCCTTGCTGCAAACCGACGCCGTGCACCAATTGTTACAGGCCGTACAGGGCGGCTTTTGCTGCGCAATCATGCCGCTCGATGGCGGCGCGGAAACGCTGGCCGATCACCTGCGCCTGCAACCGATCGAAAACGCCCGCACGCTGGCGCCGCTGGGCCTGATCATGCGCCGAGGCGCACCGCGGTCGGCGCTGGCGGAAGCCTGTTTCGCGCTGTATCAAAAATCGCCAAAACAGGCTTGATCGACGGCATCTATCGGTAGATCGGTAATAGCGATTAGACGCGACATCTTGCCGCGCCTAGTCTTGACCTAGATCAAACCGTCGGTGATGCCATGAACGCCAAGCGCCCAACCTGCGCGGCGCCAGCCCTCGAAACGCCCGCGCCCGCCGCCAGCCAGACCTACAGCTACAGCGATTTGCCCCGCGAGGAATCGGCCAGCACCGCGCTGGCCGAGGAAGTCGCGTTGGCAATCGCCTACAACGGCATCAGTCAGGCGGTGATGCTGGTGACGCCGACGGATCTGGAAGACTTTATCGTCGGCTTCAGCCTCGGCAGCGGCATCATCGCCGACGCCAGCGATATCTACGACCTGCAACTGACCGGCTCGGGCTCGGCGCAATACGCGCAGGTGACCATCGCCAATCGCGCCTTCTGGAACCTCAAGGAACAACGTCGGCAATTGGCCGGCACCAGTGGTTGTGGTTTGTGCGGTGTGGAAGCGGTGGAGCAGGCGCTGCCGGACCTCAAGGTCTTGCCCGGCGCGCCGCTGCCGCCGATCGCCTGGCTCGACGGCCTGCGCCAGCGCATCGGTGCGTTTCAGCCGTTGGGACAGCATTGCGGCGCAGTGCATGCCGCGGTGTTCATGAATGGCAACGGCGAGTTGCTGCTCGGCCGCGAAGACATTGGCCGGCACAACGCCCTCGACAAGCTGATCGGCGGACTGATTCGCCAGAAGATTCCCACCGAGGGCGGCCTGGCGATTGTCACCAGCCGTTGCAGTCTCGAACTGATCCAGAAGGTCCTGCGTGCCGGTATTCAGACCCTTGTCAGTCTGTCGGCACCGACCGGCCTTGCCGTGCAATGGGCACGGCGCCACAACCTCAATCTCATCCACCTGCCGCAGAAAAGTGCGCCGCGGGTGTACAGCCCCGCGATGGAGAATCAAGCGTGAGCCAACATCATCAAGCCGACCAGAAACCTGTCCCGCGCTACAAGCCTTACAAAGGTGCCGCCGGCGGCTGGGGTGCCCTGATCAGTGTGGCCCAGGCCTGGTTGACCAGTGACAACGCACTGAAGAACCTGCGCATGATGCTCAAGACCAACCAGAACGGCGGCTTCGACTGCCCTGGCTGCGCCTGGGGTGATTCGCCGGAAAGCGGCATGGTCAAGTTCTGCGAAAACGGCGCCAAAGCGGTGAACTGGGAAGCGACCAAGCGTCGCGTGGATGCGAAATTCTTCGCCAAACACAGCGTCACTGCGTTGCTGGAGCAGAGCGACTACTGGCTGGAATATCAGGGCCGCTTGACTGAGCCGATGGTTTACGACGCTGAAACTGATCGCTACAAGCCGATCAGTTGGGAAGATGCGTTTGCCCTGATCGGCAAGCATTTGCGCAATCTGCCAAGCCCGGATCAGGCCGAGTTCTACACTTCCGGGCGTGCCAGCAACGAAGCGGCGTATCTGTATCAGTTGTTCGTGCGCGCTTACGGCACCAACAATTTCCCTGACTGCTCGAACATGTGCCACGAGGCAAGCGGTGTGGCGCTGGCGCAAAGTGTCGGCGTCGGCAAAGGCACGGTGACGTTCAATGATTTCGAGCACGCCGATGCGATTTTCGTCTGGGGCCAGAACCCCGGCACCAACCATCCGCGGATGCTTGAGCCATTGCGTGAAGCGGTGAAGCGCGGCGCGCAAGTGGTGTGCATCAACCCGTTGAAAGAGCGCGGTCTGGAACGTTTCCAGCACCCGCAACACCCGATTGAAATGCTTACCAACGGCGACAAGCCGACCAACACCGCCTATTTCCGCCCGGCGCTGGGCGGCGACATGGCCGTGCTGCGTGGCATGGCCAAGTTTCTGCTGCAATGGGAACGCGATGCGCAGAAGGCCGGCGAGCCGGCGGTGTTCGATCACGACTTCCTCAATGCCCACAGCGCCAACGTGCTGGAATATCTCGGCGTGGTCGATGACACATCGTGGGAGCAGATCGTCGAGCAATCGGGCCTGACCCTGGTCGAAATCGAACAAGCCGCGCGTATGTACGCCAAAGGCAAAAACGTGATCATGTGCTGGGCGATGGGCATCACCCAGCACCGCCATTCAGTGCCGACCATCCAGGAAATCGCCAACCTGATGCTGCTGCGCGGCAACATCGGCAAGCCGGGCGCCGGTCTGTGCCCGGTGCGCGGCCACAGTAACGTGCAAGGCGACCGCACCATGGGCATCAACGAGCGTCCGCCGGTGGCGTTCCTCGATTCGCTGGAGCGCCGCTTCCAGTTCAAGGTGCCGCGCCACAATGGGCACAACGTGGTTGAGGCGATTCATGCGATGGCCGAGGGCCGCGCCAAGGTGTTCATCGGTCTGGGCGGCAACTTCGCCCAGGCCACGCCGGACAGCCCGCGCACCTTCCAGGCGCTGCGCAATTGCGACCTGACCGTGCAGATCAGCACCAAGCTCAACCGCAGCCACTTGGCTCACGGCAAGGATGCGCTGATCCTGCCGTGCCTGGGCCGTACCGACATTGATATCCAGAGCGAAGGCCCGCAAGCGGTTACGGTGGAAGACTCGTTCAGCATGGTTCACGCCTCCAACGGCCAGTTGCAGCCGCTGTCGAACCAGATGCGCTCGGAGCCGTCGATCATTGCCGGCATCGCCGCCGCGACATTGGGCAGCAAGCCGGTGGATTGGAACTGGCTGGTCGCCGACTACGCACGCATTCGCGAACTGATTGCCGACACCATTCCGAACTTCAAAGACTTCAACGAGAAGGTGAAAAACCCGGGTGGTTTCTACCTCGGCAACAGCGCCGGCGCGCGCAAGTGGAACACGCCGTCGGGCCGGGCCAATTTCCGTCCGAACCTGCTGCCCAAGGATCTGGTGCACGAACGCACCCGTGCCACCGGTCAACTGCCGGACCTGATCCTGCAATCGATGCGTTCCCACGATCAGTACAACACCACGATTTACGGACTCGACGACCGTTATCGCGGCGTCAAAGGTCAGCGCGACGTGTTGTTCGCCAACGAAGCCGACATCATTCGCCTGGGCTTTCGTCCGGGGCAGAAGGCCGACATCGTGTCGTTGTGGGACGATGGCCGCGAACGCCGGGTGAAAGGTTTTACATTATTGGCGTTCGATATTCCTGCCGGCCAAGCGGCGGCGTACTATCCGGAAGTCAATCCGCTGGTGCCGCTGGAAAGCACCGGGGATGGCAGCCACACGCCGACATCGAAGTTCATTGCGATCCGGCTGGAAGCGGCGAGTGAGACTGGGTTGATCATGGCCAAATCGGCTTAATCGGCGCTAGTACTGGCCCCTTCGCGAGCAGGCTCGCTCACACATTGAAATGCTATCCCTGTGGGAGCGAGCCTGCTCGCGAAAGCGATGGAACTGCCAACTTGCGAACCGTGCCGGACACTTTTCAATCGCCCACAAAAAAGGCCGTTTTTGCATAAAAACGGCCTGTCCGAAGTAGCTAAAGACCGGCGAAAATCGGTTAAGTTCCGGTGAAAAAACAGTAACTTGCAATATTGTATACAAGTCGTGTTATTCGTCGGATTTTGATTGTCACGCCCATTGCAGAGCCTCAGGATCGGCGCCGTCATCCCTTTGAGGCTCATCCTCTATGAAGTTCTCCTCGATTCTCTTGTTGTCCCTTGGCCTGGTCAGTGGCTTCGCTTCTGCCGGAGGCACCACCGAAGCAGGTGTGGGCGGCGCATTGGGCGGGGTTCTTGGCTCGGTCGTCGGTCAATCTCTAGGCGGCAATACAGGTTCCACCATCGGCGCAGCCTTGGGCGGCGCGGGTGGTAGCGCGGTCGGCGCCGACAAGCGCAGCCGTGGCGAAGCCGCTATTGGCGGCGCATTGGGCGCGGCCGGCGGTAACGTCGTAGGTCGCAGTCTGGGCGGCACCACCGGCAGCCTGATCGGCTCCGCAGCAGGTGGCGGTGCAGGCGGCGCGCTGGGCAACTACATGGGCAACAAGAGCGATGACGATGATCGTCATTACGATCGTCGCGATGATCGCCGTTACTATCGCGATCGTGGTCACCCAGGCCGTGGCCACGCTTACGGCCACCGCAAGCATCACAAGCACTATCGCCACCGCTAAGGCGCAGGCTTGAACAAAAATCGCAGCCCGAGGGCTGCGATTTTTTTTGCCTGATTCAAACGGCCAAACGTTGCAGCGCGGCGCGCAACCCGGGCGGAATCGGCACCGGCTGATTACTCGCCCGGTCCACGAAGACATGAACGAAGCGCCCGGCCGCACAGGCCTCTGCCTCACCGACCTTGAACACCGCCAATTCATACTGCACCGAACTGTTGCCCAGCTTGCCCACGCGCAAGCCGATTTCGATCAGATCCGGGAAGGCAATCGACGCGAAATAATCGCAGGCTGAACTGACCACAAAACCGACCACTTCACCGTCATGGATATCCAGCCCGCCGACCTGAATCAGATACGTGTTCACGGCGGTGTCGAAGAAGCTGTAATAGGTGACGTTGTTGACGTGACCGTAGGCGTCGTTGTCGTGCCAGCGCGTGGTGATGGGCTGGAAGTGTGGGTAGTCGGAGCGTTGGGGGGTCGGGTTGGACATTGATCCGCGATTCCTGAAAGTGTTTTGGCGAGTCTAAGTCAAAACCGTGCGACGGCCTTCGCGAGCAGGCTCGCTCCCACATTGGATCGTGATTTCCTGTGGGAGCGAGCCTGCTCGCGAGACATCAGCACAGCCGCAATATTTCAACGATCAGCAAACCCCTTTCCCTGCGCCGCCAGTTCACCAATCAATCGCGCCGGTTTCCACTGATCACCCTGGCGCGTCTCCAGCGCCAGCAGACGCTGATGAATATCCGCCAGCCCTTGCCGATCCGCCCAGGCCATCGGCCCGCCCTTGTCGGCCGGGAAGCCGTAGCCGTTCAGGTACACCAGATCGATGTCATGGGCCGACTCGGCAATGCCTTCCTGGAGAATTTTTGCGCCTTCGTTGACCAGCGCCAGCAAACAGCGCTCGAGAATTTCCCCAGAGCCGATCTCGCGGCGCTGGAAACCCAGCCCTTCGCTGACCTGCAACACCAGTGCGTCGACTTCGGGGTCATGCTCTGCCTGTCGGCTGCCGGGTTCGTAATGGTAATAACCGTTACCGGATTTCTGCCCGAAGCGGCCTAGCTCGCACAGACGGTTGTCGACCTGCACCTCTGGCGCTTCCTGGCCCTTGCCGGCCAGTTCGCGGGCACGCCATTCAAGATCGATACCAACCACGTCGTACATGCGGAACGGCCCCATGGCGAATCCGAACCCCTGCAGCGCTGCATCAACCTGATGCGGGTAAGCGCCTTCGAGTAGCATCTTGCGGGCTTCCAGTACGTACGGATGCAACATGCGATTGCCAATGAAGCCATGGCAATTGCCCGATACCACGCTGACCTTGCCCATGCGCTTGCCCAGCGCCAGCGCCGCCTGCAGCGCTGCCGGCGAGGTCTGCGCACCGCGGACGATCTCCAACAGTTTCATGATGTGCGCCGGGCTGAAAAAGTGCAGGCCCAGCACTTGCTCCGGACGGCGGGTGGCCGCAGCGATCGCATCGATATCCAGCGCCGAAGTATTGCTGGCCAGCAGTGCTTCAGGCTTGAGCAGGCCATCCAGTTCGCGAAAGATCTTTTGCTTGAGCTCAAGATTTTCGTACACCGCTTCGATCACCAGATCGACATTGCGAATCGCCGCATAATCGGCAGCAGCACTGACCCGGGCGATACGCGCGTCAGCCTCGGCCTGATCGATCCGTCCCTGGCGCACGTTGTGCGCGTAGGTTTCGGCAACAGCGGCGAGCGCCTGTTCGAGCATCTGTGGATTGTTGTCCACCCATTGCACCGCGACGCCGGCATTGGCGAGGCACATGACAATGCCACGGCCCATGGTGCCCGCGCCGATCACCGCAGCTTGCTGAATATCGAATGATGTCTGGCTCATGTTGTTCTCTTGTTGGCGATCCAAAGACTGGAATCACCATAGTCAGCCAATCACGGTTTTTGAAGTTTATTACCATGATGGTTGGTATTCAGCGGATGGATACAGGCTCGCTCCCACAACGTCCCGGTCAGCCAGGTAGATTGTCAGCAGCCCAACGGCGTACTTCGGCAAAGGGATACTCCTCCAGCGCCGCGAACCCCGAAATCGTCCGCGCCTTCAGTTTGGTGAACAGCGGCACGCTGATCCCGCACAAAAATCGCGTCAGCCGCTCAGCCGATGGCATCGCTCCGGTGTGCTGCTCGTGCTTGTGGATAAATTCGCCACACAACAGCGCAAAGTTTTCGTCCACAAGCGCTGGCAGCTCCGGCGCCGGTGGCAGTCGTGCAACGTGGCCGTGACACACCGAACAGTGTCCACACTGTTGCGGAGCATTGTGGTCGCCGAAGTATTCGGCTAGCCGATAACCCAGGCAGCGTTCGCTGGCGAACATCGCAAGCATGGCGTGAATACGCGTGATTTCAGCCTGCTCATGGCGGGTGAAATAGTCGTGTAACTCGGTGCTTAAATTTTCGCTATTGAAATCGCTGCGCAGCAGGCTGTAGACGTCGGTCATCTGCTTGCTTTCCAGCTCGATCCAGCCTTTTTCCTGAAAGTAATCCAACGCCTTCACCACCCGGCTGCGCTCAGCAGAATACTGCGCGTACATCGCGTCGAAATTCACCGTGGCCCACGAACGTGCACGGGTTGAGGTCTGGATCAGTGCGGCAACGAAGTCCCGGCGTTCGCCGTCGAAACGCTCAAGCAGAACCTCCGGCTCCAGCAGATATTTGAAGCGGTATTCGGCGTAATAGGCGTAGCGCGGCGCGATCAAGCCGCGCAGTTCCAGCTGAACCAGCAAAGTCTTCAACGGCAACGAGCGGATGTTGCTCTGGTCCGCCAGCGGCCCGAGCATGAACTCCCACTGCCCTTGCCCTGCCGAGGCCTGGATTTCACCCAGCACGCAATGAATGCCTTCACGTTCCGGCGTGTCGCCGTAGACGAAATTTTCCAGCACGTTGAGGCTGTCGCGATTAGCCAATACCAGGCAATCGGACGGTTGCCCGTCACGACCGGCGCGGCCGATTTCCTGGCTGTAGTTTTCGATGGATTTGGGCAGGTCGAAATGCACCACGTTGCGAATGTCACTCTTGTCGATGCCCATGCCGAACGCAATGGTCGCCACGATGCAATTGGACTGTCCGGCCATAAAGCGTTTCTGGATCGCTTCGCGTTTATCGTGGGGCAGACCGGCGTGATACGCCTCGGCCTGAATGCCATTGCGCTCAAGGTGCTCGGCGATGTGTTCGGCGGTTTTTTGCAAGGTCACATAGACGATGCTCGGCTGGCCCGCTCGCGCGTTCATCCACTCCACCAGACGCCGGCGCTTGTCCTCACCGCGCACCGGTTCCACCATTAGATTGAGGTTGGGCCGGTAGAAGCCGGTGGTGACCACGTCCTCGGCGGCGATATCGAATTTGGCCTGCATGTCGGCGATCACATTCGGCGTTGCCGTAGCGGTCAGCAGCAAGGCTTGCGGGATGTTGAACTGGCGCTGGTAGTCCGGCAACTTGAGGTAGTCAGGACGGAAATTGTGGCCCCACTCGGAAATGCAGTGCGCCTCGTCCACGACCAATAACGAGATGGGCACCTGCTGCAGAAAGTTGCGAAAGCGCTCGTTCTTCAAGCGCTCTACCGAGACCATCAGGATCTTCAATTCACCTGAGCGGGCGCGGGCCATCACCGCATTGGCGTCATCACGATTCTGCGCCGAATCAATGCTGCCGGCCGAGATGCCATGGCGCTGCAGAAAAGCCAATTGATCCTGCATCAACGCCAAGAGCGGCGACACCACCAGCGTCAGGTGTGGCAACAACAGCGCCGGCAGTTGATAGCAAATCGACTTGCCGGAACCGGTGGGAAAAATGGCCGCCGCCGAGCGCCCGGCCAGCACCGCACTGATCGCGGTTTCTTGTCCGGGTCGAAACTGTGAGAAACCAAAAACCTGTTCCAGGGTGTTGTGCATTCGCTGTCACTCCGTTGACTGCTGCCATGCCAACAGCCTAGCGGGCGATCGCAGCGAGTCGAGAAAAGGTCGGGGGCAAATCGATTCGGAATGATACCGCGTCGGGAAATGCTCAACGCAAAGGCATGCGGAACACAGTCAAAAAGAGCCAATTCCGTTCAAGCGAGTGTCGGACGCCTGGAAACTTCCTACCGACTCCGAGGCACACGTTATGAAGGTCGATCACGAATCGTCTGCCACACAAGTAGGAATATTCACCGGTCGATTCCTGGCCAAAACAAACCGCGAAAACGTGTAGGAAAGATCGCTCAATTGACGAAAAAGTCCCTACGAAAGCTGTCCATTGCGGCTGTCTTGTCTCACCGCAAAACGCCCTTCTATAGTGACCGGCGCGGCCTGACACACCACCAGCCCGCCCGAACGCCTCAGCACAGGACACGCTTGACCATGATCAACCGCTACCGCCCGCTCAAGACCCGCTACAGCGAAAACCCGGTCCTGCTCATCGACAGCCATGCCAGCCCGCGCGACCTTATCGACGCCGCCGATCAGCGCTTGCGCGCCGCCGCCGACCTGCTGGAAACACTCTACTGCGTATGTTTCAAACAGGCCGATGTAAAAGACATTCCCAATATCGTCAACGCACTTTATTTACTGGTACAGGACGGCTGCGACTTACTTGAAGTCGCCAAGCAGAACTCCCCACAAACAACTTATAACTAAGCAGCACTACAAACGCAGAAACAACAGAACGCTTTATTTATCCACACAACCACCACTAACTTGTTTGCTCTTACAACTAACCAAGGGCAACACAATGACTGTTTTAACAATTTTCTTTTGCGGCACCGGCTCCAACAAGTTTGATGTCAGCCATGAAAACTTCTGGGACGGCGAACTGGTTTCGACACTGGCCGCCAACCATGCGGGTCGCGAATTCGCCGAATGGATCGTCGTCGACGGACCGGGCAGCGGTAACCTGCAAGCCGACGATCTGTTCACCAAAACCAAGGAATACGGCCTCACCGGCACACTGTTCGGCAAAGGCTGGGAAGAAAACGTGCGGCACGCCGCAAATATCATAAAAGGCAAATGCGACTGGCAGCGCGAACAACTTACCGAAGAAGAATACAACCGCCTTAAAGCCGCGGGCATTCCCATCGAAGATGTAAAGATCGAAGGTTCTTGGTTCTGGCGTAAATATAACTACGGCGATCGCAGCGTGACCCAGCAAACGTTACAAGAGCAAATCATCAAAACTTTCCGCAAGGACGGCGTAATCCCGACCCAAGTCAACCTGGTGGGCTGGAGTCGCGGCGGAATCAGCTGCCATATGTTGGCCAACGCAATGTTGAATGATCCACAGCTGAACCATATTCCGGTGAATATCTTCGCTCTTGATCCGGTGCCGGGCATTGGCAACTTCCAGGACCAACGCATCAAGCTCGGTGCCAACGTCAAAGAGTACGTCGCATTCTATGCCCGCGATGAGCGCTCCAAAGGCTTTAGTTGCGTCATTCCACAGACCGCGGTCGGCACCAAAACCAGCGTCTACCCCATGGCCGGCCGCCACGCGACCATGGCCGGTAACGCCACCGCCGCCGGCGGCGTACCGACCAGCAGCAGCGATCTGAAAACCTTCATCGAACCGGGCCGCGTCGTCCGCCACTTCGCCGAAACCTGCCTCAAACGTTGGGGCGTGCGACTGAACAAAACCCTGAACCTCAGCGAAGCCGACCTGCTGCGCCTCACCGGCGCCATCGCCAGCGACGAAGCACGCTACAAACTGATGCAGAAGGTTTCCTACACCTACTTCACCGAACTGGATCAAGGCGAACGCTATGTGTCGCTGGGCAGCAAAGGCGTACCGTTCTCGGCGGTGAAGGGGTCGATCTACACGCCGGCAACGGGGTTGACGACCAGCGTGCTGGAGTTGGCGGCGTATAAACATCTGCGTTGAAAAGTGAACAGCCGTTGATGGCAACGTCCGATGAGATCTTCATACCGGTCCTACGCAGGCAGACTCTTTGTCTTCTATCGGGGTTTAGGGCTGGAACTTATAGTCGTGGCTGTCGCTGTTCACTTAGCGGCTCAGGTTTGGTCACCTGAAAACAGAGATAACTGATGCATGCCCTTGTATGCTGCCAGCACATTCTGTCGGCACGCTTAATGGCGGCTGTGTTTGGGACGCTTCGGCGTACCGGGTTATCTCTGCCGGTTTGACCAACTTGAACACAGTCCGCCTCCACCGCTTGGTCACGGTAGCAGCGGTTTTCGTTGCCTTCAGAGATGTCAAAAAATGAAAACATGGAATGAGTTTCTCACCGATCGCTACCACCCACTCGAATCCAGCCTCACCGCCACCAAGCCGCTGCTCATCGACACCGCCGCCGACCCGCAAGACATCCTCGAATGTGCCGTCCAGCGTCTGCGCGCTTCCAGCGACCTGCTCCGCACCCTGTACTGCCTCAACTTCAAACAAGCCGACGTCGAAGACATCCCACACATCACCCACGCGCTTTATCTGTTGACGCAGGACGGCTGTGACCTGATGCAGGTCGCGCAACAGCGGATGCTCAACTGGAAAGCACCGACCTGATAACAAGCTGCCAGCCTTTAACTTAAGAACATGATTGCTGGACACCCGGCGTCCAGCCCAAGGAGTGAATTTTGCAAACTACTATTGATTGCGTACGATGGAAGCCATTGTTCAGCCAAGGACTTGTCTTCATGATCATTGAAACCATCGATCACAGCACCCTTACCCACCTGATTGATAACGGTTCTGTTAGCAGCACCAGCATCATCGCCAAACCCGGTGGCTGGTCGATCCAAATTCAGCAAGGAAGCAAAACATTTGCACTGGCAGCGCAACGCAGCGGTCAGGTGCGTCTGTTCAAACGACTTGAAACCCTAGTCAGCTATCTGCAGGGTTTAGGTATAAGCCGCTTTGGAGTGGACGCCTCAAACTACGATCCGCTGCAACTTAAAACTTATGCTCGTCCGGATCGCTCCGAAGCTCTGAAACAGGCACATGAAGCCGCTGCGTATGAAGAATGGTTCAAGCAGCAAGTTCAGATCAGCATCGATGATCCAAGACCAAGCGTTAGCGATGAAGATGCTCGCCGAATATTCGCTGCCAAGCGTGATGCCTTGCGTCAACGAGCGCGCTGATGAGGCTGGTCTGGCGCCAACAAGCGCTTGATGACCGAGACCGAATCATGAATCGCATCGGGCAAGACAATCCTGAAGCGGCTGCGGATCTGGACGACGTTTTCGAATCAAAAGGGGACATCGCCCGACAGCGTCCCACCTTATACAAAAAGGGCAAAGTTGAAGGCACTAGGGAAATAGTTGCTGCCTCCAACTACGTCATCGTCTACACGATCAAAGATGAATACGTGGAGGTGTTGCGAATTATTCATGCCCGGCAGCAATGGCCGTGATGGCGTACTAGAGCCTCTATATCGAGCGGTAAGTGCAATTATTCTGGCGCCATCACTACTCGAGTGAAGGAATATCAGCGTTATGGCCAAAAAAACCGCGCCCCTGCTTCCGAAAACTGCAGCGCTGCTGAGCAATCTGGGCGACCGTCTGAGATTGGCACGTTTGCGCAGAAAGCTGACTGCCAAACAGGTCGCCGAACGAGCCGGAATGTCAGTCATGACACTACGGTCTCTGGAAACAGGTGCTACGGGGGGTGACGATAGGGGCTTATGTGTCAGTAATGCAGGTTCTGGGTCTGGAACAAGACTTGAACCTGCTGGCATCTGCAGATGACCTGGGACGCTCCATGCAGGATCCACGACTGACCCGATTCCAAACATACAAACAACGGGAAGCGAGCACGAGTCATTGCCAGCGGCGGCAGCGTCAATGCTTGCGGCTCAACGGAGCAAAACTCGAGTTACGGAGAGCTATTCATTGAGTCCAGTCGCAAGTTTCCACTCAACACTTTTTCTCTATCCGAGCTTTTAAACGATGTGAATAAATTGAAGAAGGAAGACTAAGAACTGACCCACAAAAAAGCCGCCCCAAAGGGCGGCTTTTTCATTCACAACAACCGATTCTTACAACTTCGGCCCTGCAGCCTTGATCGCGTCGCTCACTTCGAACTTCTTGAAGTTCTCGATGAACAGACCGGCCAGTGCTTTCGCAGCCTCGTCGTACGCAGCCTTGTCAGCCCAAGTGTTGCGTGGGTTGAGCAGGACGGTGTCGACGCCCGGGACGGCCAGTGGCACGTCGAGGTTGATGGTGTCGAGGTGTTCGGTGGCAGCACCGATCAGTGCGCCGCTCTGGATCGCTGCGATCACCGCGCGGGTGGTCGGGATGTTGAAGCGTTTGCCGACGCCGTAGCCGCCGCCGGTCCAGCCGGTGTTGACCAGGTAGACCTTGGAGCCGAAACCGCGGATGCGCTTGATCAGCAGCTCTGCGTATTCGCCGGCCGGGCGCGGGAAGAACGGTGCGCCGAAGCAGGTGGAGAAAGTCGACTTGATGCCGCTGCCCGAACCCATTTCAGTCGAGCCCACCAGTGCGGTGTAGCCGGACAGGAAGTGGTACGCCGCTTGTTCTTCGTTGAGGATCGACACTGGCGGCAGTACGCCGGTCAGGTCGCAGGTCAGGAAGATCACCGCGTTCGGCTCGCCACCGAGGTTCTTCTCGGAACGCTTGGCCACGTGCTCCAGCGGGTAGGCGGCACGGCTGTTCTGGGTCAGGCTGACGTCGGCATAGTCGGCGTGCTTGGCGTCGTCGATGACGACGTTTTCCAGCACCGCGCCGTGCTTGATGGCTTTCCAGATGACCGGCTCGTTCTTCTCCGAGAGGTCGATGCACTTGGCATAGCAACCGCCTTCGATGTTGAACACCACGCCTTCGCCCCAGCCGTGTTCGTCGTCACCGATCAGGTAACGGCTTTCGTCGGCCGACAGGGTGGTTTTACCGGTGCCCGACAGACCGAAGAACAGGGTCACGTCGCCTTCTTCGCCGATGTTGGCAGCGCAGTGCATCGGCAGCACGTCAGCGGCCGGCAGCAGGAAGTTCTGCACGGAGAACATGGCTTTCTTCATTTCACCGGCGTAACGCATGCCAGCGATCAGGACTTTTTTCTGCGCGAAGTTGATGATCACGCAACCGTCGGAGTTGGTGCCGTCACGCTCAGGCACGCACTCGAAGTTGGCCACGTTGAGCACTTGCCACTCATCACGACCCGCCGGGTTGTACTGGGCCGGGTTGATGAACAGGCAACGACCGAACAGATTCTGCCAGGCAGTCTGAGTGGTCATTTTCACGGCCAGGTAGTGATCTTCGGCAGCGCCTACATGCACGTGGGAGACAAAGTGCTCTTGCGCGTTGTTGAAGGCTTCTACGCGAGCCCACAGGGCATCGAACTTGTCGGCCGGGAACTTGCGGTTGATCGGGCCCCAGGCGATAGCGGCCTGGGTGGAAGGCTCTTCAACGATGAAACGGTCGACTGGCGAACGGCCGGTGCGATGACCGGTGCGGACTACCAGAGCGCCGGTATCGGCAAGCTCGCCCTCACCGCGTTGCAGGGCTTCTTTTACCAGATCATCAACACTCAGATCGGTGTACACGGCGTTATTGGCTTGCGTCATGAGGTTCCCCGTCGGCCAGTGGCCGAGTGTGCTCCAAACGTTTTGTAGTAGAAAGTCGTGCACTACTACCGCGAAAAAAGTGGGCCGAATTATGCCAGAAAAGCCCAAAAAGAGTAGGGTCCTCCCGTCGTAACGGCGAAATTCCGTCGCTACGCAGTGAATTTACCTGCGCTGAACCGTTTTAGTGCCGGGTATCTGACGGCGTGTCGACACCCGCGCCAGCGAACAATTGAGCGATATCGGCCGAGTCGAACACGTACTGCTGATTGCAGAACTGGCAGTCGATCTCGACTTTGCCGCCCTGTTCAGCCGCCAGCGCCAGCGCATCCTCCAGCCCAAGACTGACCAGCGCATTGCCGGAGCGTTCCCGCGAGCAGCTGCAGTTGAAGCGCAAATGCTGCACATCGAACAGGCGCACTTGCTCTTCGTGGTAGAGGCGGTGCAGCACGGTTTCGTTGTCCAGGCTGAGCAGTTCATCGGCGCCCAGAGTGCTGGCCAGCGCAGTGAGGTGCTGCCAACTGGCGGCGCGATCTTCTTCGTCTTTCAAGCGATCGGCAGGCAATTGCTGCAGCAGCATGCCGCGGGCACGACGACCGTCGGCGAACAGCTTGAAGCGAGTTCCGACCTGTTGCGACATGACGAAGTAATTGGTGAAGCAGTCCGACAGGGTTTCGCCGTCGAGATCAACGATGCCCTGATAGCGCTGGCCAACGGTCGGGTCGACCGTCAGGGCCAGTACCCCGTTGGGCATCAGATCAGCCAAGGTGGCGTCGGCGGCAATCTGCTCGGCGTCATAGCGCGCCAGGCCACGAATCTCGCGCTCACTGGAGCATTCGATCATCAGCAGCGGAATTGGCCCTTCGGAGCGCGCCTGCAAAATCAGCAGTCCGTCGAACTTCAAAGTGCCGACCATCAGCGATGCCGCCGCCATCAATTCGCCGAGCAACTGCGCCACCGGTTCCGGGTACGGATGCTTGGCAAGAACCTCGGCGTAGCTGCGCTCAAGCGCGACCAGTTCGCCGCGAGTGTCGCTGTCGTCGAAGATGAAACGTTGGGTGAAATCGGTATCCGTTAGGTCGGTCATAGGTCCGGGTATCTGAAAGTGATGACAAAATGATTACAAAACGTGAAAATTTGCGGTTCTTGGCACCCTTTTTGGTGCCGGCGTTTTGGCCATGGGAGGCATTTTATGAACAATCCGGGTTTGTTCCAATCAAGGTGGAACCTCGGCCGGCTGGTTCTGTGTAACGTAGTGCCATTGGCGCTACTGGCTTTCTGGTTATGGCCTACGGGCCAGATGCTGTGTGTGATTTTCGACGAGTGGCTGTTCCGCTCGCTCAACACACCGCTGGCCAGCAACCCGATATGGCTCCACATCTGGGCAATTGCAAGTCTGCGCCCGTTCGACATCGTTGTCGGTCTGATTTTGCTGACGCTGCTTATCAAGGGCGACTGGGTGTTCAAGGCGATCGACGTGCGCCGCGCATTTTTTGGTTTTTTCTCGATCCTGCTGCTGATGGTGGTGATCCGCGCACTGTTTTCCAAATTCGCCGATCACATGGGCTGGCAGCACAGCAGCCCGTCGATGGTGCTCGAAGGCGCGGTGCATATCAGCGATTACTTCCCGCACCTGGAAAAGACCTGGGAGCTGAAGGACCGCTCCGGCCAGAGTTTCCCTGGTGATCATGCCTCGGTGCTGTTGATCTGGGCGTTGTTCATGGCGGTGTTCAGCCGCACGGCTGGCCAGTTTCTGACCGTCTGGGGCCTGGCGCTGTTGTTTATGTTGCCGCGCCTGGTGGCCGGTGCGCATTGGGGTCAGGACGATTACATCGGCGGCGTGTTGCTGGCGGTGTGGGCGTTGGGTTGGGGTTATTACACGCCGTTCGCTTATCACGCGGCGAACTTCTGGTTGAAGGTGACTGCGCCGATTTTCGCGCTGCTCGGCAAGCTGCCGGTGGTGTCGCGGATGAGTGTGATGCGTAGCGCCTGATACCGCGTCGCCTTCAGCGAGTGCTGCGCGCTCCAATCGCCAGCAGGCTGGCTCCCACAGTAGACCGAGTTGCTTGAACATCATGCGGTTCAATGTGGGAGCCAGCCTGCTGGCGATGCCGGGACTGACAGCACTAACCTGGAGGTTAATCGTTGTTGCTGCTACCGCGAAACTTGAACAGATCCCGCCGCTGCTTCTTGCTTGGCTTGCCGTCGGTGCTGACACCCAGCGCCCCCGCCTTGCGCATCGCTGCTGCGGCTTCGCGCTTGGCAATACTCGCCTCGGTCTCGCTGTACAGTGTCTGGGCTTCCGGCGCCCCGCGCCGCACAATCGATAACGCCTCAACCCGCACCGTGCGTTCTTCGAAACCGGTACGAATCTGGAATTCGTCACCAATGCGCGGCTCCTTTCCCGGCTTGCAGCGTTCACCGCGACAGTGCACCTTGCCGCTTTCGATTGCGGCCTTCGCCAAGGCGCGAGTTTTATAAAAACGCGCGGCCCACAGCCACTTGTCGAGACGGACGTTGTCGTCCTCTTCCTGTTTTTGCGCCATATGAATTCCTCGTTCAGCCAGTAGTCGGAACTGTACTACCGTTTCTGTCGGGCGCAAGAACTCGGCCCTCCAGATAGACTGTGATCTAGGCCGGCTATGCGGCATGGAGTGTTCGAGTGACTACAATTTTCCCCTCTTCGTTGACCGCGCCCAAAAGCGGTTGCCAGGGCTGCCAGCAAAGCGAGCCGCTGGACTTCGATTTTGCCTTTGCCTACCAACCGATCGTCGACCTGCGCGATCAATCGGTGTTCGCCCACGAAGCGTTGGTGCGCGGCGTCGCCGGTGAAGGCGCGATGTCCGTGTTAGATCAGGTTACAGAAGCAAACCGCTACCGCTTCGACCAGCTCTGCCGGACCCGCGCCATCGAAGGCGCGGCTGCGCTAAACATGCAGACATACTTGTCGATCAACTTCATGCCCAACGCCGTCTATCGTCCAGAGTTATGCATTCGCAGTACCCTGGAGGCGGCGAAAAAACACAATTTTCCGATCGACCGGCTGATTTTCGAAACCCTGGAAAGCGAGCACGTAGATAACTATCGCCATTTGACCAATATTCTGCGTGAATACCGCGAATTCGGCTTCAAGACCGCCATCGACGATTTCGGTGCCGGGTATTCGGGGCTCAATCTGCTGGCGGATTTCCAACCGGACCTGATCAAACTCGACATGGCGCTGATTCGCGATGTCGATCGTGACCGTGTTCGTCAGGCGATCGTTCGGGGGATTGTCACAATCTGTGCGGAGTTGAACGTTACAGTCATCGCCGAAGGTATCGAGAGCGCCGGTGAACGGGATTTCCTGGCGGACTGTGGAATATTTCTGATGCAGGGCTACTGGTTCGCCAGGCCTGCATTCAAAGCGTTGGCCCAGGTGTCGCCTGAGGCCTGGACACGTTAATCGTTGGTTTCTTTCTTTGAAGACATTTGATCATTTGACCGTTGTCGGTCTGCGCGAATGGGTGGCGCTCCCGGATCTGGGAGTCGCCGGCCTGCGCGCGAAAATCGACACCGGCGCCAGCACCTCCAGCCTGCACGCCACCGACATCGAGCCGTTCGAACGTGACGGCGAGAAGTGGGTGCGCTTCACTGCGCACCTCGGCACGGTGGTGCAGTTGCGTCATCGTCGCTGCGAAGCGCCATTGGTGACGCGCAAGACCATCAAAAGCTCCAACGGCCATGCGCAGGTGCGCTACGTGATCAGCACCACCCTGGCCCTGGGCGATCGGGTGTGGCGGGTCGAGTTCACGCTCGCCTGCCGCAAGTCCATGCGCTATCGCCTGTTGCTCGGCTCCAAAGCCCTGATCGATGGCCACCTGGTGGTCAATCCGGGCATCAAATATGTACAAGACAAGCCGGTGTTCCCGGTATCTACCTTTTCCACAGGTGTTGCATGAAGATCGCTGTGCTGTCGCGTAATCCGCGTCTGTATTCCACCCGCCGTCTGGTCGAAGCCGGAACCGAGCGCGGGCATGAAATGGTGGTGATCGACACCTTGCGCGCCTATATGAACATCGCCAGCCACAAGCCGCAGATCCACTATCGCGGCAAACCGCTGGAAGGCTTCGATGCGGTGATCCCGCGGATCGGCGCGTCGGTGACTTTCTACGGCTGCGCGGTGTTGCGCCAGTTCGAAATGATGGGGGTATTCCCGCTCAATGAATCGGTGGCCATCGCCCGCTCGCGGGACAAACTGCGTTCGCTGCAACTGCTGTCGCGTCGCGGTATCGGTTTGCCGGTGACTGGTTTTGCACACTCGCCGGACGACATTCCCGACTTGATCGACATGGTCAACGGCGCGCCTCTGGTAATCAAGGTGCTGGAAGGTACTCAGGGTATCGGTGTGGTGCTGTGCGAAACCGCGACCGCTGCAGAGTCGGTGATCGAGGCGTTCATGGGCCTGAAGCAGAACATCATGGTGCAGGAATACATCAAGGAAGCCGGCGGCGCGGACATCCGCTGTTTCGTGGTCGGCGACAAGGTCATCGCGGCAATGAAGCGCCAGGCCAAACCGGGTGAATTCCGTTCCAACCTGCACCGCGGCGGTAGCGCCAGCCTGATCAAGATCACCCCGGAAGAACGCATGACTGCATTGCGTGCAGCCAAGGTCATGGGCCTGGCGGTGGCGGGGGTGGATATCCTGCGCTCAAACCACGGGCCGCTGGTGATGGAGGTGAATTCGTCGCCGGGACTGGAAGGGATCGAGACCACCACCGGGAAGAACGTGGCGGGGATCATCATTGAGCATCTGGAAAAGAATGGCGGGCCGAATATGACCCGCACCAAAGGCAAGGGCTAGAGCTAAGAGCAGAAGCCCCTCACCCTAACCCTCTCCCGGAGGGAGAGGGGACTGATTGGGGGATGCATAAAAGATACGCCGACCTGATCCTGCTGTGCCGAATCCACAATCGCCCCAGTCTTTCAGGTCGATGTATGACGCAAGGCACCTCGGTCTGCCCCATCTCCCTCCGGGAGAGGGTTGGGGTGAGGGGCTTTTGATCTACACAGCGTCCCTAGGCAACATTAGCCCCAACGGCAACCGCACCCGCGCTTCCAGCCCACCCCCGGACCGATTGCGCAGTTCGACATTGCCGCCGTGCATCGACGCAATCCGTTTGACGATCGCCAGGCCCAACCCGGTGCCCTTGCCGCCTCGCGCACGATCGCCACGGGTGAACGGGTTGAAGATTGCCTCCAGCTCCGACGGATCGATCCCCGCGCCGCGGTCCATCACGCTCAGTACTACGTACGGCGCGCTGACGTCTCCGGACACGTAAGCCGCCACTTCGACGTGACCGCCGGCATGGTTTAAGGCGTTGCCGATCAGGTTGTTGAGCAGGCGTTTCATCGATACCCGACGCAGCGGAAACGGCTGTATCGGCTCCAGGCGCAAGCGCACCTTCTCTTCGTTCTGGTTGTACGGCGCTGCCACTTCACGCACCAGATCGCTGAGGTCGACCTCTTCCACCGACTCGTCGCGACCGTCGCGAATGAACGCGAGGAACTGGTCGAGAATCGCGTCCATGTCTTCGATGTCGCGGACCATGTCGTCGGTCAGGTCGTTGCGGTCGCCCATCAGCTCCAGCGATAGCCGCAGCCGGGTCAAAGGTGTGCGCAAATCATGGGACACGCCCGCGAGCATCAGCTCACGCTCGCGTCCGGCCTGTTCGACGTCTTCGGCCATCTGGTTGAAGGCGCGATAAACCTCGGTCATTTCACTCGGCGTGTCGCTGATCGGCAGACGCACGCTACGGCCCTGACCGAGTTGGCGCGCGGCATAGACCAGACGCTTCAAAGGCTGGTTGAGCTGGCTGACGAAAATCCATGCCGAGGCCGTCGACAGCAGACCGATGGCCAGGAACCAGCCGAGCACGTTCCAGATTTTCTGACCGCGCAGAGGGTGCGGGTACAACGGCACCTTCAGCCAGCCATCGCCCAGGCTTGGCGCGCGTACCCACAACGCCGGCGGTGAATGCATGCGCAAGCGCACTTCGGTGTCGGCACCTAGCTCCGCCTGCATCTGCCGCTGGTAGATTTCGCTGTACGGCCAATGCTGTTCGCCTTCCGGCACACCGGCGCCGACCACGCGGATCAGGGTGGCGGCATCGGCAATTTTGGCGCGATTTTCTTCATCGGCGGCCCAATAGGCGCGCAGCGTCAGGGCGACGCCGTGGCTGTATTGGCGATCCACCAGCACGTCCTCGTTCATCAACAGATAAACCAGGGTCAGCGCCTTGGAGAACAGCACGACGATCAGCACCAGCCAGAGGGTGCGGGAGAAAAAACTTTGGGGGAACCAGACGGGGGTTTTCATCTTTAACCGCTACACACTTGCAGGAGCGAGCAATGCTCGCATATTGCGGATTGCGAGTCTGCGGACCTGGCCTCTCGACCAGCCCCTGCAGACCCGCTCCTACAAATCACCGATCACTTGCTGGCGGTGCCATCCGGTACGAACACGTAACCAACGCCCCAGACAGTCTGGATATAGCGCGGTTTGGACGGATCAGGTTCGATCATCCGACGCAGACGGGAGATCTGCACGTCGATGGAACGCTCGAGGGCATCCCATTCGCGGCCACGGGCCAGGTTCATCAGCTTGTCGCGGGTCAGTGGCTGACGGGCGTTCATCACCAGCGCTTTGAGCACCGCGAACTCACCGGTGGTGAGCATGTGCACTTCGTCACCGCGCTTCAGTTCGCGGGTCGCCAGCGACAACACGTAATCACCGAAGGTGACGTTTTCGTCTTCGCTGCCTGGCGCGCCGGGTACCGGGGCGGCCTGGCGACGCAGCACAGCTTTGACCCGAGCCATCAGCTCGTCCGGGTTGAACGGCTTGGCCAGATAGTCATCGGCGCCCAGCTCCAGGCCCTTGATGCGGCTCAGCTCGTCGCCTTTGGCGGTGAGCATGATGATCGGGATCTGATTGTTCGCGCCACGCAAGCGGCGGCAGGCGGTCAGGCCATCTTCGCCCGGCAGCATCAGGTCGAGCACGACCAGATTGAACACTTCACGCGACAGCAGACGATCCATCTGCTCGGTGTTCGGAACGGTACGGGCACGGTAGCCCTTGCTGACGAAAAAACGTTCCAGCAGGCTGCTCAGCCCTGGATCGTCGTCAACGATAAGAATTTTTTCGCCTTCAGCAGTTTGTGCAGTGCTGCTCATTGGATGCTCCTTTTAGCTCGGCGCGCATTATGGCGTAGCTGCCGTTATACGCACCGTGTGCATTGTTAGCAGATTTTTCCTTCACTGCCAGAAAACCGGGGTTTATGCCTACAGACTGCAACGCCCCCGAATGACAGAACGCTGGTTATAATGCGCGGCGTTTTGTGCCAGGCAACGTCTGAATCGTTACCGCAGGTGGCAGGCTTTTTCCCCGCGCCGCGCAGTAATCGTTCGATTTCACGGGTCAATGGGCTGCCTCTTGATCCAGGCAGCGGCAATTCTCTAGCCGCTCAACCAGACTCCGGGCCTTTATTTCCGTGCCCGCGAGCCTGCTTTCACACTATGTCAGGTGGTTTTATGGACAGCATCAACAGCCGCATTGCCGAGGAACTCGGTGTACGCCCACAACAGGTCGAAGCGGCCGTCGCGCTACTCGATGAAGGCTCTACCGTTCCCTTCATCGCCCGTTACCGGAAAGAAGTCACCGGCAGCCTCGATGACACCCAGTTGCGTCATCTGGAAGAGCGCCTGCGCTACCTGCGAGAACTCGACGAACGGCGCATCAGCATCCTTGCCAGTATCGAAGAGCAAGGCAAACTCACGCCGGCTCTTGAGCGCGACATCAAGCTCGCCGACACCAAGACTCGCCTCGAAGACTTGTACCTGCCGTACAAGCAGAAGCGCCGCACCAAGGGCCAGATCGCCCTCGAAGCCGGCCTCGGCGAGCTGGCTGACGGCCTGTTCAACGACCCGACTCTGGCCCCCGAAGCCGAAGCCGCGCGCTTCGTCGATGCCGAAAAAGGCGTAGCGGACGTCAAGGCTGCGCTGGAAGGCGCCAAGTACATCCTCATGGAGCGGTTCGCCGAAGACGCCAGCCTGCTGGAAAAATTGCGTAACTACCTGAAACAGGAAGCCACTCTCAGCGCCCGCGTGATCGCCGGCAAGGAAGAAGAAGGCGCCAAGTTCCGCGACTACTTCGAACACGATGAACCGCTGAAAAGCATGCCGTCGCACCGTGCGCTGGCGATTTTCCGTGGCCGCAACGAAGGCATTCTCAGCTCCGCACTGAAAGTTGGCGACGAACTGCCGGGTACCATGCATCCGTGCGAAGGCATGATCGCCCAGCAATTCGGCATCCAGAACCAGAATCGCGCCGCCGACAAATGGCTCGGTGAAGTGGTGCGCTGGACCTGGAAGGTCAAGCTCTACACCCATCTGGAAACCGACCTGCTCGGCGAATTGCGCGATGGTGCCGAAACCGAAGCGATCAATGTGTTCGCGCACAACCTGCACGACTTGCTGCTGGCCGCCCCGGCCGGCCCGCGCGCTACCCTCGGCCTCGACCCGGGCCTGCGTACCGGTTGCAAAGTGGCCGTGGTCGACTCGACCGGCAAGCTGCTCGATCACGCCACGGTTTACCCGCACGTGCCGCACAACAAATGGGATCAGACCATCGCCATCCTGGCCGCCCTGTGCGCCAAGCATTCGGTGGACCTGATCGCCATCGGCAACGGCACCGCCAGCCGCGAGACCGACAAGCTGGCGATCGAGCTGATCAAAAAATACCCGGCGATGAAAATGACCAAGGTCATGGTGTCCGAAGCGGGCGCATCGGTGTACTCGGCATCGGAACTGGCGGCCAAGGAATTCCCCGATCTCGACGTGTCGATCCGTGGCGCAGTGTCGATTGCTCGTCGCTTGCAGGATCCACTGGCGGAGCTGGTGAAGATCGATCCGAAATCCATCGGTGTCGGCCAGTACCAGCACGACGTGTCGCAACTGAAACTGGCGCGCGGTCTGGACGCGGTGGTCGAGGATTGCGTGAACGCCGTCGGCGTCGACGTCAACACCGCGTCGGTGGCGCTGCTGGCGCGCATCTCCGGCCTCAACGCGACACTGGCGCAAAACATCGTTGCGCACCGCGACGAACACGGCGCATTCAAGACCCGGGCGGCGCTGAAGAAAGTCGCGCGTCTGGGCGAAAAGACCTTCGAACAGGCCGCCGGCTTCCTGCGCGTGATGAATGGTGACAACCCGCTGGATTCGTCCGCGGTGCACCCGGAAGCCTATCCGCTGGTGCAGCGCATCGCCGCCGAAACCGACCGTGACATTCGCTCGCTGATCGGCGATGCCGCTTTCCTCAAGCGCCTCGATCCGAAGAAATTCACCGACGAAACTTTCGGTCTGCCCACCGTGACCGACATCCTTCAGGAACTGGAAAAACCCGGCCGCGACCCGCGTCCGGAGTTCAAGACCGCCGAGTTCCAGGAAGGCGTCGAAGACCTCAAGGACCTGCAACTGGGGATGATCCTCGAAGGCGTGGTGACCAACGTGACCGCGTTCGGCGCGTTCGTTGACATCGGTGTGCACCAGGATGGTCTGGTGCATATTTCGGCGCTGTCGGAAAAATTCATCAAGGATCCGCGCGAAGCGGTGAAGGCCGGTGACGTGGTCAAGGTGAAGGTCATGGAAGTCGACATCCCGCGCAAACGCGTCGGCCTGTCGATGCGCATGGGCGACACGCCGGGCGAGAAAATCGACGGCGCCCGTGGCTCGCGTCCGGGCTCGGCGCAACGCCAGCCGTCGAACAACGCGCCACGCAAGGAAACCGTCACCGCAGCGCCGGTGAACAATGCGATGGCCTCGCTGTTCGCCAACGCCAAGCAGTTGAAGAAACGCTGATGGAGCTGCCGGCCGGGCTCGTCGAGAGCGCGTTTTTCAAGCTGTTGGGCTGCCGCCTGCACAGCCTGGAAACCGGGGTGGCGCAAGTCGCCCTGGTGCTGGAGCCGCAGCTGCGTAATCGCGGCGGCAAACTGCACGGCGGCGCGCTGTTCAGTCTGGTCGACATCGCCATGGGGCTGGCCTGCTCCAGCAGCCACGGGTTCGATCAGCAGAGCGCGACCATCGAATGCAAGATCAACTACATCCGCGCCGTTTCCGAGGGCGAGGTAGTGTGCACGGCGCGGGTGATCCACCCGGGCCGCCGCACGCTGGTTGTCGAAGCCGATGTGATGCAGGGCGACAAACTGGTCGCAAAAGCGCAAGGCACCTTCGCTGTCCTGTAGATGTTGGCCATCATTTTGGGTTAATTTCGGCGCAACGAACCCTGTGGGAGCGACGGTGCGGCGAGCAGGCTCGCTCCCACAAGGATTGTGCAGTTCCTGACTGACCGGCAAATGGCCTGCCGCTACTAAACCAGGCGATAACGCCAGTTTCAACTTCACCCTTGTAGACCGTCCTGCCCACCCCCATATTGGGGCGACTGACGCGTGAAGGAATCCAAATTGAGCGAACTTCTCAACCGCCGCCTGGCTCTGCTCGGCGAGCGCGCTAACCTCTCTCTGCTCGAGCAGTGCCTGCACGGTATCGAACGTGAATGCCTGCGCGTGACCAGCGAAGGTCGCCTGGCGCAAACGCCGCACCCCGAAGCCTTGGGTTCCGCGCTGACCAACGAACAGATCACCACCGACTACTCCGAGTCGCTGCTGGAATTCATCACGCCCGCCCTGCCCGACCCGGCCGACACCCTGGCGAGCCTGGACAAGATTCATCGCTTCGCCTACAGCAAACTCGGCGACGAGTACCTGTGGAGCCCATCGATGCCGTGCCCGCTGCCGGCCGAGGAAGACATCCCGATCGCCTATTACGGCACCTCCAACATCGGTCAGCTCAAATACGTCTACCGCAAGGGCCTGGCCCTGCGTTACGGCAAGACCATGCAATGCATCGCCGGGATTCACTACAACTTTTCACTGCCGGAACAGCTCTGGCCGCTGTTGCGCGAGTCCGAGGGCTTCGTCGGCACCGACCGCGATTTCCAGTCGGTGTCCTACATTGCGCTGATCCGCAACTTCCGTCGCTACAGCTGGCTGCTGATGTATCTGTTCGGTGCGTCGCCGGCGCTGGATGCGGGTTTCCTGCGCGGTCGTTCGCATCAGCTCGAACAGCTCGACCCGGACACCTTGTACCTGCCGTACGCGACCAGCCTGCGCATGAGCGACCTCGGTTACCAGAGCAACGCCCAGGCCGGTCTGACGCCGTGCTACAACGATCTGGCGAGCTACACCGACAGCCTGCGCAAAGCCGTGGCCACGCCGTACGCGCCGTACGTCGAAGTCGGCACGCACAAGGATGGCGAGTGGGTGCAGCTCAACACCAACATCCTGCAGATCGAAAACGAGTACTACTCCAACATCCGCCCGAAACGTGTGACCTACACCGGCGAGCGGCCGATCCAGGCCTTGATGGCGCGCGGCATTCAGTACGTCGAAGTGCGTTGCCTGGACATCAACCCGTTCCTGCCGATGGGCATCGACCTGACCGAGTCGCGCTTCCTCGACGCGTTCCTGCTGTACTGCGCGTTGAACGACAGCCCGCTGCTGACCAACACTTCGTGCAGTAACGCGACCTCGAATTTCCTCAGCGTGGTCAAGGAAGGTCGGCGTCCGGGCCTGCAATTGCAGCGCGACGGCCAAGCGGTCGAGATGAAGACCTGGGCTGCCGAACTGCTCGAGCACATCGCTCCGCTGGCTGCGCTGCTCGATCAGAGCCACGGCGGCGATGCGCACAGCCAGGCGCTGGATGCGCAACTGGCGAAAGTCAGCGATCCGTCCCTGACACCGTCGGCACAGGTACTGGCGGCGATGGCCGAGCACAAGGAAAGCTTTGCGCAGTTCTCGCTGCGCCAGAGCCAGGCCCATGCCGAGTTCTTCCGCAGCGAGCCGTTGCCGGCGGATGAGCAGGCGAAGTTTGAGGAAGTGGCGCGCACTTCTTTGGCAGCGCAGGCTGAGCTGGAGCAGAACGAGGTGGGGGATTTTGATGTGTTTGTCGGTTCGTATCAGGCAAGCATCCTCGCAATCAGCAACTGAAGAGCCCCTTGAAGAGCCCCTCACCCTAACCCTCTCCCGGAGGGAGAGGGGACTGACCGCGGTGTTGGTGCGACGTACGTAAACCTGCAATACCGCGCCGAACCCAAGACTTGAAAAACATGAAGATCGGCTCCCTTTCCCCCTCGCCCCCCTGGGGGAGAGGGCTGGGGTGAGGGGGCAAAGATCTAACGTCGAACGAATAAATCCGAACCGCCCACAACCTCCTCGCGCTTAGATTTTTCCGCTCATAAGCTCATTCGAAAAAGTTATTTATTTCAAGATTCTTAGATCATTTAGTCTCCATCCACGCCGACGCTCGGTCGCCTGATATGGAGCTCTTCAATGAAACTGAATGTCCCGCTTCGCCTGCTCGCCGCTGCCACTCTGGCTGCCGCAAGCTTTCTGGCGCAGGCTGCCGATCTCACCGTCGCCTACCAGACCACCGTTGACCCGGCAAAAGTTGCCCAGGCCGACGGCGCTTACGAAAAAGCCACCAAAGCCGATATCGCCTGGCGCAAGTTCGACAACGGCGCCGACATCATCGCCGCCATCGCCTCCGGTGACGTGCAGATCGGTTACCTCGGTTCGAGTCCCCTGACCGCCGCGATCACGCGTAAGGTTCCGGTGCAAACCTTCCTCATCGCCACGCAGATCGGCGCCGCCGAAGCACTGGTTGCGCGCGATGGCTCCGGCATCAAGACGCCGCAGGATCTGATCGGCAAGAAAATCGCCGTGCCGTTCGTCTCCACCGGGCACTACAGCCTGCTCGCCGCGCTGAAACACTGGAACATCGACCCGTCGAAAGTCACCGTGCTCAACCTCGCCCCGCCCGCGATAATCGCCGCCTGGAAACGCGGCGACATCGACGCCACCTACGTCTGGGATCCGGCACTCGGCGTGGCCAAGGAGAACGGCAAAGTGTTGATCACCTCCGGCGAGCTGGCCAAATTTGGCGCGCCAACGTTCGATGCGTGGATCGTGCGCAAGGACTTCGCCGAGAAGCACCCGGAAATCGTCACCGCGTTCGCCAAGGTCACCCTCGACGCCTACGCCGATTACCGCAAGGATCCGCAAGCCTGGCTGGCGAATCAGTCCAATGTCGACAAGCTGGTCAAGCTGTCCGGCGCCAAGGCCAGCGACATTCCGTTGCTGCTGCAAGGCAACGTCTACCCGCTGGCGGCGGATCAGGTCAGCGACCTCGGCGCGCCGACCACCAAAGCCATCACCGACACCGCCGCGTTCCTCAAGGAGCAGGGCAAGGTCGAAGCTGTGCTGCCGGACTACGCGCCGTACGTCAGCGCCAAATACATCACCAACTGATCGGGAGTAGACAGCGATGGCCTTGCTACAGCTGGAGCGCATCAGCGCACAGTACCCGGGCAGCCCTGAGCCGGTGCTGGCGGATATTTCTTTGACCCTGGGGCCCCAGCAGTTGCTGGTCGCCCTCGGCCCGTCCGGCAGTGGCAAGACTTCGCTGTTGAACCTGATTGCCGGTTTCGTCGAACCGAGTGCCGGGCGCATCATCCTTGACGGCGTGCCGGTCAAAGGCCCGAGCGCCGAGCGTGGTGTGGTGTTTCAAGACGACGCCTTGCTGCCATGGCAGGACGTGCTGGCCAACGTTGCATTCGGTCTGGAACTGGCCGGTGTCGCCAGGGACAGACGCGAAAAAATCGCCCGTGAAATGCTCGCGCTGGTGGATCTCTCGGGGTTTGAAAACCGCCGTATCTGGCAACTTTCCGGCGGCCAGAAACAACGTGTCGGCCTCGCCCGCGCTCTTGCCGCCGATCCTCGCGTGTTGCTGATGGACGAGCCTTTCGGCGCTCTCGACGCGTTCACTCGCGAGCAGATGCAAGAGCTGCTGCTGCAAGTCTGGCAGCGCACGACCAAGCCGGTTTTCCTGATTACCCATGACATTGAAGAAGCAGTGTTCCTCGCCACCGACCTGATTCTGCTGGCGCCGAATCCGGGGCAGATCGTTGAGCGCCTGCACCTGGATTTTGGTCAGCGTTATGCCGCTGGCGAGTCGGCCCGCGCGATCAAATCCGATCCGCGCTTTATCGAAACTCGCGAGCACGTGTTGAGCAAAGTGTTCTCGCAACGCAGCGCCGGGCAACGGCAGGAGCGCGTATGAGCAGCTACGACGTCACCGCTGCGGCGGTGAAAACATCCTCGGTGGTCACCCCGGTGCGCCGCAGCCTGAGTACACGCTGGATCAGCCTGCTGACGTTGATCGCGTTGCTGGCGATCTGGTGGGCGGTGACGGCCACTGGATTGATCGAACCGCTGTTCCTGCCACCACCGTCCGCGGTGCTGCAAAAAGGCTGGTTGCTGGCGACCACTGGCTACATGGATTCGACCCTGTGGCAGCACCTGGGCGCGAGCCTCAGCCGCATCGGTCTGGGCCTCGGCTTTGCGATTCTGACCGCCGTGCCGGTGGGCATCGCCATCGGCGCCAACCGCATCGCCCGTGGCGTGCTCGATCCGCTGATAGAGTTCTACCGGCCGATTCCGCCGCTGGCTTATCTGCCGCTGATCGTGATCTGGTGTGGTATCGGCGAGTTGTCGAAAGTGCTGCTGATCTATCTGGCGATTTTCGCGCCGATTGCCATCGCCACCGCGACCGGCGTACGCACGGTTGATCCGGCGAAATTGCGCGCCGCGCAGTCGCTGGGGGCGACCCGTGCACAACTGATTCGCCATGTGATTTTGCCCAGCGCCCTGCCAGACATTCTGACCGGTGTGCGCATTGGTCTGGGGGTTGGCTGGTCGACATTGGTCGCCGCTGAATTGATCGCGGCCACCAGTGGCCTGGGCTTCATGGTGCAATCGGCCGCGCAGTTTCTGGTCACCGATGTGGTGGTGCTGGGCATTCTGGTCATCGCCCTGATCGCCTTCGCCATGGAAATGGGCCTGCGCGCCCTGCAGCGCAAGCTGGTTCCGTGGCATGGCCAGGCGCACTGACCCACGTCATGTAAACAATCGTTGTGGGAGCGAGCCTGCTCGCGAAAGCGTCGGATCAGTCACAGCACTATTGCCTGACACTGCGCATTCGCGAGCAGGCTCGCTCCCACAAGAAGCTCGATACCCGAATTTGAAGAGTACGACCATGAGCAGCCTCACCATCACCCCCTTAAGCTCGGCCCTCGGCGCGCAGATCGGTGGCGTCGACATCAGCCAGCCATTGAGCCTGGAACACCGCGATGCCATTGAGCAGGCGCTGCTCGAGTATCAAGTGCTGTTCTTCCGCAACCAGCCGATCGAGCCGCCGCAACAGGCACGCTTCGCCGCGTATTTCGGCGACCTGCACATTCATCCGATCTACCCGAATGTGCCCGATCAGCCAGAAGTTCTGATCCTTGATACGGCCGTCACCGATGTACGCGACAACGCCATCTGGCACACCGACGTGACCTTCCTGCCGACCCCGGCGATGGGCGCGGTGCTCAGCGCCAAGTTGCTGCCGGAGTTCGGTGGCGACACCTTGTGGGCCAGCGGCATTGCAGCGTATGAGGCGTTGTCGACGCCCATGAAAGGCTTGCTCGAAGGGCTGACCGCGACTCACGATTTCACCCGTTCGTTTCCGCGGGAACGCTACGGCAATACGCCCGAGGCGCTGGCCCAATGGGAAGAAGCACGGCGCAAGAATCCACCGCTGTCACACCCGGTGATTCGTACGCATCCGGTCAGCGGCCGGCGCTCGCTGTTCGTCAACGAGGGCTTCACCTCGAAGATCAATGAACTGGCGGAGACTGAGAGCGAAGCGATTCTAAGATTTCTGTTCGCCCACGCAACGCGGCCGGAGTTCACCATTCGCTGGCGCTGGCAGAAGGACGACATTGCATTCTGGGACAACCGCGTGACGCAGCATTACGCGGTAGACGATTACCGCCCCGCGCGGCGGGTGATGCAGCGGGCGACGGTGTTGGGGGATGTGCCGTTTTTTCGCTGAGCCCTGAACAGCAAAAGCCCCTCACCCTAACCCTCTCCCGGAGGGAGAGGGGACTGACCGCAGATGTTTGTACGAGCTACATCGGCCTGAAATGTCGGGTTGAATTCAAGTATTGAAAATCATGAAAATCGGCTGCCTTTCCCCCTCGCCCCCCTCGGGTAGAGGGGGACTGACGGAGGTGTTTGCGAGCTACATCGGCCTGAAATGTCGGGTTGAATTCAGGTATTGAAAATCATGAAAATCGGCTCCCTTTCCCCCTCGCCCCCCTGGGGGAGAGGGCTGGGGTGAGGGGGTTGGATCTTGTTGACCCAACCCAATCTTCATCACTCCGCCGTCGAAGGCTTCTCCCACAGATTGATCCCGCCCTCCTGGGCAAACCGGTCAATCTCCGCCAGTTCCTCAGCGCTGAAATTCAGATTCTTCAATGCGCCGACGTTCTCGATGATCTGCTCCGGCCGGCTCGCGCCGATCAGTGCCGAAGTCACTCGCGGATCGCGCAGTGTCCATGCCAGCGCCAGTTGCGCCAGGCTCTGCCCGCGACGCTGGGCGATCTCGTTCAACGCCCGTACGTGAGCAATATTTTCCTCGGACAGGTGCGAAGCCTGTAACGAGCCGCCGCCCGGGCGATTGACCCGCGCATCCGCCGGTACGCCGTTGAGGTATTTGTCGGTGAGCAGACCTTGCGCCAGCGGGGTGAAGGCAATCACGCCGGTGCCGAGTTCTTCGGTGGTGTCGAGCAGATCTTTTTCCACCCAGCGATTGAGCAGGTTGTACGCCGGCTGGTGGATCAACAGCGGCACTTTCCACTCTTTCAGCAGCTCGGCCATTTCGCGGGTTTTCACCCCGGAGTAGGACGAGATGCCGATGTACAAAGCCTTGCCCTGTTGCACGGCAGTGGCGAGGGCACTGGCGGTTTCTTCCAGTGGCGTGTCCGGGTCGAAGCGGTGCGAATAGAAGATATCGACATAGTCCAGACCCAAGCGTTGCAGGCTCTGGTCGAGGCTGGCCAGCACGTATTTGCGCGAACCGCCGCCCTGCCCGTACGGGCCGGGCCACATGTCCCAACCGGCCTTGCTGGAAATGATCAACTCGTCGCGGTACTGCTTGAAGTCTTCACGCAGCAGACGCCCGAAATTGATCTCGGCGCTGCCGTATGGCGGACCGTAGTTGTTGGCGAGGTCGAAGTGGTTGATGCCCAGGTCGAAGGCGGTGCGCAGCAGGGCGCGCTGGGTGTCGATCGGCGTGCTGTCGCCGAAGTTGTGCCACAGGCCCAGCGACAATGCCGGCAGCACCAGACCGCTGCGCCCGACGCGGCGGTAAGGGATGGAGTCGTAGCGGTTTTCGGCAGCGGTGTAGATCATCGAGTTTTCTCTTGTCTGTCTTGTCTGAATTCTGCAAGGTCGTGCCGACCTTATCGCCAGCAGGCTGGCTCCCACAGGGGACCGCATTGCTGCTGGAAAACCAACCCCTTCAACAGGCCGCCATCCAGTGTGGGAGCCAACCCCTTCGAGCAGGCTGCCATCCAGTGTGGTAGCCAGCCTGCTGGCGATTGACCGCGAAGCGGTCACGCAAATCTGTTTTTCGGTCGCGCCAGATCGAGGTTCTGGCGCAACGTCCGGCCTTCATACTCCGTTCTGAACAGTCCACGCCGCTGCAGTTCCGGAACCACGCCGTTGGCGAAGTCTTCCAGCCCGCCCGGCAGGTGCGGCACCAGCAGGTTGAAACCGTCCGCCGCGCCTTGTTCGAACCACTCCTGCAACTGATCAGCGATCTGCCCGGGCGTTCCGACCAGGCTGTAATGCCCACGCCCACCGGCAATTTTACGACCCAGTTCAGCTAGGCTCAGTTGCTCGCGCCCCGCCAGCTCGGTCAGTAATGTCTGCCGGCTCTGCTGACCGCTTTGCGTCAGTGGTAACTCCGGTAATGGCCCGTCCAGCGGATACTTCGACAAATCGAAGTTGCCCAGCATACGCCCAAGCAAGGCCACGCCCACCTCGGGTTCGACCAATTGCTGAAACGTTTCACACTTTTCCTGCGCTTCGGCTTCGGTACGGCCGACCACAACGAAGACACCGGGCATGATTTTCAGCGAATCGGCATTGCGACCGTACCGAGGCAGGCGCCCCTTGAGGTCGGCGTAGAACGCCTGCGCACTGGCCAAGGATGACTGTGCGGTGAACACCACTTCAGCCGTCTGCGCGGCCAACTCGCGTCCGGTTTCGGACGAACCGGCCTGGATGATCACCGGTTGCCCCTGCGGTGACCGGGCGACATTCAGCGGTCCTTTGACCCGAAAGTGTTCGCCGACATGATCCAGCACGTGCAGTTTTTCCGGGTGGTAATACGCACCACTGGCCTTGTCGCGCACAAACGCGTCGTCCTCCCAGCTGTCCCACAGGCCGGTGACCACTTGATGAAATTCGCGCGCGCGGCTGTAGCGTTCAGCGTGGCCGATATGTTCGTTACGACCAAAATTCAGCGCTTCGGCGGCGTTGTCCGAGGTGACCAGATTCCACCCCGCTCGCCCGCCGGACAAATGATCAAGCGAAGCGAATTTGCGCGCGACGTGGTACGGCTCGTTGTAACTGGTGGTCGCCGTGGCGATCAGGCCGATGTGCCCGGTCACCGCACTGAGGGCCGAGAGCAAGGTCAGCGGTTCGAAGTGATCGGAGCGCGCCATGCGACTGGCGATGTCGTGGGTCGGTGCGGCGACGCTGTCGGCGACGAACAGCGCATCGAATTTCGCCGCTTCGGCAATCTGCGCCAGCCGCTTGTAATGGGCGAAATCCAGCCCGGCATTCGCCGGCACATCGGCATGCCGCCAAGCGGCCACGTGGTGCCCGGTGGCCATGAGAAACGCGCCGAGTTTCATCTGTCTGCTCATCTCAGAAATCCTTGCGCAGTTGCACGCCAAAATAGCGCTCGTCGTCCCGAGGCACCGCGCGGTAGATGTAGCTGCCGCCACTGGCGAGCAACGGCGAGTAGGACTTGTCGGCGAGGTTTTTGCCGAGCACCGCAACACGCCAGCCGTTGCTGTAATCGGCCAGTGCGACGCTGGCGTTCCACAGCCCATAGGCGCCCTGTTTGGTATCGGGATTCTGGCTGATGTCGTACTGCACTTCGCTTTGCCAGCTGTAATCGGTGCCCAGTTCGAGGTCCAGACCATTATCCAGCGCGATGGTGTAATCGGCGCGCACGTAACTTTTCCAGTCCGGGCTGAAGGGCAGCGGTTTGCCGTTGACGTTGCACGACGCCGCCGCGCCGGCCGGGCAGGCGAACTCGTCGATGCGTGCGCGGGTGTAGGCCAGCGCGCCGGAAAACTTCAGTTGCTGGGTGGCCTGCACGGCGTAATCGAGTTCGACGCCTTCGGTGCTGACGCTGCCGGCGTTGATCAGGCGCGTCACCACCTGCCCGGCGACGGTGTCGAAGAAGTTCGCCTGATAGTTGTCGTAGTCGCTGTGGAAAATCGCCAGGTTGGTCGTCAGGCGATTGTTCCAGGTGGTCGCCTTGATGCCCGCATCCCAGGTGTTGGAGGTTTCCGGTTTCAGCGCTTCGGTGTCGCGCGGCTGCATGTTGAAGAACACGTTGTAGGCCGGGCCTTTGTAGCCACGCGAATAAGTCAGGTAAGTGGTGACCGTATCGCTCAGGTCGTACTGCACGCCGAGACGCCCGGACCAGCCGTCTTCATCGACCGAACCTGAACTGCGGGTCGCCGGCTGGATGCCGCTGACCGTGGTCGACGAAGTGGAAACGCGACGATGATCATATTCCAGATCATCGTGGGTATAGCGCAGCCCGGCGATACCGCGAAAGTCGGAAGTGAAGTTCAGCGTGCTTTCGCCGAACAGCGCATAACTGTCGCTGGTGGTGCTGTAATCCGCAACGCCACGGTCGGTACGCGTGGTGGTCGTCAGCGTGCGCTGATAGCTCTCGTCGTCCTTGCCGTGCATATAGAACAGGCCGCCAACGTATTCGAGAAATTCACCCTTCGGCGAGGCCAGACGCAGCTCTTGGGAATACTGGTCGAACGCCAGGTCGCCCTTGTCCGCTGTGCCAGGGAACGCCGCGGTCACGCTGCCGAGACGGTCGCCGTCCTGATATTGGGTGTTGTCCCAGCCGCGCCATGCCGTGATCGAAGTGAGGGTGTAATCGCTCAATTGCCAGTCGAGCTGGGCGGACAGGCCTTTGTTGATGTCCTCGATGTGAGAGCGGGTGTCGGTGTTGATGTCGCGGTTGTGGCTGGTGGCATTCACCGGGCTCAGCGCATTACTGAAGGCCGGCGTCAGGGATTGGCTGACCACGCCATTGGGCGCATCGTCGTGGGACTGCATGTAGTCGGCGATCAGGGTGAACGTGACGTCGTCATTGGGGGTGAATTCAAGCTTGCCGCGCACGCCGCGATGGTTGTAGCCGTTGACCTCCTGGCCGTTGTGCTGGTTATCGACGTTGCCGTCGTAGGTGCCGAACAGCGTGCTGATCGAGCCTTTCAGAGTGTCGGGGATCAGGCTGCCGCCAATGCCGAAACGCGTGCGGCTTTCGTTGCCGCTGTAGTACGACTGCTCAGCGTAGCCATGCGTCTCGTTAGTCGGCGCCTTGCTGGTGATGTTGAGTACGCCGGCCGAAGCATTCTTGCCGAACAGCGTGCCCTGCGGGCCGCGCAACACCTCGACGCGCTCGAGATCGAGCAGATCAAGCGTGGCCTGCCCCGGACGCGCATACACCACGCCGTCGATGACGGTGGCGACAGTCGGCTCAACGCCGGGCGAGGTGGAAATCGTGCCGACGCCGCGCACGAATAACGAGGTGTCTTTGTTCGAGGCGCCGGTGCGGAAATTCAGCGAGGGCACCTGCTGAACGATGCTCGCCACGCCGTTGCGGTTATCGCGCTCAAGCTGCTCGCCGTCGATCACCGAAACTGCGACCGGGACTTTTTGCAGCGACTCCTCGCGGCGGGTCGCGGTAACGGTCACCGACTTCAGCGTCGGCTCTTGATCGCGGCTGTCAGCCGCCAGTACGTTGGGCAACGGCAGCGCCGCCAACCCTGTCAGTAACCAGCCAGTGGCGCGAATCGACTGCGCCAGTTTGTGTCTCGCCCCAGGAATGTTGTGCATGTTCTGCCCGCTCGAAATTGGCCCTGATCCGCTGTCGTTCTGCGACGACAGCGCCTGATTCGGTGTCTTGGGCATTCGCTCGAGCGAGTAGCAGACAATGCGCTTTGTTAGCGCTAACATCGGCAATATTGGCAACTCAGCCATAGAGCGTCCAATACTGAAAAATTAGTTTTATATGCGATTTGGTTTTTAATGAGGAGCGACGCGTGAGCGCAGACAAGCCCCGCAAACGCCGTGGCGCCGGCCGTGTGACCCTTGATGCCGTGGCGCGCGCAGCCGGTGTTTCGGCGATCACCGTGTCGCGCTATTTCAACCAGCCGGAACAGGTTTCGCCCGAGCGCCGCGAACGCATTGCGGCAGTGGTGGCTGAGTTGGGTTACGTGCCGAATCTGGTCGCCGGCGGTCTGGCTTCAGCGCGCGGGAAAATCGTCGGCATGGTCATCCCGAACATCTCCGGGCCAATCTTCGCCAATACCCTGCAAGGCTTCAGCGACACCCTCAGCCGCCACGGTTATCAGTTGTTGCTGGCGTCGAGTTACTTCGACGTCGAACAGGAAGAAAACGCTGTGCGCGCGTTTCTTGGCTGGTCGCCGGCCGCGCTGGTGCTGACCAGTCACTTTCACAGTGCAGGCACGGAAAAGATGATCGCCGAAGCGGATATTCCAGTGATTGAAACCTGGGATTATCAGCCGGATCGCGAGCCGATGCAGATTGGTTTTTCGCACTTCGAGGTGGGGGTGACGGCGGCAACGCATCTGCTCGAAAAAGGCTACCGGCGCATCGCCTTCGTGCAGAACAGCGCGCCGGGGGATTTCAGCGCACTGGAACGCCGCGACGGCTATGCCGCGACCCTGCGCAAATCGGGCCTGGAACCGTGGGTCTTCGCGCCCGACGCCGACCGCGCACCGTTCGATGCCGGCAAACAGGCGATGGAGGCGCTGATGAACGCGTCACCGCGCCCCGATGCAATCTTCTTCGCCAACGACAACCTCGCCGCCGGCGGCCTGCTCGCGGGGCAACGCGCAGGCCTGAAAATCCGCGAAGACTGCGCCGTGCTCGGCTTCGGCGACTACCCCTTCGCTGAAATGCTCCTGCCCAGCCTGAGCACGATCAAACCACCGGCACTGGAAATCGGCGTGCTCGCCGCAACCCGCGTGCTGGAAAGCCTTGGCGTGTTGCCGTGCGACGAGGTGCAACGTTTGAACCTGCTGCAATGTCAGGTTATAGAGCGGGAAAGCACCTGATCTCCAGCATCTCGCTCAGCTCGACAATTCGCGCAAGGCAGCCGCAGCCAGGAATCCTGACCGCGAGTTGTAGCGCTGATCGCGCCTGACTGTTTGATCGATACGCTCCAACAGTTGCTCAGGCAGTGTGGCGTTGAACCGCACTGACTTGCCGAAATATGGCGTGATATCAAAATCGACCACGCCCCAGATTCCTCCTGCGTAATCCGGATTATCAAGATGCGCATCAATGTCTTGCACCTGCGGCAGTGGCGCTCCGTCGGCAACCAGACCTTCATAGTGAAGCGCCAACGCCTCCCGAGTACTTTCAAAAGCCTCAGCAACCGTAGCGCCTGCGGAAAAGCAGCCGGGGACATCCGGGATAATCACTCCGTAGTCCGAGTCGGCATCCTTGTGCAGAACGACCGGGAATTTCATACCAATCCTGTACGTATGCGAGTTGATGATCGCAACTATAGGTGTAACCCCTAGCCGTAATTTCAAAATACACATTTGGAATTGGTCCTCTGACAGGCTTAGAGTCGGCGGGATTGGCTATGCTGAAGGTGACACCGAGGAGGCCCCTTCGCGAGCAGGCTCGCTCCCACAGGGATTTCCTGCGTACATAGATTTATGTTCAGCCTAGGTCCATTGTGGGAGCGAGCCTGCTCGCGAAGGCGCTCTTCCCGGCACGACATCTCCCTCAGGCAGAACGCCCCATGCACACCGCCATCATCATTTTCTTCGGCCTGGTCCTGCTCGCGCTGATGCTCTACATCGGTGAGCGCATCGGCTTCAGTCGGCAGACCATGGCCTACGGCTTCGCCGTGTTGTGGCTGGCGTTGACGTTGATCAATGGCGCGGTGGGGGTGGTGCATTCCGGCCAGTCCGTCGGTTCGGAAATAGCGATTGGCAGTGCGGTGTTCGGCGTGCCGATGGCGGCGATGGTGTTGTTCATGGTGCTGAGCGCCGAGTCCTGAACAGACCCGACGCTCAGCCGCCGATCAACGCACCAGGTGCAGGAACTGCATGTGCCGTTCGTACTGGTCGAGGATGTCGTTGATGATCTGCTCTTTGGTGTAGCCGACCAGATCGTAGTCCTGACTGCCCTCGCTCAAATGCACTTCGGCGCGGTAATAGCGGCGGTTGTTGAGCTGTTTGGAGCCCATGCCACCGCGCGCAAATGACGGCGTGAAGTAACCGCGCATCTGCACTTGATAGATGAACGGATGCTGCTCGCCATGGCCGATTTCCAGGCTGACGCTGTCATGCGCCGGGTCTGGCTGGGTGACCACGTTCAGGCCTTTCTCGACGAACACTGCCGTGACTTCTTCAATCGCCGGGCGCACCGTAGTGTCCATGAAGCGATACACCTCGTCACGCGACGGGAAGTGCACTGCCTGGCTCAGGCGCTGGCGCCAGCCACCGGTGCCACGCCGCGAACCGGAAACCGGCGCCAGCGAATGCAACTGCGCAATCTGCTTCTGCGACTCCAGATAAAACGCCTTGTGCAGTCCCCACATCATCAGCAGCAGAATCAGCGAGAACGGCAACGACGTGAGTACCACCGCTGACTTCAGTGCATCGATGCTGCCGGAGAACAACAGCGCACTGGTGATCAGCGCAGTCATCGCGCCCCAGAACACCCGCAGCCATTTCGGTCCGTCTTCGTCCGGGTTACCGCCCTTGGCCGACAGCGTCGAAAGCACGACAGTGCCGGAGTCCGCCGAGGTGACGAAGAACACGAAGCTGATGAACACCGTCACGGCGATCACGGTTTTGCTCCACGGATAGGTTTCCAGCAACAGATAAATGCTCATCGACGGGTTGTCGATGGCCGACATGCCCAGCGCGCTCATGCCATGGTTGAGTACCTGATCGAGGGCGCTGTTACCGAAAATCGACATCCACGCCAAGGTGAAACCGAGCGGAATCAACAGCACGCCGAAGACGAATTCGCGGATGGTGCGGCCACGGGAAATCCGTGCGATGAACAGGCCCACGAATGGCGACCATGCGATCCACCAGGCCCAGTAGAACACCGTCCAGCCGCCGAGCCAGTCGCTCGGTTTGTCGTAGGCGTAGAGATCGAAACTCTTCATCGGCAGGGCGCCAAGGTAATCGCCGAGGTTCTGGATCAAGGTGTTGAGCAGGTGCTGAGTCGGCCCGGCAAACAACACAAACAGCAGCAGCGCACAGGCCAGCAGCATGTTGATGTCGGACATCACCCGCACGCCTTTATCGACACCGGAGACGGCGACGATGATCGCTGCGCCCATCATCAATGTGATCAGGCCGACCTGAATCCACTGGGTGTGAGCGATGCCGAAGAGATAGTCGAGACCGGAGTTGAGGTGCAGCACGCCAAAACCCATGTCGGCACCCAGACCGAACACCGTGGCGATGATGCCAAAGCCATCGACTGCGTAACCGATCGGGCCGTTGATGCGTTTGCCGATCAGCGGATACAGCGCCGAGCGCAGCGCCAGCGGCAGGTTGTGACGGTAAGCGAAATAGGCCAGCGCCATGCCGACGAAGGCGAACACGCCCCAGCCATGCAGGCCCCAGTGCAGAAACAGAATCTGCATCGCCTGACGCGCCGCATCTGCGGTGCCCGCCTCGCCTTGCGGCGGCTGAATCATGTGCGTGAGCGGCTCGGACACGCAAAAGAAAAACAGCGTGATGCTGATCCCGGCGGCGAACAGCATGCCGGCCCAGGACAGGTAACTGAATTCGGGCTCGTCGTGGTCGGCACCGAGTTTTATCTTGCCGTAGCCGGATAAGGCGGTGACCACCACGAAGATCAGATACACCGTCATCGCGAGCATGTAATACCAGCCGACCGTGCTGGCTGCCCAGTTCTGCGCTTGCAGCAACCAGGCACCGGCCTGCTCGGGCATGGCGATGACGACGAGACCAAACAGCAGAATGACCGTCGCGGCAAAGTAGAACACCGGCGGATTCATCCGCACCAGACCGCTGGCGGGGGTAGACGATGCACTCATGAAACATGCACCTCAAGGGGTTGAAACATGGCTGAAATGATCGGACTCAGCAAAGGCAAGCCTCCTGTTGTGAGCGGGCAGCGAACCACCGGTTTAACTTGAATGAACGTTCAAGTTAAACATGGATAGGGTGGTAAGGACTAATCGCAGGGCTGGGCGGTAGTTTTCCTACAGCGGCCCGAGGAGGGGTATGACGCGGGTTTCGGGGGATTCGTTCACTGCTCCGGTTGCGGAATCAAAAGCCCCTCACCCTAGCCCTCTCCCAGAGGGAGAGGGGACTGATCGGGCGGTATTTGAGACTTACGGCGACCTGAAATGACTTTGACGAATCCATAATCAACACGGTCTCTCAGGTCGATGGATAACCCAAAACACCTCCGTCGGCTCCCTCTCCTTTTGGGAGAGGGCTGGGGTGAGGGGAAAAGGATTCCACGTCCTTATTTCTGCGTCCCGTCATCATGCTGCAAATTCGCCTGCGTCAGATTCGCCCCCGCCGGCACGCTGCGCGTCAGCCACACATTGCCGCCGATGGTCGACCCCTTGCCGATGGTGATCCGCCCGAGAATCGTCGCCCCGGCGTAAATCACCACATCGTCCTCAACGATCGGATGGCGCGGATGACCTTTCTGCAACTGGCCGTCCTCATCCGCCGGGAAGCGCTTCGCCCCCAGCGTCACCGCTTGATAAATCCGCACGCGCTCGCCAATGATCGCCGTCTCGCCAATCACCACGCCCGTGCCGTGATCGATAAAGAAACTGCGGCCGATCTGCGCGCCCGGATGGATATCGATACCGGTTGCCGAATGGGCGATTTCCGCGCTGATCCGCGCCAGCAGCGGCAACCCTGCGCGGTACAGATGATGCGCGAGGCGATGGTGAATCACCGCCAGAATCCCCGGATAGCACAGCAGCACTTCGTCGACACTGCGCGCGGCCGGATCGCCGTGATAGGCCGCCAGCACATCGGTGTCGAGTAAGGTGCGCAAGCCAGGCAAAGCCACGGCAAAATCCTGAACGATCTGAATTGCGCGCGCCTCGACCTCGCTGTCGTCCTGGGCACTGTGGCGCGCAACGTAACGTAGCTCCAGACGAGTCTGCGCCAGCAAGGCATTCAGCGCGACGTCGAGGGTGTGGCCGACGTAAAAATCTTCACTTTCTTCACGCAGGTCAACCGGCCCCAGACGCATCGGAAACAGCGCGCCGCACAGTGCTTCAAGAATTTCCGCCATTGCCGCGCGCGAAGGCAACTCGCGACCACCCTGCTCGCCGGATGCCCGGCCATTCTGTGCCCGCCACTGATCGCGCGCGCTGCGCAACTGGCCGACGATGGTGTGCAATTGCCAATGACTGGAACGCTCGCTCACGGTAGGGACTCCTCACGGGCGGCCGGACTGTCTGGCCGCGTCAACGGCGCCCACTTTACGGCATGACCGCAAGCGTAAATTAAGAACCGATAGTGCTGACCTAAGTCCAACAGGCTATAAGCGATTGCCGGTTGCCCCTGCAAAAGCGCGTGCCTATAGTCCTTTCATCTTCCTCCGCCAGTACGGACCCATGATCAAGAATCAGCTGGAACGCTTTAACCGTCTCGACCTGCTCGGCCACCCTACGCCGCTGGAAAAGCTCGAGCGTCTGTCCACCTGGCTCGGCCGCGAGGTGTACATCAAGCGCGATGACCTGACGCCGCTGGCCATGGGTGGCAACAAGCTGCGCAAGCTCGAATACCTCGCCGCCGATGCGCTGGCACAAGGCGCTGATACGCTGATCACCGCGGGTGCGATGCAATCGAACCACGTTCGCCAGACGGCTGCGCTGGCCGCCCGACTCGGTCTCGGTTGCGTGGCACTGCTGGAAAACCCGCTGGGTACCGAGGACAGCAATTACACCGGTAACGGCAATCGTCTGCTGCTGGATCTGTTCGATGCCAAGGTCGAGCTGGTCGACAATCTCGACAACGCTGACGAACAACTGGCCGCCCTCGCGGTGCGTCTCCGCAGCAACGGCAAAAAGCCCTATCTGGTGCCGATCGGCGGTTCCAATGCGCTCGGTGCGTTGGGTTACGTACGCGCCGGGCTGGAACTGGCCGAACAGATCAAGGACACCGGACTGGAGTTCGCCGCCGTCGTGCTGGCCTCGGGCAGCGCCGGCACCCATAGCGGTCTGGCCCTCGCCCTGAGCGAAGTGCTGCCACCACTGCCGGTGATTGGCGTGACCGTATCGCGCAGTGAAGAAGATCAACGGCCGAAGGTCCAGAGCCTCGCCGAGCGCACCGCAAACCTGCTCGGTGTCGAGTTGCCGGCCAGTTTCAAAGTCGAGCTGTGGGACGAGTATTTCGGCCCGCGTTATGGCGAGCCGAACGCCGGAACCCTGGCAGCGGTGAAACTGCTGGCGGGTCAGGAAGGTCTGTTGCTTGACCCGGTCTATACCGGCAAGGCCATGGCGGGGTTGCTCGATGGGATTGGTCGCCAGCGTTTCGATGACGGCCCGATCATTTTCCTTCATACGGGCGGGGCGCCAGCGTTGTTTGCCTACAAGGACTTTCTGTAACTGATCATTCCCACGCTCCGCGTGGGAGCGATCCATATGCAGGAAAAGAATAACCAGTCAGATATTGAGTATTTTCAAGTCTATAGCCGACATCCTATAGTCACGCCGCAGGCGAATTTCGGGCAAGACGCATAAGCTGCTTTGAGGCAGGATAGCGCTGTCGTCAAATTCCCGAATGTGCCTACATTCCTTAAGCGTCTTCCATAAGAAAACACAGGGGCTTGTCATGAATTTTTCCGCACTACGTCGCACTCTGCTGGTCGGTTCGCTGGGGCTTGCGCTGGGCGCCGGTCTGATCGGCCAGGCCGTGGCCGGTGAGCAACTGCAACAGATCAAGGACAAAGGCGTGCTCAACGTCGGCCTGGAAGGCACTTATCCACCGTTCAGCTTCGTCGACGAGAATGGCAAGCTGTCCGGTTTCGAGGTGGAACTGTCCGAAGCGCTGGCGCAAAAACTCGGCGTCAAAGCCAAGGTTCAGCCGACCAAGTGGGACGGCATCCTCGCCGCGCTGGAATCCAAGCGTCTGGACATCGTGGTCAACCAGGTGACCATCTCCGACGAGCGCAAGAAGAAGTATGACTTCTCCAAACCGTATACCGTTTCCGGGATTCAGGCGCTGGTGCTGAAGAGCAAGGAAGCCGCGCTGAACATCAAGACCGCCGCTGACCTGTCCGGCAAGAAAGTCGGTGTCGGCCTGGGCACCAATTACGAACAATGGGTTCGCGCCAACGTGCCAGGTGCTGACGTACGCACCTACGATGATGATCCGACCAAGTTCGCCGACCTCAACAACGGCCGCACCGATGCGATCCTGATCGACCGTCTGGCCGCGCTGGAATACGCCAAGAAAGCCCCGAAAACCGTGGCCGCCGGTGAAGCGTTCTCGCGTCAGGAATCCGGGATTGCCCTGCGCAAAGGCGAGCCGGAACTGCTGGCGGCGGTGAACAAGGCGCTCGACGAACTGCGCGCCGACGGCACGCTGGAAAAGCTGTCGAAGAAATACTTCAACGCTGACGTCACTCAATAATGGAAGAAGCTTTCCAACTCGCCCTGGATTCCGCGCCCTTCCTGCTCAAGGGCGCGTATTACACGGTAGTCCTCAGCCTCGGCGGCATGTTTTTCGGCCTGCTGCTGGGCTTCGGTCTGGCACTGATGCGCCTGTCGCGCTTCAAATCGGTCAACTGGCTGGCGCGCATCTACGTGTCGTTCTTTCGCGGCACGCCGTTGCTGGTGCAACTGTTCGTGATCTATTACGGCTTGCCGCAACTGGGTCTCGAGCTTGATCCGCTGCCAGCGGCACTGATCGGCTTCTCGCTGAACATGGCCGCTTACGCCTGTGAAATTCTCCGCGCCGCGATCGGCTCGATCGAACGGGGTCAGTGGGAAGCGGCTGCGAGCATCGGCATGACCCGCGCGCAGACCTTGCGCCGGGCCATCCTGCCGCAAGCGATGCGCACGGCGCTGCCGCCGCTGGGCAACAGCTTCATTTCGCTGGTCAAGGACACCGCGCTGGCCGCCACCATTCAGGTGCCAGAGCTGTTCCGTCAAGCGCAACTGATTACCGCCCGGACTTTCGAAGTCTTCACCATGTATCTTGCCGCCGCGCTGATCTACTGGATTCTGGCCACGGTGCTGTCGCACCTGCAGAACAAGCTGGAAGAGCGGGTCAATCGGCACGACCAGGAGTCCTGAGCCCATGATTGTCGTGGAAAAACTGACCAAGCAATTCAAACATCAGGTCGTGCTCAACGGCATCGATCTGGAGGTCAAGGAAGGCGAGGTCGTGGCGATCATCGGCCCCAGCGGTTCGGGGAAAACCACATTCCTGCGTTGCCTGAATTTCCTTGAACAACCCACCAGCGGCCGGATCAAGGTTGGCGATATCGAAATCGATACCAGCCGCCCGCTGAACCAGCAACAGAGCCTGGTGCGTAATCTGCGCCAGCATGTGGGTTTTGTGTTTCAGAACTTCAACCTGTTCCCCCATCGCACCGCGCTGGAAAACGTCATCGAAGGCCCGATCGTGGTCAAGAAGATTCCGCATGACGAGGCTGTTGCGCTGGGCAAAAAACTCTTGGCCAAGGTCGGACTCGCCGGCAAAGAGGACGCTTACCCGCGTCGACTCTCCGGTGGTCAGCAGCAGCGCGTCGCAATCGCCCGGGCCCTGGCGATGGAGCCGGAAGTGATCCTGTTCGATGAGCCAACCTCGGCGCTCGATCCGGAACTGGTCGGTGAAGTACTGGCGACCATCCGTGGCCTCGCTGAAGAGAAACGCACCATGGTCATCGTCACGCACGAGATGGGTTTTGCTCGCGACGTGGCCAACCGTGTGGTGTTTTTCGACAAGGGCGTCATTGTCGAACAAGGTGAAGCCAAGGCATTGTTTGCCAATCCGAAAGAACAGCGCACACAACAGTTTCTCAGCAAGTTTCTGAATCACGCCTGAGTCTGTTTTAACTGCACTTCGGCAACTTCCAGGGATGGAAGATGCCTTATCCAGCCTTTATATAAAGCACTATTAAAAAACCTGTAACCGGCGCTTTTTTATACATTGTGCAACAGTTGAGTTGAGCCTGTAACTCTACCCCTTCGGTTTGATGACCCACCCATAAATCCACGCATAAACGGGCAAAAAGCCGTGAAGCTCGTGGCCCGATTCGCCCCACCGCGTAGGCTTTGGGCGTACGCGCCGTAGGAACTTTCTGATTAACTTGTAATTCGCGGATTAACTAAGTTCGTCTATTGACACTCCTCCCGACACGCTCTTATCTAGTCGACAACCGGCACCATCCAGTTCAACCACGCCGTCTTCAACTTGAATAAAAGTTCGACGCTTTATTGCCGGTTTATTCACGCCTTTTGTTCTTTCAGAAACGGACTTCGCTGCAAGGCTTCAAGGAGAGAAATCGATGACCCGCACTTCGCATACCCCCGAACTGGCAGCGCCGAGCCTGGCGCCCGCGCAGAAAACCGGCATCAATCTGGCCGCCGCCGCCCATCTGTTGATCGAGGTCGCGCCCTACCCCGACATGGACAGCGGCGACCTCATCGAGTTGTTCTGGAACAAGTGTTACGTCGCCTCCAGAGTTTTGACCGCCGAGGATGTCGGCACGGCAGTCAGCCTGCGTGTGCCGGAGAGCTTCATCGACAACGGCACTGCGCGCATTCATTACCGCGTGATGCAGGTCGGCCACGGCCCGGCGTTCTCGGCAGCGACGCGAGTGTTGGTCAAACTCGATTGCCCCGGCGGCCAGCCATCGGCCCTGAGCGCAGACGAAAACCAGCAACTGGCCCCGGTGACGATCCCCGAGGCCATCCGCCGCCACGGCATCAACCCGAACCAGATCAAACGCGGCGTGCCGCTGAGCATCGAGCCGTACCTGAACATGGCCGAAGATGACGCCATCACCTTGCGCTGGGGTGATGTGCGCATGGACCTGGCGCCGATCACCGCTGCCGACATCGGCTTGCCGATCCAGGTCTGGGTGCCGCCGGCGGTGATTGTCGAAGCAGGCGAAGATCTGCGCCTGGACGTGACCTATTGCATCCTCGATCGGGTTGGCAACAACTCCCGCTGGGCACCGCCGCGCACGCTGAAGATCGGCTGCGTCAATCCTTACCTGAAAGTCCCGTTGAAGCCCGATTGCAAAGCGGCCGAAGCACGCGAGCATTGATGCTGTCGAGAGGTGACGAAGGTTCGCTCCCGCCTTCTATGCATATTCCTAGAAGTTAGTTTATTTAATGTTTATACGCGCTTAGGGTATATACACCGGACCACCGGACATTCCTTCATTCGCCGCACCTTGCGGCGTTTTCAATGAGATGTGAGGTAGGTCGTATGGTCCGGAACACAATCACCCCAGTGCAGATCGCCAGGGCATTGCGTGCAGCCAGGGAGTGGCAATGATGTCCAGTCTGGCCGATGCAAACGTCCAGTCGGATCTGGACATCGCCCCGCTGTTGTTGCCCGCGCAGGTCTTGCGCAACGACGCCCAGGCCATCAAGGCTGCCCATGAGCTGGCGCAGGTCGCCCGCGTTCAGGCGGCGAAACGCGATCGTCAGCGCAAGTTGCCGTGGTCGGAAATCGAGCAGTTCACCCGCATCGGCCTGGGCAGCATTGCCATCCCGCGCGAGTACGGTGGCCCGCAGGTTTCGTTCGTCACGCTGGCGGAAGTCTTCGCGATCATTTCCGCGGCTGATCCGGCGTTGGGGCAGATCCCGCAGAACCAGTTCGGCATCATTCACCTGATCCTTGGCTGCGCCAGCGAGGCGCAGAAACAGCAGTTGTTCGACAGCGTTCTGCAAGGCTGGCGCATCGGCAATGCCGGCCCGGAACGCGGCAGTAAAAACACCTTGGAATTGAAAGCGCGGATCAGCGCCGATGGCGATGATTATGTAATCAATGGCCAGAAGTTCTATTCCACCGGCGCGCTGTTTGCGCACTGGGTGGCAGTCAAAGCGCTGAACGATGAAGGCAAGCAAGTGCTGGCGTTCGTCCGGCGCGGCACGCCGGGTTTGCGCATCGTCGACGACTGGTCGGGCTTCGGTCAGCGGACCACCGCCAGCGGCACGATTTTGCTCAACAACGTGCGCGTCGAGTCGAGCCTGGTCATCGACAACTGGAAGATCAACGAAACGCCGAACACCCAAGGCGCCGTTTCGCAATTGATTCAGGCGGCCATCGATGCCGGCATCGCCCGTGGCGCGATTGACGATGCCATCGACTTCGTTAAAACCCGGGCACGGCCATGGATCGATGCCAAGGTCGATCGCGCCAGCGATGACCTCTACGTGATCGCCGATATCGGCAAACTGAAGATCGAATTGCATGCCGCCGAAGCGCTGCTGCGCAAGGCAGGCCAAGTGCTCGATCAGGTGCATGCCGCACCGATCACTGCGGCCTCCGCCGCACGTGCCTCGATCGCCGTGGCCGAAGCGAAAGTGCTGACCACCGAGATTTCCTTGCTCGCCAGCGAAAAGCTTTTCGAACTGGCCGGCAGCCGCGCGACCCTCGCCGAATTCAACCTCGACCGCCACTGGCGCAACGCTCGGGTGCACACCCTGCATGACCCGGTGCGCTGGAAATATCACGCGGTTGGCGCGTATCGCCTCAACGGCACGCTGCCAGCCCGTCACTCCTGGATCTGACGACCAGAACACTTTTGACCAGATCTCTGGAGATGCACATGACTTTTTCTCAACCTGTCGCGCTCATCACCAGCGATGAGCAAGCCCTGATCGTCGCCAGCGACCTGGCCGAAGATTTCCAACGCGACAGCGCCCTGCGCGACCGCGAACGGCGCCTGCCGCTGCCCGAACTTGAAGTGTTTTCCCGCTCCGGCCTGTGGGGCATCAGCGTGCCCAAGGCGTATGGCGGCGCGGGCGTGTCCAACGTGACCCTGGCCAAAGTCATCGCGCTGATCGCGCAGGCCGACGGTTCGCTCGGGCAGATTCCGCAAAACCATTTCTACGCCCTGGAAGTGCTGCGCCTGAATGGCAGTGACGAACAGAAACAACGCCTGTACGCCGAGGTTCTCGCCGGCCAGCGTTTCGGCAATGCCTTGGCGGAACTGGGTACCAAAACCGCTCACGACCGCGTCACCCGCCTTACGCGTGACGGCGACGGTTATCGCATCAACGGGCGCAAGTTTTACGCGACCGGGGCGATTTACGCGCAGCGCATTCCGACCTCGGTGGTGGATGAAAATGGCGTGCAGCAACTGGCCTTTGTCCCGCGTAACAGCAAAGGTCTGAGCGTGATCGACGACTGGAGCGGTTTCGGCCAGCGCACCACCGGCAGCGGCTCGGTCGTGTTCGAAGACGTTTACGTTGCCGCTGAAGACGTGCTGCCGTTTCAAAGTGCTTTCGAACGGCCGACCACGGTCGGGCCGCTGGCGCAGATCCTTCATGCCGCCATCGATACCGGTATCGCCCGCGCCGCTTACGAGGACGCTTTGCATTTCGTGCGCAGCAAGACGCGGCCGTGGATCGATTCCGGCAACGACAAGGCCAGCGAGGACCCGCTGACCTTGAAGAGCTTCGGCCACCTGAGTATTCGCCTGCACGCCAGCGAAGCCCTGCTTGAACGTGCCGGCGAATTTCTCGATGCCGCACAGGCTGATACGAACGCCGAAACCGTTGCAGCGGCCTCGATCGCCGTTGCCGAAGCACGCGCGATCAGCACGGAAATTTCGTTGGCGGCGGGCAGCACGCTGTTCGAACTGGCCGGCAGCCAGGCCACCCTCGCCGAGCATGGTCTCGACCGCCACTGGCGCAACGCCCGCGTGCACACACTGCATGACCCGGTGCGCTGGAAATATCACGCCGTTGGCAATTATTACCTCAACGACGAAAAGCCTCCGCTGCGAGGGACGATCTGATGAGCGCGGCGAAAAAGAAGATTCTGCTCAACGCGTTCAACATGAACTGCATCGGCCATATCAATCACGGCTTGTGGACGCATCCGCGCGATACCTCGACCCGGTACAACACTCTCGAGTACTGGACCGAGCTGGCGCAATTGCTTGAGCGCGGCCTGTTCGACGGCTTGTTCATCGCCGACATCGTCGGCGTGTATGACGTTTACCAAAACTCGCTCGACGTGACGCTGAAAGAGTCGATCCAGTTGCCGGTCAACGACCCTTTGCTGCTGGTCTCAGCGATGGCTGCGGTGACGAAAAATCTTGGCTTCGGTCTCACCGCCAATCTCACCTACGAAGCGCCGTACCTGTTCGCCCGGCGTCTGTCGACGCTCGATCATTTGAGCCGCGGCCGGGTGGGCTGGAACATCGTCACCGGCTATCTCGACAGCGCCGCCAAAGCCATGGGCCTGAGCGCGCAGGTCGAACATGACCGCCGTTACGATCAGGCCGATGAGTACTTGCAGGTGCTCTACAAACTCTGGGAAGGCAGCTGGGAAAATGACGCGGTGCTCAACGACCGCGAGCAGCGCATCTACGCGCAGCCGGACAAAGTGCACAAGGTCGAGCACAAGGGCGAGTTCTACCAGGTCGACGGTTATCACCTGTGCGAACCGTCGCCGCAGCGTACGCCGGTGCTGTTTCAGGCTGGCAGTTCCGAGCGCGGTTTGCAGTTCGCCGGGCGCCACGCCGAGTGCGTGTTCATCAGCGGCCAGAACAAATCGTCGACCAAGGCACGAGTGGACAAGGTCCGCGCCAGTGCGGTTGCTGCGGGACGCAACCCCGAAGACATCAAGGTGTTCATGGGCCTTAATGTGATTGTCGGCGCCAGCGAAGAAGCGGCCTGGGCCAAGCACGCCGAATACCTCGGCTACGCCAGCGCCGAGGCCGGCGTGGCGCATTTTTCCGCCTCCACCGGCATCGATTTTTCCCGGTACGAAATCGACGAACCGATCCAGTACGTGAAAAGCAACGCGATCCAGTCGGCCACCAAAACTCTGCAGAACAACGACTGGACCCGGCGCAAATTGCTCGACCAGCACGCTCTCGGTGGCCGCTACATCACCGTGGTCGGCTCGCCTGAACAAGTGGCCGATGAGCTGGAGTCGTGGATCGCCGAAACCGGGCTGGATGGCTTCAACCTGACCCGCATCGTCACGCCGGAAAGCTACGTGGATTTCATCGATCTGGTGATTCCCGAACTACAGCGGCGCGGCTCGTACAAGACCGCGTATGACAGCGGCACGTTGCGCGAAAAGCTGTTTCACGGCGAGGCGCAGTTGCCTGAGCGACACACAGGCTCCGCGTTTCGCCGCTAAAAGCATCGCGAGCAGGCTCACTCCTACATTTGGAATGCGTTCCCCCTGTAGGAGTGAGCCTGCTCGCGATGAGGCCACAACGGACACCAAAAATTCATGCACTGACTGGAAAACCATCATGACCAAGAATCTGCTCTCCCACCCAGTCAAAGCACTGGCCCTGGCCCTCGGCCTGTTCAGCTCGGCAGTGTTTGCCGCCGATGCACCGTTGAAAATCGGCACCACCGCCGCCTTCGCCATTCCGCTGGAAGCGGCCGTCGAAGAGGCCTCGAAACAAGGCCTGAAGGTCGAGCTGGTGGAGTTCACCGACTGGATCGCGCCGAACGTCAGCCTCGCTGCCGGCGATATCGATGTGAATTATTTTCAGCACATTCCGTTTCTGGAAAACGCCAAAGCCGCGTCGGGTTTTGATCTGGTGCCGTTCGCGCCGGGGATCATCAACAACGTCGGCCTGTACTCGAAAAAATACAAAAGCTTCGACGAGTTACCGGAAGGCGCCAGCGTTGCCATCGCCAACGATCCGATCAACAGCGGTCGCGGTCTGCAATTGCTCGCCAAGGCCGGTTTGATCACGCTCAAACCGGGCGTCGGCTACAAAGCCACCGAGGATGACATCGTCGCCAATCCGAAGAAGATCAAGATTCTCCAGGTCGAAGCCGTGCAACTGGTACGCGCTTACGATGACGCCGATCTGGTCCAGGGCTACCCGGCCTACATTCGTCTGGCGAAGACGTTCGATGCCGGTTCGGCGCTGCTGTTCGACGGCCTCGATCACAAGGAATACGTGATTCAGTTCGTCATTCAGCCGAAGAGCAAAACCGATCCACGCCTGATCAAATTCGTCGACATCTACCAGCATTCGCCGGCCGTTCGCGCAGCGCTGGATAAAGCTCACGGCAAGCTCTATCAAGCCGGTTGGGAAAGCTGAGCATGACCGCCGCGATCCAACGGCGACTGGAGACTCCAGAGCCACACACTGCTGAACAAACCGAGCTGCATCCCGAGCTGAACCGTGCCCATGTGCGCTTCATCGGGCTGGGCAAAACCTACAACGGCCGGCAAGGTCCGGTCGCCGCCTTGCAGGGCATTGATCTGGCGATTCAGCGCGGCGAAGTGTTCGGCATCATCGGTCGCAGCGGCGCCGGCAAGTCGTCGTTGATCCGCACGATCAATCGCCTTGAGCAGCCGACCTCGGGGCGCGTTTTGATCGATCAGGTCGACATTGGTGAATTCGACGAAGACCGTCTCGTCGCCCTGCGCCGACGTATCGGGATGATCTTCCAGCACTTCAATCTGATGTCGGCCAAGACCGTTTGGCAGAACGTCGAGCTGCCGCTGAAAGTCGCGGGTGTGCCGAAACAGCAGCGCGAGGAAAAGGTCCGCGAACTGCTTGAATTGGTCGGCCTGCAAAGCAAGCACAAGGCGTATCCGGCACAGCTTTCCGGCGGACAGAAACAGCGCGTCGGCATCGCCCGTGCGCTGGTGCACGACCCGGACATTCTGCTGTGCGACGAAGCGACTTCGGCGCTCGATCCGGAGACCACGCAATCGATCCTTGCTCTGCTGCGCGAGATCAATAAGCGTCTGGGCCTGACCATCGTGCTGATCACCCATGAAATGGCGGTGATTCGCGAGATCTGCGACCGCGTCGTCGTGCTTGAGCATGGCCGTGTCGTCGAGCAAGGCCCGGTCTGGCAGGTGTTCGGCAATCCGCAGCACGAGGTCAGCCAGACCCTGCTTGCGCCGCTGCAACACGCCTTGCCGGAAGAACTGCAAAGCCGTTTGCTCGCGCAATCGACTTCCGCCAGCGACGCTGTAGTGCTGCGCTTGCAGTTCACCGGCAGCGCCAGCGACGAACCGGACCTTGCGGCGCTGTTCGCTGCATTGGACGGGCGGGTAAAGCTGTTGCAGGGCGGCGTAGAACGGATTCAGGGGCATGCATTGGGGCAACTGTTATTGGCGGTCAGCGGCTCTTCGTTCAGCGCCGAGCAGTTGCGCGAGCGCGCCGCGCCATGGGCGCAACGAGTGGAGGTATTGGGTTATGTGGTTTGAGCGCTTGCTGCAGGGTTTTATCGACACCTTCCTGATGGTCGGTGTGTCGTCGTTGATCGCGTTGCTGGCGGGGATTCCCATGGCGGTGATTCTGGTCACCAGTGACAAGGGCGGGATCTACCAGGCGCCGATGCTGAATCGTGCATTGGGCGCCTTCGTCAATCTGTTCCGCTCGATCCCGTTTCTGATTCTGATGGTCGCGCTGATTCCGTTCACCCGCCTGATCGTCGGCACCACCTACGGTGTCTGGGCCGCCGTCGTGCCGCTGACCATCGCTGCGACGCCATTCTTTGCGCGGATCGCCGAGGTCAGTCTGCGCGAGGTCGATCATGGCTTGATCGAAGCCGCGCAGGCCATGGGTTGCCGGCGCTGGCACATTGTCTGGCATGTGCTGCTGCCCGAGGCGCTGCCGGGGATTGTCGGTGGCTTCACCATTACCCTGGTGACGATGATCAATTCGTCAGCCATGGCTGGGGCGATTGGTGCTGGTGGGCTGGGGGATATCGCTTATCGCTACGGCTATCAGCGCTTTGACAGCCAGATCATGTTGACGGTGATTGTCTTGCTGGTGGCGTTGGTGGCGGTGATTCAGTTGGGTGGAGACAGGCTGGCGCGCGGGCTGAATAAGCGCTAAGGTCGATAGCGGCAGGTGGCCATCAAGCAGATCCATGTGATCGCACGCATTTGGGCAATGCCCTTCCTAAAAATCAGACCCGTCCTACGCCAGATTTATCGTTTCGCCAGCCCGATCCACGCGGGTTTGCAGGACGCTTCCTAGAATGATTTGCCCGCTTGTACCCGAAATATCCTGTAGCTAATCTCCGCTCGTCACTGCTTGGCGGTGACCGGATTCAGTTGTCCGGATTCGCTGGGCGTGCGGTCAGGCCTGACCTTGGCAGAGCTTCAAGCTGCCTGATGTTGGCTGTGCGCAGGGCACTTTCGGGTGCGCCGATAACCGGCGGCCGGCGACTGATCCGCGTGCAGCCGCCGCCCTGCTCGTTTAGTCGCGAAATGGTTGGCTCCCCACTTGAAGTCAGGAGTTTACCCGTGGAAAAAAATCTTGCCGATCCGCCACTCAGCCTTACCTCCACCAAGCGGTTCACCGAGGATTTGCTCAAGGATCGCTCGGCACTGTGCCGCGCCGTTGACTCCCATCTGGCCGGCAATCACGTCACGGTGGCCGGACAGAAACGTGTCTACAGCATCAGCGAAGACGTGACGCTGGAAGATGCCCAGTTGTATGTCGCCGATCTGCTGCGCTGCGCTTCGGTGACTGTCCATCAATGCGGCGATCAGCTCGGGGGCGCGGATCGAGCCATGGTGTTCTCGGTCTGGCATCTGCTGGAGATGGCCAAAGCGATGATGGACCGCTCGATCGATTGCCTGGGCGCGAAGCAGCACTGAGTCCACGCATCATCACCGCCGGCGCTGGCAACAGCGCAGGCGGCGTTTTTTTGCCGGTGAAAAAGCTTATAGTCCGCTTCTCCCTCCGCCAAACAGCATTGATGATGAAGCAGACGCCCAGCGACCTCGAACAGATCACCGCCACGACGCTTGGTCATTACAACGCGGTGGCCGAAGACTTCCGCGAAGGCACCCGCGACCACGATGTCAGTCAGAACATCGATGCGTTGCTGCGACATATTCAAGGCCTGGCGCCGTTTACGGTTCTGGATTTCGGCTGCGGCCCGGGACGGGATTTGCAGACGTTTACCCGTATGGGGCACATCGCTGTCGGGCTGGACGGTTCCGAGGAATTTGCCCGCATGGCCCGTGAGGACAGCGGCTGCGAGGTATTGCAGCAGGATTTCCTCAAGCTGGATCTGCCGGCGGAGCGCTTCGACGGGATCTTCGCCAACGCGGTGTTGTTTCATGTGCCGTTGCAGGAATTACCGCGGGTGCTCAAGCAATTGCACGGCGCGTTGAAAGCCGGTGGTGTGTTGTTCAGCTCCAATCCACGCGGGGATAACCGGGAGGGCTGGAACGGGCCGCGCTATGGCTCGTATCACGATCTCCAGGCCTGGCAAGGTTTGCTGACGGCGGCGGGGTTTGTCGAACTGGAGCATTACTACCGGCCAGCGGGGTTGCCGCGCGAGCAACAGCCTTGGTTGGCGAGTGTCTGGCGTAAATCTTCATAAACCGTTCTGACGTCATCGCGAGCAGGCTCACTCCTACAGGGGACGCGTTTCAACTGTAGGAGTGAGCCTGCTCGCGATGAGTGCGCAGCACTCGCTTTTAAGCCGCGTCCTTTTGCGGCTCGCGAATCTTGTACCAGGCCACATACAGCGCCGGCAGAAACAGCAAAGTCAACAACGTCGCCACCACGATCCCGCCAATCATCGCGTAGGCCATCGGCCCCCAGAACACTTCGCGAGCGATCGGGATCATGCCCATGCTCGCCGCTGCGGCAGTCAGCAGAATCGGCCGGCGCCGGTGCTCGGTCGCTTCCACCACCGCATCCCATGGCGCATAGCCTTTCTGCTCGAACTCATCGATCTGCGTCACCAGAATCACCGAGTTGCGGATGATGATGCCGATCAGCGCAAGAATCCCCAGAATTGCCACGAAGCCCATCGGCGTGCCGGTCGGCACCAGCGCCAGCACCACGCCGATCAGCCCGAGCGGCGCGACGCTGGCCACCAGGAACATCTTCTGCACGCTGTGCAACTGGATCATCAGGAACGTTGCCATGAGAAACAGCATCAACGGCAAGACCTTGGCAATCGGCCCCTGGGCCTTGCCGCTTTCCTCGACGGTACCGCCGGTGGCAACCTTGTAGCCGACCGGCAGTTTCGACGCGAAAGCGTCAATCGATGGCTTGAGCAGTTTCACCAGATCGGTTGGCTGGATCTCATCGCGCACCGAAGCCTTGATGGTGATCGTCGGCAAACGGTCGCGACGCCACACCAGCGGCTGCTCCAGTTCATAGCGCACGGTGGCGAACGCCAGTAGCGGAATCGAAGTGCCGCTCGGCGTGACGATCTGCAGGTTCTGCAGGGTTTCCGGCGTACCGCGTTCGGAATCCACCGCGCGGCCGACCACGTTGATCAGGTAGATATCATCATCGACCTGGGTCAATGGCGAGCCGCTGACGATACTGTTCATCAGGTTCGCCACGTCTTCCGACGACAGCCCGAGCTGGCGGGCCTTGTCCTGATCAATGTCAACGCGCAGGACTTTGCCCGGCTCGTTCCAGTCGTAGATGATCTCGCCGATATGCGGGTTCTTGTCCAGTTCGGTGGCCAGATCGATGGCATGTTTGCGCACCTGATCGACGTCCTTGCCGCTGACCCGGTACTGGATCGGACGCCCGACTGGTGGGCCCATCTCCAGCGCCTGCACGTAGCTGCCGATGCCGACGAAGTCCTTGTGCAAGCGCTCGCGCAGGCGCTGGCTCAGCGCTTCGCGGGCCTCGAAATCCTTGCTGACGATGACCAGTTGCGCGTAGTACGGGTTCTGCAATTGCTGGTCGAGCGGCAGGTAGAAACGGATCGCGCCTTGGCCGATGTAGGTGCTCCAGCGCACGATGTCCGGGTCGCCCTTGAGCGTGGCTTCGAGCTTGTCCACCGCTTTGCGGGTTTCATCGATCGAGGCGTTTTGCGGCAGGTTCAGGTCGACGAGAATTTCCGGACGGTCCGAAGCGGGGAAAAACTGATTCTGCACAAAGCGCATGCAGAACACCGCCAGCACGAACAGCAGCACCGTGACGCCGATCGCCCACCAACGGTTGCGCATCGCCCATAACAGGCCGCCGTTGAAGGCGCGACCGATGCGACCCGGTTCGGCGTCATGCGCCTTCACCTTGTCGCTGAGGATATGCACGCCGATTACCGGCGCAAAGAACACCGCCACCACCCACGAGACGATCATCGCCACGGCAATCACCGCAAACAGGGTGAACGTGTATTCACCGGCGGAGCTCGCGTTGAGGCCGATCGGCACGAACCCGGCGACCGTCACCAGCGTACCGGTGAGCATTGGAAATGCCGTCGAGGTGTAGGCGAACGTCGCCGCCTGCTCCTTGGTTTCACCCATCTCCAGACGCGTGACCATCATCTCCACGGTGATCATCGCATCGTCCACCAGCAGGCCGAGGGCAATGATCAACGCCCCGAGGGAAATCCGCTGCATGGTGATGCCGCTGTATTCCATGAACACGAAGACCATCGCCAGCACCAGCGGAATCGAGCACGCCACCACCAGACCGGCGCGCACGCCGAGGCTGATGAAGCTCACCACCAGGACGATAATCACCGCCTCGAACAAGGCGCTGGTGAAGCCGCCGACGGCTTCTTCCACCACCACTGCCTGATCGGAGACCGTGTGCACGCCGACGCCCACCGGCAGGTCTGCCGTCAGTTCGTCGATGCGCTGGTGCAAGGCCTTGCCGAACTCCTGAACGTTGCCGCCCTTCTGCATCGCAATCGCCAGACCGATGGCCGGTTTGCCGTCGAAGCGGAATTCAGGCGTGGCCGGGTCGACGTAGCCGCGGCGGATCTCGGCGATATCGGCCAGACGATAGAAACGGTCGTTGAGTTTGAGATTGACCTCGGCCAGATCCTTTTCCGAAGCGAATTGCCCCGACGTGCGCACGGAAATCCGCTCGGGCCCGGCCTCGATCACCCCGGCCGGCGTCACCGCGTTCTGCGACTGCAGGCTTTGTACCACCTGACGCTGATCGATGCCCAGCGCGGCGAGTTTGCGCGTGGAGAAGTTCAGGTAAATCGTTTCGTCCTGCTGGCCGACCATTTCGACCTTGCCCAGCCCCGGCACGCTGCGAATCTCGGCGCGGGCCTGCTCCACGTAATCGCGCAACTGGCGCATGGTCAGCCCGTCGGCGGTAAACGCATAGACCGAGCCGAACACATCGCCAAACTCGTCGTTGAATCCCGGCCCTTGAATCCCTTGGGGAAACTGCCCGCGAATGTCATCGATCTTTTTGCGCACCTGGTACCAGATTTGCGGAATGTCTTCGGCGCTGGTGGTATCGCGCAGGTACACGTACACCGTCGATTCGCCGGGGCGCGTGTAACTTTTCACGTAATCGAGCGAGTCGAGCTCTTCGAGTTTTTTCTCGATGCGGTCGGTGACCTGCTTGAGGGTTTCGTCCTGGGTCGCGCCGGGCCATTTGGTCTGGATGACCATGGTCTTGATGGTGAACGACGGGTCTTCTTCGCGACCCAGATTGAAATAGGAGAACACCCCCATAAGCAATCCGACGAACATCAGATACCAGACGAATGACTGATGCTTGAGGGCCCATTCGGAGAGGTTGAAAGAGCCTTTCATTGACTGTCCTCGTCAAGTTTTACCGATTGTCCGGGTTTGAGACTGTTGACGCCGGCGCTGACCACCCGCTCGCCGTTCTTCACGCCGCCGGCCAGCACCACGCTGCTGTCGGTGCGGCTGATCACCGTAACGTCGCGGGGGCTGACGGTTTTGCTTTGGGTGTCGATCACCCAGATCCGCGGTTTGCCTTCGACCTCCTGCAACGCGGTGGCGGGCAATTCGATGCGCGGTTTGATCGCCGAACTGAGGGTCACGCTGATCGCCGTGCCGAGGCGAAAACCGTCCGGGGTGTCGGTCAAGGTCAAACGCGCCCGGCGCGTGCGTGTGGCGCTCTGCGCCTGGGGCTCGATTTCGCGGATGATCGCCGTGGTGTTGATGCTCGGGTCGAGTTGCGCGGCCACCGAAAACACCACGTCGGGCGGAAGCTGATCGACCAGCGTATCCGGCAGGTCGATCACCGCTTCCTTGATGTCCGGCTGGGCCAGCGTCACGACTTGTTGGCCGGCGGTCACCACCTGCCCGGCTTCGGCGTTCCACGCGGTGACCACGGCTTTGTGATCGGCGCGCAGTTCGGTGTAGCCGAGTTGATCCCGGCTCTGGTTGACCGCCGCGCGCGCCTGATCCAGCGAAGCCTGGGTGGTTTTCAGCTCGGTCGTGGCAACGTCCAGTTGCGCCTGCGCGCCGACGCCGCGATCGAACAGCGCCTGCTGGCGGCGCGCGTTGGCTTGGGCGTTGATCAATTGCGCCTGGACCCTGGCCAGGTCGCCCTCGGCCGAACGCAGCTGGTTTTGCTGGTCGGACGGGTCAAGGGTGGCGAGCAGCGTGCCCTTCTGTACTTCGGCGCCCACATCGACGTAGCGCCTGGCGATGCGCCCGCCGACGCGGAAGCCGGTGTTGCTTTCATAGCGCGCCTGAATGCTGCCGGCGAAACGCCCAAGGCTTTCCTCGCTCAACGCTTCGACCTTGACCGACAACACCGGGCGCACCGGTTCCGGCGGCGTTTCCTTTTCCGAGCAGGCGCCGAGCAACAGCGCCAGGCAAAACAGTCCGAGGCGCTTCATGGCTGCGCTCCCGGTTGCAAATCCTTATAAGTGTTTTCAGCGATCTCGACTTTCATGCCGGGGTGCAACAGTTGCCCGCCGGCGACGATGACTTTTTCTCCGCCCTTCAGGCCCTCGCTGATGATTACCTTGCCGGTCAGATAGCGACCTACCGTGACCGTGTGCAACTGCGCCTCGCCCTTGTCATCGACCATCCACACGGCTGGCTCGCTAATGTTTTTCGTCAGCGCCGACCACGGCAGCTCCACCGCCGATTTACCCGCACCTTTCGCTGTGGCACTGACGACCGAGCCGAGTTGCATGCCCGGCGGCAGCTTGTCGAGGCTGACCTTGACCTGCACGGTGCCGGATTGCGCCGACACTGCCGGGGTGACCTCGCGCACGGTGCCGGTGGTTTTGATCTCGGGGTTATCAAGCAGGCTGACCACGATCGAATTGTCCTCCGGACGCTCAGCCAGCAGCGACTCATACACGTTGAACACCGCATCACGGTCGCCATCGCGGGCCAGGCTGAAAATCGGTGCAGTAGCCTGCACCACTTGCCCGACTTCGGCCTGACGCTCGGTGATCACTCCCGGCGCATCGGCAATCAGCGCGGTATAGCTGAGTTGATCCCTGGCGTTGGCCAGTTGTGCCTGCGCGGCGCTCAGGGCGCTCTGGCTGCTGCGCAGGGCTGCCTGGGCGGAATCGTATTCGCTCTGGCTGGTGTAGCCCTTGGGCAGCAGTTTTTGCTGGCGGACGAAGGCCGCCGCGGCCTGTTTCACGCGGGCCTGCTCGGCGAGGACCTGAGCCTGGGCCGAATCGACATTGGTCTGCAGATCCTTGGGGTCAAGCTTGGCCAGCACCTGTTTGGCAGTGACGCGGTCACCGACGTCGACCATGCGCTGGATGATCTTGCCGCCCACGCGAAATGACAATTGCGTCTGCACGCGCGCCTGCACGTCACCGGTAAGAGTCACCGCTGCCGCGTAGTTCTGGGGTTTGACCTCTTGCACAAAGACCCGTGGCAAGTATTCCTGAGCGGGTTTCTTGTCGCCGCAAGCGGTGAGCAAGACCATGGCGCTCAACGCCATCAGCACTTTCAATCCGGGACCCGCCATGCACACTCCTTGGCCTTTAATGCTGCTGTCGAGACGATACGACTTCAGAGCTTAGAACAGGGTTCCACGGTTGCGGGCGCCAAGCACAGATTTATCTCATTGCGGGTATGCTGCAGACGTTCTGCAGTCACCCGGAGAAGGATTTCATGCTCAATACCCTGGCGGTGGCCAATTACCGCTCGATCAACAAACTGGTGATCCCGCTCGGGCGTCTGAACCTGATCACCGGGCCTAACGGCAGTGGCAAATCCAACCTCTACCGCGCGCTGCGCCTGCTGGCGGAAACGGCGCAGGGCGGCGTGGTCAATGCGCTGGCCCGCGAGGGCGGACTGGACTCGACGTTCTGGGCCGGGCCGGAAACCATCAGCCGGCGCATGCGCAACGGTGAGGTGGCGATCGAGCCGACAGTGCGTCAAGGCGTGAAGCGGTTGCGCCTGGGGTTTGCCGGGGAGGATTTCAGTTATTCGATCAGCCTTGGTCTGCCTGATTCCAATGGTCACTTCATGCTGCCGGAGCATGCGCGACCGATTCCCTCGCGTTTCAGCCTCGACCCGCAAATCAAGCGCGAATGCATCTGGGCCGGACCGCTGTATCGCCCGGCGAGCCTTTTGGTCGATCGCGATGGGCCGATGATCCGCGCGCGCACCGAACGCAAATGGGATGTCCTGGCGCAGCACACGCCGAACTTCGACAGCCTGTTCGACCAGATCGGTAGCCTGCGCAGCTCGCCAGAGGTATTCCAGATGCGCGAGTTCATCCGCCGCTGGCGCTTCTATGATCACTTTCGCAGCGATGCCGAGGCGCCGGTGCGCCAGCCGCAACTGGGCACCCGCACGCCGGTGCTGCACCACGACGGCCGCGACCTGGCGGCAGCGTTGCAGACCATTATCGAAATCGGCGACCCCGACGCCTTGCGCGCGGCGATCAGCGATGCCTTCCCCGGTGCGCGGCTGAACATCGCACCGCTGGCCGGTGGCCGTTTCGCCATCGAGTTCTATCAGGAAGGCTTGCTGCGGCCGTTGTCGGCGGCAGAGCTGTCGGACGGGACCTTGCGTTATCTGCTGCTGGTCGCGGCGCTGCTGACGCCGCGACCGCCATCACTGATGGTGCTCAACGAACCGGAAACCAGTCTGCACCCGGATCTGCTGCCGGCACTGGCACGGCTGATCATTCGTGCGTCGGAGCAGTGTCAGGTGTGGGTGGTGTCGCATGCGCGGCGGCTGATTTCGGCGTTGCAGGAGGATCCGGAGTGCAATTGCATCGTGCTGGAGAAAACGCTGGGGCAGACCGGGCTGGTTGGCCAGCGGGTATTGGATGAGCCGGCGTGGAACTGGCCTGACTGAGCGGTGACTGAAAAATTCGCGAGCAGGCTCGCTCCCACAGTCGTACGCGCGGGAGCGAGCCTGCTCGCGAAGAGGCCCTTCAAGCCACCAATTATTGATCAGACCATCACCCCTGCCACTTGCCCCCCTCGACAATCACACTCTCAGGCCGGGTGTCATCACTCAGTTCCTTGCGCACATACTGGTCATACAGCTTGAGCAGGTATTTCTCCTCGCCCAGCTTCGCCAGCTCGCTGTTCACCCAGTCGCGCAACTCGAGATTGCCTTTCTTCACCGCCGGCGCAATCGGCGCTTCGGCGCCGAGTTTTTCCTCGAGCACGCGATATCCGGGGTTCTGTTTGGCCCAGCTGAACAGCACCAGATTGTCCTGCGCGTAGGCATCGCCGCGGCCGTTGGCCAGGGCTTGCAGCGACTCGGAATTCTTTTCGAACTTGAGCAGTTTCCAGTCCGGATGATTCTTGGTCAGCCAGATATCGGCGGTCGTACCGGTGGTGACGATGGTGGTGCGAGTCGCCAGATCATCGAGCTTTTTCACCGAGCTGCCCTGCGGCACCAAGGCCTGCACCGCAACCTTGAGATTGGGGTTGGTGAATTCCACCGCCTCCTTGCGCTCCGGGGTCACGGTCATGTTGGCGAGGATCAGGTCGACCTTGTCGCTTTGCAGAAACGGAATACGACTGGCCGGTTCCACCGCGACGAACTCGACCTTGTTTTCATCGCCGAGCAGATCCTTGGCAAAACGTCGGCCGATGTCGGTATCGAAACCGACGTAACGGCCGCTCTCGTCAACAAAGCCGAACGGCGGTTTATCGGTGAACACGCCAACAATCAGCTTGTCGCGAGCCTTGATCTTCTCCAGGTAGCCGGCTGGCGCCGCACTCACGCTGGCGACTTTCGGCTTCGCCGGTTCTTCGGTTTTGCTGCAACCGGCCAGCAAGGCCAGGCTCAACAGGGGCAATAACAAAGCGGCAGTTTTCATAGCAGTTCCAGTTCCTTGGTCGGTTTCGTTTTCGGCAGTGTTGCCACGAAGGAGAACTTCTCCAGAAACTGCTGCGCGCGTGCGGTTTGCGGGTTCGTAAAGAAAATCTCGGGCGGGGTCTGTTCGAGGATGCGCCCGGCATCCATGAACACGATACGGTCGGCCACCGCGCGGGCGAAGGCCATTTCATGGGTGACGATCAGCAGGGTCATGCCTTCTCGGGCCAGGCCCTGAATCACTTGCAGCACTTCCTTGACCATTTCCGGGTCAAGAGCGGCGGTAACTTCATCGAAGAGCATCACCCGTGGGTTCATGCACAGCGAACGGACAATGGCGATGCGTTGCTGCTGACCACCGGAGAGCTGACGCGGGAAGGCGTCGCGCTTGTCCGCCAGGCCTACGCGCGTGAGCAAGGCTTCGGCCTGTTGCTGCGCTTCGCCGCGCTGACGTTTTTGCACTTTGAGCGGGCCGAGCAGCAGGTTGTCGAGCACGCTCATGTGCGGAAACAGGTGATAACTCTGGAACACCATGCCGATCTGCTGGCGGATTTCGCGCCAGTCGGTGGCCTTGTCGAGCAGCTCGCGTCCGACAAATTTCAGGCTGCCGCTGTGGGCCTGTTCCAGACCGTTAAGGCAGCGCAGTAGCGTACTTTTGCCGCAGCCGCTGGGGCCGAGAATGACGATGACTTCGCCACTCTGCACGCGCAGATCGATGCCATTGAGCACCTGCTGCTCGCCATAGAATTTATTGAAGCCATGAAACTCGATCAGTGCGCTCATGCTTGCGTCCAGCGTCGCTCCAGCACGCGCGAGGCGGCCGACAGCGGGTAGCAGATGAAAAAGAAAAACAGAAACAGCGCGCCATAGATCAGTACCGATTCGTAGGTGCGCTCGATGATCTGCTGGCCGACCTTGATCACATCGACCACACCGATCAACACCGCCAGCGAACTGGTCTTGATGATCCGCGTATAGACGTTGATGGTCGGCGGTGTCATGCGCTTCAGTGCTTGCGGCAGCAGCACGTAGCCGTACAGTTGCGCAACGTTGAGACCGATCGACAGCCCTGCCTCACGCTGGCCGCGTGGTAGCGAATGCAACGCACCGCGCGCGACTTCGCCAACTTCGCTGGCGCCCCATAGCGACAGCACCAGCACCGCGCACCAAAAGCTTGGCAGGCTCAGGCCAAAGAAAATCGGCAGGCCGAAGAACAGCAGGTACAGCCAGACCAGCACCGGAATCGCCCGGAACAACTCCAGGTACACCCGCAAAATTGCGTTGAGCCACCCGACGTTGAGCGTACGCAACACGCCGTAGAACACGCCGCCAACCGTGCTGATGGCGATGCTCAGAAACGAGATCGACAGGGTTTGCCCGGCGCCCCTGGCCAGTTGCGGCAACGACACCCAAAGCAATTCAAGACCCGAACTGGCCATGCTGGAGCCTCCTTTCCAGACGGCTGAGCAGCAGCGACAGCGGCAAAAACAGCAGCACGCAGATCAGCGTCAGCACGGCGAGCATTTCGTAGGTTTTATAGTAGAGCGCGATGTAGCTCTTGGTGGTGTAGAGGATTTCCGGCACCGCCACCGCCGAGACGATGGTGGTTTCCTTGAGCAGAAAGATGAAATTGGCGAACAGCGACGGCAGGCTGAGAATGCCCGCCTGCGGCAGGATCACGTAGCGCAGCAACTGGCCGTGGGACAGGCCGATCGACCGCCCCGATTCCAGCTGCGCCTGCGGCACCGCCTCGATGCCGGCACGCAGCACTTCGGTGAGGTAGGCACCGCCGAGAAAGGTCATGGTGATGATCGCCGCGGTGAAACCGGAGACTTTGATCCCCAATGCCGGCAAGGCGAAGTAGACGAAGAACAGCTGGATCAGTAGCGGCGTGTTGCGCGCCAGTTCCACGTACACACCGACCAGTTTGCGCAGGTACGGCGTGCGAAATACCAGGATCGTCGCGTTGAGCAGCGCCACCAGCAGCGAGGTGCCAATGGCGATCAAACCTACCTGCAGCGTCACGCCGACGGCTTTGAGAAACGCCGGCAGGGTGCTGAGGATAAATGCGTAGTCGAAAGTCATGCCTGTCCTGACGTCGCTCGGTAAACGACGGTGAAGCAATCCATGGACAGCGGATGGCTGTCCGGCAGGCACTGACTTTATAGGTATAAAAACAAGAGTTTAAATACCGTTAAAGCATATTAATATCACTCAAAAAACTATCTGGTCGGTTTGCCGGGAAGGAGTAAGAAGGCTATTTTTCTTTGCGCTGTAGGAAGGATCTTTTTTTCAAGAAAGGCCTCCAAGGACGGGCAGCTTTTGGCCAGACTCCCTCGGCCAAACCACAACAAGGAAGATGACATGGACGTAAAAACACCGCAGCGACTGGATCCGCAGGATATTTTGAAATTGCTGGTGGCGTTGCGCCGGGCTTTGAAGGCGCAGGTAGCCTGAGATCAAGAGCACCCTCACCCCAGCCCTCTCCCGGAGGGAGAGGGGGCCGACCGAGGTGTCTGGCGTCATACATCGACCTGAATGACTGAGTCGATTATGGATTCGGTACAGCCATATCAGGTCGGCGAACCTCTGCCGCATCCCCCAATCAGTCCCCTCTCCCTCCGGGAGAGGGGGAGGCGGGCGACGTTCCGATGAGGGGGCTTTTCAAGGCACATACAAAAACGCCGAGGACCATCACTGGCCCTCGGCGTTTTCACTTCAAATCAACACTCGAATCAGAACGCCGGCAATACCGCGCCGCTGTACTTCTTCTCGATGAACGCTTTGACTTCCGGGCTGGTCAGCGCCTTGGCCAGTTTCTGGATGGCGTCGCTGTTCTTGTTGTCCTCACGGGCAACGAGGAAGTTCACGTATGGCGAGTCAGCGCCTTCGATCACCAGCGCATCTTTCTGCGGGTTCAGCTTGGCTTCCAGCGCGTAGTTGGTGTTGATCATGTCCAGATCAACTTCTTTCAGCACGCGCGGCAGCAGGGCCGATTCCAGTTCCTTGAACTTGAAGTTGTGCGGGTTCTTGGCGATATCTTTCGGCGTTGCCAGAGCGTTTCTCGGATCTTTCAGCTCGATCAGGCCAGCCTTCTGCAACAGGATCAGCGCACGGCCGCTGTTGCTGCCTTCGTTCGGGATGGCGATAGTTGCGCCATCCGGCAGTTCAGCCAGAGTCTTGTACTTGCTCGAGTAGCCACCGAACGGTTCAACGTGCACGCCTTGCACGGTTACCAGGTACTTGGCCTTGTCGTCCTTGTATTTGCCCTGGTTGAAGCTGTTCAGGTACGGCAGGGTCTGGAAGTAGTTGGCATCCAGACGCTTCTCGCCCACCTGTACGTTCGGCTGCACGTAGTCGGTGAAGACCTTGATCTCCAGATCCACGCCTTCTTTGGCCAGGGTCGGTTTGATCAGCTCGAGAATTTCAGCGTGCGGCACCGGGGTCGCGGCGACCACCAGTTTTTCGCCAGCATTGGCGAGAGAAGCAGTCAAAGCAGCCGCCAATGCGGTAAACAACAGAACCTTTTTCATGCAGTGTCCTTATCGAAAATCACGGTCGTCATCGACGACGGCATCTAATACGTGTGCCAGCGAAGTGATATCGCTGGCGTGAGGCGGACAATACCCGGATTTTTTATTCCCGGACAATAACGTTTATTCAGCTTCATATTCCATTTTGTTCATGTTGAAGAAAATGGCTATAGTCCATCGCTCAAGCGAATCAGCAGTTCTTTCAAGGCTTTACGTTCCGCCGTGCTGCCGCCGATATTGATTTGCGCAACCAGCCGTTCGATCTGCAGCCCCGGCCCAGACACCTCGGGCAGGTTCAGGTGCTGCGGCAGGATTTCTTCGCCGGTGCTGACCAGCAGGGCAAAATGAATGACATTTTCCAGCTCTCGCGTGTTGCCAGGCCAGCTATGCTGTTCGAGCGCATGCTGCGCGGCTTCGCTGATCAAGGGCACGGGCAAGTCGAGACGCTGGCTGTAGATACCAAGAAAATATTCGGCCAGCGACAGGATATCGCCGGTTCGCGCCCGCAGTGCCGGCAGTTCAAGCTGGCCCTCGCTGAGATAATGATAGAGCCGCTCGTGGAATTTCCCCGCATCGACGGCTTGGGCCAGATCGATGCTGGTCGCAGCCACCAGCCGCACGTCGACCGGGCTGGGTTGATGCGCACCGACCCGAGTGACTTCGTGATTCTCCAGCGCGGCGAGCAATTTGACCTGGATCGGCAGCGGCAAATCGCCGATTTCGTCCAGGTACAACGTGCCGCCATTGGCCGAGCCGAACCAGCCGGCGCGACTGCTGGCCGAACCGCTGTAGCTGCCGGCCGCATAGCCAAACAGTTCGGCGTCGGCGTACGTCGGGCTGATCGCCCCGCAGTTCACCGACACGAACAGCCCGCTGCGATCACTGGCACGATGGATATGCCGAGCGAGCAGCTCCTTACCGGTGCCAGTCTCGCCACGGATCAACACCGAGATCGCGCGTGGCGCCAGTTGCTCCAGTTCTTCGCGCAGTTGGCGCGAGCGTGGATCGACGAACACCAGCGCTTTGGCGCGAATGCTCAGCGGGCTTTTTTCCGCATCGGGGAAGGTCAGCAACGGCTGACCGAAAGTTTCGAAACTCATGGCAGGCTCCCGCCCTGAACCGCCTGGCAGACGGGGGCGTTAAAAATGAAAGTCAGGCGCGACGACGGGCGTGATGTTCCAGGCGGTTTTGCAGGCGATAAAGATAAGCAAAACCCTGTTCCCAGCGCTGATGCCCGGACTTGACGTTGATATGCCCGGCGCCTGCGAGAATCCCCGCTTCCGCGCCCCAGTTGCGCGCCAGCTCAAGGGCGCGCGGCGCACTGACCGCAGCGTCGTTGTCGGAGCTGACGACCTGACTCGGAAACGGCAACAGATCCGCGGGAATCGGCGCGAAGTTGCGCAATGCCGGTGCGCACGCGGGACGCTCGACATCGGCAGGCGCGACCAGCAACGCACCGCGCACCTGACGCAGATATTGCAGCGGCGCGGTCGCCGCCCAATGCGCGACGGTGATGCAACCCAGGCTATGGGCGATCAGGATCACCGGCGTGCTGTCGGCAGCTATCGCTTCGGCCAGCGCTGCGACCCAGTCTTCACGGCGCGGCGTCAGCCAGTCGGCCTGCTCCACCCGCGCACTGTTCGGCAGGCTGTTCTGCCAGTGGGTTTGCCAATGATCTTCTGGCGATCCTTGCCAGCCCGGCACAATCAGGTAGCGGATTGATTCGTTGCGCATGGGAAGCTCTCCTGCGTCGTGTCTGTTCTCGGTCGAGTATAGGGACGGGAGTTATATTCGTTAAGGAATAAGAAGCTATTTATTAAGATCTTAATTGAATATCAGATGTGCGCATGGCTTTAGATCTTTTCCCCCTCACCCCAGCCCTCTCCCGAGGGAGAGGGGGCCGACTTGCGCTGGGTTTGAAGTTTCGTACGACTGGGTACGATGTAGCTCTCCCATCCACCCCGATCAGTCCCCTCTCCCTCTGGGAGAGGGCTAGGGTGAGGGGATCTTCTAAAGTCATACACAAAAAAAGGGCCGCACCCTGCCAAGGAAACGGCCCCGGAAAACTGTTGAATCTGTCACCGCGCAGTAATCACCGACAATTTGGTAATCCCTGCCCGCTCGATCGACGCCATGGCCCGCGCGACTTCGCCATAATTCACGCCGTCATCGGCCTGCAACTGCACACGCACCTCCGGGTCCTTGGCCTTGGCCGCCTTGAGGTTTAACTCCAGCGACTCCGGCTGAGTTTCGTCCTTGTTGATAAACAGCTTGCCGGCACCGTCGATGCTCACCACCAGCGGGTCCTTCTGCTCGACCGGCGCCACCGCTTCGGTCTTCGGCAGGTTGATCGGAATCGCGTTGGTCAGCAGCGGCGCGGTGACGATAAACACCACCAGCAGCACCAGCATCACGTCCACCAGCGGGGTCACGTTGATCTCGCTGAGCACCTCATCCGTGTCTTGCGTGGAGAAGGCCATATCAGGAGGCCTCCTTCACTTTTGGCGCATTCCCCGGCGCAGAAGCCTTGTGTGCGGTCGGGTGAATCAACACCCGGAACGCACTCTTCTGCGCCAGGCTGTAGAAGTCGTGGGCGAAGTCGTCCAGGTCCGCCGCGGTCAGTTTCAGACGGCGCAAAAAGTAGTTGTAAACCAGCACCGCCGGTACCGCGACCGCGATGCCCACACCGGTTGCCACCAGTGCCGCACCGATCGGCCCGGCCACCGTTTCCAGGCTCGCCGAGCCCGCCGCGCTGATTCCCTTCAACGCCTCCATGATTCCCCACACCGTGCCGAACAAACCAATGAACGGCGAGGTGCTGCCAATACTCGCAACCACCGCCAGACCGGTTTCCAGCGAACGTCGCTCACGAACGATCTGCTGGCGCAAGGCACGCTCCAGACGATCCTGATGGTTGATCGCCTGGCTCAGGTCATTGGCCTGTGGCGTCTCGCCCACCTGAATCGCCGCGTAACCGGCCTGCGCGACACGCGCCGCAGCGCCGGGCTGAGTTTCGCTCAGTTCAGCAGCAGCATCCAGGCTCGACGCCGCCCAGAAGCGTTTATGAAAACGCCGGTCCTGCGCCTTTAAACGGCCGAACTGCAACGCCTTGAGCAGTGCCAGCCCCCAGGTGGCGACGGAAAAAACCACCAGCAGCCAGATCACCGCGCTTTCGATGGATTCCAGTGGAGAAGCCAGTAGCGTCATGATGTATTCCCTCGTGTAAACGTTTCGCGCGAATTTGATTGCGGTTTAGTGAATCTTGAAATCGATGGGCACGCTGACCCAGCCGTCCTGGGCGACATCGCCCTGCTTGGCCGGGACGAAACTCCAGCGTTTCACGGCGTTGAGTGCCGCATCGTCGAGTTGCTGGCGACCGCTGCTTTTCTGAATCTGGATCTCGCCCGGTTTGCCACTGGCCAACACGTGTACGCGCAACAACACCGTGCCTTCCCATCCGCGACGCTGGGCCAGCGACGGATATTCCGGCGCCGGGTTTTTCAGGTAAGCGGCGCTGGCTGAGGCTGGTGTGACCGGGGCCGGCGCCGGTGGCGCGGCTGGCGCTGGCGCAGCGACCGGGGCGGCCGGTTTGGGCGGCACTGGCGGTTGCTCGACGGCTTTGGGCGCCGGTTTGGGTGGCGGCTTGACTACCGGCTTGGGCTTCGGCACGGGTTTAGGCGGTGGCGGCTTCACCGCCAGCTCGTCTTCCACCGGTGGCGGTGGTTCAACCACCGGCGCAGGAGGCGGCGGCGCCACAACCGGCGGCGCGGGCGGGGCCGGACGGGAAAACTCGATGGTCATCGGCGGAATTTCCGGCGGCACGATTGGCAGCGCGGGAGTCGGATGCTGATTGATCCAGTAGATCACCGCGCCATGCACCACCAACGCCAGCACCGCGAGCAAAACGCTTTCGCGGCGACTCAGAATGCCCTTGGGCGCACGCTGCAAACGCAGCTGCCCCAACGGCACACGGTGCGGCCGGCCGAGGTCGATCAGTTCGCCACCCGGCGTTTGCCGCCATAGCAATTCCCCTGCGCTGGCGGCGGTCTGGACATTGCCCATTGTTTGACTCCCTGCGGTCCTTTTGCGGTTCTTGCACTACAGCTGAGCAACCGTTTTGTTGAATCCCCCACGGCTGCCCCGTGGGTGAATCATTGGTCCTGTCGCTTATCTCCGAAAGTAATCTTTCACGTTATGCATAGGTCTTTATGGAATATAGAAAACGATCAATTTCGCCAAAGCCTTGCGCCACGCGGGCTGCAGCGAGATGCGAAAAATCGCATGCATTGAGGGCATTGAAAGTATTCATCCAGCGCATCGGATGCACTAGACCCGGTTTAAGAGAACAAGCTGAAACCCTGTCGTTAGTTGGAAAAACATTTTGCTGAGCTACTAAAAAGGCCGATGCACTTGCGCGCACCGGCCTCTTGTTTGATCAGCTGTTTATTCGCGCTCCCAGCGCACGCACTTTTTCAAAACTGTGCTCACGGAAAAACAATGTTCTGAACTCTCACCGTAGGTGTATCCGATGGGTACGGTCAGAAATCATAACGCCCGGTAACGCCAAGCGTACGCGGCGTGCCGAGCAGTCCCTCATAACCACCGTTGCCGCCGGTCCACAGCGTCGTGTAATAGGTTTTGTCGAAGGCGTTTTTCAGCCACAACGAAACATCCCACTGACCTTGGTTGAAGTCACCACGCAAGCCTGTGGAAAAGTTGACCACAGCGTAACTGGGGATCTGGCCGTAATCGGAATCCTCAACCGTGCCCACAGCTTTGGAGCGGAACGCATAGCTGGCGGTGACGTAGGGTTCGAAGCCGTTATCCAGATTCCATTTGTATTCGCCGTTGGCGTTGCCGATCCATTTCGAAGCGCCGACCACTTGATGGCCGCTGAGGTCGCAAGAGGCCGGCGCACCCGGCGCCTGGCTGACTTCCGGCGGGCACGGCGCATCCTTGTAGGAGAGGTAGCTGACGTCGTTGTACGAGCCGTTGAAGTTCAGCGTCAGGCCACGCAGCGGTACCACGGTGCTTTCGAACTCGATGCCGCGCGAGCGCACGGAACCGGCGTTGGTCAGGTACTGCACGCGGTTGTCGGCGTCATAGGCGTTGGTCTGGTAGGCGTTGACCTGGGTCCAGAACACGTTGGCGTTGAGCTGCAAACGGTGATCCCACAAAGTGCTTTTGAAACCGAGTTCGGCGTTGTTCGCCCGTTCGGTGCCGATCAGCAACGAGTCGGCACCCGCAGTTGGCGCAGAGCCGACCGCAAGGTTGACCCCGCCGGACTTTTCGCCGTGGGACAACGTCGCGTAGCCCAGCACGTCATCGGTGATGCGATAGCTGAGATTGAGCAGCCCCGAAGGACTCGAGCTGTACTGATTCAAGTCTCCGGAATCGTAGGCGCCGGCGCGGCCGCGACGCGCATTGGCTGCCGCGCCGGCCACGGCCGCACCGCCAACCGGAGCATTGCGGCTGACCCCGGCATTCTTCTCTTCGTAAGTGCCACGCACCCCGGCGGTGAAATCCAGCCGCTCGGTGAGGTGCCAGGTGCCTTGGGCAAACAGGGCAAAGCTGTCGGTCGTGATGTGGCCCTTGCCGACGCTGGTGACATTGGCCAGCGCACCCGCCGGCGTGCCGTTCCAGATGTCCGCCTGCGGGCCGTAATAGGCGAAGGATTTGTTGTCCAGATCGGAACCGAAATAGTAGGCACCGACCACGTAATCGAAGAATTCACCCTTGGGCGAGGCGAGGCGAAATTCCTGCGAATACTGTTTGTCTTCCACCGACACCCCGGCGTTGTAACTGGCCGGCACGTTGAGCCCGTCGTCGTTGCGCGGGGTGAAATTCCAGAAACGATACGAGCTGACCGAAGTCAGGGTGAAATCGCTTGGCAACGTCCAGTTGGCTTCTACCGAAGTGCCGCCCTGATGCACCGTCACGTGTTGGTCGTTGTCCAGATTGACCTTGCGGTGTGTGCCGTTGACCAGCGTCGCGCCGGCCGCGTTGGCGCGGGATTGATAAAGGTTGACGCCATTGATGGTCGGACCGGTGTTGTACAACACGCGGGTGCCGGCGCTGGAATCCTCTTCGTTGTAGTCACCGATCCAGCGCAGGTTGAAATCTTCGTTCGGCTTGAACAGCAGTTGCGCGCGAAAGCCCTCGCGGGAGCCGCCATTCAAGTCGTGGCCGTCGTATTCGTTTTTGATGTCGCCGTCGCTGCGCGTGCGATACGCGGAAAAACGCCCGGCCAGTTGCTCATTCAGCGGCCCGGAAATGGTGCCCTTGGTCTGAAAATAACCGTCCTCGCCGACCGAGGTTTCGATGCTGCGCTCCGGGGTAAAAGTCGGCGCACGGGTGCTGATGTTGATTACCCCGGCGGTGGTGTTTTTACCGAACAGCGTGCCCTGCGGCCCGCGCAAGACTTCCAGCTGTTCGATGTCCATCAAGTCGAACACCGCCATCCCCGGGCGGCCCAGATAAACGTTGTCGATGTACAGGCCGACGCTGCCCTCCAGCCCATCGCTGGCCGGGTTGTTACCCAGACCGCGAATCGACACGCTGGACTGCCGCGCATGCATGTAGGCGACGTTGACGCTGGGCACCAGCTGCTGCAGATCCTGAATCCGGTACACCCGTTGCGTCTCCAGATTCTGCCCGCTGACCACGCTCATCGGCGTCGGTACGTCCTGCGAACTTTCCTCGCGACGGCGGGTGGTCACGGTCACGGTTTCCAGCTGCGAACTGCTGGCCGAAGCCTTGCCTGCGGAGACTGGCGCCGGCGTTTCGGCTTCGGCGGCATAGCCGTGAGTCCAGCTCGCGCTGCCAGCGAGAAACAGGGCCAGGGGCAGGCGCTTGAGCCGTCGTGGTGGTTGGATTGATGCGTGTTTCAACGGACTCATGGCGCGGCTCCTGGTCAAAAAACACACAGCCTTCATCAGCGCTGCATATTCTTTTCAGTTATTTATTTATGGATTTACAAATATTTACTGCATAAGAGATTGCCTTTATAAGGAGTCGACCTAATGCATATCCAATGCATTTCCCGGATATTTTTTATGTGAAAAATGCATATCGACCTGCGCCAACTTCGTCACTTCATCGCCTTGGCTGAACAACGCAGCTTCGTCGCCGGCGCGCAGGCGGTGAACCTGTCGCAGTCGGCGTTCAGCCGCAGCATTCAAGCGCTGGAACACAGTGTCGGCTGTCAGTTGGTCGATCGCGGGCGCAAGGAATTGCCGCCGACCAAACAGGGTCAGGTACTGCTCGAACATGCGCGGCGGCTGGTCAGTGGCGCGCAGCAAATGGCCAACGAGATCAGCCAGTTCAACGGGCTCGAAGCCGGGGAGTTACGCTTCGGTTGCGGGCCGGCGCCAGCGGCGGGACTGATTCCACGGGCGATTGGCGCGTTCATCGGGCGCTATCCGAAAGCGCGGGTGCAGTTTCAGGTCGATGACTGGCAAAGCCTGAGCAAACGACTTTTGAGTGAGGAGTTCGAATTCTTCGTCGCCGACACTCGGCAGTTTGAGGCGGACCCGGACTATCTGACCCATCGTCTGCGCGCGCGCAAATGGCATTTCTGCTGCCGCGCCGGGCATCCGCTGGCGGCGTTTGAATGGATCAGCGCCGAGCAGTTGATGAGTTTTCCACTGGCGGTGAGCATTCGCCCGCCGAACCTGCACAAGGTCATCGTCGACCTCAGCGGCCGGCCGGATTTCACCCCGAGCGTCGAATGTGAGAACAGTTCGAGCCTGCTCAGCGTGGTGCTGCGTTCGGATGCGATCGGAATTGTCGGGGCCTATTCCGACGCGTTGCATTTGGCCAAGGGTGAACTGGTGTGTCTGAAGATCGAAGGATTGGCTGACGATCTTGAGGAGCTGTATACCCGCTACGGGATCGTCAGCCGCGCCGGGTATCGGTTATCGCCACTGGCGGAGGCGATGATCGAGCAGATCAAAGCGATCGATGCGGTGGATGAAGAAGTCTGTTCACTGGAGAATTTTGCTGTCTGAATTGACGCTTTCGCGAGCAGGCTCGCTCCTACACTTGAAATGCGTTCCCCTGTAGGAGTGAGCCTGCTCGCGATAACACCAGTACATGCACCGATGCATCCGCTGCATGAAACGCATTCTCCAAACGCACTTGCCGAACACCCCCGCCGACAGCGAAAACCCTCACCTGTCCCACTGACCGGTGAATCCCATGCCCACCCCGCCCAACCCCGTGCGTAACGTGCTGTACATCATGTGCGACCAGCTGCGCCGCGATTACCTGTCCTGCTACGGTCATCCGCATCTGCACACGCCGAACATCGATCGCCTCGCTGCGGCCGGCGTACGGTTCAGCCGCGCTTACACCCAGGGCACGATTTGCGGTCCTTCAAGAATGTCGGCCTACACCGGGCGCTATGTCAGCAGCCATCAGGTGGCGTGGAACGCCGTGCCGTTGCCGCTGGAGGAATTGACCATCGGCGATTACCTGCGCCCGCGCGGCATTCGTACCGCTCTGGTCGGCAAGACTCACGCAACGGCAAACATCGATGCCTTGCAGCGCCTGGCAATCAACCCTGACAGCCAACAGGCCGAGATCCTCAACGAAGTCGGCTTCGAACCTTACATGCGCCATGACGGCATCTACCCCGACGACCCACTGTTCGACGACAAGCGCGAATCCGCTCCTTATACCCATTACCTGCGCGAACACGGTTTCGACGGGCGTAACCCCTGGCATGACTGGGCCAACGCCGCCGAAGGCGCGAACGGCGAGATCCTCAGTGGCTGGAAAATGCGTCATGCGAATCTGCCAGCACGAATTCCCGAGCAACACTCAGAGACTGTCTACACTACCAATCGAGCCATCGACTTCATCACCGAGCAAGGCGAGAAATCGTGGTGTTTACACCTCTCGTACATCAAACCGCACTGGCCCTACATCGTACCAGCCCCATACCACGCCTTGTACAGTACGAAATCGATTGTCGAAACGATCCGCGCGACGCCCTCCGAAGCCAGCAAACACTCTGTATACACGGCCTTTCGTCAACATCAGGAAAGCCTCAACTTCTCCCGGGATTCAGTACGATTGACTGTAATCCCTACCTACATGGGCCTGATCAAACAGGTGGATGACCAACTCGGAAGGTTGTTCGATTTTCTGCAAAGCAACGGCCGTTGGGACGACACGCTGATCGTGTTCACCAGCGATCACGGCGACTTTCTCGGAGATCACTGGCTGGGCGAGAAAGAGTTTTTGCTCGAACAAGCGGTGGGCGTGCCACTGATCGTGCGCGACCCGCGCACGGCGGCGGATATAACCCGCGGTACGGTTGATGAGCGATTGGTGGAAACCATCGATGCGCTGCCGACATTTCTTGCTGCGCTGGGATTGCCGGCGGCCGAGCATCGGCTTGAAGGGAGCTCGCTGATTCCCCTTCTGCACGGTGAGAATCCCGATTGGCGCCGCTATGCAATCAGCGAATACGACTACGCCTTTCAGGCACCGGCGCGCGAGCGTCTTGGCCAGCCGATCGACCGCTGCCGCATGACCATGGTGCGCAGCGAGCGCTGGAAATACCTGGCGTACGACGGCTTCCGGCCACAGTTGTTTGATCTTTTGAATGATCCGCATGAACTGCGCGATTTGGGCGATGACCCCGCGTACGCGGCCGTGCGCGAGGAGCATGCGGGGTATCTGTTTGAATGGCTGCGCGGGTTGAAGCGGCGCACGACGATCAGCCATGAGGAGGTCGATTTGCGTGGGCAGCGGTTTCGTTATGGAGAGCCTGAAAGCGAGAAAGTGGTGCAGATCGGGGTTTGGTAGAAAGCATCGCTAGCAGGGCTAGCTGCCACAGGTGTGCGCCGTTCACATCCTTTGTGTCTGACGCAAATCCCTGTGGGAGCTAGCCCTGCTAGCGATGGGGCCCACTCAGACGCCGACGATATCCGCACCTTTGACGGTTTGGCTACGCTGCCCGCTCACCCCCACCGGCACCTCGCCTTTCAAAGTGACCCGACGTACCACCCGATCCTGCGTGCCGTAATCATCGATCGCGTAATGCTGTGTCGAGCGGTTGTCCCAGATCGCCACGTCACCGGCCTTCCAGCGCCAGCGCACGGTGTTTTCCTGACGGATCACATGGCTTTGCAACAGCCCGAACAGGTGCGCCGAGTCCGCCTGCGAGTAACCCTTGATGCGTTTGACGAAATGCCCCAGCAGCAAGCTCTTCTCTCCGCTGATCGGATGCACCCGGACGACCGGATGCTCAGTTTCGTACACCGTCGAAGTGAAAACCTTGCGGTAGCGCTCAAGCTTCTCCGCCGAAACGTCCGGCTTGGCGCTGGCGTAGTCGTATTCGTTGCTGTGCACGGCGATCAGTTTGTCGGCCAGTTCACGCAGCTCGCTCGGCAAGCCGTTGTACGCCGTGGCGGTGTTGGCCCACAGCGTGTCGCCACCGAATGCCGGGGCGACCACCGAGCGCAGGATCGAGGCTTTCGGGTAAGCGTCAACGAAGGTCACGTCGGTGTGCCAGGAGTTGGCGCGCTGCCCCTCGGCACCGTCCAGTTCGAGCAGATAGCGGGTGCCTTCGCGCGACGGCACGGTCGGGTGCGCCACCGGTTCGCCGAGCAAATGCGCGAAGGCTTCCTGACGCTGATCATCAAGCTGAGTCTGTTCGCGGAAGAACACCACCTTGTACTCGACCAGTGCCTGCTGGATGGCTTCGACCGTGGCGGCGTCCAGCTCACCGGACAGGTGCACGCCACGGATCTCGGCGCCGATACGACCGGCCACCGGGTGAATTTCCAGCGCGTGGACAGCGGGTTTTACAGCGAGTGCGGCATTGCTCATGGGTATACCCTCATCGACTGTTTACGGTTGGCGGCAGCGAAACAACGCTCTATCCATATGCTATTTACATCTAACAGATATCGACATGCTTCGTTGACGGAATAAGAGCTTGCATTTAAAACCTCAGGCAACCCTCGTCGCAAATGCCTTCGAGCTATTTTTAGGATGCCGGAAAAGCATATGGATCTTCGCCAGTTGCGCTACTTCATCGCCCTCAACGAACACCGCAGTTTTGTCCGTGCGGCGGACGCGATGGGCATCACTCAACCGGCGTTCAGTCGCAGCATTCAGGGGCTGGAGCAGGAGTTCGGCTGTGTGCTGGTGGACCGCGGCAACAAGGATCTGCGCCCCACACCCGAAGGCCAGGTGGTGCTGCAGCACGCCCTGAGCCTTGTGCAAGGCGCGGCGCTGCTCAGTGCCGAGGTGACGCAGATGACCAAGCTCGATGCCGGCGAAGTGCACTTCGGTTGCGGCCCGGCGCCGGCGGTGAAACTGGTGCCGGATGCGGTGGCGCAATTCATCAATGCACACCCGAAAGTGCGCACCTGTTTCCAGGTGGATAACTGGGAAAAACTCAGCCGCGCGTTGAGCCGCGAGGAGATCGAATTCTTCATCGCCGACATTCGCCATTTCGAATCCGACCCGAATTTCCAGACCCAGGCGCTGACGCCCAAACGCGGGGTGTTTTTCTGCCGTCCGGGACATCCATTGCTGGCCAAGGAAAGCCTGTCGACCAACGACATGTTCGACTATCCGCTGGCGACCACGCTGATCCCGCCGGGGATCCGCAAACTGTTGGCCAACCTCAGCGGCCGCACCGATTTTTCCCCGACCATCGAGACCGAGCATTTCCCGGCGCTGGTCAAAGTGGTCCTGCAATCAAATGCGATCGGCGTGGGCACAGAGGAGGCGTTTGTCGAGGACATCGCCCAGGGTTCGCTGGTGCTGCTGCACTGGCGTAACTTGCCGCAGAATCTGGAGAGCATGAACGCGCGCTGCGGCATCGTCAGCCGTACCGGGTTTCGCTTGTCGCCAGCGGCAAGGGCGATGATCGAGACGCTGGTGGCGGTGGATAAACAGCACATCAGCGTTGCCGTATGAAAACCCTTCACGGCAGACGCCGATCGTTCCCATGCTCCGCGTGGGAATGCATCAATGGACGCTCTGCGTCCGCTTTTGGGACGCGGAGCGTCCCGGGCTGCATTCCCACGCGGAGCGTGGGAACGATCCGTCACCCTACAGCTTGGCCGCCGCCAGTTCAGGCGCCACCCAATCGCTGACCTTGAACGGCTTGCGAATCAGCTTCTGCTGCGCTGCCAGGTCCACCGAGTCCTGCAGTTTGCCGAGGAACACCGGGTCAAGTGTCGACTGGAACACTTCACTTAAATTCTGATCCTGCAAATCCTGCGTCAGGATCACCGGCGGGTAACTGGCCAGCCCCGACACCAGTTGCACGTAAGCGCCCTTGTTGCCTTCTTCGCTCAGCCACGCAAATGCTTGCTGCTGTGCCTTGAGCAGTTTCGCCACCGCTTCGGGGTGCGCGTCGACAAACTTTGCCGTGCCTAGCAGCACGGCCTGCACACTTCCTGCTCCGCCGAGATCCTTGGTATTGAGCGGCAACTCCGCCAGGCCTTTGGCTTGTAGCGCTGATAGTGCGGAGCTGCCCCATGAAGCATCGATCTGCCTGGCCGCCAGCGCTGCGACCGCCGCGTTGAAGTCCAGGTTGATGACCTTCAAATCCTTTTCGCTCAAGCCCTGACTGGCCAGCGCCGCGTCGAAGGAAAGCTGTGTGGCGGTGCCACGGAAGATCGCCACGCGTTTGCCCTTGAGATCCTGCAGGGTCTTGATCCCCGACCCCGGCACCACGCCAAGGTACTGCTTGACCCCGCGTGCCGTGGCGCTGAGCAGGCGGGTGTCCAGCCCGTTGGACTTACCGATGATTGCCGCCAGATCGCCCAGATACGCCAGATCGACCTGACCGTTGGCGAACGCTTCATTGATCACCGGCCCTGCGCCTTTGAAAAAGCTCCATTGAATCTTGATGCCCTGCTCGGCAAAGGCCTTTTCGAAGATCTGCTGATCGCGCAGCACATCGACCACGCCGCCACCACTGTGCTGAGTACCGGCGCTCAGGTCAGGCACGGCAATGCGGATTTCCTTCAGCTCCTCCGCGTGGGCGCTGAACGCCAGCAGGCCAGCCAGCGCGGGAACCGCAAACAGACTGAAAACTCGTTTGAAGGGAAGGTTCATGGGTGCAGCTCCTTGATCGCGACTGGGCGTTGAGGAGCCGAAAGTAGGCCGAAGCGGCACCTGCGCTTAAATACTATAAATTCACATTTTTATAGCTTTACGACCTAAGCAAGCGCGGCCGGGGCTTGTAGCGGCGTATGCATGGGCAGCATCGAAAATATTCTTCGAATGCATTGGATGCGCCTGTGCTGGAGGCCTTAAATGGTTTCGCTTATCTCTCGATAGCATTGATTCTCTATTTGTTAGATCAATTTTGCATACGGTCCGTCTGCATCCGACAACGGAGGTCAACCATGGCCCGACACTCCCTGCTCAGCCTGCCGCTGCCGGCACCACCGCTCAAGCGCCAACCGATCTGGCCAAGCCTCAACCAGCGAGTTTTGCCATGGCTGCTGCCGCTCGCTCTGTTCGCGCTGTGGTGGCTGGCCGCACGCAACGCGTGGATGAGCGAGCAGATTTTGCCAGCGCCTTCGCTGGTCTGGAACAGCGCCGCGGAGCTGGCGCAAGGCGAACTCTGGAGCCACCTGTGGATCAGCTTGCAGCGTTTGTTCTGGGGCCTGCTCGCAGGGATTTCAGCAGGCGCCGTACTGGGCGCTGCGCTGGGATTCAGCCAGCGGCTGGAGCGGCTGATCCTGCCAACCTTCGCCGGACTGGCGCAGGTTCCGACACTGGCCTGGATTCCCTTGTTCATGGTGTTTTTCGGCATTGGCGAAGTGCTGAAACTGGTGGTGCTGATCAAAGCGATCGTGGTGCCGGTGACCCTGCACACGCTGGTCGGGGTGCGCGATGCGCAACCGAAGCTGCGTGAAGCGGCAGCGGTACTGCGCCTGCCGCCACACCAGTTGATCCGCCGCCTGGTTCTGCCCGCCGCCCTGCCCGCGTTCATGGCAGGTGTACGTCTGGCACTGGCCGCCGGGTGGACCTCGCTGCTGGCAGTCGAACTGCTGGCTTCCAGCGAAGGCATCGGCTACCTGATGGTTTGGGCGCGGCAGTTGTTCATGCTCGACATCGTGTTCGTGTGCATCGTGGTCATCGGTTTGCTCGGCGTGGCCATGGATCGCGGCATCGGCCTGCTCGATCGCAAACTGGTGCACTGGCCGCATCCGGCCACCGCCGAGATCCGTCGCGGTCCGCGTTATCACGGCTGGCAGCGAGTGCAACCGTGGCTGCTGCCGCTGAGTTTGCTGGCGCTGTGGCAATTGGCGGTGGATCAGCAGTGGGTGGACGCCAACATTCTGGTCAGCCCGCTGACAGTCCTGCTCACCGCCTGGGAAGGCCTGCGCGACGGTACGCTGAGCAGCGGCCTGGCCCTGAGCCTCGGGCGCACGGTCGGCGGTTTGCTGCTCGGCGGCGGGCTCGGTTTCGCCCTCGGCTTGCTGCTGGGTCTGTCGCGCACCAGCGAACGCTTGCTCGGCCCGACGCTGGCGGCGATCCGCCAGATCGCGATTTTCGCCTGGGTGCCGCTGCTCACTGCGTGGTTCGGCCTCGGTGAACTGGCCAAGTGGGTGTTCGTTGCCCTCGCCGCGTTCTTTCCATTGTTCATCGCCACGCAACGCAGCGTCGCCAACCTCTCGCCGCAACTCAACGAAGCCGCGCAGGTGCTGCGCCTGAGCCTCGGCCAGCGCCTGCGCCGCCTGGTGTTACCCGGTGCCGCGCCGGGCATTTTCGCCGGCCTCAGGCTGAGCCTGATCTACGCCTGGCTCGGCACCATCGGCGCCGAATACTTCATGCCGTCCAACGGCGGCATCGGCAGCCAGATGATCGGCGCACAGCAACTGCTGCGCATGGACCTGATCATGGCCGGCATGCTCCTGGTCGGCCTCACCGGCGCCCTGCTCAACCTGATCGGCCAACGCCTGGAAATTCGCGCGACCCGCTGGAGACACGCATGAACGCACCGATTGTCAGCTTCACCCACGTAGGCAAATCCTTCGACGTCGACGGCTTCGAACTGGAGGCCATCCACGAATTCAATCTGGACATCGCCGAAGGCGAGTTCGTCGCCATCGTCGGTTCCAGCGGCTGTGGCAAATCGACCTTGCTGCGCTTGCTGGTCGGACTCGATACGCAGTTTCGCGGGCAGATCAGCGTAGATGGCCAGGCCGTCAAGGGCGTCGGCAGCGAACGCGGCATCGTCTTTCAGGAGCACCGTTTGTTTCCCTGGCTGAGCGTCGCCGACAACATTGGTCTGGGCCTAGTCAATGAGCCGCTGAGCGCCGCGCAGAAGCAACAACGGATCAACGATTTCATCGATCTGGTCGGCCTGCACGACTTCACCCGCGCCTATCCGCACCAGCTCTCCGGCGGTATGGCCCAGCGTGTGGCGATCGCCCGTGGACTGGTTGCCAGCCCACGGATTCTGCTGCTCGACGAACCCTTCGGCGCCCTCGACGCACTGACCCGCCAGCAGATGCAGGACGAGCTGCTGGCGATCCGCGAACGCGCAAAGATCACCACGATTCTGGTCACCCATGACGTCGAGGAAGCGATCTTCCTCGCTGATCGTGTGGTGGTGATGGAACCGCGTCCCGGGCGGATCAAGCAAGTGGTCGACGTGGCCCTGCCGCATCCGCGCCAGCGCAGCAGTTTCGACTTTCATCAACTGCGTGAAGAGCTGTTGCACGAACTGACCAGTGATGACCATTACCAACCGAGCGTGCCGGTGCAGATCCGCGATCTGCCGCTGACGTTCATTGCCTGCTGAACAGGAGTTTCGCAATGCCGCAACGTCCCAATTTTCTGGTGATTCTGGCCGACGATCTAGGCTTCTCCGACATCGGTGCGTTCGGCGGCGAAATCGCCACGCCGAACCTCGATGCGCTGGCGAAAAACGGCCTGCGCCTGACCGACTTTCACACCGCACCGACCTGCTCACCGACCCGCTCGATGCTGCTCACCGGCACCGATCACCACATCGCCGGCATCGGCACCATGGCCGAAGCACTGACGCCCGAACTGATCGGCAAACCGGGTTACGAAGGCTATCTCAACGACCGCGTGGTGGCGCTGCCGGAATTGCTGCGCGAGGCCGGTTATCAAACCCTGATGAGCGGCAAGTGGCACCTGGGGCTGACCGCCGAACTGGCGCCGCACGCGCGCGGTTTCGAGCGCTCGTTTTCGCTGTTGCCGGGCGCGGCCAACCACTACGGCTTCGAGCCGACCTACGATGAGCAGACACCGGGCCTGTTGAAATCCACCCCGGCGCTGTACATCGAAGACGATCAGTTCATTGACGAGTTGCCCAAGGATTTCTATTCCTCCGATGCCTTCGGCGACAAGTTGCTGCAGTACCTCAAGGAGCGCGACCAGACCCGACCGTTCTTCGCTTATTTACCCTTTTCTGCACCGCACTGGCCGCTGCAGGCGCCTGCCGACATCGTCGAGCAATACCGCGGCCGCTACGACGCCGGCCCCGAAGTGCTGCGCCTCGAACGCCTGGAAAAACTCAAGGCCCTCGGCCTGATCGAACCTGACGTCGAGCCGCATCCGCTGATCCAGCTCAGCGCGCAGTGGGACGCGTTGAGCGACGAGCAAAAACAGATTTCCGCACGGGCCATGGAGGTCTACGCGGCGATGGTCGAGCGCATGGACTGGAACATCGGCCGCGTTGTTGATTACCTGCGCCAGCAGGGGCAGCTCGATAATACGTTCATTCTGTTCATGTCCGATAACGGTGCCGAAGGCGCGCTGCTGGAAGCGTTTCCCAAGTTCGGCCCGGAACTGATGACCTACCTCAACCAGCATTACGACAACAGCCTCGACAACATCGGTCGAGCCAATTCCTACGTCTGGTACGGGCCGAACTGGGCGCAAGTGGCGACCGCGCCGTCGCGACTGTTCAAGGCCTTCACCACCGAGGGCGGCATTCGTGTGCCGGCGTTGCTGCACTATCCGCAACTGGCACTCAAAGGGCAGATCAGCCACGGCTTCGGTACGGTGATGGACGTCACCCCGACGATTCTCGATCTGGCCGGTGTGAGGCATCCGGGCAAACAGTGGAAAGGCAAAGCGGTCGCGCCGTTGCGCGGCAAATCATGGCTGGGTTTTTTGTCCGGCGAGACCGCGCAGGTGCATGACGAGCACACGGTGACGGGTTGGGAATTATTCGGCCGCCGGGCGATTCGCCAAGGCTCGTGGAAAGCCGTATGGATTCCCGGGCCAGTGGGATCGGCGACCTGGCAGCTCTATGATTTGGCGAGTGATCCGGGGGAGATTCACGATCTGGCGTTGAGTCAACCGGGCAAGCTCACTGACTTGATCGGGCATTGGCAGCGGTATGTGGAGGAGACCGGAGTGATCCTGAGTGCTTCGCCGTTTCAGCCGGATTGATGTTACCTGCACTATCGCCATCGCGAGCAGGCTCGCTCCCACATTTGAAATGCGTTTCCCTGTGGGAGCGAGCCTGCACGCGATGAGGCCTTGGCAGTCGATCGTTAAGCCTGAGCCGTACGCACCTCTTTCTGCGCAACGGCATCCCGGCGCACAAACCGGTTCGCCCGCCCAAACGTACCGAAGTCATTGAACCGCACCCCCATCTCGCGCATCACCTTGTGCGCGACCGGCACGGTCATCTGGCGGATGTAAAACGGCTCCTTGACCACAAAATGATGAATCCCGTGGCTGCTGCCGAAATTGAAGCAGAACGCCTGCAACGGCCACAGCCACCACGGGTTCAGCACCTGACATTGCTGCAGCACATTGCCCGGCTCGACGTCGCCGTAGTAGTGCATGTTCGAGCTGATGAAGTGCAGGCAAAACGTGCGCAGCACATTCGGGCCGATGATCACCACAACGGCGATATCGATGACCTGCATTACCGCCAGCGTATTGGCTGACCAGTCGATCGGCGCGCCCAGCAGAGCGGCAACGCCGTTCGCGGCGTGAAAACCCAAAAACACATACCACGCGCCCCAGTGCAGCAGCGCCAACGGCGCGTAGACCTTGAACACGCGCTTGAGAATGCCGAGCTTGTGCGCCCAGGTTTTGGCCCGTAACAGACGGATGAAAGCCGACATCATGTTGTCGCCGACCATCAACAGCCGCGCAAAACCCCACGGCTCGCCGTTGGTGATGGCGCGCTCTTCCATGTCGGCTTCGGTGCCGGAGACCTTGTGGTGATTGAGGTGCAACTGGCGACGAATCCACGGGTTGATCGTGCTCGGCCGCGCCAGCCACACCAGGCCCATCATCAGGTTGTGCGGCACGCGCTGCTTGCGGAAATACATGCTGTGGATCAGGTCGTGTTCGAGCTCATGGGTCAGGGAGGCAAAAAACGCATTGAGCAACAGGCACACCCACCACGCCATGTGACCACTGATATACAAGGCAGCCGAGCCGATCATGCCGACCAAAGCAAACGCCAGAATCCCTGCGCCCAACGCGTCCTGATGCTGAAGAATCGGGTAGCGCTCGCGCAGCTCCACACCTTTGACCAGCACCACCTCGCGAATATGCGCTGATCGCTGCGCCGCATTGAGCCGCTGGGGGCTTGCAGAAGTACCGTCCATGCTTCCATCCTCGGGTCTAAGATGTGTCAATCGTGCCTTGCCGGGGCGCCAATCGCGCTAGCCAAGAACGCCAACCTGTTGACCGGACGCGCCAATCAGCATGAAGGAACCGACCTCCCTCGCCAGTTGGACCCGCGCCCTGCGCAAGCAACTCGATGCGCTGGGGCTGGACAGCCTCGCCCTGTGCCAACAGGCCGGCCTCGACCCGAGCCTGATGGACGATCCCAACGCGCGCTATCCATTGTCCGGCACCACACGGCTGTGGGCGCTCGCCGTTGAGGCCAGCGGTGACCCGGCGCTGGGCTTGCGCGTGTCGCGCTTCGTCAGTCCGACCACCTTCCACGCCCTCGGCTATGCATTGGTCGCCAGCGGCAGCTTGCGCGAAGTATTCGAGCGCATCGTGCGCTATCACCCGGTGGTCAGCGATGCGCTGGAACTGCAGCTGAGCCGCAGCGCCGACCGCTATCAATTTCGTCTGAAAATTCCGTCAGGCAACCCGCCGCCGGCCTTCGAAGCCATCGACGCGTTCACGGCGATCTATGTGCGCACCTGCCGTAATCGCCTCGGTCGCGATTACGCGCCGCTGGCGGTTTATCTGCGCCGCCCTGAACCGACCGATGCCCATCAATGGCACAAAGTCTTTCGCGCCCCGGTGCATTTCGGCTGCGCGGAGGATCGCCTGGAATTTGCCCTCGCCGACTTCGACAGCCATCTCGACGACGCCAACCCGGAACTGGCCGAACACAACGAAGCGGTGCTCAAGCGCACCCTGGCGCAGCTGCAACCGCTGACCTGGGAGCGCAAAGTGCGCGACGCCATCGAAGAGCAATTGCCCGAAGGCGAACCGAGCGCCGAGCGCATCGCCCAGGCCTTGCACCTGAGCTTGCGTAGCCTGCAACGGCATCTGGCCGATGAAGGGTGCCGCTTCGACACCCTGCTCAACGAAAGCCGAGAAAACCTTGCACTGCTGCACCTGCGCGATCCGCAATGTTCGTTGAGCGAAGTGAGTTATCTGCTCGGCTTCGCCGACACCAGCAGCTTCAGCCGCGCCTTCAAACGCTGGACCGGGATGACGCCGGGGCAGTTTCGTGATGGCTTGCGTTGAGTTACAACCAGCACAAGCTATGAGGCAGTGGAAGTACTCAAGTGTGGAAATTTTCCTTCTTGAGCATATCGAGAGTGGGACGGGCTGGTCGACGAACCGCGTCTAGTACATAGCCGAAGCCATTCAAGATTACCTCTACCTTACGCAGACCAATGTCAGAGACCGTGTTGTTCTCGATGCCGGAGATGGTCGCGCGACTCATACCGTACTTCAGAGCGAGGGCTTGCTGAGACAGCCCATTCGCTTTTCGGAGAGTTCTAATTAATTTGCCTATGTTTTCCATCTGAGCCGCCTGCATTATTTACGATGCATTTTTTCATTTTCAGTCGATATGCATTCTATTGAATGCATTTTCTTGCAAAAAAATGGCCTTCATCCTCTTTTCAAATGATCAATGTCGCACCAAAAATCCCAACTCAAATACAGTACCCGCCGCATCACTCCTCACCCGCACCTGCCCCCCATGCAACCGCATGATCGACTGCACGATCGCCAATCCCAACCCACCCGAATCCCCAGGTTCCGCCCGTGAGGGATCGACGCGGTAGAAGCGGTCGAACAGTTTGCCCAGATGCTCGGGCGCGATGACGGGGCCGTGGTTGTGCACTTGCAGCCAGACCCGGCCGGGCTCGTCGCGGCGGCGCAGGCTGATAACGGTGCCGGGGGCAGCATGGCGTACGGCGTTGGCCAGCAGGTTGCCGAGTGCCCGTTGCAGCAATTGCTGATCGGCGAGCAGTTCGCCGTGCAGTTGGTTGTCCAGGCGCAGGTCGCGATCGTCCGCCAGGGCTTCGAAGTAATCACACAGCTCATCGCCGACGCTGTGCAAATCCAGCGTTTGCAGATTGAGCGCGCGCTCGGCCTGTTCGGCGCGGGCGAGGAACATCAGGTTTTCCGCCATGCGCTTGAGCCGTTCGAACTCTTCCATGTTCGAGGCCAGCACTTCCTGATATTCCGCGGAGCTGCGGGGATGATTCAGCGCCTGGCCGTTGCTCGCCAACAAGGTGTGCAACGGCGTGCGGATTTCATGGGCGAGGTCAGCGGAGAACTGCGACAGGCGCTGCACGCTGTCGTCCAGCCGCGCGAGCATGCCGTTGAGCGCCTGTACCGGTTCGCGCAGCTCTGTCGGTGTGCCCTCGGCGGGCAGGCGTTGATCAAGGCTGCGCAGATCGATGCCGCGCACCGCTGCGCTCAACTGGCGCAACGGTCGCAGGCCGCGGCGCAACAGCAACAGGCCAAGAGCAAAAGCGAGCAACGCGCCGAGGCCGACGGAGATATACAGGCGCAGGCGATAACTGCTCAGCATCTGTTCACGCTCGATCAGCACCTTGCCGGCGATTACAGTCAGTGGTTCACCGTTCGGACCCTGCGCCTGACCGGACAACAGCGCCACTTCGGCACCGTCGGCGGCCTGCCATGTCAGCACGTCGCGACGTTGCGGCATCTGCTCGCGGGCAATCGCCTTCAAGCTCGGCAACTCGCGCTGGCGCGGGTTGATGGTGATCACGCTGGAGCCATCCGCGCGGCGCACCAGCAGCAGGCTGTCGAGATTGCCGAGCATGTTCTGATACAACCGCGGCCGCGCCTGCAAGGCGTCGAGGCTGTCGCTGTCGGCGAGTAACGCGCGCACTTGTTCGAGGCGACCGAGCAGGGCCATGTCGTCACGAAAGGCCAGTTCCGAGGCGAGCGAGCGGTAAAGAAACACGCCAATCGCGCTCAGCACCAATGCACAGACGATGGCGAAGGCCAGCGCCAGACGCCAGGCGATCGACTTACTCCACATCGTCGGGCGCTTCCAGTTGATAACCGACACCGCGCACGGTGTGAATCAGCTTGGGCATGTACGGGTCATCGACTTTCGAGCGCAGCCGGCGCACGGCGACCTCGACCATGTTGGTGTCGCTGTCGAAATTCAGGTTCCACACCTGCGAGGCGATCAGCGTGCGCGACAATACTTCGCCCTGGCGACTGGCGAGCAATTGCAGCAGAGCGAATTCCTTGTTGGTCAGGGCAATGCGCTGACCACCACGACTGACGCGGCGGCGCAGCACATCGATTTCCAGATCGGCGATCTGGTAAGACTCGGCTTCGCGCATCGGTCCGCGGCGCAGCAAGGTGCGCACCCGCGCGAGCAGTTCGGCAAAGGCAAAGGGTTTGAGCAGGTAATCGTCGGCACCCAGTTCGAGGCCGCGTACGCGATCTTCAATGGCGTCCTTGGCCGTGAGAAACAACACGGGAGTGGCGCCACGCTGGCGGATCAGTTGCAGCAATTGCCAGCCGTTGAGACCCGGCAGCATTACGTCGAGGATGATCAGGTCATATTCCTGCTGCTCGATAAAGTAGCGGCCATCGAGGCCATTGAGCGCCACGTCGACAGCAAAACCCGACTCGCCCAGGCCCTTGGCGAGGAAATTCGCAGTCTTGGCCTCATCTTCTACAACCAGCAAACGCATGGCACACCTCGTTCATTAAGGCACACAGGCTAGGCGCCTTCGGCGGCGTTGCCCATTACAAACTTGTAATCCAACTGACGAGGTTCTGACGAGGACCGGCCGTTAAGGTGACGACCTTCGCTTCTGGAGCTTGTCCATGACCGTCAAATACCTCGTTGCAGGCCTGATGATCGGCCTGAGTGGCGCCGCTGTCGCCAGCCCGCAATTGCCACGCCACGCCGACCTCGATCTGAAAACCGCCCGCTGGCTCGCCGACAAGGCGATGAGCACCTGCACCGGCACGGTGTCGGTGCTCGACCGTGGCGGCAATCTGCTGGTGACCCTGCGCGGCGATGGCATCGGTCCGCACAACACCGCCGCCAGCCAGCGCAAGGCCTACACCGCGCTGTCGACCAAGACGCCAACGCGACTGTTCGCCGAGCGCGCCCGCAGCAATCCGGAAACCGCCAACCTCAACACACTCGATGAATTGCTGTTGCTGGGCGGCGGCATTCCGTTGTTCGCCGGCAGCGAACTGGTCGGCGCCATGGGTGTGGCCGGTTCCGGTGGCGGCGAGCAAGACGAAAACTGCGCCCTCGCGGCCGCCGACAAGGCCGGCCTGACCATCACCTCTTCCCACTAAGGAGAACCACCATGACCATCCTGCGCATGACCCTCGCCGCCCTTGGCCTCAGCGCTGTTTCGAGCCTGGCGCTGGCCGCCGGCAACCCGTTGAGTGTGCACGTGCTCAACCTGGAAAACGGCCTGCCTTCGCCAGGCATCAACGTCTCGCTGGAAAAGCATGTCGGCACGGACTGGCAGCCGCTGGCGCAAGGCACCACAAACGAACAGGGGCGAATCGCCGAGCTGTTCCCGGCCAAGCAGCCCTTTGAAGCGGGTGAATACCGCGTGGTGTTCAAGACCGGCGAGTACTACAAGAAGATCAAGCACGACACGTTCTTCCCGGAAATCCCGGTGATCTTCGAAGTGAAGCAGACCGACCAGCATTACCACATCCCGCTGCTGCTCAGCCCGTATGGTTTCTCGACTTATCGTGGTTCGTGATCCAAACGCCGCCCCCCTGTAGGAGCGAGCCTGCTCGCGATAGCGGTGTATCAGTCAATGTTGAATCAACTGACAGATTGCTATCGCGAGCATGCTCACTCCTACAGGGGGCGGTGTGAATCTTAGAGTGTGGCCAGTGCACGCAATCGCGCAGCATCGAGGATTTCGATCTCGCCGTATGCCAGGCCAATAATCCCCTGCCCCTGCAGATCCTTGAGGATCTGGTTGGTGGTCTGCCGCGACAGCGACAGCATCGCCGCCAATTGTTCCTGCGGCAGTTGCAGCACCCGACGTGGCGCGTCGAGTTCGCCGTAGCCCTCGGCAATCATCAACAAACGATGGGCCAGCCGCGCGGGGGCCGGCAGCAGGCTGAGCTGTTCCAGACTGATGAAGGCCAGGCGCAGTTTGTGGCTCATCAGTAAGGCCAGATGGCGCCAATACACGGGCTGCTCGTCGAGCAATTTCAACAATGCCGCCTGCGGAATGTTCAGCAAAGTGCAGGCCCCGACTGCATAAGTATCATGGGTACGCGGCTGACCATCGAACAGACAGATTTCGCCAAACCAGTGCGGCGCCTCGACCAGACTCAACAACGCCTCTTTGCCCTGCTCGCTCACCGCGCCAATGCGCACGGCGCCATCGAGCACCGCGTACAAGCCGCACGGTGCGTCACCGCGCTGAAACAGGCGCTGTCCCGCCGTCAGCCGCCGCTCGCGGCCCGCCGCCAGCAGACTATCCTGAAAGGATGCCGGCAGATGACTGAACCAGTGCCCGGTCAGCAGCCGTGAACGTATGTGCATAAACCCTCCTGGATTGTCGCCTGCCCGACAGAGCGAACCCTGTTGCCGAGGGATGATGCAACCAATCCCACTGGAGGAACAACAATGAAAAGCCTCGTCGACCATCTCAGCCAATACGCCGCCTACCACCGCGACCCGCGCAACATCGCCAGCCACTTTATCGGCATTCCGCTGATTGTCGTCGCGGTGGCGGTGTTGTTGTCACGCCCGGAATGGTCGCTGGGCGGTCTGTGGATATCTCCCGCTGTTCTGCTGGCGCTGGCCTCGGCGTGGTTTTACTTGCGACTGGAATTGAAGCTCGGGGTACTGATGACGGTGCTGATGGGGCTGTCGGTCTGGGCCGGGCATGCGCTGGCGCAGCAGAGCACCATGGTCTGGCTGAGCAGCGGTCTGGCAATGTTCGTGATCGGTTGGGTGATCCAGTTTGTCGGGCATCACTATGAGGGGCGCAAACCGGCGTTTGTCGACGACATCAGCGGGCTGATTGTCGGGCCGCTGTTTGTCGTCGCCGAGCTGGCGTTTTTGCTCGGGCTGCGGCATGAGCTGAAAGAGCAGATCGAGGCGCGGGCGGGAGGGGTGCGGGTCAATCCGAATCGTGCGGCTGTTTAGGCCGCAATCGCGAGCAGGCTGGCTCCCACAGGGGACTTTTGGTGATCACAAATCCAGTGTGGGAGCCAGCCTGCTGGCGATGCTGTTGCTTTAGAGGTTGGCGACCTTCTGCCAGACCTTCGGTTTGAAGAACAGCGTTTCGCCCTTGGCCAGGCCGATCAGGCTGTCGTGATCCTTGACCACTTCAGCCTCGATCAGATCGCTCTGCCCCTCAACCTTCAACGTCACCCGCGTGGTCGCGCCCAACGGCCGGATATCGCGCACTTCAGCGGCATGGTGATCCTCCAGCTCATGTCGGGACAACGACACTTCGTGCGGGCGGAACAGCACGTGGTTGTCGTCGCTGAGCAGCAAACGGTTCGAATCGCCGAGGAAGTGATAAACGAAATCGCTGGCCGGGTTTTCGTAGACGTCGCCCGGTGAACCGATCTGCTCAATCACGCCCTTGTTCATCACCACGATACGGTCGGCGACTTCCATCGCTTCTTCCTGGTCGTGGGTCACGAACACCGAGGTCAGGTTGATGTCCTCGTGCAGACGCGCCAGCCAGCGGCGCAGCTCTTTGCGCACCTTGGCATCGAGGGCGCCAAACGGCTCGTCGAGCAGCAGCACTTTCGGCTCCACCGCCAAGGCACGCGCCAGCGCGATGCGCTGGCGCTGACCACCGGACAACTGTTCCGGGTAACGATCCGACAGCCAGTCCAGCTGCACCATGTTCAGCAGTTCGTGAACCTTGGTCGCAATCTGGCTTTCGCTCGGGCGCTGGTTTTTCGGTTTCATGCGCAGGCCGAACGCGACGTTGTCGAACACCGTCATGTGCCGGAACAACGCATAGTGCTGAAACACGAAACCGACGTTGCGATCACGCACGTCGTGGCCGGAGACGTCTTCACCGTGGAAAACGATGTTGCCCTGATCCGGGGTTTCCAGACCGGCAATAATGCGCAGCAGGGTGGTTTTGCCACAGCCCGACGGCCCCAGCAGCGCGACCAGCTCACCGCTCTGGATGTCCAGGCTGATGTTGTCCAGCGCTTTGAATGCATTGAAATTCTTGCTGACGTTACGCACTTCGATCGACATGAATTATTCCTCCGCGGCGCTGGCGCGCAGGCGGTTGATACGGTTTTCGCTCCACTGCTTGAGCAGCAGGATAAAGAGCGCCAGGATCAGCAACAGGCTCGCCACGGCGAACGCGGCCACGTGGTTGTATTCGTTGTAGAGGATCTCGACGTGCAGCGGCAAGGTGTTGGTCACCCCGCGAATGTGCCCGGACACCACCGACACCGCACCGAACTCACCCATGGCGCGCGCGGTACACAGCACCACGCCATAGATCAGGCCCCATTTGATGTTGGGCACGGTGACGTGCCAGAACATCTGCCAGCCATTGGCGCCGAGCAGGCGCGCGGCCTCTTCTTCCTGGGTGCCTTGTTCCTGCATCAGCGGAATCAGCTCACGGGCCACGAATGGCACGGTGACGAAAATCGTCGCCAGCACGATGCCCGGCAGGGCGAAGACGATCTGGATATCGTGATCCTGCAGCCACGGCCCGAACAGGCCCTGCGCGCCGAACATCAGCACGTAGACCAGACCGGCGATCACCGGCGACACCGAGAACGGCAAGTCGATCAGTGTCACCAGCATGCTCTTGCCACGGAACGAGTATTTGCTCACACACCACGCAGCGCTGACGCCGAACACCAGATTCAGCGGCACCGAAATCAGCACCGCGAACACCGTGAGTTTCAGCGCCGACAGTGCATCGGGCTCAAAGATCGCTGTGAAGAACGCGCCGAGGCCGTTCTTCAAACCCTGCGATACCACGATGAACAACGGCAGCAGCAGAAACAGGAAAAAGATCAGCCAGCCAAGACCGATCAGGACTCTGCGCGAGGTGGCACTGCCACGCCGCGCAGCGTTGGCCGCCGAGGCGGCCGCAATAGACGATTGGGACATGTGCGCGCCTCCTTATGGGGTTTCGATGCGCCGCTGCAGCAAATTGATCAGCAGCAACAGGACAAAGGAAACCACCAGCATCAACACGCCAATGGCCGTGGCGCCGGTGTAATCGTACTGGTCGAGTTTGACCATGATCAGCAGCGGCAGAATCTCGGTTTTCATCGGCATGTTGCCGGCGATGAAAATCACCGAACCGTACTCGCCAACGCCACGGGCAAATGCCAGGGCAAAACCGGTCAGCCATGCGGGCAGCAGCGCCGGTACGAGGATATGGCGAAACACCTGGATCGGCTTGGCCCCGAGGCACGCAGCGGCTTCTTCGACTTCGCGAGGAATGTCGGCCAGCACCGGTTGCACTGTGCGCACCACGAACGGCAGAGTCACAAAGGTCAGCGCCAGGGTGATACCCAACGGCGTGTAGGCGATCTTGAAACCCAGGTCAGTGGCGAACTGCCCGACCAGGCCGGTCGGGGCATACAGCGCGGTCAATGCGATACCGGCCACGGCTGTGGGCAGCGCGAATGGCAGATCGATCATCGCATCGATCACCTTGCGCCCGGGGAAGGTGTAGCGCACCAGCACCCAGGCCAGCAACGTACCGATGATGCCGTTGATGATCGCCGCGCACAGCGCGGTGCCGAAGCTCAGCTTCAACGCCGCCAGCACTCGTGGTGCGGAAATGATCGCCCAGAACTGCTCCCAGGTCAGCTGAGCGGCGTGGACGAACATCGCCGCCAGCGGGATAAGCACAATCAGACTGAGGTACACCAAGGTGTAGCCCAGCGTCAGCCCGAAGCCGGGTATGACGGGGGAGATACGACGCGACATAAAAGTCCCTGGTTAAAAAGCATTCCGCTGAACGCATCAATGTGGGAGCGAGCCTGCTCGCGAAGAGGGAGTATCAGTCAACTCTACGTCGTCTGACACTGCGCTTTCGCGAGCAGGCTCGCTCCCACATTTTCCGCGCCTGGCTTCAGGCTTGATGTGTGGCTGAAGTCAGATTACTGCGCCTGATAAATCTGGTCGAACACGCCGCCATCGTTGAAGAATTTCGGCTGCGCGGATTTCCAGCCGCCGAAGTCCTTGTCGATAGTGACCAGCTCCAGTTTCGGGAACTGCTGGGCGTATTTCGCGGCCACGTCCTTGTCACGCGGACGGTAGAAATTCTTCGCCGCAATTTCCTGCCCGGCCGGGCTGTACAGGTGCTTCAGATAGGCTTCGGCGATCTGTGCATTGCCTTTCTTCTCGGCGTTCTTGTCGACCACGGCCACTGGCGGCTCGGCGAGGATCGACAGCGAAGGCACGACGATGTCGAACTTGTCGGCGCCGCCATCTTCTTTCAGTGCCAGGAACGCTTCGTTTTCCCACGCCAGCAGCACATCGCCCTGACCGTTGTTGACGAAAGTGATGGTCGAACCGCGTGCGCCGGTATCGAGAATCGGCACGTGCTTGAACAGGGTCTGTACGTATTCCTTGGCCTTGGCTTCGTCACCGCCATTGGCTTTCAGACCGTAGGCCCAGGCCGCGAGGAAGTTCCAGCGCGCACCGCCGGAGGTTTTCGGGTTGGGCGTGATCACCGAGACGTCGTTCTTGACCAGATCGCCCCAGTCCTTGATGCCTTTCGGGTTGCCTTTGCGCACCAGGAAGACGATGGTCGAGGTGTACGGCGTGCTCGCTTCCGGCAGACGCTTCTGCCAGTCGGCCGGCAGGCTCTTGCCGAGCTTGGCCACTTCGTCGATGTCGCCGGCCAGGGCCAGAGTCACGACGTCGGCTCGCAGACCGTCGATCACCGCACGCGCCTGTTTGCCCGAGCCGCCATGGGATTGCTGGATTTTCACGGTGTCGCCGGCATGGTCTTTCTGCCAGAACTTGATGAATTCGGCGTTGTAGTCCTGATACAGCTCGCGAGTCGGGTCGTACGACACGTTGAGCAGTTCGTAATCCTTGGCAACCGCGGAACCGGCAAACACGGCACTGGCCAGCGCGGCCAAAGCGTAACGGCGAATCGACGACATGGTGAAAGCTCCTGGAATTCCTGGTGGTGGCTTTTTCTTATGGATTGCGTAAATGGGCTGCCGGTCAAAGATCGCCGCCTGCGCCAGCTCTTGTCTGAAGCTCCCCGCAGGAGCTGGCGCAGGCTGCAATCTTCAGCCCGGTTGCTTGCCGGGTTGCTGCAAGCGGAATTTCTCTTTGCGTTCGATCTGCACGACCTGGGCGTTGTGCACAGTGATTTCCACCGCGCCGAAACGCAGATCGCGCAGGGCGCTCTGGATTTCACGCAAGATCGTGCTTTCGTCCTGACCGTCAACGCTGCGAAGGGATGCGCTCATGGTGCTGCTCCTTTGAAGGGGATATGCCTGGCAGTGGGCGGCACTGCGTTCGGCGTGGAAGCAATATAAGAGAGGTGCGGATATTCTTAAAAAGACTATTTAAGAATGTTTATATAACCAGAAAACCACTCCTTTCCACGCACCCCACAGGAACGCCGCCAACGGCGCTTTGCGCTGAGATTCCAACAGCCTCCCCGACGGGTATGAGTTGATGCGTCAACCAATCAACGGCGTGTGCGCCCAGTCAATCTCCTGCGCCGGGCTCGGCCGGCCAAACCAGTAGCCCTGCCCCAGATCGCATTCCTGTTCGAGCAGAAATTTCGCCTGCTCAATCTGCTCGATGCCCTCGGCATGCACCTGCATGCCCATGCTGCGGGCCAGCGCGATGATCACCCGGACGATCGCCACGTCATCGTCATCCCACGGCAAACCGGCGACAAAGCCCTGATCGATCTTGAGTTTCTGTACCGGCAAACGCTTGAGTCGCAACAGCGATGAATAGCCGGTGCCAAAGTCATCGATCGCCAGGCGGATACCCAGCTCACGCAAACGATGCATCTGCTCCAATGCGACTTCCGGGTCGTCCATCACCGCACTTTCGGTCACTTCAAGTTCCAGATACGCCGGCTCAAGGCCGGTGTCATGCAGCACCTGCGCCACCTGCTGATACAGCTCGCGCCGGGCAAACAGTCGCGACGACACATTCACCGCGACGAACGACAGCACCACGCCGGCCTGTTGCCATTGGCACATCTGCCGGCAAGCCTGCTGCATGACCCACGCATCGATGTCGGCAATCAGTCCGGTGCGCTCGGCAATCGGAATGAATTCCGCCGGCGAGACCAGACCGCGTTGCGGATGCTGCCAGCGCACCAAGGCCTCGACGCCAATCAGCCGGCTGCTGCGCAGGTCATGCACCGGTTGGTAGTAAACCCGCAGTTCGTGTTGCGCCAGCGCGCGGCGCAATTCAAAGGCGAGTTCCACGCGTTGCTGGGCGTGGGCGGTGAGTTCTTCGGTGTACAAGGCATAACCGTTGCGCCCGCTGCTTTTGGCCTTGAACAAAGCAGCATCGGCATTGCGCAGCAGTTGCTCGGCGCTCAGGGCATCGCTGGGGAACAGGCTGATGCCGATGCTGGCGTTGATCAACAATTCGTGGCCATCAATGCGAAACGCGTCCTTGAACGCATCGAGCATGCGTTGCGCCAGCGCCGCTGCCTGCACCGGCTGTGGACAACTTTCGGCGAGCACGGCGAACTCGTCGCCGCCGAGCCGCGCGAGGGTGATGCCGGGACCGAACAATCCCTGCAAACGCGCCGCCACGGCCTTGAGCAAGCGATCGCCCACGTTATGGCCGAGGCTGTCGTTGATCATTTTGAAGTGATCGAGATCGAGCATCAGCAGCGCGCAGCCGCGCTTGTGGATTTGCGCCGAGGCCAGCGCCTGCTCGGTGCGGTCGCTGAACAGCAGGCGATTGGGTAGATCGGTCAGCGGATCATGGTGCGCGAGGTGTTTGAGTTCGTCCTCGGAATGCTTGATCGCACTGATGTCGGAAAACACCGCGACGTAATGGCTGAGCCGGCCATGATCATCGTGAATCACGCGGATGGTTTGCCACTGTGGATAAATTTCGCCGCTCTTGCGCCGGTTCCAGATCTCCCCGCTCCATTCACCCTGCGCCTGCAACGTGGCGAACATGGCCTGATAGAAACCCGGCGGATGATGGCCAGACTTGAACAGACTCGGCTGCTGACCGATGACTTCTTCGCGCTGATAACCGGTGATCGCCATGAACGCACGATTGACGTGGACGATCAGGCCCTGATGATTGGTGACCAGCACGCCTTCGCGAGTGCAGTCGAACACCGCGGCGGCCTGACGCAAACGCTCACGATCGACATGGCGCTCGCGCAACCGGGCGCCGATGCCGAGAAACCCGTACAGGCGCGCCCGCGCCAGAAAGATCACCCCGGCACTCACCGCGGCGAACAGGTAACCGTTGATCAGTTGCCATCGGGCGATATCGACGGGGTCATCGAAGAAATTGTTTAATAAATGATCAGCTCCTTGCAGCCAGACCGTGGCAAGTACGAGATAGAGCAGCGCTGCACGCAAGGCATCGCGGTAAGTGGCAGGCATTCGACTGTCCATGTCCCTACAAAAAGGTTGGAATTATAGGTCAAGAAACATCCAGCGACTCTTTCCTTGAAGGGCGACTGGTTTTATCCGTGTGCTTGGTGATAATGCAACGGCTGTTTTTATCTTTATCGAGGGCCCTATAGCCTATGTGGTACGAAGGTTTTCTTGGCTTGTCGGCCTGGTCGCTGGTCGCGGTCACCCTGCTGATGACCCATGTGACGATTGTTGCCGTCACGGTCTATCTGCACCGTTATTCAGCGCATCGCTCGCTGGAGCTGAATGCAGGCCTTAAACATTTTTTCCGCTTCTGGCTGTGGCTGACCACGGCGCAGAACACCCGTGAGTGGACGGCCATCCACCGCAAACACCACGCCAAATGCGAAACCGAAGATGACCCGCACAGCCCGGTGATCAAAGGCCTGTCCACGGTGCTGCGCACCGGCGCCGAGCTGTACCGCGCCGAAGCGCAGAACCCGGAAACCCTGCGCATCTACGGCAAGAACTGCCCCGAGGACTGGATCGAGCGCAACCTCTACAGCCGTTACCCGTTGCTGGGCGTGGCGATCATGGGCGTCATCGATCTGCTGCTGTTCGGCACCATCGGCATCACCATCTGGGCGATCCAGATGATGTGGATTCCGGTGTGGGCCGCTGGCGTGATCAACGGTCTGGGCCACGCGGTTGGCTATCGCAACTTCGAATGCCGCGACGCGGCGACCAATCTGGTGCCTTGGGGCATCCTGATCGGCGGCGAAGAACTGCACAACAACCATCACACCTACCCCAATTCGGCCAAGCTGTCGGTGAAGAAATGGGAATTCGACCTCGGCTGGGCGTGGATCAAGGTCTTCAGCTTCCTCGGTCTGGCCAGGGTTCAGCGAGTTGCGCCGATCGCGCACCGGGTCGAAGGCAAGGGCAGCCTGGACATGGATACCGCCATGGCGATCCTCAACAACCGCTTCCAGATCATGGCCCAGTATCGCAAGCTGGTAATCGGCCCGCTGGTCCAGCAGGAGCTGGCCAAGGTCGATCATTCGGTGCGCCACCAGTTCCACCGCGCCAAGCGCTTGCTGTCGCGCGAGACCAGCCTGCTGGAAGACCGTCATCACCTGCGCATCCAGACCATGCTCGAGCACAGCCAGGCACTGAAGGTCATTTACGAAAAACGCCTGGCCCTGCAGCAGATCTGGGTCAAGACCAGTTCCAATGGCCACGACATGCTCGCCGCCATCAAGGACTGGATTCACGAGGCCGAGGCCAGCGGCATTCAGTCCCTGCGTGAATTCGCCGACCAGTTGAAAACCTACTCGCTGCGTCCTGCAGCCGTCTGAGACCGTTGATCGGTGCACCCGGCGTCCCGGGTGCACCGTTTGGAACTTCGCCGAAAATCGCCTATCTCAAAGACACTTCGCCACCCCGGCGGGCTGTATTGTGGCCGCTGTCGAACTCGCGGCACGCCCTTTGAGATTTGTGCCGATGGTCAACAACAATCCAAAAGACTCATCCGTTCCGCAGTGGCCCGAGGCCGCGCAAACCCTGATGGCGCTGATGCATGCGCAAGGCGAAGTCGCACGCCTGAGCGAGCGCGAACAGTTGTTCAGTTCCTTGCTGGTCAGCGTCAATGCCGTGCTCTGGGCATTCAACTGGGAAACCCGTCAGGTGCTGTACGTCAGCCCCGCCTACGAACGGATTTTCGGTCGCTCCGCCGGGCTGCTGCTCGGCGACTACAACCAGTGGCGCGACAGCATCTATCCCGATGATCTGGACTACGCCGAGCGCAGCCTCGCCGAAGTCCTGCACAAGGGCGCGGTGGAAGACCGCGAGTACCGGATCATCGCCGCCGACGGCCAGGTGCGCTGGCTCAGCGACAAATGCTTCATCAACCGCCAGGACGATCCGGACCAACCGGTGATTATCGTCGGCATCGCTGAAGACATCACCGACAAGAAGCACATGGAAACCGAGCTGCAACGCCTGGCGACCACCGATGTGCTGACGCAAAGCAGTAACCGCCGACACTTCTTTGAATGCGCCAACCGCGAATTCGAAGAAGCACGCCTGCGCGGTACGCCGATGGCGTTTTTGCTGCTGGATATCGACGATTTCAAAACAATCAACGACAGCTACGGCCACCCGGAAGGCGACACCGTGCTGCAACGGATTGCCGAGTGTGGCCGCAGCTCATTGCGCCGTGGCGATCTGTTCGGGCGAATTGGTGGTGAAGAATTTGCTGCAGTGTTTCCCGGTTGTGCACCGGAAATGGCCATGCAAGTGGCGGAACGCTTGCAGCAGGAGATTCAGCGCTTGCAATTCAGCCATGACGGCCAGACGTTCGGCATCACCGTGAGCCAAGGGCTGACCAGCCTGACCGATGACGACAAAAGCCTCGACAACCTGTTCGCTCGCGCAGATGCGGCGATGTATGAAGCCAAGCGCCAGGGCAAAAATCGCATTATTGCGGCCTGACCCGGTTTCATATTCAACACATTCCCCTGTAGGAGTGAGCCTGCTCGCGATCGCGGAGTGCCAGACGAAACGTTAATGACTGACCCTCCGCTATCGCGAGCAGGCTCACTCCTACATTGGGATTTGTGCGCTCCGGTTATTTACGCATCCGCATCAATTCCGGCAATCCAATTTTCAGCAACCGCGCCGTACGGCTCTTCGCCAGTTCCTCGACACCCTCATGCTCGGTCAGCCGCGCCATCTGCGCCGCCATGTTCATCACCAGCGCCTCACGAGAATACACCCCACCGCCGAGCTGATAGACCGAGGCGATCAATTCGCGCAGTTCCAGTGGCAGACGCCAGCGTGTACGCAACGCAGAACCATACGCCGCACCAAACTGCGCCAGCGCTTCACCGACCTCCTGGTGCTCGTCCAGTGCCCCGCCCGCCTGCTGCCACTCCTGCAGACAGCGCAGCAGCGCCAGATCGCCGAGGCGGTGCAGCATGCCGGCGCAATAGCAGCGCTCCTGATCCAGATCGAGTAAACGCGCCAGCGTGCGCGCATATTCGGCAGTGTGCAGGGACAAGCCCCAATAACGTTCGGCGTAATCCGCCAGACACGGATCGCTGAGCCGGGCGCTGCGCTTGAGCGCCAGGCCGAGGATCAGATTCATGCTTTGCCCGGTGCCCAGCCGATGCAGGGCTTGCGCCAGCGACTGCACCGGCGCGCCATGGTGCTGCGCCGCGCTGTTGGCCGCGGCGATCAGTACCGCGGTGATCTGAGGGTCGGTGCGAATCTCTTCTTCGAGCAGCTTCAGGTCGAGGCCATCGGGATTGAGGCTGCGCTTCACCGCCACTTGCACGTCGGTCATCAACGGCGCGCCGTCGGTTTGCTCACGGCGGCGCTCAAGAAACGCCGCCAGGGTCATGCCCGGCGCGAGGGCCGGCACTTCACAGAACACCTCTTGACCGGCGTTGAGCAGCAAACCCTGCAAACGCTCGGTCAGGCCTTCCATGTTCAACGGTTTGGTCAGGTACGCCGTCGGCGCCAGCGGGATGGCTTCGCGCACGCTGGCACTGTCGTTGCGGCTGCTCATCAAAATGAATGGCAGCGGCGGGTTGCGCTTGCGCTGACGCACGCTGCGCAGCACATTCAAGCCATCGACGCCGGGCAACTCCCAATCGACGATGGCCAGGTCATAGGGAATTTCGGTGAGCATCGACAGCGCTTGCTGGCCATCGGCACACAGATCCAGCCGCGCATCGCAACGCACGTTCAGCAGCACTTGTTTGAGCAGATCGCGCGACCAAGGGTCGGCCTCGGCAATCAGCACACGCGGTACGGCGGGTAATTCAACGGCAATCATGCACGCACTCCCTGGCAATGCCTTGACCTTAGCCAATGCTGGCCAATCGTTACAGCGCGAAACGCCGATATGTTTGCACCGGCATGAAAAAACCCGCCGAAGCGGGTTTTTTGTCGAGCCGATCACAGAATGCCGGGGCTTACAGCTCCGAGAAGCACTCTTCGATGATCGCCAGACCTTTGTCCAGTTGCTCGTCCGGCGAGGTCAGCGGTACGAGTACGCGCAGCACGTTGCCGTAGGTGCCGCAGGACAGCAGGATCAGGCCCTTGTCACGCGCTTTGGCCACCACGGCAGCTACAGCAGTCGGGTTTGGCTTGTGGCTGTCGCCGTTCTCGAACAGCTCGACCGCGATCATCGCGCCCAGCGCACGCACTTCGCCGATGACCGGGTATTTGGCCTGAATGTTTTTCAGGCCAGTGACCAGACGCTCGCCGACAGCCTTGCAGCGGTCCAGCAGGTGTTCTTCTTCGAACACTTCCATCACCGCCAGCGCAGCGGCACAAGCGATCGGGCTACCGGCGTAGGTGCCGCCGAGGCCGCCTGGTGCAATGGCGTCCATGTATTCGGCCTTGCCGCAGACGCCCGCCAGCGGGAAGCCGCCAGCGATGGATTTGGCGAAGGTGGTCAGGTCGGCAGCAACGCCCATCTGTTCCATGGCGAAGAACGTACCGGTACGGCCAGCGCCGGTCTGTACTTCGTCCGCGATCAGCAGAATGCCGTGCTGGTCGCACAGCGCGCGCAGGCGCTTCATGAATTCTTTCGGCGCGACGTAGAAACCACCTTCGCCCTGTACCGGCTCGATGATGATCGCAGCGATGTCTTTCGGCTCGGCGTCGTTCTTGAAGATCCGCTCGATCGAAGCGATCGAATCGTCGATGCTCACGCCATGCAGTTCGTTCGGGTACAGCGCGCGGAAGATGCCGCCTGGCATCAGGCCCATGCCGGCCGAGTACGGCACGACTTTACCGGTCAGACCCAGCGTCATCATGGTGCGGCCGTGGTAGGCGCCGGTGAAGGCGATCACACCAGCGCGACCCGTGGCGGCGCGGGCGATCTTCACGGCGTTCTCGACGGCTTCGGAACCGGTGGTGACCAGCAGGGTTTTCTTGGCGAAACCACCTGGGACCTTGGCGTTGATTTTTTCGCACAGCTCAACGTACGGTTCGTAGGCCAGCACCTGGAAGCAGGTGTGGGTCAGCTTGTTCAGCTGTTCGGTCACGGCGGCGATGATTTTCGGGTGCACGTGGCCGGTGTTCAATACCGCGATACCGCCGGCGAAGTCGATGAATTCACGACCTTCAACGTCGGTTACGGTGGCATTCTTCGCGGATTCGGCGAAGATCGGGTGAATCTGGCCAACACCGCGTGGTACAGCGGCGGTACGACGGGCCATCAGTTCAGCGTTAGTCTTGCTCATTACAGTCCTCATTCGCCGCTCATCGGGCGGCGTGGTTCAAGGATGAAGCGGGAGGAATCGGCGGTGGCAGCATGCGATGATCGACTGCCACGGCGTTCCCGGCCGCAGAGAAAATGCAGGTTTCAAGCCACGCAAAGGGACAGCGCTCTCGTGCCCTTTGCGTTTACAGCGCGCTCTTGCAGGGCTTAGATGCCCAGGCAGAGGTATTTGATTTCCAGGTAATCTTCGATGCCGTACTTGGAGCCTTCACGGCCCAGGCCCGAGGCCTTGATGCCACCGAACGGCGCGACTTCGTTGGAGATCAGCCCGGTGTTGACGCCGACCATGCCGTATTCCAGCGCTTCGGCGACACGGAACACACGACCGAGGTCGCGCGCATAGAAGTACGAAGCCAGACCAAACTCGGTGTCGTTGGACATCGCGATCACTTCGGCTTCGTCTTTGAAGCGGAACAGTGGCGCCAGCGGGCCGAAGGTTTCTTCCTTGGCCACCGCAGCGTTTTTCGGCACGTTGGTCAGAATGGTCGGCTCGAAGAAGTTGCCTTCCATCGCCTTGCCGCCAGCCAGAACGGTCGCGCCTTTGCTCACGGCGTCAGCGATATGCTCTTGCACCTTGGCCACGGCTTTTTCGTCGATCAGCGGGCCAGTGGTGGTGCCGTCTTCCAGACCGTTGCCGATCTTCAGCTTGGCGACTGCCACTTTCAGCTTCTCGGCGAACGTGTCGTAGACCGCGTCCTGAATGTACAGACGATTGGCGCAGACGCAGGTCTGGCCGTTGTTGCGGTACTTGGAGATGATCGCGCCTTCGACGGCCTTATCCAGGTCGGCGTCGTCGAACACGATGAACGGCGCGTTGCCGCCCAGCTCAAGCGAGACTTTCTTGATGTCCTTGGCGCATTCCGCCATCAGCTGGCGACCGATTTCGGTCGAGCCGGTGAAGGACAGCTTGCGCACGATCGGGTTGCTGGTCAGCTCGCTGCCGATGTCGCCGGCGCTGCCGGAAACGACGCTGAACACGCCCGCCGGAATGCCCGCACGCTGGGCCAGTTCGGCCAGGGCGAAAGCGGAGAATGGGGTTTGCGAAGCCGGCTTGAGCACCATGGTGCAACCGGCGGCCAAGGCTGGACCGGCCTTGCGGGTGATCATTGCCGCCGGGAAGTTCCACGGGGTGATCGCGGCGGTGACGCCGATTGGCTGCTTGATCACGATCAGACGCTTGTCCGGCTGATGGCCCGGAATTACGTCGCCGTAGATGCGCTTGGCCTCTTCAGCGAACCACTCGATGAACGACGCGGCATAAACGATTTCGCCCTTGGCTTCGGCCAGCGGCTTGCCCTGCTCAAGGGTCATCAGGCGCGCGAGGTCATCCTGGTTTTCGATCATCAGTTCGAACCAGCGACGCAGCTTGCCGGCACGCTCTTTGGCGGTCAGCGCACGCCAGGCCGGCAGCGCCTTGTCGGCAGCTTCGATGGCACGACGGGTTTCGGCAGCGCCCATCTTCGGCACGGTGCCGAGGATTTCGCCAGTGGCCGGGTTGTTGACCTTGATCGTCTGACCGTTGTCCGCATCGACCCAAGCGCCATCAATGAAGGCTTGCTGGCGGAACAACTGGGTGTCTTTAAGCTGCATGTCGGCTTTCCTTAACAGCACCGCGGCCAGCGCGGAGCAAAATTATGATTGTAGAAAGGCACCTCGCAAGGCTGCCGTCAGGGAAATCAGTGACCGGGTGTGGCGCAGGAGCAGTGCACGATTGGCAACACCAGCGCTTCGACACCCAGCAAAGAGCGTTTGAAATCTCAAACGGATCGTAGGATCAAAGGGGTTAAAGGACAATAGGTCGTTCGAAAAAAAGAACAAAAAGCCCATTTTTCAGATCAACGCACCCAAAACCCGTACCGCAGGAAAAACCTTAGATCAACCCCGGCAAAGCGCCAAGCGAGGGTTTTGCAGGACGTTACCGCTTTCTGGAATGCAGCGATTTCGCCGACACGCGCCCTGACAAAACCCGCCGAAACCCGGCATGGACGCCCCGAGTCGACCTAGGTATGATGTCGCCCGCTGCACCAGTAGCTCAGCTGGATAGAGTACTGCCCTCCGAAGGCAGGGGTCGTGGGTTCGAATCCCGCCTGGTGCACCATGAATCAAAACGAGAAAGCCCCGGACCGTGATGGCCCGGGGCTTTTTTGTGGCCGATGGGTAATCGTTGGATCAACGTCACTCCGTCGTCCAGTCAAACTCATCATATTCATCGTCGTCGCCCTCCTCCTCAACCTCGTCAAACACCTCATCGTCATCATCAACGAGGTCTTCCTCCGGCTGATTGAGCAAAAATTCCTTGCGCGTCTCGGTAACGGCACGCCGCATCTGCTCGCCTTTTTCCGGGCAGTTGAGCAGTTGGGCGATGCGGTCGATTTTTGCTGCCACGGTGTCCTCCAGCGCATTGGCCATGGCCCGATAGTGCGCGTTTTTGCGGGCCAATGCCAAATGGCTGGCGGGTTGCAAGCGTCAGCCAGCGACCTTAGCGGTGATAACGCCGTACCGCGCTGCTGTTGCGCAGCACATGGCCTTTGATTTTTTCCATCAGCTCGGCGCGGGTCAGGCCGGCGGGCAAGGCGTCGGGGGCTAGATCCAGGGCGTAAATCTGGATGATGTAGTGGTGCGCGCTGTCGCCCACGGGCGGGCACGGGCCCATGTAATGGGTGTTGCCTTTGCTGTTGGTGCCGCCGACGCCTTCGAGGGCGGACTTGGCGCCGACGCCGGCAGCGATCTGGCGGGTCGCGGGTTTGATGCCGTAGTGAATCCAGTGATCGACACCCAGGCCTTTCTGGCCGTCCGGGTCGTGCATGACGATGGCGTAGCTCTGGGTTCCGGCCGGGCCGGCGTTCCAGCTCAGCGCGGGCGACTGGTTCTTGCCGCCGCAACCCTGGGCGTCGCTGGCGGCGGCCGAGGTGAACAGGCGGTTATCGGAAACCCCCGGAATGCTCAGGGTGAAGCGTTCCTGGGCCTGCGCCGGAAACTGCACGCAAAGGGCGACGGCAACGGCCGCCAGCCAAGGGTTGAGAGAGGTCAATCGGGTCATTCCTGGAGCACCTTGTGCAGTGGGGCCGTCGTCGGCTTGCAAACTATAGCCGTACCGTTCATGCCGTGGCAGTAGCAAATGGCTGAACCTCGAATTGCCGCACGCGTTCACAAGAAAAACGCCTGTGAGGAAACCACCATGCCCCTGCACCGTGTCGCCCGTTTCGCCGATGTTCCGCAAGATCGAGGCCTGCAAGTGGAAATCGGTGACTGCAAGATCGTGCTGTTGCGGGCCAACGGCCAATTGCGTGCGTTTCAAGGACTGTGTCCGCATGCCGGCGCGCCGTTGGCCGAAGGCGCGCTGTGCCATGGGCGGTTGATCTGCCCTTGGCATAAAGCCGCGTACCGTGCCGAGGATGGTGCTCTGTGCGAGCCGCCGTCACTCGACAGTCTCAAGCGTTATCCGCTGGAGCTACGCGGCGATGAAGTCTGGGTCGATGACCAGCCGCTGCCCGATCCGCATACGCCGCCCGCCGACGATCCAAGGACGTTCGTGGTGGTCGGCGCAGGTGCGGCAGGTACCGCCTGTGCAGCCGCGCTGCGAGAAAAAGGTTTTGGCGGACGCATCGTGTTGGTCGACGGCGAAGCGGATGCCGGCTATGACCGCACGGTGCTGAGCAAATTTGTGCTTGCCGGCGAGATGGCGCCGAAAGAAGTCCCGCCCCTGCGTGACGAGGCGTTCTACCAAGCGCAGCGCATCGAGCGGGTGCAAGGCGAAGTCAGCTCACTCGACGCACCGGGCAAAACTCTTCATCTGAACAACGGCGGCGTCCTGCGCTATGACGCTGCGGTACTGGCTACCGGCGGCGCGCCCAATCCGTTGAAGCTGCCCGGCGCCGATCTGGCCAATGTCTTCGTATTGCGCTCGAAAACCCACGCCGAACAGATCATCGGCGCCGCTCAAGCGGATCAGCGCTCGGTGATCATCGGCGACAGCTTCATCGCCCTCGAATGCGCTTCGGCGCTGCGTCAGCACGGCCTCGACGTCACGGTACTGGCCCGCCATGAGACGCCCTTTGCCAAGCAGTTCGGCGAAGCCGTCGGCAAGGCGATTCGCGCCTTGCACGAAGAACACGGGGTGAAATTCATCACTGACCATGAGGCCACGGAAATTCTCGGTGAAGACAAAGTCGACGCGGTGCTGCTGGACAACGGTCTGCGCCTCGCGGCTGATCTGGTGCTGGCCGGGATCGGCGTGCATCCGGCCACCGAGGCGTTCGCGTCCTTGCCCAGGGAGGACGACCAATCGTTGCGCGTCGATGGCGGGATGCGCGTGAGCGAGGGGCTATGGGTCGTCGGCGACATCGCCACGTTCCCGTTGAACGACCAGCCGCAACGCATCGAGCATTGGCGCCTGGCGCAACAACACGCGCGTATCGCGGCTGCCAACATGCTCGGTGGCGATGAGCATTACCTGGATGTGCCGTATTTCTGGACCTATCACTTCGGCAAGAATTACGACTATCTCGGTTACGCCGACGCGTGGGATGAAGTCGAATTTGATGGCGAGCCGGAGAAACCGCCGTTCATAGGCCTGTTCGCCAAAGACGGCGTTGTGGTCGCGGCGGTGGCGTGCGACAGGCAGCGCGCGATTGCGCTGCTTGCCGAGCGGATGAAACAGCCGCTGTCGATGGCCGAAGCGTGGAAGCTGATTCGCGACTAACACCGATCGTTCCCACGCTCCTGCGTGGGAATGCAGCCCGTGACGCTCCGCGTCACTGGACGCGGAGCGTCCCCGGAGGCGTTCCCACGCAGAGCGTGGGAACGATCACATCGGGTTAACGAATCAGGGTTTCGCGCTGTTCGTCATCTTCGGCGTGTAAAAAGATCACCCGCGGATGCTCCAGCGGCGCCAACGGTGGCGGCAGCTCCGCCGGTTGTACCGGCCGCAAATGCGTTTCCACGTGACTGATATCGCCGTCCTGATCGTTGTGGATGGTCATCACCCCAGGCGTGCGCAGTTTCTGCAAGCGCTCGTCACAAAGTTTGAAGCTCTTGCTCAGCCCTTGGTCGTCGACCACCGGCGAGGGCAAACGGCGCTGGGCGAAGCTGCGACTTTTACGCTGCTGATAACGCGCCCAGCCAATCAGCACCACCGCGTTGACCAGCGCCACCCACAAATAGATCTGCAAGGTACCCAGCGCATCGAACGCCGAGTTGTCGATGCGCGGCCCGCCGGCATGCGTCTCAACCAACGGCCAGAGGCCGCGAATCAGCAGAAACAGCAGGCCGACCCACGCCACCAGCGTGATCAGCACATCGATCACCAGCAGAACGGGGCGCTGGCGGGTCCGGATGATTTTCATTTGATGACCTCCTCTTCGTCGTCGCCGAGCGGTTTGATGCCCCGGTCAGGGCTGACCCAGCGCGCACGTTGCTGATGTTGGCCGAACAAGACTTTGGGAAAGCTGACCAGCGTAGTCAGCAAACTGACGAACCAGAATGCGATCGGATACCAGACCACCCAGAACATGGTCTTGCCCAGACCCGGCTCGTAGCGGCGGTCTATGATGATGCTGACGCCGAACTGCACCAGGCACACGAACGCCAGCAGCAGCCCGGTAAACGCCGGCGGCATCAAGTGATGCACAGCGATCGCCTCGGGCATGACCACGAACTTGCCCACGCCCCAGAAAATCACCGAGAGCAGGAAGGTGAACGCCCAGCCGGTCGACAGGCAGTATTCGAACAGCAGCGGCCACAGGTAACGATGGCGGTACTGCCAGATGCCACGGATGTTCTTGAACAGCACTTCGGCACCGCCCTGAGCCCAGCGCAGGCGCTGCTTCCACAGGCCGCCGAGGGTTTCCGGCATCAGGATCCAGCACAGCGCGCGCGGCTCGTAGAAGATGCTCCAGTGATCGAGTTGCAGCTTCCAGCTGATATCGATGTCTTCGGTGATCATGTTCGGGCTCCAGTAGCCGACCCGGTTCAGCGCCGTGCGGCGGAACGCGACAATCACCCCGGACACGGTAAAGATCCGCCCGAACACCCGTTGCGTGCGCTTGATCAGGCCGATGATCGACGAGAACTCACCGACCTGCACCCGCCCGACCAGCGTCGAACGCGTGCGAATCCGCGGGTTGCCGGTCACCGCGCCAAGACGGGCGTTATCCAGCATCGGCGCGACCAGATAGGCCGCGGTGTTCGGCGCCAGCAGCGCGTCACCGTCAATGCACACCAGATACTCGCTGCGCGCGGCGATCGCGCCCATACGCAGCGCCACGGCCTTGCCCTGGTTCTCCGCCAGATGCAGCACGCGCAGGCGTGGATCTTCCATGGCCAGCGCATCGAGGACTTCGGCGGTGTTGTCCTTGGAACCATCGTTGATCGCGATGACTTCGATGTTCGGATAATGCTGGGCCAGTGCCGCGTGAATGGTATCGGCAGCGTTTTCACCTTCGTTGTAGCAAGGGATCAGGATCGAGATCAGCGGCTCACCGGCCAGCGGCGGCGGCAAGGTGTCGTCCTTCCATGGCCAGTGGCGCTCCCAGTGCAGCCAGAAATACAGGCCGCCGGAAATCCACAGGCCGGACATGAACAGCGGGTAGAAGAACACGAAGTCCATCAGGAACTGCCCGGTGACCAGGAAGATCAGGCCCAGCGGCACGCCGAGGACGAGCGCCAGAACCAGCAGGGCTAACAGTCTATCCAGCATCTCAGGGATTCCACTTGTTGGAGAGCGCAGGCCGTACGGTTTTCAGGTCCGGCAGATTGTCGAGAAAGTTGTCCGGGTAATAACCGAAGCTGGTCGCACCCTGACGCTTGAGACGGCCCATCCAGTCGGCCAGCTGTGCAGCGTCGATGTCGGCCTGGTCCTTCCTGGTCCAGTCCCGCGCCTGCAATTCGAAGACGGTGCGGTGCAGCGCGCCGGGACGTTTCTTGACGGTGGCGACCAACGCTTCCAGCCACGGGCCGGACTGCGCCTGGGTCTGTTTTTCCATCAGCGGCATGGCCATCGGCGCGGTCCAGTCGTAGGTCGCGAGGAAGTCATCGAGGTTCTGTGCGAACCAGGCTTCGCTCTCGGGATTGAGCATCGGCTCGGCAAAGATGTTGCGCGCGGTCAGCAGTTGCGGACCGCGAATGGCGCGGACCTTTGCCGTCAGCTCGTTGGTGAAATCGATAAGGTAGCGGCTCTTGAAGCGCGTCCAGCGTTGCATCGCTGCCGGGTCATCGCGCAGCGCGGCAATCGAACCCGGCAGACCCTGAGCGGCGTAGGCTTTCAGCGCTTGCGGACCGGCGTCTTCGAAGTCCGACAGCACTGCATCGTCGTGGTAGAGAATGCCGTCGACCGATGCCAGTCGCGCTACGTCCTCGTAGATCTCACCGATGATGCGCCGCACTTCGGGATCGAACGGTGACAGGCGTTTGTACTGATCCGGATCCACCGACGTGGTCGCGGTTTTCGGATCCCAACGGATCACTCGCGGCAGCTTCGGGTCCAGCTCGAAGCTGAGCACTGGCATCCACGCGTAGACTTTTACGTGAGCCCGGGTGCGCAGCTGCCATGCCACACGGTCGAACAGATCGGCGCGTACCGGCAAGTGGCGATTGGGGAAGTACAGCGAGTGCACCAGACCATCGCCCTTGGGATCGGCGAAGGCTTGCAGGAACACCGTGTTGGCGCCCAGGTCGGCCATGCGCTGCACCAGTTTGCCGAGATTGATGTCCTGCTGCGCCGGGTCCGGGTCGTAGACGTTGTCCAGATCGACATGCACCACACGCATGGCCTGCTCCGCCTGCGCACCGACCACGCTGTTGGCGAAATGCTCGCCGTCCGGGTCGGAGGCAACGAGGAAGCGCGGGCTGCTCATCAGATTGTCGAGAGCATCGAGACCGTCATCCAGGGTCAGGGCCATTTCATAGCCTTCCTCACCGACCACGGTCAGTGAAGTGCCATCCGCCGCGCCATACGGCCAGACCCAGACGCGCGGCTTCTTGCCGGTGGCCTTGCGGATCTTCTCGGAAATATCGCTCACGTCCGTACGAATCCGTGCGCGGAAATCAGCTTCGGACTCATAGCGCTTGGTGACCGGGTCGTAACGTCGGGTCGCGGCGGCCGGCTGCAGGTTACCCTGCGGGTTGGCGAGGATGCCCTTGTGGTTGGCGTCGGTGTGCGCGGCGATTTCCACCAGACCGGATTGCGAGATCTCGCGCACCTGATCCCAGGTCAGGAAGTCGGAACGTGCACGCGGCGTGCCGGCGAAATCCACCGGTTGAGTGAGCGGCGTGTCGACCCAGGTGCCGACCGGCGCCAGCAGCGCGTGCCAGTTGTAGGCACGCAGCACTGGCAGCACGCGAGTGTAGAAGCTCGCATAGCCGTCGTCGAAACTCAGCAGCACGGCTTTCGCCGGCAACTGCGGGCCGCCCTTGCGCGCGGCCATGATCTGATCGACCGTCACCGGCTGGTAGCCATTTTCGCGCAGCCACGCCAGTTGCTCGATCATACGTTCGGTGCGCACCGCCACCACGGCCTGATCGGGATCACGGTCTTCGACATCGTGATAGGCGATGCCGAGGAAATGGTTTTTCGGCCACGGTTGTTCGCTGGCAACCACCGGGCGCTCGGAGGGCGGCGCGAAGGCCGGGGCTTGCTGGGCACAGGCACTGACCAGCAGCGCTCCCAGCAGAAGGATCAAACGCGAGATAAAAGGCATGTTCAAACTCTTCTAGAAGCGCAAAGTCAGGTCGACGAGCAGGCGCAGATCGGTTTCTCGATCTCCGTCGTAAGGCCGGTTGATCACACTGAACAGGCCGCCGACCTCGAACACGTCGTTCCACGCATAGCGTTGGCCATAGCCAAGCAGGGCCATGCCGCCGGTGCCGTGATCACGCTGACTGTACGTCCCCGCGCCGGCCTGGAATTGCTGACTCCAGGCCGTTTCATAGCGGTGGTAGAGCACGTGACTGACGTTGACCAGCGGCATCACGCTGAAGTCGGATTTGGGATTGAAGTACGGCACGTCATCGGATTGCGAGTTGTGGCTGCTGCCGACTTCCAGACCGGCATCGACCTGCAGGTTCGGCGCGCTGTAGACGCCCTCACGACCGGTCAGCAAGGCTTCGACGCGGTTATTTCCATCACTGAAGTGCGACGGGCTCACCGACAGGCGCCACTCGCGGCTTTCATTGGCGCGCCAGCGCAGGAACGCGCTGCCACCATTGGCCTTGATATCGCTGTTGAGCGCACGCAGCGGCGTTTCCGCTGACAGGTATTCGAGGCTGCCGCCGTACTGCCAGTGATCGTTGATGTCGCGGGCCAGCGCCAGCCGCGCGCCCTGCTTGTCGCCGAAACCGTAGTCGTGATTGGAGACTTCCGCTTCAAGGGTCATATCACGGGTGCGCCGCTCCAGACCGACACGCTGGAAGCGATGGTGACCGGTGCCTTCAGCGAAATCGCCGGTGGCGTAACCGAGGCCGGCGAACACGCGCCAGTCTTCGTTGATCGGCGGGCTGTACAGGGTGCTCTGGATGCCGAAATCGCGACTGCCACTGACCGCGCCAGCATCGCCACTGCCGCCGCCATTGGCCTTGCCGCCGTAGGCTTCGACGCGCAGCTCGGCCATGTCGTGAACTTCGCGCTCACGGGCCAGACGCTGCACCTGACGGTTGTCCGGGTTACGCGCCACCACGTCGTCGACCAGCACATCGTTTTGTCGCCACTCCTGCAGCTCCATGGCGGTGCGCGCTTGCGCCACCTCCAGACCGATGTCGCGCGGCGCGATACTCTCGGTTTCCTTGAGCTGGCTTTCCGCGCGGCGCGGCCATTGCCGCGCCAGATACAGATCGGCCTGGGCCAGACGCAAGCCGACATTGCCCGGCGCCTGATCGACCAGCGTCTGCAAGCGCTCCTCGCCGTGGGGCAGGTCGGAACTGTAAGTGCCGGCCTGCGCTGCCAGTTGCTGGGCGTCCATCCATTCATCGTTGGGGTTGCCGATCGGCAAGCCCTTTAGCTCGACGCGCGGGCGCTGTGCCTTGGCGAGGTCTTCGGCAACCTTGCGCGCTTCTTCGGCGCGATCGCTTTCCAGCAACGAGTAATACAGCGCGGTGGTGTCTTCAAGGCGATTACCACTATCGGCGTCCGGTGCCGAGAGCACCTGGCGATACAGGTCGGTGGCGATTTCCGGCTGACGCTGATCCAGAAAGGACGCTGCGACCCAGCGCAACGCGTAGGTCGGAATCTTCACGCCTTCGCCTTGCAGCTTCTGGTATTCGCTGATGACCTCAGCCGTGCGTGCCCGCGCCTTGAGCGCGCCCATGCGGTCGATGCGCCAGCGGATCACGTCATCGTGAGCCGTGGCATCCGGCGTCCAGGTGGCGAGCAACTGGTCGTAATCGGCCAGCGCGCGGTCGGCGATGACGTAGCGTTCCTTTTCGCTGCGCGTGGCGAACTCGGCGAGGCGCACGCGTTCGGCAGCCAGATCGCCTTCGAGGCGGCGCAGGGTCACCGGATCGATAAGACCCGGACGCTGCCTGGCCAGGCGCAGCGCCGGTTCCGGCAAGCGCGCCTTTTGCAGCGCAACCACGTATTCACGGGCGACTTCCGGTTTGCTGCCGGCGCGGATAAATGCCTGATCGTATTCGAACAACGCGTCGTATTGCTTGCCAGCGCGGGTCAAGGCATAGCCCAGCGCCAGACGCCGCGCAGGATCATCGGGTTTGGCGGCGACCAGCGCTTTGGCCCGTGTCACTGCTTCATCGGGTTTGCCGGCATCCGCCTGGGTCAGGGCCAGGCCCAGCTGCAGGTCGGCGTTGTCCGGCTCCAGGGCCAAGGCCTTGTTGTAGACCTCGGTGGCTTTATCCCAGCGCTTGAGGTTGCGGTAGGCGCGCGCGGTGGCCGTCAGCGCCTGCACCGGCAGCACGCGGTCGCGGCCCTCGGTCTCGTAGACCTGCACCACTTCGGCGTCAAATCCGGCCCAACTGGCGATTTGCAAATGGTCGCTGATTTGCCCGGTGCTCGCCTGACCCGGCGGCACCTGGCGCAGAACCGTCAGCGCAGGCGTGTAGTGCCCTACGCGCGCATCGCGCACCATCTGATCGTAGGCTGTGTCGGCGAACGCGAAGGCCGGCCAGAGCAACTGGCTGCACAGCGCGACTCGAAACAAAGGGCGTAAACCACGATGTAATACAAGACCATCAATACGCGGCATTCGTCAGCATCCTTACATGGCCAGCCGGGTCGCGATGCCCCTCTTTGCCCATTCGTAACGGTGGCCGATTACAACGTCCAGAGGCCACGCTTAGTCAGGCAGTGTTGCACGCAAGCGTAGACCAGTTTTCGTAACGCAATAATTGTTCAGAATGCTTGCAGCAGTCCGACCGGGACCGCGAAAGAACCCGAACGCCAGACAGCAAAACGCCCGGCGTCTGTGGGTGACAGAGGCCGGGCGTTTCTATTAATGCCGCTGAATCACTGCACTTGCGTGACGCCGGCGAACTTGCTCATCAGGAAGCCGACGAATTGCTCGACGGTCATTTTCTGGCCGTTGAACTCGACCTGATTGGCCGCGTAATGCAGCTTGGTCACAACATTGGTGCCATCGACCACTGCCAACTGCGAACCGACCGCCATGCCGGCAAACATGTCAGCCGCTTCCTTGGACTGGTCGACAATGGCTTTGGCATCGGTCTGGCCATCCAGTTGCGCCTGCACGCTGAGCAGATCGACCAGCATCGGTTTCGATACCTGGATGTTCAGGTCCAGCAGCGCGATCAGTTGCTTGCCGAGTTGGTCCGGCGGCAGATCCATCGACTGCGGCTTGGTCAGGTCGATGACCAGGTTGGCGCGGCTTTCGCCGTTGGCGGTGTTGAACGAAAGGTTCTCCAGCGCCAGTTGCGGGCCGGCGGCGAGCAGTTTCTGCAGGTCGGCTTTGACTTGCGCATTTTCCGCTTCGGTCAGGTTCAGCTCCGGTGCCGGCAAACCTTGAGCGGCCGCTTCGGCGGCGGCTTTTTCGTAAGGCTGCAGCTTGGTCTGGTAGATCTGCATCAGCGACATCGTCGACGGTATGTCGAGGTTCTTCAGACTCATGGCCATGGCCGCCGAGCCGACTTTCTTGTCGTTGAGCGTCACTTCGCCGATTTTGTAGTCAGCACGTCCGGAGGCATTGCTGGCGTTTTCTTCGGTGCGGTTCTTCATTTCGAAGTTCTTCACACCCAAGACCATCGGCTGCGCACCGAACGTGGTTTTGCTGCTGGTCACTTCCAGGGTGTTTTCCCCGGTGTAGTAGCCGTAGCTGCTCTTGGCCAGATTGCTGGCCAGGGTCAGACCGTTGAGTTCAACCTGCACCGGCGTCTGGTCTTCGGCCACGGTGACGAGTTTGAGGTTGTCCATGTAGCCGTCCGCCTTGACCTTCTGCGCCTGGGCGCTGGCGGAAATGTCCATGGTCAGGCCGGAAAACTTCAGGTTCGACTGGGCATCCAGCGCGGTTTCGAACGGCACCAGGTCAAGCGTACTGGTGGTCGATTCGTCGTAGCCGATGTTGGTCACGCCTTTGAGCGGTGCGGCGCCCTTGGTTGCGGCGAACCACTTTTCCGTGGTCGGGCTCTTTTCCAGCTCGTAGTTGCTGGTGGCCATGACCGGCAGCCACTTCAACGACACCAGCCGTGAGAATGGCAGCGGGCCGTGCTCGATGTGGTCGACGAACAGCAGCTCGACCGGCGCATCGCCGAACATCTCGCCTTCACCTTTGAGACGGTAGTGCGCGGTGCTGGTAAAGGTGTGGCGCTCCAGCGACACCAGTTCCAGCGACGCCGTGCCGTTGGAGCCGGCCATGGCGGTCTGCAGCTCTTTGTTGGCGTTGCTGACGGCGTTGTTCAACACGCCCTCGATCTTGGTCCCGGTGTACCAGGCCCCGCCCGCGCTGATCGCGCCGATGGCAACAACAATTCCGAGAAGCACGCCTGCTGATTTATTCATGAATGACCTGATCGATTTCCGTGGCTGTGAGTGTGGTCGTCTTCCCTGAACCCGTGACCGGGTCGCGGCTCGACTGCGCTGAATCCAGCGGTGGAGATTAGCACCGGGCACGGGATTGGGCCCAATGTTTAAAGGTTAAAGAGTGTCCATGGGGGGAATGGACAGTGAGCAGGCAGCGAGAGTTTCGCGGTTAGCGAAGCCGCCATCGCTAGCAGGCTAGCTCCCACAGGGGATCAGCGGTGAACACAAACCTATGTGGGAGCCAGCCTGCTGGCGATGAGGCCGGTTGATTCAGCCAGGCATCAGGAATATTCAGCCTCGATCTCATCGAGTTGATGATCAAAGCTCTTCAGCCGTGCCGTCCAGGTGTAAACCAGCACTTCAAAGTCGCGGTCGATCACCGCACCCTCCGGCCCCTCGGCGCGTGGGTCGCAGAAATCCAGTTGATAGCGTTCGCGGGCCATGGCCGTGGCGACGTCGGACAGTTCACGGGCATTGTTCAGCCAGTGCCAACCCTCGTCGGCGATCTGCTTGTCGAGTTCCAGGCATTGTTTCTTCAAGGCTTCGAGGCTTTTTTCCAGCGGGGTGCCGGTGAGTTCGCCCATGACTTCGGCGAAGGTGCGCCCGGGCTGCCAGTAGCTGCCCCAAAAATAGCGGTCGAACACGGTTTCGACCCGGCGCAGAGCAACTTTGGTGTCCCAGATCAGCACCAGGACCTTGCCTTGTTCCAGCTGGCGTTTCTTGACCCGCTGCACTTGAACCGAAGCCCACGCGACCACGACGATCGCCATCACCGCGATCAGCGCCACGGCACTGTCGAGAAAGACCATGGCCGTGTCGATCTGATGGGCCAGCATGATGCCGTAGAAATAGGTGGCCGATAGCAGAACCAGCGCTATCAAGGCGCACCAGAAGCCCAGAGCATAAGGGTTTTTCATTATTGGTTTCCCCCGGACCAGCGCCAGCGATGCGTGCAGAAGGCGCGCTTTGCACGGGGCGCGCCTCCAACACTTCAAAGCATAGCAATGACCTCAGGGTTTGCCGGGACTTGAAGCGTGCGTTCGTCCGCTTTCCCAGCCACCGCCCAGGGCGAGGAACAAATCGATCTGGCTCATCGCAACTTGAGTGTTGGCGGCGGCCAGTTGCGCCGTTACATCGGTGTAGGTGCGGGTCGCTTGCAGGTCGGCGAGGAACGACTCGCGGCCGGCCTGGAAAAAGCGATGCGTCTGCTCGGCGGCCAGTTTTGCCGACTCTTCGGCTTCAGCCAAAGCGTCGCGGCGTTGCAACAGCGCGCTGTACTGGGCCAGGCCGGTCTGGGTTTCACGGATGGCGTTGAGCACCACGCCGTCGAAATGCGCCAGCGCGCCCTGGGTGTTGGCCTCGGCTTCGCGAATGCGCGCGCGGGCGCCGTTGGTCGGCACTTTCCAGTTCAGCGACGGGCCAAAGCCCCAGCGGTTGGTCGACGGATCGCCAAGATCATCGATGATGCCGACCGTACCGATCGTCGCGCCGATGCTGATGTCCGGGTACAACTCGCCGGTGGCGATGCCGATCCCGGCCGTGGCCGCGGCCAGACGCCGTTCGGCCTGACGGATATCCGGGCGCCGCTTGAGCAATGCGGCGCCATCACCGACCGGCAGCAACTGGGCGATTTTCGGCAGCTCGGCGCAACTGGCGGTGCCCGCCGGCAATTGGTCGACCGGTTTGGCCAGCAGCATCGACAGCCGGAACAGACCGGTCTGACGCGCCGCTTCGTAGCGCGGCATATCCGCGCGCAGGGATTTGAATTGGGTTTGCGAACGGGTGACCTGGGTTTCATCGCCGCGCCCGGCATCACGCAAACGCTGGATCAACGACGTGCTTTGCGATTGCAGGTCGAGGGAATGCTGAGCGATCTCGCGCTCTTCGTTGGCGGCACAGACCTGGGTGTACGCGCGCACAACATCCGCTACCAACGTGATGCGCGCGGTATCGGCGGCGGCCTGAGTCGCATCGGCGTTGGCTTTCGCCGCTTCGATGCCGCGTTGCAACGTGCCCCACAGGTCGAACTGGTACGAGGCACTGATGCCGATATCGGCAATGTTGGCCACCGGCACTTTCTCCGGCAGCAGAAACGCCTGCCCGGATTCCTGCAACCGCTGGGCGCCCATTTTCACTCCGCCGCTCCAGCCGCCCGCCGCTTCGGCTTCATCGACCTGTGCCCGCGCGCGCTGCAGATTGGCCGCCGCCACACGCAAATCGCTGTTGGAAGCCATGGCCTGCTGCACCAGCTGATCCAGACGCGGATCCTGATACAGCCGCCACCAGTCCGCCGGCACCGGTGCCGAGACCACTGGTTTGCCGGCCACCGTCAGTTCGCCCTGAATGTCCTTGCGCTGAATCGCCGCGTCGTCAGGCACCTGATAATCCGGCCCGACCACCTGACACGCCGAGAGCATCAGGCCGAGCCCGGCGATCATCAGCGCCCTGTTCATTGCGCAGGCTCCCGCGGTTGATCATCCTCAATAATCGACACCGTGGCCGTGCGGCCGGCGATCATGCGGAAATCCGTCGGCACCTCATCAAACGCGATACGCACCGGGATCCGCTGCGCCAGGCGCACCCAGCTGAACGCCGGGTTGACGTTGGGCAACAGGTTGCTGCCGCTGGTGCGGTCGCGGTCTTCGATGCCGGCAACGATGCTTTCGACGTGGCCACGCAGTCTGGCGCGGTCGCCGATCACGCGGATATCCACCGACTGACCGACATGAATACCGTCGAGTTTGGTTTCTTCGAAATAGCCGTCGATGTGGAAGGAAGTGCTGTCGACCACCGATAGCACCGGACGCCCGGCGGTGACGAACTCCTGCGGACGCGGCGCGCGGTCGTTGACGTAACCGTCGACCGGGCTGCGGATCACCGAGCGATCGAGGTTAAGTTGCGCACTGTCCACCGCCACCAACGCTTCGGCCAGCGCCGATTGCGCACGGGCCACGCGCGATTGGCTTTCTTCCAGTTGCTCGGCCGGGACCAGGTTGCCCAAGCCACGGTTACGCTTGGCTTCACGCTGCGCCTGGGCGAGGGTTTCTTCGCGGTCGGCGACCGCCGCCTTGGCCTGACGCAGGGCCAGTTTGAAACGGTCCTGGTCGATGCTGAACAACACCTGGCCGCGCTTGATCAGCTGGTTGTCCTTCACTTCCACCTGCTGGATCAGCCCGGACACGTCTGGGGCAATCTGGATAATGTCGGCGCGGATGTGGCCGTCGCGGGTCCACGGCGCAAACATGTAATACATCACCATGCGCCAGACCAAAACCACGGCGAACGTCACGATCAGCAGGGTCAGGACCACGCGACCAATAGTCAAAAACGGTTTTTTCATGTCATCAGGTATCGACTGAGTGAGTCCACGCCGTACAGCAGCACGACGTAAAGCGCCACGTTGAACAATGCCCGGTGCCAGACCAGACGGTAAAAGTGCAGGCGTTGCAGCACGCCATGCACCAACACAAACAACACATAGGTGATGCCCATCAAAACCAGCAGCGTCGGCAGAAAGATGCCGCTGATGTCCAGATCACCGATCATAGGGGCGCTCCATCGGGCAGCGGTTCTTCGGGCTCGGCGCTGGAGACGAATTCGACGCCGGGCAGCAAGGCCAGACGCAAACCGCTCAGGGCGTGCAGCAGATGCAGACGGGTTTCATCGTCACCCTGGCCATTGAGCGCACGGCGGGTACGGTCGAGGGTCATCAGCAGACCGCTCGGCGCTGGCAGGCGTTCGCCAGCCTTGAGGCAGGCGCGGAAATATTCGCCGACCTCGCTGACCACTTGCTGCAGCAAGGCCTTGGGCGCACCGCTGACGCGCGGGGTGTAGGCCAGCAAATCGAGCATGTTCAGCCCCACGCGTACTTCGCGCATCGCAATCCCGGTGTCCTGTCCGGTCAGGGCCAGACGCGGCAAATGCTGCATCAGCCGATCGAGCAGTTGCACGCCCAGTTGCCGGTGCTCGGCGAGGCTGGCCGGCTCGGTCATGCGCACGATGTCTTTCCAGCTGAAACGGGTCAGGCGCTTGGCCGCCAGTTCCGCGCCGAACGGCCGCGCCACCAGCGTCCAGATGAACGCGAACAGCAGGCCGATCGGCCCTGCCAGATTGGAGTTCACGAAGGCGAAAAAGTCGGCATCGTAAGCGCCTTGAATGCTGATGAACGACGAGGTGTTGACCAGCGTCAGCAGCATGCCGAGATAAAAACGCGGCTGTACGGTCAGCGTGCCGACGCAAATGAACGGCACCGAAAACGCCAGCACCAGCATCGGGAAGTCATGCAGGTTGGGCAGGATCAGAAACAGATAAAGGCTGGCGAACAGCACCGACATGCCGGTCCAGAAAAAGAACCGGTAGATCTGCGGTGCCGGGTCATCCATCGAGGCGAAGAAACTGCACGCGACCGCGGCTAGAATCACTGCGCTGCCGCCGTCCGGCCAGCCGAGCAGGATCCACAGCACCGATGCAACAATGATCGCCAGAATGGTCGAAGCCACCGAATACAGCATCAGCCCACGGTCGATAAATGGCGTCAAACGGCCGAGGCGCCAGTGGCGATAAACCGCGCGCCAGCTGTCCTGACGCTCGCACAGAATCGCATCCTGCAGACTGCGACAGTCCTGCCACAGGTCGATGAATTCACCGAGGCGATAGAGCGCGTTGGAGAACAGCAACTGTTTGCGATCCTCCAGCGCCTCAGCGCTCGGCTGTAAAGCGTCGAGCTGATCTTTCAGCGCTTGCCAGCGATCGAGGTCAGCATCTGCATGGCTCAGCCACTCGCGGGTGGCCGTCAGCAGCGGCTGGAATTGTTCGACCAGTTCCGGGGTGCGCCGCTCGAGGGCATACAGCGAATCTTCCAGCGCATCGATCACCGGCAGCAGGTGGATCATCCGCCCGCGCAGTTCCTTGGTGTTGCGCACGGTTTGCGGACGCGCGCCTTCGTGGGGCAACTGGCCGATCATCAGTTCAAGACTGTTGAAACTGGCGACCATGGCCATGCGCAAAGCCGTGACTTCCTCAGGCTGCACATCGCGGCTGAGAAACTTCTGGCTGTAGGTCGTGGCGTCGGCAAACCATTTGCCCACCGCATCGTTGAACACCGGCGCCAGGCGACGCGGCCAGAACATCGCACCGACAACGGCCGCGACAGCAATGCCGAGAAAAATCTCTTCGGTCCGCGCCTCGGCCACATCCCATACCGCCAGCGGGTTATCGACCACCGGCAGGGCGATCAGCGGCAAGGTGTAACCGGCGAGCATCAACGCGTAACTGTTGGCGGTGCGCAGGTGCAGGGACATGAACAGCAGAATCCCGGTCCACAAGGCGATCACCACCACCAGCACATACGGGCTCTGCACGAACATCGGCACAAATAGCACCGCCGCGGTAGCGCCGAGAAAAGTGCCGATTGCACGGTACAAGGCCTTGGAACTCGTCGGGCCGAGAAACGGGCTGGAGACGATATACACCGTAGCCATCGCCCAATACGGACGCGGCATTTGCATGAGCAGCGCGATGTACAGCGCAATCATCGACGCTGCAAAGGTACGGACCCCGTAGAACCAGTCCCGGGCCGGCGGAATGCCAGTGAAAAAACCGTTCAAGAATTGACCACCACAGGCGGACTGGCCGCCTCAAAAGCCCTGAGTACCCGAAGCGTAGCTTCCAGATCACTGCGCTCAATGCCTTCGAGCACTTCATGGCGCAAGCGCACCAGCTCGACCTCCACCGCTTGCACCAGCTCGCGACCGCGGTCGGTCAGGCTCAGGCATTTGGCGCGACGATCCTGCGCATCTTCGGTACGGCAGACGTAACCGGAATGACATAGCTGATCGAGCAGGCGCACCAGCGACGGGCTCTCCATGCCGGCAGCCTGAGCCACCTGAACCTGGCGCACACCTTCGCCAAGACGCCCGATCATCAACAATGGAACGGCACAGGCTTCGGAAATTCCATAGTTCACCAGCGTGGTCTGGCAGATTTTCCGCCAATGCCGTGCGGCCACCACCATGGCGCTACTGATGTTCATCTGGAGATTGTCGAGGGAATCGGACACGGGAAAACGGACACTGTTAGTTTGCTAACTATCAATATCGCATTGGAGAGGAAATTCAGTCAAGTTTTGAAACAAATATGTGAGAAGGGTTCGCCACAGACCTTTGATTAAACGCCTTCAACAGTCCACGGCCTGGCACCAGTGCTCGCACTTAACTGAAGCTTTAGCCTCCATCGGCTGAGGACATTTCCTCGATAAAGTCGAACACCTCCTCCGGCACGCTGTACTGAAATTGCTTGCGGCGATGTTTTGAAACCTTCCCAGCGTTGTCCAGGCACATCATCACCAACCTCGAAAGATCGCTTCCTCGAACATCGAAACGATCATTTACCGCTTTGATGACGAAATCGTATTTTTCGAGAAATTCAGTCTCCTCTCGTAGCTCAACCTCAAGCGCTCGCAAGGCCATTTGCAAGGTAAATTCTGCGCAATGAGTAGCATCCCAGAATCGGTAGATAGCGTCGTGACCGATGAAATCGAATGTCATCTGGTCGGAGTCCAGCCAAGTGACACGCCAAAACTCTCTCGCTGGTTTCGAGAACTCTTTCAGCGTTTGCAGATAGCTGGATTCCTCATGCTTCATCGCCACGGAAACGGGTAATAGAAAGCCATTTCGCAGAGCACCGGACTGGCAGAGGATCTGGTGAATGAGAAAGCGTGAGAGTCGCCCGTTGCCATCCATGAACGGGTGAAGAAAAACAAAACCGAAAGCCACAACCGCTGCCGCTATCAGCGGATCCACCTGCTTCGCCGAGTGATTGGCGAACGTCATCAACTCCTCCATCAACTCACGACACAATTGCGCAGCTGGCGGCACATAACTGACGCCCGCGGCGCCTCTCAAGCCGTTGTGTAAATGGTTCTGTTGATGACGGAAGAGCACCGCTTTATCGAAGGGATTCGAGACCGTGCTGTTTTGCAACTCGACCAGATAGTCCTCGCTCAGCTCTGTACGCTCGTGAGCTTGGCGCAAAAGTCGAACAAATCGCCGCGATTTTTCTTCGCTGGGCTCTTCTTTCTCGATAGCGAAGGAATCGCGAGTCTCATGCAAATAGGCCCAATTGATTGCCCGATCCATCATCTCCGGTGGCAACGTCGCCATGAAAACCTGGGCTCGCCCAACGATGTTCAGGTCGATCAGCTCCTGTAGCCTCACCGTTCGTTCAACGGTGGCGCAGTAATGCAATGACCCCAAACCATTGAAATCGACTCGCCAGCGACTATTCCGAACCGCTGGCCCGGTGACGTATCGCTTGGGATCGAACAAGGCGACGACGCTGCCTCGAACCGGGACGGAGTAGTCCAGTTGTTTACCGGTAAAGCTTTCCCATAGAAAACAGGTCTTACGGATAAATACGCCGTTAGGGGATCTGCCCAGCTCGCTTGATAGATCGCTCGCTTCAACAAATTCCAGCGCCTGGGCAAGAATGCACAGGTTTATTCCTTCATGCTTTAGCGCAAACAGAATGTGCTCTAGCGTTGATCCCTGTGCAGGCGCAACGGCGGCTGGAACAGCAAGACAATCACCGATCAAGGTAATTCTGGTGACCGGTTTGATCATAGCGATGCGCTTTGGAGCGAATGCCTTGAGCTTCAGCGCGTCACGCAGGTAGGCGTATCCAACAGTTGGCATCGTCATCTTCCACAAAAAATCTACAGCGACGATTAAAGCCCAGATTTTTTTACAGCAAACATGTTTTTTTTACATTTCAGCCCTTTCCTACATTTTTTTTTACACGCTGCGCCCCTTGCGTGAATGCTCCCGCTACGAACGACGCAGCTTGCTCCACTCGTGGTTCCCCGGCGACAGAAACTTAAACCTACAAATCATCCAGACGTAACGAAATGGGTGTTTCGTTAGCTCGGGAACTCATAATTTGCATAAGCTCAAGATCATCAAGCCGCTCGACCAACGCTCCATACACGTCAGCAGGCACCATGTAGCCCACGACCCGGTGGTGATTGAGTATTGCCACAGCACCGCCTTTAGCGCCTTTTAGCACGGCAGCAGGATTTTTCTTCAATTCAGAAATACTGACAGCCATATCGGCCAGAACGTTTTGCATGGTGAGTGCCTTGAATGCGATCGAAATTTCGGTCGATATCGAAGCTTATCAATTGTTGCGGTGACAGATCGCAAAGGTTCTCCCTGGTCATCTCACCCGCCCCTTACGCAACATCACATCCAACTGATCCACCACCTCCGCCCAATCCGCATCCTCCAGAATCTCGTCGCGCAGGAACTGCGCCTGGCTTTTCGACCAGAAAAACGCATCGGCTAAATGCAATTTGGGCTTGAGTGGAGAATGGCTGGCAATGAATTGGTCGATGCTGATCGGGTCGTCATCCAGGCCGAGTTGTTTGAACAGGGCCGGGAGGCTGTGTTGTGGATTTTCCATGCTGCAACTCCTCTGGCATTCAGGCGCGGCGTTGAACCGCTTGATCCAGTGGAGTTGAGCATAGCTGGCGCTGTTGGTTCAGGGCTTCGCGACGTCCGGCGCAGCCGCAGCCATCTGCTGCGCCGGATACACCGATTGCCATCCGCCACCCAATGCCTTGTACAAGCCGACCACCGCCAGCGAAACGCCGGTGGAGCTTTCTACCCACTGTTGCTGGGTCGCCAGCAAGGCGCTCTGCACGGTGAGGACGTTGACGAAGTCGGACACACCTTCGACGTATTGTTGCTGCGCGGTGCGCAGGGCGATCTGGTTCTGGCGCACGGCTTCGGCAAGGCTGTCGCGGCGGCGCTGGCTGACGTTGTAGGCGGTCAGTTGATCGTCGATTTCGTGCCAGGCGCGCAGTACGGTTTGCTGGTAAGCGATGGCCGCTTCCTGCTGTTGCGCTTCGCGCAGTTGCAGCATGCCGCGCAGGCGTCCGCCGTCGAACAGCGGCAGGCTGAATTGCGGGCCAATGCCGAACGCGCGCGAGCCCCATGAACCGAAATCGCTGAGTTGCATGGCTTGCGAGCCAAGGTTGCCGGACAAGGTTATGCGCGGATAGAAATCACCCTTGGCCACGCCGATAGTGGCGGTGGCCGCGTGCAGGCGTGCTTCGGCCTGGCGGATGTCGGGGCGTCGTTCGGCCAGTTGCGATGGCAGGCCGATCGCCACTTGCCGTGGCGACTGCGGCACCGCTGCGTCGGTGGATAACTCTTTGGCCAAGGCCTGCGGCGGCTCGCCCATCAACAGGCTGATGGCGTTGATCAGTTGCGCCTGGCGCTGCTCCAGCGCCGGCAGACGCGCTTCGATGGCGGCGACTTGCGCGGCGGCTTCGGCGACGTCCAGATCGGTCGCCACGCCGTCGGCCAGCCGCAGTTGCGAAAGCTTGAGGCTGTGACGGGCGACGTCGAAGTTCTGTTCGGTGACGGCGCGGGTGTTCTGCACGCCGCGCAGCTGGATGTAGTTTTGCGCGGTATCGGCGAGCACGGTCAACAAGACACCACGGCGGTCGTTCTCGGCGACTTGCAGGTTGGCATCCGCGGCTTCGGTTTCACGGCGCACGCGTCCCCAGAAGTCCAGCTCCCAGGACGCAGAGAACCCGGCATCCCACAGGTTGAACGCTGAATCGCCGTTATGCCCCGATGGATCGTTCAAGCCTTCGCCACTGTTGCGCTTGCGTGCGTAACTGCCGCTGGCCGCGGTGTTCGGGTAACGCTCGGCAGTGATCACCTGTCGGGCGGCGCGGCTTTGCTGTAGGCGGCTGCTGGCCAGTTGCAGGTCGAGGTTGCTGCGAACGGCACGCTGGGCGAGTGCCGAGAGTTGCGGATCGTTGAAAACTTCCCACCAGCGCTCGTTGAGCGGTTCGCTGACGGCCTGGCTGGGGGCGGATTTGGCGGGTTTGGCCCAGGCGGTGATTTGCGTGGCTTCGGGTTTCTCGAAGTCAGGGCCGACAGTGCAGGCGCTGAGACAAAGGGTGAGCAAGGCACTTGAAGTGATGTGCTGCCACTGGCCACTTCGCGAGCGGGCTCGCTCCCACAGAGGTTTTGTGGTGTTGCCGAGATTAATTGTGGGAGCGAGCCTGCTCGCGAAAGCGGCAGTCGATTCAACGCCAATCATCGCTGTACCACCTCGCGATCCACCTTCGCATCCGCAGTATGAATGCTCGCCTCCACCGACATCCCCACCCTTAACCGTTCGGCCAATGGCTGGCCCGGCTCAAGCACGATCTTCACCGGAATCCGCTGCACGACTTTGGTGAAGTTGCCGGTGGCGTTGTCCGGCTTCACCGCGGCAAACGTCACGCCGGTCGCTGGCGCAATACTTTCGACGCGACCGCTCAATGCCTCGCCGCCAAGACTGTCGACGCGCACCTGCACGTCCTGCCCCGGCTGCACGTCGGTCAACTGGGTTTCCTGGAAATTCGCCACCACATAGGCCTGCTGCAACGGCACCACCGCCAACAGCTTGCTGCCCGGCGTCACGTAGGCGCCGACACGCACTGCGCGCTCGCCGATCATGCCGTCCTGTGGCGCGGTGATGCGCGTGTAGGAGAGGTTGAAACTGGCGATTTCCAGCGCCGCTTGCGCGTGTTTCAGGCTGCCCTCGGCGGCGTCCCGTTGCGCTGTAAGAATTTCCACTTGCTTGCGTTCGGCGGCCAGTTTCGCCGTCGCCGTGTCGAGCCGCGCCGAGGCCTGATCGATCCGCGTACGCGCCTGTTGCGCATTCTGCACCGTGCCGGCACCGACACCGGCGAGGTGGTTGTAGCGATTGAGTTCCTGCTGGGCGAAGGCCATCTCAGCCTTGGCCGACACCACGGAGGCCTGAGCCTGGGCGATCAGCGAGGTCTGGCGCTCCAGCGTCGCCTGGGCATTTTGCAGTTGCGCACGGGCGACCAGGGTTTGCGCGTCCGCCGCTTCAGCCGCGGCACGTAAATCGCGGTCATCGATCAACGCCAGCAATTGCCCGGCCTTGACCTGCTGGTTGTCCTCGACCAGCACTTGCTTGATGAACCCGGCGACGCGCGGCACCACCAGCGTGTAATCGGCGGAGACAAAGGCATCGTTGGTACTTTGCTCGGTGCGTTTACCAAACAGGCCAGGCAGCGCCAGGTACACCAGCACGCCGACGGCCAGCGCAGCGGCAACGGCCACCGCGAGTTTTTGCTTTGCTTGAGTCGTCATAAAAACCTTCTGTTTCAGTGCAGCAATCAAGTCGGCGCGCGCGGCGGATAGATCCGCGTCGGCAGCCAGAAAATCAGCAGAATCAACGCCAGCGCGACGCCGGCCATGCATAGGTAAAGATCCGATGAGGTCAGCACCACGGCCTGTTCGTGCAGGCGATGGGCGAGCCCCGGATCGCTGTGATCGGCCAGCGGCGAATTGCCGAGACTGTCGACCAACATGCTCGAATGAAAATGCAGGCGCGAAGTGGTCAGCGCCTCGATCACCCCGGTGGCGATCACCGCCGATAACCCTTTGACGGTGTTGAACCACGCCGAGGCGAACGGCCCGTCCAGCGGGGTGATGCTGCCGGTGGACAGCATCAGCAGCGGCAACACCGCCATCGGCTGGCCGAGAATCTGCAACCACTGCAGCGCATAAAAATCATCGCGAATCCACGCCGAGGTCAGGTGCGACCCGCCTAGGCACGACAGCGCCAGCAGGCTCAAACCGATCCCCAGCACCCAGCGGCAATCGACCCAGCGCAGGTTGCACAGCGCCGCCACCAGCGGCAGCGCGAGCAACTGCGGCAAGGCTGCGATCAGCATGATCGGCGCGGTCTGCACCGGGCGATAGCCTTGTACCTGGGCCAGATAACTCGACGGGATCAGCACCACAGCAAGCAATACGACCAATACGCCGGCCAGCGTCATCAGGGCGAACGACAAATTGCGAATGCCGAGCATCTGCAATTTGAAAAATGGAATCGGCTGTGACCACTCGTTGATCAGAAACGCCACCAGCAACAGCGAGCCGGCGCCGAGCAAGGCGCAGATCAGGTTCGATTCGAACCAGTCGAGGCGATTGCCTTGCAGCAGGCCGATGACCAGCATGCAGATCGCCGGAAACCCCAGCAGCAAGCCCTTCCAATTGAAGCTTTTCAGGCGTTCGAGGCGCAGCGGATCCTGCGGAATGCCATACGCCACCGCCGCCATGGCGATCAGGCACGGCACCACGATTTGCCAGAACGTCCATTGCCAGCCGACGTACTCGGTCCACAAACCGGCCAGCGGCGTGCCCAGTCCCGGGCCGAAGGTCGCGGTCAGCGCATAACCGGCCAGGCCATACAGCTTGATGTTCGCTGGCAGGAAACGCAGGGCGACGGTCATCAACATCGGCGGCAAGGCACCGCCCGCCAAGCCTTGCAAGGTGCGCATCAGCAGCAGGCTTTCGTAATTCGGCGCGAACGGGCACAGCACGCCAAGCACAGTGAACAGGCTGATCGCGCACAAGGTGAATCGGCGCAGCGAGAAGGTCACCGAACACCACGGCGCAAACGCCATGGCCGCGACCGAGGTGGCGGTGTAACTGGCGACCAGCCAGGTGCCCTCGTCGTAACCGATGTGCAGCGCACCGCGAATATCGGCGAGGGCAACCTTTGTCACCATTTCGTTGAGGCCCGACACCAGCACCGCCAGCAGCACGCCGACCAGGCCAATGATGATCCGCGCCCCGAACACCGGTGGCGCGGCCGCCGTCGCCGGATTGGCCGCAGCGACAGGCGCCGCAGCCGTCAGGGATGTCATGAATACACACTCCGGAGAGAAAAATACCGGAGCATTTTAGTGGGGCTTGGCAATGCCGAAAATTGACTTATGGGCAGGTTATAAGTGCATCAGACACAACGATGAGCACCTGTAGGAGTGAGCCTGCTCGCGATTGCGGTGTAGTCGATTGAGGTGTCGAATGACACGCCGCTATCGCGAGCAGGCTCACTCCTACAGGGGTTTGTTGTAGGTTCGGAAATCAGGGCTGTGCCGCCAGCCACGTTTCATCGCAGCAGGTTTTCAGGGTTTCGCGCAGCCAGCGGTGGGCCGGGTCCTTGTCGAAGCGCGGGTGCCAGGCCTGGGTCAGCATCAGCATCGGCAAGGGGATCGGCAGGTTGAACGAGCGCAGCTTCAGGCCCAGGCGGCGGACACTCAGCAGGGCTTCCTTGGGTACCGGCAGGATCAGGTCGGAATCCGGCAGGGCGAACATCGCCGCGTGAAAACTCGGCGCGATCACCGCCACCCGCCGCTCCAGGCCCAGCGCATTCAGCGCCGTATCGATCGGGCCGCGGGCGATGCCCCGGCGCGACATGCTGATGTGGGAAAAACCGGCGTAGCGCTCAGCGGTGATTTCGCCATCGAGCAGCGGATGGTCTTCGCGCACCAGACCGACGAAATGCGTTGAAAACAGGTTTTGCACTTTCACTTCCGGCGTCACCGGCCGGGTGTTGCTGACGCTCAGGTCGATGCGCCCTTCGCGCAGCGCTTCGTCGTCGCCGTCACCTTCCGGAACGAAGCGCAGTTCGCAGTGCGGGGCGAGCTTGTCGAGGGTGTCGAAGAGCTTGCCGCCGTAGACGCCGACGAAAAAGTCATTGGCGCGAATGCTGAAGCGCCGACGCAGGGTGCCCAGTTCCACGCTGTCCGCAGACCGGAACAGCAGCGCGGCCTGCTCGACCACGTCGCGCACCTGCTCGCGCAGCTCAAGGGCCTTGGGTGTCGGCACCAGACCGCGGCCGGCGCGCACCAGAATCGGATCGCCGATGGCTTCGCGAATCCGCGTCAACGTACGGCTCATCGCCGCCGGGCTGAGATTCATCCGCCGCGCCGCACCGACCACACTGCCTTCGTCGAGCAGAGCGTCGAGGGCGACCAGCAGGTTCATGTCCGGGAGTTGCATGCTGAGCACTCTTGGCTGATCGGGATTGATCCGGGCGCAATGCTAGCAAACATCCTTCAGATCAAGTGGTGCCGCTGATAAAGCTATCGCGAGCAGGCTCACTCCTACAGGGGAACGCATTCCAAAATGTAGGAGTGAGCCTGCTCGCGATGAGGCCGGCCGCCACACCACAAATCAGCGCTGCATACCCCACCGCTTGACGGTCACCCGCTCCAGCGAATCGAACACCAGATTCTCCACCAGCAAGCCGATCAAAATCACCACGGCCAACCCGGCAAACACCTTGTCGGTGTACAGTTCGTTGCGATTCTGGAAGATGTACCAGCCGAGGCCGCCCTTGCCGCTGGTGGCGCCGAACACCAGTTCTGCCGCGATCAAGGTGCGCCAGGCAAACGCCCAGCCGATTTTCAGCCCGGCCAGAATCGACGGCAGCGCCGCCGGAATCAGGATGAACAGGACTAGGCGCAAGCCTTTCAAACCGTAATTGCGCCCGGCCATGCGCAGGGTTTCAGAGACACCCATGAATCCCGCATAGGTGTTCAGCGCCAACGCCCACAGCACCGAATGCACCAGCACGAAAATCAGGCTGTTCTGCCCCAGACCAAACCACAGTAGCGCCAGCGGCAACAGCGCGATGGCCGGTAGCGGGTTGAGCATGGAAGTCATTGTGCTGAGCAGATCGCGGCCCAATTGCGTCGAGACCGCCAGCGTGGTCAGGGCGAAGGCGAGGACGATACCGATCAGATAACCCTTGATCAGCACCACCAGGGAAATCCATACCTTGGTCAACAGCTCACCGCTGAGCAAGCCGTCGAACAGCGCATGGCTGGTCTGCAGGAAACTGGGCAGCATCAGGTCATTGTTCTGGATCCGCGCGACCACTTCCCAGATGATCGCCAGAACGATAAGGATCAAACTTTTGCGCAGCCAGCCCTGCTGCCACAGCCGCGTACCCAGCGACAGTTCACGCTCGACCGGCACGGCCGTCAGCGGCTCGAGCTCGATTTCGAATTCTTCACGCACGGATGATGAATGGCTCATCGGGTAGTCCTCCTGGCCGCTCAATAGGCGATGCGAATGTCGTTGAAGTCGTGATCACGTTCGGTGTCGGGCGACTGGCCTTCGTCGAACAGCAGTCGGTGAATGCGCCGCGCCGACTCCTGAAACGCCACACCGCCAAGGCTGTGCAGATCGTATTGATGACTATGCACTTCGGCGCGCACGCGCCCCGGATGGGGTGACAGCAACAGAATGCGATTACCAACCACCAGCGCCTCTTCGATCGAATGGGTGACGAACAGCAAAGTAAAGCGCACTTCTTGCCAGAGCAGCAGCAATTCCTCCTGCATCTTGCGTCGGGTCAGCGCGTCCAGCGCAGCGAACGGCTCGTCCATCAGGAGGATTTTCGGTTGCATCGCCAGCGCCCGGGCAATCGCCACCCGCGCTTTCATGCCGCCGGACAGGGTGTGTGGATAGGCGTCGGCGAACGCCGCCAGCCCGACCTTTTCCAGATAGTGCAGCGCACGTTCTTCGGCGTGTTTTTTGTTCAGCGTGCGCGAGGCCAACAGCGGAAACATCACGTTCTGTTTGACGGTTTTCCACGGCGGCAGTTGATCGAATTCCTGAAACACCACAATCCGGTCCGGCCCCGGCGCATCGACGCGCTGGCCTTGCAAACGGATCTCGCCTTCGGACGGCTGGATGAAACCGGCGACAGCCTTGAGCAAGGTCGACTTGCCGCAACCGGACGGGCCGAGCAGCACGTAACGGTCGGCCGGGTCGATTTCAAAACTGACCTGGTGGGTGGCGCGCACCACGCGTTGCGGCGTGCGGTATTCGAGGCTGACGTGATCGACCGCCAGCAGCGCTTCGCAGCGGGCGACCGGGTTGCTGGCCGCGTGGCCTGGCAAGGGAGCGTTCATGGTCTTGGCAATCTCCGCGAATCAGAAAGGCGCATCGCCCTGGATGGTCGTGCGATACAGCTTGCGGCGCAGGTGTGCGGGGCAGCCGGCAGCAAGGTGGATCAGCGAGCGGTTGTCCCAGAACACCAGATCATGCGGTTGCCACTGATGGCGGTAGATGTTTTGCGGCAGCACGCTGTGGGCGTAGAGCTCCCTCAACAGTTGCTGACTTTCGTCTTGCGGCAGGCCGACGATGCGTGTGGTGAAGCCTTCGCTGACGAACAGGGCCTTGCGGCCATTTTCCGGGTGCGTGCGCACCACCGGATGCACGACTTCGGCGACTTGCGCGAGTTGTTCCGGGGTCAGGGTCGGGCGCCAGTTGCCCTCGAATTTGGTTTCGCTGTAACGCGCGGTGTACGAGTGCGCAGCGAAGCGGCCTTCGACAGCGTTACGCAACGCGGCGGGCAGGTTGTCCCAGGCTTTGTGCATGTCGGCGAACAGCGTGTCGCCGCCCTCCTCCGGCAACTCCTGGGCGTGAAGCATCGAACCGAGGCTCGGCAGCTCTTTATAGGAGAGATCGGAATGCCAGAACTTGCCGGCGTCACCGAGGCCGATGTTCTGGCCGTTTTCGATAATATTGGAAACGATGAGGATTTCCGGGTGATTGGCCAGCAGGAACTGCTTGAGCACGTGAATCTGCAGCACACCGAAGCGGCGGCTGAAATCGATCTGCTGTTGCGGGGTGATTCGTTGGTCGCGGAATACCACGACATGGTGATCAAGGTGCGCGCGATGAATGCGTGCGAAATCCTGGTCATTGACCGGTCTACTCAGGTCGAGGCCAACGATTTCGGCACCGACGGCACCGGTGAACGGGCGAATTTCAAAGGTTTGCGGCGCGGCGGGCGCGGCGCTCGGGGTGGCAGTAGCTGCGGACATCTTTCCATCTCCCACGCACGGCGCGCTCCTAGGCGCGCTCGTCGATCAGACACTCACGCTGGATTGCGTGTTGGTTCAGCTCGTGCGGCGCGCCGATTGGTCGGCAGGTACGCAGGGGGATGACTTTATAGGTATAAGAATTGGAAATTAAATACCGTTAGAGAATAACTATATGGCGGTTGGTGCGGACCCGGGTGACCATTTGTGTCACTTACCGACGGATATTTAGCGAATGCGCTGGCCTCATCGCGAGCAGGCTCACTCCTACAGGGGAACGCATTCCAAAATGTAGGAGTGAGCCTGCTCGCGATGAGGCCAGAAAGACCAATAAAGATTTAGCGTTCGTGCAACGCCTCGGCCCGCGCGCGAATGATCGGTTTGAGCAGGTAGCTCAACACTGACTTCTTGCCGGTGATGATATCCACCGAAGCGACCATCCCCGGAATGATCAGCAGCGGTTTCTCATCCGTGCCCAGATGGCTGCGCTCGGTGCGCACCTTGATCATGTAGTAGGTGGTTTTCTTGTCTTCATCGGTGATGGTGTCGGCGCCGATCTGTTCGAGCTGCGCCTTGAGCCCGCCATAAATGGTGTAGTCGTACGCAGTGAATTTGACGATCGCTTCCTGTCCCGGATGGAGGAAGGCGATGTCCTGCGGACGAATTTTCGCTTCGACCAGCAAGGTGTCATCCAGCGGCACGATTTCGACCATGTCGCTGCCTGGCTGGATGACGCCGCCGATGGTGTTGACCAGCAACTTGTTGACGATGCCGCGCACAGGTGAGGTAACCAGCGTACGGCTGACGCGGTCTTCCAGCGCTTTGCCGGTGGCCTGGGCCTTGTTCAGATCGGTGCGTGCTTCGTTGAGCTGGGTCAGCGCTTCGCTGCGGAATTTGCCGCGAGTCTCGTCGATCTTGCGTTGCACTTCCTTGATCGCCGATTCGGCACGCGGAATGGCCAGGGTGGTCGCGTCGAGCTGGCCGCGGGTTTCGACTTCCGCGCGCTTGAGCCGCAGCACTTCCACCGGCGACACCGCGCCCTGCGCCACCAACGGCTCGGACATATTGATTTCCTGACGTTGCAGGCCCAGTTGCTGGCGATACTGCGCCTGCTTGGAGGTGAACTCGCGCAGCTCTTGCTGGCGCTGAATCAACTGCTCCTGCAAGCCGCCAATTTCATCGTGCAACTGCTGACGGCGGCTGATGTACAACGATTCTTCACTTTTCGCCTGACCCGGCACGGCTTTGAGCACGTCCTCGGGGAAATTCAGCGGACGGTCGTCGACTTCCGCGCTCAAGCGTTCGACGCGCAGCAGCATCGACAGGCGATCGGCCTCGGTTTCGCCAACGTTGGAAGCAAAACGCGTGTCGTCGAGACGAATCAGCGGCGCGCCGGCCTCGACGATCTGACCTTCCTTGACGAACAGTTCGGCGACGATGCCGCCTTCGAGGTTCTGGATTTTCTGGATCTTCGACGACGGAATTGCCTTGCCGTCGCCCTTGGTCACTTCGTCGATCACGGCAAAGTTGGCCCAGAGCATGAGGAACACGAAGAAGCCGATGATCGCCCAGATGGTCAGGCGCACGACGCGCGGGGCGTCTTCGATCAGCGCCTTGTTGACCTCCGGCAGCGGCTGGCCCTGCAGCGAAGCAGAACCCTTGAAGTAGCGACGGATCGACTCCTTGACACCGGACTTAAGCAACACTGATCTGCCCCTTCTTCAACGCTTCCATCACCGCGGCTTTCGGGCCGTCGGCGAGAATCTGCCCGCGATCGACCACCAGCAGGCGATCGACCAGCGACAACAGCGAGGCCCGGTGCGTCACCAGCACCACGGTCTTGTTTTCGATCACCGCCGCCAGGCGTTGCTTGAGGCGTTCTTCGCCGGTGTTGTCCATGGCGCTGGTCGGCTCGTCCATCAGCAGAATCGGCGGATTGAGCAACAACGCCCGCGCCAGGGCAACGTTCTGCCGCTGGCCGCCGGAGAGGTTCTGCCCACGCTCACCGACTTGCAGTTCATAACCTTGCGGATGCAAGCGAGCGAATTCGTGAACGCCGGCCAGTTCGGCGGCTTGCAGGACCAGTTCGTCTTCGACATAACGCGCACCGGAAACCAGGTTGTCGCGCAACGTGCCGGCCAGCAGCTGGATGTCCTGCGGGACGTAGCCGATGTTGTAGCGCAGTTCGCTGACGTCGATCTGGCGGATGTCCACGCCATCGACCAACAGCGCGCCGTCGTCCGGTTGATAAAGGCCGACCAGCAGTTTCGCCAGCGAACTCTTGCCCGAGCCGCTGCGGCCGATGATGCCGATCTTCTCGCCGGGACGGATCACCAGGTTGATGTTTTTCAGCGCCGGATTCTGTTGTTCCGGGTAGGTGAAGCTCAGCTGGCGGCACTCGATGGCACCTTGCAGCACCTTGCGGCTCAGCGGGCGTTCTTCGAAATTGCGCTCTTGCGGCAGCTCCATCATCTGGTCGACCGACGTCATGGTCACCCGCGCCTGCTGATAGCGCGTGAGCAGACCGGACAGCGAGGCCAGCGGGCTGAGTGCGCGACCGCTGAGCATGTAGCAGGCGATCAGCCCGCCCATGCTCAGGTTGCCCGCGATGATCTGGTAGACGCCAAAGACGATCATGATCACCCCGGCCAGTTGCTGGATCAGCAGGGTGATGTTCATCGCCAGACCGGAAAGCATTTTCACCCGCAGCTCGAGGCGGCTAAGGGTGCCGATGGTCTGCTCCCACTGATACTGACGCTCGCTTTCGGCGTTATTGACCTTGACCGCGTCGAGGCCGGCGAGGGTTTCGATCAGGCTCGACTGGCGCTCGGCACCGAGGGCCATGGTGCGCTCCATGGTCGCGACCAGTGGCTTCTGCAACGCGTAACCAATCAGCAAGGCGATCGGGAAGGCCAGCACCGGAATCCACACCAGATGCCCGCCAAGAATGGCGATCACGATGAAGATCAGAATGGTGAACGGCAGATCGATCAGACTGGTCAAGGTCAGCGAGGCAAGGAAGTCGCGCAGGCTCTGGAACTCATGGATGTTCTGCGCAAAGCTGCCGACCCGCGCCGGGCGGTATTTCATCGCCATGCCGACAATGCGTTCGAACAGCGTCGCGGAGATGATCAGGTCGGTTTTCTTCCCGGCGAGGTCCAGGCACAGACTGCGCAGGCTTTTCAGGATCAGATCGAAGATGTACGCGCCGGTAATGCCCAGCGCCAGCACCCACAGGGTCGCTTCGGCCTGGTTCGGCACCACGCGGTCATACACGTTCATCACGAACAGCGGCGCGGCCATGGCGATGATGTTGATCAGGAAACTCGCGGCGATCGCATCGGCGTAGAGCCAGCGCGAGCGCTTGAGGGTGTCGCGAAACCAGGAGCGCGCACGCGGAATCAGCGTGCCGTGGTTGACATCGAATTTGTGTTGCGGCTGAGCGAAGAAAACTTTGCCGATGTAGTCGTCGGCGAGCAGTTCGCGGCTGACGGTCGACTCGCCGCCATCGCTTTCGCTGAGCAGCACCCGCGCATCACTGTCGCCCTGCCAGCCGAGCAGCACGGCACTGCGGCCGTCCTTGAGCAGCAGCAAGGCTGGCATGGCGATCGCCGGGATTTCTTCCAGTTTGCGTTGCAGCACTCGCCCTTGCAGACCGGCGCGAGCTGCCGCACGCGGCAGCAACTCGACACTCAGGCGTTGTTTGGGCAGCGGCAGGCCGGTGGTCAGCATCGCGGCGCTGGCCGGCTTCTGGTGCAGCATGCAAAGGGCGAGCAGACCGTCCAGCAACGGATCGTCATGCAACGCGCGTGGATCATGGCTGAGATGAACTCGACTGACTTCTGATTCCACGCTCGACACTCTTCGACAGTTGAAAGGGATAACTCAATTCATCCCAGGCAGCTGGACCTTGGGTTTCACATCGTTCTGCACAACGGATGCCAACGGCGCGACTACACCCTGGCTTTTGAGCAATTCGCCCATGGTCGCCTTGATTCGGTACTGAGTAAATAACTGAATGTTCTTGATTTCCGCCAGACGCCGCGACGCGGTGAACAGTTCGTTTTCGCTGTCGAGCAAGTCCAGCAGGGTGCGTTCGCCAAGGCTGAATTGACGCTGGTAGGCGGTGCGCACCGAGGTGCTGTGATCGACGTATTGCTGGGCGATCGGCACCTGCGCATTGGCGTTGTTGAGGGCGTTCCAGGCCAGGCCGAGCTCTTCGTTCAACTGGCGCAGGGCGTTGTTGCGGATGTCCAGCGCCTGGTTGGCAAGGTACGACTTGGATTCCAGGTCAGCCTTGTTGCTGCCACCGGAATACAGGTTGAAGCGCATGCGCAGCATGGCCTGCCATTCGTTGTTGTGGCCGTTCTGGCCGTCGAGGTCGTTGTCGGCGGTGCGGCCCAGCTCGGCATCGAAACGTGGGTAGAAGGTCGACTTGGCGGTGGCGTACTGCTTCTCGGCAGCGGCAATATCCGACTCGGCCGAACGCAGGATCGGGCTGTTTTCCAGCATCTGCGCGCGGGCCTCGTTGAGGTTGGCCGGCATCATCGCCATGAACGGCGCCGGGCGCTCCAGTTGATCGGGCATTTGGCCGACGGCGCTGAGGAAATTGGTTTCCGAGTCGGCGAGGTTGGTCTGCTCGGTGATCAAGTTATTGCGAGCCTGAGCCATCCGCGCTTCGGCCTGATCGAGGTCGGCGCCACTGCCGACGCCGCGCTGGGTGCGCAACTGGATCTGGTCGTAGATGCGCTGGTGGCTCTTGAGGTTTTCCTCGGCCAGACGCACGAATTCGCGGCGAGTCAGCACATCCAGATAGACCTGTGCGACGGTCAGCGCGGTGCGCTCGGACGTGCCGAGCAACGAATAGGCACGGGAGCTGACGTTGGCTTGTTGACGCGCAACCTCGTTGGAAGTCGCAAAACCGTCAAAAACCATTTGCGAGAGACGTAAACTTGACTCGCTGCGATTCAACGTCTCCCAGTGATTGCCGCCGCCGTTGGCGCGAGTGGTCACGCTGTCAGTGCCTTCACGGCCGTAACCACCCAGCAAATCGACCTTGGGCAGGTATCCGCCCTTCGCCGCCTTCAACTGATAATCCGCCGCCAAACGACTGTTGATCCCCGCCTGAATTTCCGGATGGACATCCAGTGCCTGTTGCATGGCTTCTGGTAAGGATTGTGCTTGTACGAATGAAGCGGCGAGAGCGAAGGGAGCGACGAGGAGCAAAAGCGAACGCATGGTTGGAATTTCCCAGAACTTCTTTGTCTTGAATCACAGCAAAAACGTGGCGCTGCGTCGGATGATGGCAACCCGAAAGACCGTATGTCGGAAAGTTCAAAAGAGGAACTGGATGACAGGCTGAAGGACAGGTCGCCGCGGAAATATCAATGTGACATTAGTGGGGCGATTGTTTAGGATGGCACCCAGAAGGTCAATAGTTTGGCATAAAGTTAATCGCGAAAATTTGTAGCCAAAATATTGACGAAAAACAGCGTCAACAAGTTATCCATTTTATCGAAACACGTCCAGACTGAAGTGGCGCCGACGCCCGTCAGGTCCATGGAAGTCAACTGAACGCGACACCCCGGAGAGTCTTCAATGAGCAGTGTTGTTGCCATCGTCAAAAGCATTGTCGGTCAGGTTTTCGTGGTGTCCCCAGAGGGCGTGCGACGCGTACTCGTTGAAGGCGATCGCCTGTATGTCGGCGATCAGATCGATACCGGGCTGTCCGGCGCCGTGTCGCTGGAACTGGCCGATGGCCGTACCCTTGATCTGGGTCGCGATACGCAGTGGAGCGCCAGCGCGCCCGATTCCAGCACCGACCTGGCTGAAGCCACCGCGCAAGCTGCGCCTTCTGTAGAAGAGCTGCAGCAAGCCATCGCCGCCGGCGTCGACCCGACCACCGCCCTTGAATCCACCGCTGCCGGCCCAAGCGCCGCAGGTACCGGTGGTGCCGCCGGTGGCGGCCACAGCTTCGTCATGCTCGACGCGACCGCTGGCCGTGTCGACCCGACCATTGGTTTCCCGACTGCCGGGATCAACTCCGCCGGGCAAGTCGCCCAGGACACCACCGGTGGCCTGACCAGCGACACCACCACCAATGCCCTGCGCGCCTCGACCCTGAGCCTGAGCGCCACGCCGACCATTACCGAAGCCGGCGGCGTGCTGGTGTACACCGCGACCCTGACCCAGGCACCACTGACTGACCTGACCATCACGCTGTCCAACGGCTCGGTGATCGTGATTCCGGCCGGTTCCACCACAGGTACTGTCAACGTACCGCTGGCGCCGAACGACACGGTGTACAACGACCCGACGCAAATCGACGTGACCGTCACCGGTACCACCGGCGGCAACGGCATCACCGTGACCTCGCCGACCACTCCGGCGACTACCCAGGTCACCGATACCGTCGACACCACCACCGTCACCCTGACGACCGCCCCGACCGTTACTGAAGGCGGCCAGATCACCTACACCGCGACCCTGACCAACCCGGCGCAAACCCCGGTGACCGTCACCCTGTCGAACGGCTCGACCATCACCATCGGTGCCGGCCAGACCACTGGCAGCGTCAACGTGCCGACGCCGGCAAACGACGTCTATAACAATGGCAGCACCGTCAGCACCACCATCACCGGCGCAACCGGCGGCAACTTTGAGAATCTGGTGCCGAATCCGACGCCAGCGGTGACCACCATTACCGACTCGGTCGACAACACCGGCCTGACCCTGACCGCGACCAATAACATTGTCGAAGGCGGGCAGATCACCTACACCGCGACCCTGACCAACCCGGCACAGACGCCGGTGACCGTCACCCTGTCGAACGGTTCGACCATCACCATTGCCGCTGGCGAAACCGTCGGTACCGTCAACGTGCCGACTGCGGCCAATGACGTGTACAACAATGGCAGCACCGTCAGCACCACCATCACCGGTGCTACCGGTGGCAACTTTGAAAACCTGGTGCCGAATCCGATGCCAGCGGTGACCACCATTACCGACTCGGTCGATAACACCGGCCTGACCCTTACCGCTACCAACAACATTGTCGAAGGCGGCCAGATCACCTATACCGCGACCCTGACCAACCCGGCGCAAACCCCGGTCACCGTCACTCTGTCGAACGGCTCGACCATCATCATCGGTGCCGGCCAGACCACCGGCAGCGTCAACGTGCCAACTGCGCCGAATGACGTTTACAACAACGGCAGCACCGTCAGCACCACCATCACCGGCGCTACCGGTGGCAACTTTGAAAACCTGGTGCCGAACTCCACGCCAGCGGTAACCACTATTGCCGACTCGGTCGACAACACCGGCCTGACCCTTACCGCGACCAACAACATCGTCGAAGGCGGCCAGATCACCTACACCGCGACCCTGACCAACCCGGCGCAGACGCCGGTGACCGTCACCCTGTCGAACGGTTCGACCATCACCATTGCCGCTGGCGAAACCGTCGGTACCGTCAACGTGCCGACTGCGGCCAATGACGTGTACAACAATGGCAGCACTGTCAGCACCACCATCACCGGCGCTACCGGCGGCAATTTTGAAAACCTGGTGCCGAGCACCGCGCCAGCAGTTACGACCATCACCGACTCGGTCGATGACACCGGCCTGAGCCTCAGCGCAACCAGCTCCGTGGCCGAAGGCGGCCAGATTAATTACACCGCCACGTTAACCAATCCGGCGGGCACACCCGTCACCGTGACGTTGAGCAACGGCTCGGTGATCACCATCGACGCCGGCAAAACCACCGGCACCGTTACCGTTCCAGCCCCTGCCGATGACGTCTACAAAGACGCCGGTCAGGTCGAAGTCAGCATCAAGGACGCCACCGGCGGCAACTTCGAAAACCTGGTTCCAAACACTACGCCAGTAGTGACGGAAATCACCGACACCGTCGACACCTCGACGGTGAGGCTGACCGCAGATACCTCGGTTACCGAAGGCGGTACCGTCACTTACACCGCCACCGTTGGCGCGCCAGTGACCGGCTCGCCTGTGATCGTGACGCTGGCCAACGGCCAAAACATCACCATCGCCGTCGGCCAGACCACCGGTTCCATCACCTACACCGCTCCGAACGACGCGCTGACCGGCAACGCTCCGCTGACCAACTCAATCACCAACGTCAGCGGCGGCAATTACGAAAATCTGGTTGCGGACAAAACTCCTGTTTCGACCTCTGTCACCGACGTTGCCGACACCACCAATCTGTCGCTGAGTGCGACAGGATCCGTGGCCGAAGGTGGCCAGATCACTTACACCGCGACCTTGACCAACGCCGCTGGCTCACCAGTGACCGTGACCTTGTCGAACGGCGCCGTGATCACCATCAAGGCTGGCGAAACCACCGGCACCGCGACCGTTGCTGCACCTGCCGATGACGTCTACAAAGACGCCGGCTCCGTGCAGGCGACGATCACCAGCGCCACCGGTGGCAACTTCGAAAACCTGGTACCAAGCACTGCTCCAGCCGTGACGACAGTCACCGACACCATCGATACCTCGACAGTCAAATTGACCGCCGATACTTCTGTCGCCGAAGGCGGCACCGTCACTTACACCGCGACTGTTGGCGCGCCAGTTACCGGCTCGCCAGTCGTGGTGACGTTGGCCAACGGCCAGAACATTACCATCGCCGTCGGCCAGACCACCGGTTCCATCACCTACACCGCTCCGAACGACGCGCTGACCGGCAACGCTCCGCTGACCAACTCAATCACCAACGTCAGCGGCGGCAATTACGAAAATCTGGTTGCGGACAAAACTCCTGTTTCGACCTCTGTCACCGACGTTGCCGACACCACCAATCTGTCGCTGAGTGCGACAGGATCCGTGGCCGAAGGTGGCCAGATCACTTACACCGCGACCTTGACCAACGCCGCTGGCTCACCAGTGACCGTGACCTTGTCGAACGGCGCCGTGATCACCATCAAGGCTGGCGAAACCACCGGCACCGCGACCGTTGCTGCACCTGCCGATGACGTCTACAAAGACGCCGGCTCCGTGCAGGCGACGATCACCAGCGCCACCGGTGGCAACTTCGAAAACCTCGTTCCGAACACCACCCCTGCCGTCACCGAAGTTACCGACACCGTCGACACTTCGACCGTGAAACTGTCCGCTGACACGTCGGTTGCCGAAGGCGGCACCGTCACCTATACCGCCACCGTCGGCGCGCCTGTCACCGGCTCGCCTGTTGTGGTGACGTTGGCCAACGGCCAGAACATCACCATCGCCGTCGGCCAGACCACCGGTTCCATCACCTACACCGCTCCGAACGACGCGCTGACCGGCAACGCTCCGCTGACCAACTCAATCACCAACGTCAGCGGCGGCAACTACGAAAATCTGGTTGCGGACAAAACTCCAGTTTCGACCACCGTCACCGACGTTGCCGACACCACCAATCTGTCGCTGAGTGCGACAGGATCCGTGGCCGAAGGTGGCCAGATCACTTACACCGCGACCTTGACCAACGCCGCTGGCTCACCAGTGACCGTGACCTTGTCGAACGGCGCCGTGATCACCATCAAGGCTGGCGAAACCACCGGCACCGCGACCGTTGCTGCACCGGCCGATGACGTCTACAAGGATGCCGGCTCCGTTCAGGCGACGATCACCAGCGCCACCGGTGGCAACTTCGAGAACCTGGTTCCGAACACGACGCCAGTGGTGACCGAAATCACCGACACCGTCGACACCTCAACGGTGAAGCTGACCGCTGACACTTCGGTCGCCGAAGGCGGCACCGTCACCTACACCGCCACCGTTGGCGCACCGGTTACCGGCTCGCCTGTTGTGGTGACGTTGGCCAACGGCCAGAACATCACCATCGCCGTCGGCCAGACCACCGGTTCCATCACCTACACCGCTCCGAACGACGCGCTGACCGGCAACGCTCCGCTGACCAACTCAATCACCAACGTCAGCGGCGGCAATTACGAAAATCTGGTTGCGGACAAAACTCCTGTTTCGACCTCTGTCACCGACGTTGCCGACACCACCAATCTGTCGCTGAGTGCGACAGGATCCGTGGCCGAAGGTGGCCAGATCACTTACACCGCGACCTTGACCAACGCCGCTGGCTCACCAGTGACCGTGACCTTGTCGAACGGCGCCGTGATCACCATCAAGACTGGCGAAACCACCGGCACCGCGACCGTTGCTGCACCTGCCGATGACGTCTACAAAGATGCCGGCTCTGTTCAGGCGACGATCACCAGCGCCACCGGCGGCAACTTCGAGAACCTCGTTCCGAACACCACCCCTGCCGTCACCGAAGTTACCGACACCGTCGACACTTCGACCGTGAAACTGTCCGCTGACACGTCGATTGCCGAAGGCGGCACCGTCACCTATACCGCCACCGTCGGCGCGCCTGTCACCGGTTCGCCTGTTGTGGTGACGTTGGCCAACGGCCAGAACATCACCATCGCCGTCGGCCAGACCACCGGCAGCGTTACCACCCCCGTATCGAATGACGTCCAGATCGGTCACGCACCGTTGACCAACTCGATCAGCAACGTCAGCGGCGGCAACTACGAAAATCTGGTTGCCGACAAGACCCCGGTCAGCACCAGCGTGACCGACACCGTCGACACCACCACCGTTGCGCTGACCGCCACCGGCAACGTCAACGAAGGCGGGCAGATCGTCTACACCGCGACGCTGAGCAACCCGGCCGGCACGCCAGTCAGCGTGACCCTGAGCAACGGTTCGACGATCACCATCGACGCCGGCAAGACCACCGGCACCGTGACCGTTCCGGCGCCTGCCGATGACGTCTACAAAGACGCCGGCAAAGTCGAAGTGACCATCAAGGACACTGCGGGCGGCAACTTCGAAAACCTCGTCGCCAACCCGACGCCGGCGGTAACCAATATCGCCGACACCGTCAACACCACGCACCTGACCCTCAGCGCCGAAAGCTACGTGCTCGAAGGCACCTCGATCACCTACACCGCGACCCTGACCAACGCCGCGCAGACGCCGGTAACCGTCAACCTAAGCAACGGCCAGACCATCACCATCGAGGCTGGCAAGACCAGCGGTTCGGTGACCATCGCCGCGCCGAGCGATGACGTCTACAAAGATGTCAGCAAGCTCACCGTGACCATGACCGACGCCAGCGGCGGCAATTTCGAGAAACTCGACGTCAGCAAGACCCCGGTCAGCACCACGGTCAACGACACCGTCGACAAGACCAGCCTGACCCTGACCGCCAGCGACACCGTCAGCGAAGGTGGCCAGATCACCTACACCGCGACCCTGAGCAACCCGGCCGGCACCGCCATGACGGTAACCCTGGCCAACGGCGCGGTGATCAACATCGCTGCCGGCGCCACCAGCGGTTCGGTGAACTTCCCTGCCCCGGCCAACACGCCATATGTGGATGGCGGCAAGGTGCAGACGGCGATCTCCAGCCACACCGGCGGCAACTTCGAAAAGGTCGATGCCGATCGCTCTGCGGTCGTGACCAAAGTCACCGACAGCGTCGACACCACCGATATCAGCCTGAGCGCCACCGGCACCGTTGCCGAGGGCGGTTCGATCGTCTACACCGCGACCCTGACCAACCCGGCCGGCACGGCAATGACCGTGACCCTGAGCAACGGTGCGGTGATCAATATCGCCAAAGGCGCGACCAGCGGCACTGCGACCGTCGCCGCACCGGGCGATGACGTGTACAAGGACGCCGGCAAGGTCGATGCGAGCATCACCAAGACCAGCGGCGGCAATTTTGAAAACCTGGTGGTCGACAAGACCCCGGCGGTGACTAACGTCACCGACACCATCGACAACAGCACTGTTTCGCTGACCGCCAGCGCCAGCACCGTCGAAGGCGGCGTGGTGGTGTACACCGCGTCCGTGACCGCACCAGTCACCGGCTCGCCAGTAGTCGTGACCTTGTCCAATGGCCAGACCATCACCATCCCGGTCGGCGCCAGCAACGCCAGCGTCAACTTCACCGCACCGAACGATGCTCTGGCCGGTGGCAACACGCTGAGCGTAAAAATCGACGGTACCAGCGGCGGCAATTACGAAAACCTCGTCGCCGACAAGACTCCCGCAGTGACCGCGGTGACTGACGTTGCCGACACCACCAACCTGTCGTTGTCCGCGACCGGCTCCGTTGCCGAAGGCGGTTCGATTGTCTACACCGCGACCCTGAGCAATCCCGCCGGTACGCCGGTCACCGTGACCTTGTCGAACGGCGCGGTGATCACTATCGAAGCCGGCAAGTCCACCGGCACCGTGACTGTTCCAGCCCCAACCGATGATGTCTATAAAGACGCCGGCGAAATCGAAGTCACGATCAAGGACGCCACGGGCGGCAACTTTGAAAACCTGGTGCCGAGCAGCACGCCGGCGGTCACCGATGTCACTGACACCGTCGACACCTCGACGGTCAAACTGACCGCCACCGAGACCGCTGCCGAAGGTGGCACTGTCACCTACACCGCCACGGTCGGCGCGCCGGTCACCGGTTCGCCGGTTGTCGTCAACCTGGCCAACGGTCAGAACATCACCATCGAAGTCGGCAAGACCAGCGGCACTGTGACCATCACCGCACCGAACGATGCGTTGACCGGCCACGCGCCGATCACTAACGCGATCACCAACGTCAGCGGCGGCAACTACGAAAACCTCGTGGCCGACAAAACGCCGGTCAGCACCACCGTGACTGACACCACCGACACCACCAATCTGAATCTGACTGCCAGTGATTCGGTAGCCGAAGGTGGCCAGATCACCTACACCGCAACGCTGACCAACCCGGCCGGCACACCGGTGACCGTGACCCTGTCGAACGGCGCCGTAATCACCATCAAGGCTGGCGAAACCACTGGCACCGCAACCGTGGCGGCGCCATCCGATGACGTCTACAAAGATGCCGGCAAAGTCGAAGTCAGCATCAAGGATGCAACCGGCGGCAACTTCGAGAACCTGGTGCCAAGCACCGTTCCGGCGGTGACCAACGTCACGGATACCGTAGACACAACCACCGTCAAACTGACTGCCACCGAGTCGGCCGCCGAAGGTGGCAATGTCACCTATACCGCTACTGTTGGCGCGCCGGTAACCGGTTCTCCGGTTGTGGTGACATTGGCCAACGGGCAGACCATTACCATCGGTGTTGGCCAGACTACCGGCACCGCGATCACCGCTGCACCGAACGATGTGTTGACTGGTCATGCGCCGATCACTAACTCGATCACCAACGTGAGCGGCGGTAACTTCGAGAATCTGGTTGCAGACAAAACACCGGTATCGACTGCCGTCATCGACGTTGCCGACACCACCAACCTGTCGCTGTCCGCGACCGGCACCGTGGCCGAAGGTGGTCAGATTACCTATACCGCAACACTGACCAACGCCGCTGGCTCGCCAGTCACCGTGACCTTGTCCAACGGCGCCGTGATCACCATCAAGGCTGGCGAAACCACCGGCACCGCAACCGTGGCGGCGCCATCCGATGACGTCTACAAAGATGCCGGCTCCGTGCAGGCAACGATCAGCAGCGCCACCGGTGGCAACTTCGAGAACCTTGTTCCGAGCACCACGCCTGCGATCACTCAAGTCACCGACACTATCGACACTTCGACGGTCAAACTGACCGCCGATACCTCGGTGGCTGAAGGCGGCACCGTGACTTACACCGCGACCGTGGGCGCGCCAGTCACTGGTTCGCCAGTTGTGGTAACCCTCGCCAACGGCCAGACGATCACCATTGGCATCGGCCAGACCACTGGTACCGCGACCACCATCGCGCCGAACGATGCCTTGGCTGGCAACGCTCCGCTGACCAACTCGATCACCAACGTGACTGGCGGCAACTACGAAAACCTCGTTGCCGACAAGACGCCGGTTTCGACCAACGTTACGGACACCGTCGACTCTACGAACCTGACGCTGAGTGCTACAGGTTCTGTGGCTGAAGGTGGTCAGATCACCTACACCGCAACACTGACCAACGCCGCTGGCTCGCCAGTCACCGTGACCTTGTCCAACGGCGCCGTGATCACCATCAAGGCTGGCGAAACCACCGGCACCGCAACCGTGGCGGCGCCATCCGATGACGTCTACAAAGATGCCGGCTCCGTGCAGGCAACGATCAGCAGCGCCACCGGTGGCAACTTCGAGAACCTTGTTCCGAGCACCACGCCTGCGATCACTCAAGTCACCGACACTATCGACACTTCGACGGTCAAACTGACCGCCGATACCTCGGTGGCTGAAGGCGGCACCGTGACTTACACCGCGACCGTGGGCGCGCCAGTCACTGGTTCGCCAGTTGTGGTAACCCTTGCCAACGGCCAGACGATCACCATTGGTATCGGCCAGACCACTGGTACCGCGACCACCATCGCGCCGAACGATGCCTTGGCTGGCAACGCTCCGCTGACCAACTCGATCACCAACGTGACTGGCGGCAACTACGAAAACCTCGTTGCCGACAAGACGCCGGTTTCGACCAACGTTACGGACACCGTCGACTCTACGAACCTGACGCTGAGTGCTACAGGTTCTGTGGCTGAAGGTGGTCAGATCACCTACACCGCAACACTGACCAACGCCGCTGGTTCGCCAGTGACCGTGACCTTGTCGAACGGCGCTGTAATCACCATCAAGGCTGGCGAAACCACCGGCACCGCAACCGTTCCAGCACCGTCCGATGACGTCTACAAAGACGCCGGCTCCGTGCAGGCGACGATCAGCAGCGCCACCGGTGGCAATTTCGAAAACCTGGTGCCGAGCACAACCCCGGCTATCACCAGCGTTACCGACACCATCGACACCACTACGGTGAAACTGACCGCGACCGAGTCGGCAGCCGAGGGCGGCAACGTCGTTTATACCGCCACTGTCGGTGCGCCGGTTACCGGCTCGCCGGTAGTCGTGACGCTGGCCAACGGTGAGACCATCACCATCGGTGTCGGCCAAACTACCGGCACCGCGACCACCATCGCACCGAACGATACGTTGACCGGTCATGCGCCGATCACTAACTCGATTACCAACGTGAGCGGCGGTAACTTCGAGAACCTCGTTGCCGACAAGACGCCGGTTTCGACCAACGTTACGGACACCGTCGACTCTACGAACCTGACGCTGAGTGCTACAGGTTCTGTGGCTGAAGGCGGTCAGATTATCTACACCGCGACTCTGACCAACGCCGCTGGTTCGCCAGTCACCGTAACCCTGTCGAACGGCGCCGTAATCACCATCAAGGCTGGCGAAACCACCGGCACCGCAACCGTCGCTGCACCATCCGATGACGTCTACAAAGACGCCGGCTCGGTTCAGGCGACGATCACCGGCGCCACAGGTGGCAATTTCGAAAACCTGGTACCGAGCACGACTCCGGCAGTGACCAGCGTCACCGACACCATCGACACCACCTCGGTCAAACTGACCGCAACCGCCACTGCGGCTGAAGGCGGCAACGTCGTCTACACCGCAACTGTCGGTGCTCCGGTTACCGGCTCACCAGTTGTGGTAACTCTCGCCAACGGTCAGACCATCACCATCGGCATCGGCCAAACCACCGGCACCGCGACCACCATCGCGCCGAACGACGCGTTGACCGGTCATGCACCGATCACCAACTCGATCACCAACGTGACCGGCGGCAACTTCGAGAATCTCGTTGCTGACAAAACACCGGTCAGCACCACCGTTACGGACACCGTCGACACCACCAACCTTTCGCTCAGTGCCACCAATTCGGTCGCTGAGGGCGGTTCGATTGTTTACACCGCAACCCTGACCAACGCCGCTGGCTCGCCAGTGACCGTGACTTTGTCGAACGGCGCCGTAATCACCATCAAGGCTGGCGAAACCACCGGCACCGCAACCGTCGCTGCACCATCCGATGACGTCTACAAAGACGCCGGCTCGGTTCAGGCGACGATCACCGGCGCCACAGGTGGCAATTTCGAAAACCTGGTACCGAGCACGACTCCGGCAGTGACCAGCGTCACCGACACCATCGACACCACCTCGGTCAAACTGACCGCAACCGCCACTGCGGCTGAAGGCGGCAACGTCGTCTACACCGCAACTGTCGGTGCTCCGGTTACCGGCTCACCAGTTGTGGTAACTCTCGCCAACGGTCAGACCATCACCATCGGCATCGGCCAAACCACCGGCACCGCGACCACCATCGCGCCGAACGACGCGTTGACCGGTCACGCACCGATCACCAACTCGATCACCAACGTGACCGGTGGCAACTTCGAGAATCTCGTTGCTGACAAAACACCGGTCAGCACCACCGTGACCGACACCGTCGACACTACAAACCTGACGCTGTCCGCAACCGGCACCGTGGCCGAAGGCGGTCAGATCACTTACACCGCAACCCTGACCAACGCCGCTGGCTCGCCAGTGACCTTGACCTTGTCGAACGGCGCCGTGATCACTATCAAGGCTGGCGAAACCACCGGCACCGCGACCGTTCCGGCACCATCCGATGACGTCTACAAAGACGCCGGCTCCGTGCAGGCGACCATCACCAGCGCCACCGGTGGCAACTTCGAAAATCTGGTGCCGAGCACAACTCCGGCAGTGACCAGTGTTACCGACACCATCGACACCACCTCGGTCAAACTGACCGCGACCGCCACTGCGGCTGAAGGCGGCAACGTCGTCTACACCGCAACCGTCGGTGCGCCAGTGACAGGTTCGCCGGTTGTCGTAACCCTGGCCAACGGTCAAACCATCACCATCGGCATCGGCCAAACCACCGGCACCGCGACCACCGCAGCGCCGAACGACGCGTTGACCGGTCACGCACCGATCACCAACTCGATCACCAACGTGACCGGTGGCAACTTCGAGAATCTCGTTGCTGACAAAACACCGGTCAGCACCACCGTGACCGACACCGTCGACACTACAAACCTGACGCTGTCCGCGACCGGTTCTGTGGCCGAGGGTGGTCAGATTACGTACACCGCAACCCTGACCAACGCCGCTGGCTCGCCAGTGACCGTGACTTTGTCGAACGGTGCCGTGATCACCATCAAGGCTGGCGAAACCATCGGCACCGCAACCGTTCCGGCACCATCCGATGACGTCTACAAAGACGCCGGCAGCGTGCAGGCGACCATCACCAGCGCTACCGGTGGCAACTTCGAGAACCTCGTGCCGAGCACAACTCCGGCAGTGACTAGCGTCACCGACACCATCGACACCACCTCGGTGAAACTGACCGCGACCGCCACTGCGGCTGAAGGCGGCAACGTCGTCTACACCGCAACCGTCGGTGCGCCAGTGACTGGTTCGCCGGTTGTCGTAACCCTGGCCAACGGTCAAACCATCACCATCGGTGTTGGCCAGACAACCGGAACCGCGACCACCATTGCGCCGAACGATGCGTTGACCGGCCATGCGCCGATCACCAACTCGATCACCAATGTGAGCGGTGGCAACTTCGAGAATCTGGTTGCCGACAAGACTCCGGTCTCAACCAGCGTCACCGACACCGTCGACACTACAAACCTGACGCTGTCTGCGACCGGTTCTGTGGCCGAGGGTGGTCAGATTACGTACACCGCAACCCTGACCAACGCCGCTGGCTCGCCAGTGACCGTGACTTTGTCCAACGGCGCCGTGATCACCATCAAGGCTGGCGAAACCACCGGCACTGCGACCGTTGCTGCACCATCCGACGACGTCTACAAAGACGCCGGCAGCGTGCAGGCGACCATCACCGGCACCAGCGGCGGCGGTTTCGAAAATCTCGTTACCAGCACCGCTCCAGCGGTCACCAGCGTCACCGACACCGTCGACACCACCACCGTCAGCATCAGCGGCAGCACCTCGGTAACCGAAGGTCAGACCGCGACCTACACGGTCAGCCTGAACCACCCGGCGCAAACCGAAGTGACCCTGAAAATCGTCTACAGCGGCACCGCTGCCGACGGTTCGGATTTCACCGGCGTCTATACCGTGAAGATCCCGGCGGGCGCGAGCAGCGCGCAGTTCAACGTCGCCACTCTCGATGACAAGATCACCGAAGGCACCGAGAACTTCGTGGTCAAGATCGATTCGGCCACTGGCGGCAACTTCGAAAACCTCGCGGTCAGCAGCACCAACGGCAGCGTCAGCACCTCGATCATCGACAACGATGCGCCGCCGGTACTCGACCTGGATGCCAACAACTCCAGCGGCGCCACGGGTGCCGATTACAAAGTCACGTTCACCGAGAACACTCCGGGCGCGGGCGTGTCGATTGCCGACACCGATATCAAGATCACCGATCCGGACAGCACCCTGCTCACCGGCGCCACTGTAGTGCTGACCAACCGTCAGGACGGCGATGCGCTGAACCTGGGCAACAGCGTCAACGGCATCACCATCAATGCCAACAGCACCAACGGCACGGTAACCCTGACCCTGTCGGGTAACGCGACGCTGGCCGATTACATGCAGGTGATCAAAAACATCAGCTTCACTAACAGCAGTGAAGACCCGAGCACCGTGCCGCGGACCATCACCGTGACCGTGACTGATGGCAGCAACTATTCCAACACCGCGACCACCACGGTCAACGTGGTGGCGGTCAATGACGCACCGGTGGCGGCGCCGAGCAATGTCACCGGCAGCGAAGACACGCCGTTGGTACTCGGCTGGTCGACCTTCGGTGTCAGCGACGTTGATAGCCCGGCCAGCAGCCTCGGGATCAAGATCACCCAGCTGCCGGGCGAAGGCAAACTGCAGTATCTGGACGGTTCGACCTGGAAGGACGTGGCCAATAACCAGACCTTCACCAAGGCCGACATCGACGCGGGCAAGCTGCGCTTCATGCCGGATGCCAACGAGTCGGGTGTCAACGGTTACGGCGGCAGCGGCCTGGGCAACAACCAGGCGGATTACGCGCAAATCAAGTTCCAGCCAACCGACGGTCAACTGTTGGGCAACACCGGCACGGTAAAAATCGACATCACGCCAGTGGCAGACGCGCCGACTGTGAACGTGGCCGACAACAGCGTGAAGTCCACCGGGCTGATCAAGGAAGTCTGGACCGGTCTGTCCGGCCTGGGTACCAGCGGCAATGGCGCGGACTCGACCACGTTGAAAAACGTCATCGATGGCGCCGGCACGCCAAATTCCAGCGGCAGCGTGACCAACGTGCAGTCCGACGGCAGCGTAGCCGCCGGTACGGCATCGAAGACCTCGGGCCTGATCTACCTGGAAGCCGGCAAGACCTACACCTTCAGTGGTGTCGCCGATGACAGCTTGCTGATCACCATCGGCGGCAAGAGTGTGGCGTCGGGTACCTGGGGGGCGGGCGGGGCGATCAACGGTTCGTTCACCCCGACCACCAGCGGCTATTACACACTCGACATCTACCACCACAACCAGAGCGGCCCGGGCAGCTACGACGTCAACCTGTCGGTCAATGGCAGCACGCCGATCGACCTGAGCAATGCAGGCGTGCCGATCTACACCGGCGTGCAGGATCTGATCAACTCGGGCGTCACCGTCTCCGATCTGCACGGCACTAACGGCGAAGGCTATTACGACGGCTACAAGCTCAACACTGGCGCCGAAGGCACCACGGTGAAACTGTCGGCAATCAGCACCGCGCTGACCGATACCGACGGCTCGGAAACCCTGAGCGTGAAAATCAGCGGCGCACCGGTCGGTTCGGTACTCAGCGATGGTGCCGGGCATACCTTCACCGTTACCGCGAGCAATGGCGAAGCCAACGTCACTGGCTGGAATCTCGGCAGCCTGACCGTGACCCCGCCGACCTACTACAACGGCCAGTTCAACCTGACCGTGACCTCGACCTCCACTGAAATGGTCGGCGGTTCGGCGAGCAGCACCGCGACCATTCCGGTCACCGTGGTGCCGGCGGTGTACAACGCGGTCACCGCCACTTCGGGTGACGACACCGTTACCGGCACTGACGGCAACGACATCATGGTCGCCGACATCGGCGGTCTGACTGTGGTGCCGGGCACCAACTACAACATCGCCTTCATGGTCGACAGCTCCGGCAGCATGAGCGCATCGTCGCTCAACGCGGCCAAGGACTCGCTGACCTCGGTGTTCAACACCCTCAAGCAAAGCCTGGGCGGCAGCAACTCGGGCACGGTAAACATCTTCCTGGTGGACTTCGATACCCAGGTCAACAAGTCGGTGTCGGTCAATCTCAACGACCCGAACGCGCTGACCAAGCTCAAAGCCGTGCTCGACTCGATGGGCTCCGGTGGCGGCACCAACTACGAGGACGTGTTCAAGACCACGGCCAACTGGTTCCAGAGCGCTGACGCGGTGGCCAACACCGGGGCGAAGAACCTTACGTACTTCATCACCGACGGCCAGCCGACCTACTACCAGAGCGGTGAGCAGACCAATCCGACGCTGTACGGCAGCGTCAGGCTCGACAGCGTAGTCAATACCAGCAACTACAAGCCGGGCGACAGCTTCAGCACGTACATCGACAACACCCATTACCTGAGCATCAACAGCGCTGGCACTGTGGTTTTGCAGACGTACAAAAACGGCAACTGGAACTGGAGCAACCTGGGCACTATCCACGCTCAGGGTGACGGCACCTACGAGCTGTCGAGTCTGAACGGCAGCGGCAACAGCACCGACTGGTACACCACCGACAATTCCACCAGCAGCTTCGCGTTGCTCAATGGCCTGTCGAACGTCGAAGCCATCGGTCTCAACAGCGGCGTCAGCCTTAACGATCTGAAGCCCTACGATTCGGATAAAACGCCGCAGACTAACATCGATCCGAAAGACCTCGCCAACTCGATCATCGGCCACACCGAAGCGACGATGCCGGGCAACGACACCGTCAACGGCGGCGACGGCAACGACATCCTGTTCGGCGATCTGGTCAGCTTCAACGGCATTGCCGGTGAGGGTTATCAGGCAATGCAGGCGTTTGTCGCCAAGGAAACCGGCGTCGACGTCAGCAAAGTCAGCACCAGCAACGTGCACCAGTACATCACCGAGCACTATCAGGCGTTCGATGTATCCGGTGCGCACGACGGCGACGACACCCTGTTGGGCGGCGCCGGCAATGACATCCTGTTCGGCTCGGGCGGCAACGACCTGCTCGACGGCGGCAAAGGCAATGACATCCTGCTCGGCGGCAGCGGTAACGACACGCTGATCGGTGGCAAGGGCAACGACATCCTCATCGGTGGTTCCGGTGCCGACACCTTTGTCTGGAAGGCAGGCGACACCGGTAGTGATGTGATCAAGGACTTCAAGGCCGCCGACGGTGACCGCATCGACCTGCGCGACCTGCTGCAGGGCGAAACCGGCAGCACCATCGACAACTTCCTGAAGATCACCACGGTCGACGGCACGTCTTCGCTGCAAGTCAGCTCGGCGGGCAAATTCAATTCCGGCGATGCCGCGGCGGCAACGCCGGACGTGACGATCAAACTGGAGGGCAACAACTGGTCGAGCGCCAGCCTGCACAACCTGATTGCCGGCAGCGACCCGACCATCAAGGTCGACCACAACAATAGCTGATGCGTAAACAGAACGGCCGCCCTCAGGGGCGGCCGTTGCGTTGTGTCAGTTCACCCCGGTGACGATTTCGTCGTCGCACCGCATACTTGCGCACAGTTGGCTATGCTGCTGACAGCATGACGCTGGTTCTTTTCCGAGGGATGCTCAATGTTTTACGTGCAACGCGATGCGCAAGGCCAGTTGATTCGCGTGGAAGCTGCGGCGTACGCCGAAGCCACGGAAACCCTGCCGGCCGACAACCATGAAATCCAGGCGTGGTACGCCAACGAAGCCGTGGAGAACAGCCTCAAGCAGCTCAAGCAGAGCGACTTCGAGATGATTCGGGTACTCGACGACCTGATTCAGGTGCTGACCCAGAAAGGCGTGATCCGCGTCACCGACCTGCCACCCGCGGCGCAGGCCAAACTGATGGACCGCAACCAGGCGCGTGAGGCACTGGGCGGGTTGAGCCAGTTGATCGATGAGGATGAGGGCGGGTTGATCTGATTTCCCGGTAGTGATCGTTCCCACGCTCCGCGTGGGAATGCATCAAGGGACGCTCTGCGTTCCAGCCGCACCGCTCAAACATCGTTGTGACGCGGAGTGTCAGGGGGTGCATTCCCTCGCAGAGCGTGGGAACGATCAGGTCAGGCCCAAGGCTTCGGCTCACCCAGCAACTGCCCCTGCACGCCATACAAGCCCATCTCGCGAATCACTGACAGCTCCCCTTCGGTCTCGACCCGCTCGGCAATCAGCGGCAGATCGATGCTGTGCGCAGCGCGCTGGATCGCTTCGATGAACAGGCGCTTGTCGCTCTCCTGATCAATCGCGCGAATGTAGCTGCCATCGATCTTCAAGTACGCCAGGCCCAGCCGCGCCAGATTGCCGATCATGCTGAAGCGACCGCCAAAGCGCTGCAGACTCAAGGAGAAGCCCAATTCGCGCAGGCGCCGGGTCAGTTGTTCCAGCAGCGCTTGTTCAGGCAACTGCTCTTCGCCGATTTCCAGGGTCAGGCGCGAACCGAAATTGGAGTGTGCGCGGAGAATCTCGAAGACCTTGTTCAGCGCCTGCGGATCCGCGAGGGTCGCCGAGGACAGGTTCAGCGCCAGCGAATCTTCGTGCTCTTTCATTTGCTCCAGCACGCGCTCGAGCATCAGGCGATCGAGCCGCGCCGTCCAGCCGAAGCGCTCCAGCCATGGCAGAAAGCGCCCGGCCGGAATGGTCTGGCCCTGCTCATCAAGCAAGCGCGAAAGCACCTTGTAATGCAGTACAAGCTGCGTGTCCTGCGCCGCCACCACCGGTTGGAAATACAACTCGAAACGCTGCTGATTCAAGGCCTGATCGAGCAGGCGATGCCAGGCATGATGATCATCGCCAACCTCGGCGGTCAGGCTTTGCTCGATGCACGCCCAGTTCTGCTCGCCCTGCCCTTCGGCCTGCGCCAGCGCCTGATCGCCCAGGGTCAGCACCTGTTGCGGCGAGTCGCCGTGAGCGAACGGCGCCAGGCCGATCGAGGCCACCGCAGCGACATCGGTCGCGCCGGTCGCATGCAGACTGCTCAGCGCGCTGTCGAGGTTTTGCGCCAGTTGCAGCGCCTCTTCGCGGACCAGGCCCGGCGCCAGCACGGCAAATTCACCGCCACGAATCCGCGTGATCAGGTTCTGGGTTTCCGGGTATTTGGCGCATTCGCGCGACAGTTGCTCGCCCACCGCTTTCAACAATTCATCGGTGCGCTGGCCGCCGAGGCGCTGGTTGAGGCCGGCCAGATCCTTGACCCGCAACAGCAGCAGATAACCGGAACTGGCCTGCTCCGGATTGCTCACCCGGTCATTGAGCTGCATCTCGAAATAACGCCGGTTGGCCAGCCCGGTAAGGTTGTCCTGATAGGACTCGGCGCGCAGTTTTTCACTGCGCTCGGCCTGCTCCTGAAACAGCGCCTTGAGCTTCTCGACCATCTGATTCATCGCCTGCACCACCCGGCGTAGTTCCGGGGTGCGCGGCAACTCCGGCAGGCTGAGGAATTCGCGCCGGGCGATGGCGTGGGACTGCTGGACCATGTAGTCCAGCGGCTTCAACTGCCGACGCAACAGCAACGCACCGAGCACCGCACTCAGCGCACCGCAGATCAACAGCCAGCCAAGGCTGCCCAGCGCGCTTTGCCACAGCTTGGCCACGGCGAACATCGGATGGCTGACCACCTCGACCCGCGCCGCCTGTTCCCAGCCACGGCTGACCAAGGCATCGCCACCGGCCGGCTCCAGGCCGATCAGCTTGACGAACCAGTCCGGCACATTGCTCACGGCCGGAATGCCGCTGCGCTCGACGATGGTCTGATCGGTCTTCACGTCGACCACGCGAATGCTCGCGTAATAGCCGCTGTCGAAAATCGAGCTGACCAGCAGCTCGACCATCGCCGGATCGTCGATATTCGGCGTCAGCGACAAGGCCAGCGCCGTGGCGGCGTCCTGCGCATGCGAGCGCAACTGATTGACGTACTGGGTGCGCGAGCTCTCCAGACTGACCATGAAGCTGCCGGTGAAGGCGACCACCAGGAACAGACAGATAGCGATCAACAGCTGTTTGAACAAAGACATCTGAGCGCGTGCTCCTAGTTAGTCGTCTCGACCGGGAAACCTTCGGCCTGCATTTTCTTCAAGACATCCTGCCAGCGTGACAGGCGTTTGGTGTCGCCGACCTTCTTATTGCCCTTGGCCCCCGGCAGATACAGCCCTTCGGCGTTGAAAGAGTAGACGGGCAGCAAATCAGTCCGCTGCGATGCCGGCTGAATCGGATCGATCAGGCTGTCGAGCACCAGCGGCATGGCATCGGGGGTCGCATAGTAAGTCAGGACCATATGCGCGCGGTTCTGGCGCAGTGCCTTGACGTAGGTGATGCGCAGCTTGTCACTGGACACCCCGAGGTGGCGCAGGCTGAAATACTTGGCGATCGCATAGTCTTCGCAGTCGCCGGCGCCCTTCCACAAGGCTTCGATGGGGGTTTCCCAATAGTCGACCTGCCGCCACAGATCGATGTCTTCGACGTAGCGCACCTGTTTGTTGAAAAACAGGTTCACCACTTTCAGCTTGTCCATTTCGCTGGCCTGCTGTTGCGTCGCCAGCAGATTCTGCCAGGCATCGATGCGTTGCTGACCGGCGCCGAGCGGCCCGTACAGTGCCGTGGCCTTGCGGCTGATCGCGGAAAAATCCCAGTCGGCATGCAGACCGCCCAGCATGACGCCGGCCAGCAGCAGTGCGCAGCATAGCCAGCGCAACGTCCGAGGGATCGCGAATCGTACCGCCACAGCAGGTTTCCAGAGGGCAGGAAGGGAAGCGTTTGATGTTGAAGCTTAGCCCGCTAAAAAACAATGGCACCATGAGATCATCGGCACACGCTAAACTATGAATGTAACCGCGTCCTTCTACACGGTTTGACAAGCTGTAGAGCAATCACTAGTGTCATTTGGATCCAAATCACCGACCTACAGGGTGCGTAGTCGTGACACAGAAGCCCAAACCGCTGCACAGCATTAAAGTCGACGGACCGATTCCTGCGCATCTGGCCCGCTCGGTCATCGAAGAAACGTTGCGTTCGGCAATTCTCGATGGTCGGCTGCCCTGCGGTACGGCGCTACGCCAGCAGGATCTGGCGGATCTGTTCGGTGTCAGCCGCATGCCCGTGCGCGAAGCCTTGCGCCAGCTCGAGGCGCAGGATCTGTTAAGCGTGACCACGCATAAAGGCGCAGTGGTCGCGCCGTTGATCCAGGGCGATGCAACCGAAACCTACGAGTTGCGCATCCTGCTCGAATCCGAAGCCATGCGTCAGTCGATCCCATTGCTGACCGACGCTGATCTCGCCGAGGCGGCCGCCTACATCGAAGAGCTCGAAGCGCAGCACGATTACACCGAAATCGGCCGGCTCAACCGTTTGTTCCACATGGCCCTGTACAGCAAAGCGCCGAACAAACGCCTGCTGCGTCTGGTCGAGGACGGGCTCAACGAAGAAGAGCGCTTTCTGCGTTTCAATCTTGAGTCGATGGGCCTGGGCAAATTGTCCCAGGACGATCACCGGGCGATGCTGCAAGCCGTGCGCGAGCGCGACATCAAGATGTCTATCGAACTGCTGGAGCAGCACCTCAACCGCGGTGTCGAGGTCATCACCCGCTACCTCGCTACACCCGCGGCACAAACCCGTACGGTTGCCCGCTGAGACCGTAACTCCCGCGAATCACCCGCTTACAAATTCCCAAGCGATCGCCCGCCGTGCGGTGGGCGAGTCCGCGCGCCCGCTCGCCCTCTCCCGCATCGCCCGCCCCCATCCCTACGGCTTGGCACCGACGAATCGGTCATAGCCGTAGCGACAAATTACCCGCACTCTTGAACGGCCACCCCATACAGAACGGGGACGCGCCGCCCTGACGGTGCAGTCCCCGCAACAGGAACCTACGGAAGGAGCCTTGTCACGGGAAAAAGGAAGTTCTGGCGCCGGTCCCGGCCAACTTTCGCCCCTATCAATCAAATAATTCTTTTCTATAGAAAGATGCTTCGAGTGAGGCATTCACTCTTGTCATCCAATTTTGGCCGTTATTGGCTGAAAGGAGCAACTACGCCCAAATAAAACTTCTAACGAAAGTCTTATTGAAACTCTTCACACTTGAAAAACAGCAAACTTAAAATAATTAAAATTGCACTTGTTAAATGTTTGCCATCTGTATTAGTTTTTTCATCGCCGAAGTTAAGGCTGTGTACACTTCGGCACGCGGCGCCCTGACGTAGCGCACCGTAAAGGCTGCACGCTTGCACAGCCGGACTTTGCGTAGAAATACGCCGGACAGTTTGTTTGCCGGCATCCAACTTCAAACGATACAGACACACAACTAACCCGGCGCAGTATTAATTGCGCCATTGCACAAGCAGTTCCATTTCGCCCCAATGATTAAGGACGTCATCATGCCTTCCAAGCATCAACTCGCCTTGAAGAAAGTCGAACTCAGCAATCATCCAATCTTTGCCGAGATCACTTCGTTATCAATATTGCGTCGTTTCATGGAAACCCATGTATTCGCCGTGTGGGACTTCATGTCGCTGACCAAGCGTCTGCAGCAGGAACTGACCTGCACCCGATTGCCCTGGTTACCACCGCGTGATCCGCAAGCCGCCCGGCTGATCAACGAAATCGTGCTTGGCGAGGAGTCGGACGACCGCCTGGTCGATGGGCACTACAGCCACTTCGAGCTGTACCTGGACGCCATGCGCGAAATCGGCGCCAGCACCACAGCCGTCGAACGTTTCGTCGCGCTGCAACAGGAAGGCGTGAGCTATGACGTCGCGCTGCGAAGCGTCGAGGTTGACCCGGCCGCCGCGCAGTTTGTCCGCGACACCTTGCACACCGCGCTGCATGCGCCGGGGCACAGCGTGGCGGCGGCGTTTCTGCACGGCCGCGAAAGCGTAATCCCGTGCATGTTCCAGCGCATCCTCGATGACTGGGGCATCGGCATCGAGCAAGCGCCGACCTTTCGCTACTACCTGCAGCGGCATATCGAGGTCGACTCCGAAGACCACGGCCCGGCGGCCGAGCACCTGCTTCAGCGCCTGGTCGACGGCGACCCGCAACGCGAAACCGAGGTCTATGCCAGCGCCGTCGCCGCCGTGGAAAGCCGCATCGCTTTGTGGGACGGCCTGCGCCTGAGCATGCGCGAACCGTTGGCGGAGGTGACCCAATGAACGCCGCCGACTATCAATCCTTTGCTGATGCCTGGGAACAGCGCGCGACCATTCGCACCCGCCCGCGCCGGGTGCTGGAAGACGATGAGCGCCTGATCTATCCGCTCAGCCGACAACCGCTGGTACTCAGCGAAACCTTCCTGCGCGAATGCCCGCAGCAGCGTGATTTCGCCTTGGTGCAGACGCTGTACAAGTTCATCAACGATGTGGTGATTTTCGAAACGGAAATTGTCGATAAGACCGCGCGCAGCATCGCCAAGAATCGCTTCGCCGTGGCATTCCCCTTCGCCTGTCGTTACGACGCCATGACCGTGGTGGTCGATGAGGATTACCACGCGCTGGTGGCGATGGATTTCATGCAGCAAACGGTGGCCATGACCGGCATCGAACCGATCCAGCTACCCGATCAGATCGAGTTGAGCCGGGCGATTCCCGCCGCCGTGGCGTTGGCACCGGAGCATTTGCGCAGTGCCGTGGAACTGATTTGCGTGGCCATCGCGGAGAACACCGTGACCGGCGATGTCGCTGCGTTCGCCCGCGACGACTCGGTCAAACCGTCAATCAAAGGGCTGATGGCTGATCACTTGCTCGACGAGGGTCGCCATTCGAGCTTCTGGGCGCGCATGGTGCGCATCTACTGGCACACCGCGAGCGAAGCCGACCGCGAAACCATCGCGCAGATTCTGCCGGTGTTCATCGGCCACTACCTGACCAACGACATTCAAAAGTCCTTCGACCTGCGCCTGATCGATGCGCTGTCGGTCAGCGAAGCCACGCGCTGTTCGCTTCGGGAGGAAATGGCCGGCCTGGCCTTCCCGATCAATCGCCATCACCCGCTGGTGGGCAACATCGTCAGGTTCTTCCACAACAGCTCGCTGCTCGATGCGCCCTGCGTGCAGCACGCCCTGCGCGACTATCTGGCGTGACAAGGAGGTCTTCATGAAACGTCTCGACATTTTGCTGATTGGCGCCAGCCAGGCCATGACTGATCTGGCGCTGGAACTTGAACAACACGGTCACGCGGTGCAGCGCAGTGCTGCCGCGCAAGCGCCGGTGGATCTGATCATCGACGATGGCTTCATTGGCGCCGGCGATCGCTGCGCCATCCCGCACTTGCACTTGCGTCTGGGCGTCGGTGCGAGTCACGCCGGTTTGCCAATCCTCGACCTGCTGTGCTTTCGCGGCTCGTCACTGATCAGCCGCGTGCCGATCGGCGATGAGCCGTCAGGCAATGGCCAAGCGCTGCGCCACCGAGTCCTGGCGCAGGTGGTCGATGAAGTGGCGCTGCTGGTCAGCCGCCTGTCCCGCGACGGCGAATACCTGCAACAGCTCGCCAGCCTGAACGCGCCGGATTTCGAGCGCCTGGAAAACCTGCGCTTTCTCGACAGCCTGGCTTACGTCCATCGACGCAACGACACGGCGAATGCCGCGCTGCTGGAACAGGCCCAGGTCAGCGTTATCGAGCGCCTGCAACAGAGCCTGATTCAGCACGCCGACCGGCCAGCGCTACACCTCGGCGAGCGCTCCATCAGCTATCGCCAGTTGCACGCCCGCAGCCGAGCGATTCAGCAGCGTTTGCAAGCGTTGCTGGAGCCGCACCCGCAGCCGTGGATCGTCGCGGTGTGCCTGCCGAAAAGCCCCGAGCTGTACGCCGCGATTCTGACGATCCTCGGCAGCGGCGCGGTGTATTTGCCGCTGGAGCCGAGCCATCCTTTGCAGCGCCAGCAATACATTGTGCAAAACGCCGGTGCGCTGTTGTTGCTGCATGACGGCGCACATCCGCTCAGCGCCACCATGCCGGGACTGGACGTCAGCCTCATCGACAGCAACGAAGTGGACGTCGATCTGCCCTTGATGCGCCAGCGCCCCGAACTCGACGCACCGTGCATGGCGCTCTACACCTCCGGAACCACCGGGCATCCGAAGGGTGTGCTGCTCAGCCAGGCCAACCTGGCACATTTCACGGCGTGGTACGCCGATTACGCACAGTTGCAGGCCGAAAGTCGCGTGCTGCAGTTCTCCTCGCTGAGCTTCGATTCGTCGCTGATCGACATTTTTGCGACCTTGCTCAGCGGCGCCGAACTGGTGGTGCCCGACGACACGCAACGGCGCGATCCACTGCAACTGGTGGCGCTGATCCGACGCCGCCAATTGACTCACGCATTCCTGCCGCCAGCACTGTTGAGCATTCTGCCGCTGGAGCAACTCGAAGGCGTACAGGTGATGACCGGCGGCGATGTCTGCGAGCCGTTCGTGATTGAGCAGCTGACCCGTCAGGGCACCCTGCACAACCTCTACGGCCCGACCGAAGCCACGGTGCTGATCACCGCACGGCAACTGCAACCGGGCGACAGCAACCGCAGCCTCGGCGCGCCGATCGCCAACAGCCAGGTGTTGATTCTTGATGACGATCTGCAACCGGTGGCGGAAAACACCGTCGGCGAATTGTTCATCGTCGGCCCCGGTGTCTGCCTCGGTTATCTGAACAATCCGCAGCAGACGGCCGAGCGCTATCTGCGCCTGAATCTGCCAGACGGCCAAACACTGCGCGCCTACCGCACTGGCGACATGGCGCGGTGGGGCGAGCACGGTATCGAGCTGTGCGGGCGGCGCGACAATCAGGTGAAGATCCGCGGTTTCCGGGTCGAGCCGGAGGAGATCGAGCGTTGTCTGCGCGAGAGTCAGCTGTACCGGCAAGTCGCCGTGGTGATCGACAGCCAGCGCAGGATTCTGGCCTTTCTCGCCCAGCCGCAATCGGCCGCTGCTCGCGACGAACTGAAGGCTCACGCCCGACAATTTCTACCGGACTACATGCAACCGGTGGCGTGGAGCGAACTCCCCGGCATGCCCTTCGCCAGCAACGGCAAGGTCGACCGCAAGGCCCTGCTGGAGCTGCCGGTCAGCGTGCAGGACAGCGGCCCTAAATGCCTGCCCGCGAATGCTGACGAAGCGCTGCTGCTGGAAATCTGGGCCGAGTTGCTGGAGCTGCCAGGCAGCGATATTTCCACCGATGAAAGCTTCTTCAATCTGGGCGGCCATTCGATCCTGTTGTCACGAATGTTGCTGCGCCTGCGTGAAGAATTCGGCCGCAGCATTTCGATCAATCGCTTCATCGAACAGCCAACCATCGCCAAGCTCGCAACCCTGGTGCGCGGCACCGATGACAACGCTGTGCTCAGCGCCCAGGCCATGGCCGACGCCGAGCGCGCGCTGGATCTCCAGCCGTTGCCGATCTGTCGCATGGGCGATGTGCACAAGGTCATCGTCACTGGCGCCAACAGTTTCGTCGGCGTGCATATTGTCGAAGCGCTGCTCGGTTGGGGCGCCAGCGAAGTCGCCTGCCTGGTGCGTGACGGTGGCGGGCAAACAGCGGCGCAGCGCTTTGCCCAGGCGTTGCGCGAGAATCGTCTGGAGCATCTGGATCTGAGTCGTGTGCGGGTCTATGCGGCGGACATCACCCGCCCGCAATTGGGCCTGAGCGACGAAGATTATCAGCGCCTCGATCGCGAGTTCGGCGCGCTGGTGCACAACGCCGCCAACGTCAACCATGTGCTTGATTACGAGTCGCTGGCAACGGACAACGTCGAGCCGGTTTTCGCCCTGCTGCGCCTGTGCGAGGGGCAGAGCAAAAAGGTCTTCAACTTCGTCTCGACTTTGTCGGCGTCCAGCAGCGTCGATGACGCGGGCCGGGTGCTGGAACTGCCGGCAGCCACAACGCCACCGATCTACATCCGCAACGGCTACAACCTGTCGAAATGGGTCGGTGAGCGCATTCTCGAACGGGCCCGCGAGCACGGGGTGCGGGTCAATCTGTATCGCCCCGGCAATATCAGTTTCAACAGCCTGAGCGGCGTCTGCCAACCGCACAAGAACCGTTTGATGCTGATGCTCAAAGGCTCGATCCAGCTCGGTCAGGTGCCGGCCTTCGCGCTGAACTTCGATCTGATGCCGGTGGACTTCCTTGCTCGCTTCATCGCCTTCCATGCCAGCCGTTATTCGCCCGACCGTGCGGTGTTCAACCTGCACAACCCCGAGCCGCTGAGCTGGGACGCCTACGTCGCTTCATTCCGCGAAACCGGCAGCGAGTTTTCGCTGGTCAGCGTCGCCGACTGGCAACAGCAATTGAGCCGAGTCGACGCCGACAACGCGCTGTTCGGCGTGCTCGGTTTTTACCTCAACGGCTTTGAAGAAGACATCGGCGACATCTCGCTGATCGGTCACGCCAACGCTGAAGCCGGAGTGCAGCAGATGGGCGCGCATTACCCGCAAAAATCCCCGGCACTGCTGCGCCGCGGCTGCGACTACCTGAAACAGATCAACTTCATCTGACGTCACCAAAAAGGAGCAACACCATGAGCAATCTGCAACCGGACACCCTGATCAAAAACCCCCACGGCTGCCACGTTGTGTCTTCGGTGCGAGTGCCGGCGGACGCGGCGCAAGTCTGGGCAGTGGTCGGCAACTTTGGCGCTTTCGAGCGATTCATTCCGGCGCTGTCGCACATCGAAATGACCGGCGAGGGCGTGTCCTCGCTGCGCAAGAAAGTCTTCAAGGATGGCAACGTCGTGGTCGAGCAACTCAACTCCCGCGATGAGCAGGCACTGAGCATGACCTGGACGACGATCTACAACACCTTGGGCGTGGCCAACCTGTGGGCGGCGATGAATGTCGAAACGCTGGGCGACGGGCAATCCCGGGCGACGTGGACGATCATTGCCGAGCCGGCGTCGGGAGGGGAGGAAGCGTTGCCGGGGTTCAGGGATTTTGTGCAGGGGTTTGCCAATGATGCGATGGGGAATGTGCTGAAGCTGTTTGTTTAAGAGTTGAGTCTGGCGGTGAATGCACCACCGCTATCGCTGGCAAGCCAGCTCCCACAGGATTCGAGTCGTCCACAAATAAAGTGTTCGCCGAAATTCCTGTGGGAGCGGGCTTGCCCGCGATTGAACGATAACGCAGTCAGATCTTGAAACTATCGACCAACTGCTTCAACCGGTTGGCCTGCTGCGACAACGCATCACAATCCTTCAGCGTCTCGTTGAGGTTGGCCACGCTCTGCTGGTTCAACAGGTTGATCTGGTTGACGTCGACGTTGAGGGTTTCCACCACCGCGGTCTGCTCTTCCGTGGCTGCGGCCACCGACTGGTTCATGCCGTCGATTTCGCCGATGCGCTGGGTCACGCTGACCAGGCGCAGACCGGCCTGATTGGCCACTTCCACGCTCTGCTCGCTGGACGCCTGACTGGCGTTCATCGTAGTCACCGCCTCACGCGAGCCGACCTGCAGCGAGGTGATCATCTTGTGGATTTCTTCCGCCGATTCCTGGGTGCGATGAGCCAGGTTGCGCACCTCGTCCGCCACAACCGCAAAACCACGCCCGGCCTCACCGGCACGCGCCGCTTCGATCGCGGCGTTGAGCGCCAGCAGGTTGGTCTGCTGCGAGATGCCTTTGATCACATCGAGAATGTGGCCGATGTTGTCGGTGCTCGCATTGAGGGTTTCGATCTGGGTGCACGACAAACTGATCTTCTGCGACAGCTCGGTCATCGCCTGAATCGTCTGCTCGACTACCTGACGTCCGTCGTCGGCCTGCTCGCTGGCGCCGCTGGCGTGTTGCGAAGCATCGGCAGCGTTGCGGGCGATCTCCTGGGTGGCGGCGCCCAATTGATTGATGGCCGCCGCGACGCTGTTGGTGCGCGCGCTTTGTTCGTCAGAGCCGACGATCGACGCGTTCGACGACGCCATGACCCGTTGCGACAAGTCGTGCACATGGCGGGTGGCCGAGGACACTTCGGAAATCGATGCGTGAATCCGTTCAACAAACTGGTTGAAGGCACTGCCCAGTTCGCCGAATTCGTCTTTGCCTTCTACCGACAGACGGCGAGTCAGATCGCCTTCGCCCTGAGCGATGTCCTGCATCGCACGGCCCATCGTGGTCAGCGGACGCATCAAGACGTTGATCAGCAGGCTCAACAGCAACGCAATCGCGGCCACGGCGACAAACATCGCGATCAGCGCCGAGGTACGGAATTGGCTGAGCGCCGCGTAGGCTTTGTCGTGATCGATCGACAGACCGATGTACCACTGCGCATTCGGCAGGTCGCTGACCGGGGTGAACGACAGAATCCGCTCCTCGCCATTGAGTACGACGTTCTGGTTGCCCTTCTCGATGCGCACGCTGGTGTTCGGGTAGATGTCTTTCAGGTTCTTCATGACCTGATCCTTGTCCGGGCTGACGATCACCTGACCGTCAGCGCTGACCAGGAACGCATGGCCGAGGCCACCGAAGTCCACCGAGTTGATGATCTTGACCAGGGTTTCCAGGCTCAGGTCACCCCCGACCACGCCGAGCAATTCACCGTTCTTCTTCACCGGCATGGCGATGGTCACTACCAGCCCGCCAACCGCGGCCATGTACGGTGGGGTCAGCATGGTTTTATCCGCGACCACCGCTTGCTTGTACCAGGGACGCTGACGCGGATCGTAGCCGTCCGGCATCTTCGCGTCCGGGCGTTGGGTAAACACTCCGTTGGCCTGGCCAACATAGGTGAACTGGAAATTCGAAGTGAAGGCCGGTTGATCGACCAGCCCCGGCAGATCGGCGTCCTTGCCCTGATGCGCGACGTTCTGCGCGAGGTTTTCCAGCACCAGAATCCGCCCGCTCATCCAGTTCTGCACGCTGCTGGCGGTCAGATCACCGGCCTGCTGAACGGAAGACTGAAGGTTCTGGCGAATGGTGCTTCGCTGCAGATAGTCGTTGTAGAGCGTGAACAGCGCGAACGCCAGGACCACGACGCCCGAGGCGGCCAGCAGAATTTTGTGGCTGAACTTTAGATTCATTTCATGGGACTTCTTATGCCAAAAGTGGGGATGCGTTCCGGATGCAACATTCCATGTACAGCGCAGGCAGCGTTCTTCCGGCCGCTCTACTTTGGTGCACGCATGTCTCACCAGTCTGTCGGCACACGTCGGAGAAATCTTAGGGTTGGGTCAGAAAAGGATGAGGTTTGGATCGGATTCCCGCCGAACGGCGGGCCAGAGCGGCTGGCGGAAGATTATTCCGAGCGTTGCGTGAGCAGCGGTTGCAAATTTTGCGACCCTTGAAGACAATGCGACTAATTATCATTTGTGACGTCCAGGCTGTCGCGTTCATGTCCTCCCCCGAGTTTGCGGTACAGACGCTTTATCATTGTCACCACGGCTGGCTCAACACCTGGCTGCGCATGCGGCTGGGCAACGCAGCGGATGCGGCGGATCTGGCACAGGACACCTTCGTCCGCCTGCTGCAACGCAGCGAACACCTGGAGCTCAAAGCCCCTCGCGCGTTCCTGCGCACCATCGCTCGTGGCTTGGTGATCGATCACTGGCGCCGTGAAGAAATCGAACGCGCCTACCTGGAAACCATCGCCCATTTACCCGAAGCCGAAACGCCCGGCAGCGAAGCCCGCGCGCTGATCATCGAACTGCTGGAAAGCATCGCGCGCATGCTTGAAGGACTGAAACCGAAGGTACGCCAGGCCTTTCTGCTGGCGCAGTGCGAAGGTCTTACCCACAAGCAGATCGCCGAGCAGATGGGGCTGTCGTTGCGCTCGGTGGAACGCTACGTTGCCGAAGCGCTGTATCACTGTTATGTCTTGCGGTACGCGCACTGATGCCCTTGGACAACGCTGCACTTGGCCGCCGCGCCGAGCCGCCACCGCAAGTGGTCAAACAAGCCATTCACTGGCTGCTGCGCCTGCGCAACAACCACGGCAATCCGCGTCTGAGCCGCCAGTGCGAACAATGGCGGGCCGAACATCATGAGCACGAACTGGCCTGGCAGCGTGTGCAGTCGCTGCAAGCCGAACTGAGCAGCAACCTGCGTGCGGTGCCCGGCGCACAGGTGGCGTTCAACACGCTGGAAAACAGTGCGCAAGGTCTCGGCCGGCGGCAGGCCTTGAAGTTGCTCTCAGGCGCATTACTGATGGGTTCCGCCGCGTGGCTAGCCAAGGACAGCGGCGCCTGGCGGCAGTGGAGCGCCGATTACGCCACCGCGACCGGTGAGCAGCGCGGTTTTCAATTACCCGATGGCACGCGCATCGAACTCAACACCGCCAGCGCGGTGGATCTGCATTACACGGCGCAGCAGCGCCTGATCAAACTCACTCGCGGCGAGATCATCGTCAGTTGTGGCGGCGCCGATGAAGGCGCGCCGTTCGATCGCCCGCTGCGCGTGCAAAGCCGTCACGCTATGTATGCGCCCATTGGCGCCCGCTTCATTCTGCGTGAGGACAACGATTGCAGCCGGCTCACTGTGACCAGCGGCCGCGTTGCCATTGTTTCCGGCGGTAATTCGGTCGAAGCCGTCGCCGGCCAGAGCTACCGCATCGACCACCTGCAGATTCGCCCGGTGCCGGTACCGGATATGGACGTCGGCGCGTGGGTCGACGGTTTGATCGTCACGCGCAATATGCGCCTCGGCGATTTCATCAATGAGGTCGGGCGCTACCGTCAGGGTGTGCTCAATTGCGCAACGGAGATCGCCAACCTGCGCCTGTCCGGGGTGTTCCGCCTGGAGGACACGGACAAACTGCTGGCGGTGCTGCCGCAGACCCTGCCGGTGCAATTGCGCTACCGGACACGCTGGTGGGTGAACGTGGAACACGCGGTGTGAAGTTTTTTGGCGGGTTTGCGCAACAGCTTCGGCTTAGTCAGTAAGCACTTCAATCCAAGCGTTTGCGACTTCCTACGGAAACCCACAATGACTGTCCGCGCCCACTGTAAGAACTCTCTGAATTTCACTGTTGAATCGAGTCTGCTGCAGCACGCCGTCCGCGCGGCGCTGTTTTCTACCGCGCTGAGCGTGGGTGTATTGCCGACTCTGACTTTCGCGGCCGACGCCAATGCCGGTGCGGTCAGCCCGCGCTATGACATCTCTGCGGGGCCGCTGGACGAGGCACTGAACCAGTTTGCCCGTCAGGCGGGCATCACTTTGTCGATGACCCCGCAACAGACTCAGGGCCATCAGTCACCGGGGGTTCGGGGCGAATATTCCACCGATCAGGCGCTGAGCCATTTGCTCGGCGGCTCGGGCCTGGAAGCCGTCACCCAGGATGGCAGCCGCTACATCCTGCGACCGCTCGCCGAGAGCGAAGCGCTGGCCCTGCCGACCACCGACATCAAAGGCTTCGCCCTCGGCAACGCGCTGGGCAGCATGGCGGGCTACAACGCCACTCACAGCCAGATCGCCACCAAAACCAGTACCGCATTGCTCGAGACTTCGCAAAGCGTGTCCGTGGTCACGCGCGAGCAAATGGACGACCAAGGCTCGCAGACCGTCTCTCAGGCCATGCGCTACGCCCCGGGCGTGCTGACCAATCCGTATGGCGCGACTCATCGTTACGACTACGTGGCGATGCGCGGTTTCAACGATGGCTCGGTGGACAACATTTATCTCGACGGTCTCAAGTCGATGGGTGACAGCGGCACTTACAGCACCCTGCAAGTCGACCCGTACTTTCTGGAGCGAGTGGATATTCTCAAGGGCCCTTCTTCGGTGCTGTATGGCCGCAGCTCACCCGGCGGTCTGGTCGCGCTGACGAGCAAGAAACCGCTGTACGAGGCCTACCATCAAGTCCAGGCCACGGTGGGTAATCAGGGGCAGCGCGGGTTGGGTTTTGACTTCAGCGGACCGGTCGATGACGACAAGCGCATCGCCTATCGTCTGACCGGTTTAACGGATCGCTCCGACACGCAATTCGACCACAACAAGGAAAAGCGCTACGCCCTGGCGCCGACGTTGAGCATCGACTTCAGCGAAGACACCTCGCTGACGCTGCAGGCATATCTGCAACACGACCCGGATGGCGGCTACCACGGTGGCGTGCCGGCCGATGGCACGATCCATCAGCGCAACGGCCAGCGTATCTCGACAGACTTCTTTGAAGGTGAGCCGGGTATCGATGGTTATTCGCGTGACCAGCAGTCCTTTGGGTATCAATTCGAGCATCGCTTCAACGATGTCTTCACCGCGCGGCAGAACTTCCGCTACCTCGATTCCAAAGTAAACATGGATCAGGTCTACGCCTATGGCTGGACCTCGCCGACCAGTAACGAGCTGAACCGCTATTACACGGGTGGTGATGAGCGTCTGCATGCGTTCATCGTTGATAACATGCTCCAGGCCGAGTTTTTTACCGATGCGACGAAGCATACCGTGCTGCTGGGCGCAGACTATCAGCGGCGCAAAACCGTGGTCGACTGGACCAGCGGCGGTCTTGCCCCGATCAATGCCTTCAACCCGGTGTACGGCAACTCGGCCATCGATATGTACGGTGAGACCAGTTATCTGCGGCGCCTGGAGCAGACCGGGGTTTATCTGCAAGACCTGATCGAAATGGACCAGTGGCGTTTCTCACTGGGCCTGCGTCAGGATTGGGTAGAGACATCTGACGAAAACCGCATCGCCGAAGCAGGACGCCCTGCCGGCACCGAGATCAATGATCGACGCACCAAACTGACCGGTCGCGCCGGTGCGCTGTATCTGTTCGAAAACGGCCTGGCGCCGTATATCAGCTACTCGGAATCGTTTAACCCGAACTCCTACGCCGACAGCGCCGGCAACCCGCTGGCACCGACCGACGGCACGCAATGGGAAATCGGCTTGAAGTATCAGCCGCCGGGCACCGACAACCTGTTCACTGCATCGCTGTTTCGCATCGATCAGGAGAACCTCGCGACCAAGCTGCCGCAGGAAAACTTCTACCGAGCGGTAGGGGCTGTTCGCTCTCAGGGGCTGGAGCTGGAAGCGCACATGCAGCTGACCGACAACCTCAAACTCCTCGGCAGTTACACCTTTACCGACATCGAGTATTCGAAGTCGATGGTCAGCACGTTGAGCACGCCGACCAACGTTATCGAGAACAAGGGCAACTCACCGACGCAGGCGCCGCGGCACATGGCCTCGTTGTGGGCTGACTATAAGTTCGACAGTGCCGCACTTGATGGCCTGCGCCTGGGTGGTGGCGTTCGTTATGTCGGCTACAGCTGGGCCGATGCGGAGAACACCCTGAAGGTGCCTTCCTATACGTTGTTCGATGCCTCGATTGGTTATGACTTGGGCAAGGTCGGTTTGAAAGGCGTCGACGTACGCCTGAATGCAAACAACCTGACCAACGAATCCTATGTGGCTTCCTGTGCCAGCCTGAACTTCTGCTACATGGGCGAAGAGCGCAATGTCGCGGCGACGGTCAGCTACCAGTTCTAACCATTTGTTTCGTGCATGAAAAAGCCAGCGCCTGAGCTATCAGGCGCTGGCTTCGTCGTTTTTGCAGGGGGGTTCTCATGCGTGCTTTTCTCGTGTTGTTGCACCGCTATATCGGTTTGGCGACGGCGGTCTTTTTGTTGCTGGCCGGACTGACGGGCAGCATTCTGGCGTTCAATCATGAGCTGGATGAATGGTTGAATCCGCATTTTTATGCAGCATCTGCGGTGGGCGAGCGATTGCCTCCCGGTGATCTGGTTGACGCTGTGCAGAAGGCACATCCGAAGCTGCAAGTCTGGTACATGGAATATCCAGACGAGGTCGGCCATACGGCGTTGCTCGCCGCAGTTGCGCGCAATAACTCGCCGACCGGCAAGCCGTACGAAGAGCGCAATCAAGTGTTCTATCTGGATCCTGTGAACGCCGAGCAGAAGGGTCAGCGCTATTGGGGCGAATGCTGTTTTCAACGGGAGAATCTCATCCCGTTCATTCTCGAGTTCCACTACAACCTGACGCTGCCGGGCAATTGGGGATTGTGGTTGATGGGTCTGGTGGCGATTGCCTGGGTGATCGATTGTTTCGTTGCGCTCTGGCTGACGCTGCCGCGTGGAAAGCCATTCTGGAAGAAGTGGTCGACTGCCTGGAAAGTAAAGGGCCGACACGCTTATCGGCTCAACTTCGATCTGCACCGCGCCGGGGGATTGTGGCTGTGGTTGTTGCTGCTGCCGATCGCAGTCAGCAGCGTGGCCATGAATCTGCCCAGTCAGGTGTTCAAGCCCGCCGTGTCGTTATTTTCACCGATCGAACCGAGCGTCTACGAGGCACGAGGACGAATGCCCGCAGATGCACTGGGCGCAACGCAGTTGAGTTATCAACAGGCATACGACAGGGCGTTGCAGGAGGGAAAAAGGCTAGGGCTGACAGCACCGATTGGAGAACTGTATTACAGCTTCGAATACAACTTTTACGGTGCCGGATTCGGGCAGCATGACACTGACGCGCATGGCAAATCATGGCTGTTCTTTCATGGGACTGACGGTCGATTGTTAGGGCAGGAGATAGCGGGACAGGGAACGTTGGGCGAGCAGTTCTACCGATTGCAACTTCCGATACATGGCGGACGGATTTTCGGTGTTACCGGGCAAATCATCATCGCAGTGTTAGGCGTCATGATTGCAGGCTTGTCGGTCACCGGCGTCTATATCTGGTGGCGAAAATGGCAGGCTCGACGCATCAGCAAGGCACGCCGCCCCGTTTGATCATTGAGTTTCCGGGTTGCGGAAAAGACAAAACCCCAATTGCTTGCGCAATTGGGGTTTCGGAATTGAATCTTGACGATGACCTACTCTCACATGGGGAAACCCCACACTACCATCGGCGATACATCGTTTCACTGCTGAGTTCGGGATGGGATCAGGTGGTTCCAATGTTCTATGGTCGTCAAGAAATTCTTTATCTGGCCCGTCAACACGGTAACAAGCCAGCAAAAACAGGAACTTCTACTAAAACAAAACCCCAACTGCTTTCGCAATTGGGGTTTCGGAATTTAATCTTGACGATGACCTACTCTCACATGGGGAAACCCCACACTACCATCGGCGATGCATCGTTTCACTGCTGAGTTCGGGATGGGATCAGGTGGTTCCAACGCTCTATGGTCGTCAAGAAATTCGGGTACTGAGTCGTGACCAGATGGCCTCGCTTCAGCAAATTGGGTATGTGACAGCTGGTGTTTGTGCGTTTCGAACTTTCGGTTCGTTTCGTCTTCACACACCGCAATCTGGTCTCTTTCGAGTTCGCAAATTGCTTGGGTGTTATATGGTCAAGCCTCACGGGCAATTAGTATTGGTTAGCTCAACGCCTCACAGCGCTTACACACCCAACCTATCAACGTCGTAGTCTTCGACGGCCCTTCAGGGAACTCAAGGTTCCAGTGAGATCTCATCTTGAGGCAAGTTTCCCGCTTAGATGCTTTCAGCGGTTATCTTTCCCGAACATAGCTACCCGGCAATGCCACTGGCGTGACAACCGGAACACCAGAGGTTCGTCCACTCCGGTCCTCTCGTACTAGGAGCAGCCCCTCTCAAATCTCAAACGTCCACGGCAGATAGGGACCGAACTGTCTCACGACGTTCTAAACCCAGCTCGCGTACCACTTTAAATGGCGAACAGCCATACCCTTGGGACCGGCTTCAGCCCCAGGATGTGATGAGCCGACATCGAGGTGCCAAACACCGCCGTCGATATGAACTCTTGGGCGGTATCAGCCTGTTATCCCCGGAGTACCTTTTATCCGTTGAGCGATGGCCCTTCCATACAGAACCACCGGATCACTAAGACCTACTTTCGTACCTGCTCGACGTGTCTGTCTCGCAGTCAAGCGCGCTTTTGCCTTTATACTCTACGACCGATTTCCGACCGGTCTGAGCGCACCTTCGTACTCCTCCGTTACTCTTTAGGAGGAGACCGCCCCAGTCAAACTACCCACCATACACTGTCCTCGATCCGGATAACGGACCTGAGTTAGAACCTCAAAGTTGCCAGGGTGGTATTTCAAGGATGGCTCCACGCGAACTGGCGTTTACGCTTCAAAGCCTCCCACCTATCCTACACAAGCAAATTCAAAGTCCAGTGCAAAGCTATAGTAAAGGTTCACGGGGTCTTTCCGTCTAGCCGCGGATACACTGCATCTTCACAGCGATTTCAATTTCACTGAGTCTCGGGTGGAGACAGCGCCGCCATCGTTACGCCATTCGTGCAGGTCGGAACTTACCCGACAAGGAATTTCGCTACCTTAGGACCGTTATAGTTACGGCCGCCGTTTACCGGGGCTTCGATCAAGAGCTTCGCGTTAGCTAACCCCATCAATTAACCTTCCGGCACCGGGCAGGCGTCACACCCTATACGTCCACTTTCGTGTTTGCAGAGTGCTGTGTTTTTAATAAACAGTCGCAGCGGCCTGGTATCTTCGACCGGCATGAGCTTACGGAGCAAGTCCTTCACCCTCACCGGCGCACCTTCTCCCGAAGTTACGGTGCCATTTTGCCTAGTTCCTTCACCCGAGTTCTCTCAAGCGCCTTGGTATTCTCTACCCAACCACCTGTGTCGGTTTGGGGTACGGTTCCTGGTTACCTGAAGCTTAGAAGCTTTTCTTGGAAGCATGGCATCAACCACTTCGCCACCCAAAGGGTAACTCGTCATCAGCTCTCGGCCTTAAGATCCCGGATTTACCTAAGATCTCAGCCTACCACCTTAAACTTGGACAACCAACGCCAAGCTGGCCTAGCCTTCTCCGTCCCTCCATCGCAATAACCAGAAGTACAGGAATATTAACCTGTTTTCCATCGACTACGCTTTTCAGCCTCGCCTTAGGGACCGACTAACCCTGCGTCGATTAACGTTGCGCAGGAAACCTTGGTCTTTCGGCGTGGGTGTTTTTCACACCCATTGTCGTTACTCATGTCAGCATTCGCACTTCTGATACCTCCAGCAAGCTTCTCAACTCACCTTCACAGGCTTACAGAACGCTCCTCTACCGCATCACCCGAAGGTGATACCCGTAGCTTCGGTG
>NZ_CP071663.1:6075000-6151268 GCF_051132135.1 Pseudomonas sp. R1-1
TCTACGCATTTCACCGCTACACAGGAAATTCCACCACCCTCTACCATACTCTAGCTCGACAGTTTTGAATGCAGTTCCCAGGTTGAGCCCGGGGATTTCACATCCAACTTAACGAACCACCTACGCGCGCTTTACGCCCAGTAATTCCGATTAACGCTTGCACCCTCTGTATTACCGCGGCTGCTGGCACAGAGTTAGCCGGTGCTTATTCTGTCGGTAACGTCAAAATTGCAGAGTATTAATCTACAACCCTTCCTCCCAACTTAAAGTGCTTTACAATCCGAAGACCTTCTTCACACACGCGGCATGGCTGGATCAGGCTTTCGCCCATTGTCCAATATTCCCCACTGCTGCCTCCCGTAGGAGTCTGGACCGTGTCTCAGTTCCAGTGTGACTGATCATCCTCTCAGACCAGTTACGGATCGTCGCCTTGGTGAGCCATTACCTCACCAACTAGCTAATCCGACCTAGGCTCATCTGATAGCGCAAGGCCCGAAGGTCCCCTGCTTTCTCCCGTAGGACGTATGCGGTATTAGCGTTCCTTTCGAAACGTTGTCCCCCACTACCAGGCAGATTCCTAGGCATTACTCACCCGTCCGCCGCTGAATCCAGGAGCAAGCTCCTTTCATCCGCTCGACTTGCATGTGTTAGGCCTGCCGCCAGCGTTCAATCTGAGCCATGATCAAACTCTTCAGTTCAAACATCTTTGGGTTTTTAAGAAACCCTAAACTTGGCTCAGCAATCGTTGGTTACATCTTTGATTTCTCGCGGAGTAACTTGTGATGCTGATAATCTTGTTGACTATCAGTCTGACTCCACAAGCACCCACACGAATTGCTTGATTCAGTTGTTAAAGAGCGGTTGGTTAAGATCTTTCGTCTCAACCGAGGCGCGCATTCTACAGCAGCCTCATTTGCTGTCAAGTGATTATTTTCAGAAGCTTTCGAAGATTTCTTCAACAACTTCAACCACTTGCGCTTCCGATCTCTCGTCAGCGGGAGGCGAATTCTACAGCGTTACACGCTGCTGTCAACACCTCTTTTTCAACTTCCTTTCGGGCTTCGATGAACTGAAGCCGCTTACTGCCGAAACCTACTTAACTCGTTGAATCTCAAGGAGTTTTCCGTTTCGACTGTGCCGGAAGTGGGGCGAATTATAGACACCTGAGATCTGCCGTCAACCGTTAATTTCGCTTTTCTTTCAATCACTTGCAGATCGATCAAAAAACCATCAAAAACCATCGAGCCTGATTCCTTCTATATAGAAGGAATCGTCACAGCACTCCAGTCGCCTTCAAATCAGCCACCGCACCCGCCCCCAAGCCCAGCACTCGCTGCAGCACTTCAAGCGTATGCTCGCCCAATAACGGTGGCGCGTGACGATACTCGACAGGCGTCCGCGACATACGGATAGGACTAGCCACTTGAGGCACCATTCCCGCCAACGCATGAGGCAACTCGATCGCCAGTCCGCGCGCTTTCACCTGCGGATCCTCAAATACCTGCGACAGATCATTGATCGGCCCGCACGGCACGCCCGCCGGCTCAAGCTGAGCCACCCACTCGGCAGTTGTCTTGAACACGGTTGCCTGGCGAATCAATGGAATCAGCACCGCCCGGTTGGCCACGCGCAGCTTATTGGTCGCAAAGCGCGGATCGTCCGCCCACTGTGACTGCCCCGCCACTTCGGCAAACTTGCGGAACTGCCCGTCGTTACCCACGGTAAGAATAAAGTCGCCGTCAGCGGTAGGAAAATCCTGATAGGGCACGATATTCGGATGCGCATTACCCAGGCGCTTGGGCGCATTGCCTGTTGTCAGGTAGTTCATCGCCTGGTTCGCCAGACAAGCCACCTGCACATCCAGCAATGCCATATCGATGTGCTGGCCGCCCCCGTCGTGATCCCGGTGCGCCAGCGCGGCCAGAATCGCCACCGTCGAATACAGCCCGGTGAGAATGTCCGTCAGTGCCACGCCCACCTTCACCGGCCCGGCGCCTTCATCCCCCTCAGGGCGACCGGTCAGGCTCATCAGCCCACCCAAGCCCTGAATCATGAAGTCGTAGCCCGCGCGCTTGGCATAAGGCCCGGTCTGGCCAAAACCGGTAATCGAGCAATAGATCAGGTTCGGATTGATTTCCTTCAACGACTCATAGTCGAGCCCATAAGCTGCCAGACCGCCGACCTTGAAGTTCTCGATCAGGATGTCGGACTTGGCCGCCAGTTCACGCACCAGCTTCTGCCCTTCGGCACGGGTGAAATCGATAGTCACCGATTGCTTGTTGCGGTTGGCGGACAGGTAATAAGCCGCCTCTGACGTATTCTCGCCGTAGGCATCCTTGAGGAACGGCGGCCCCCAGGCGCGAGTGTCGTCGCCATTACCAGGGCGCTCGACCTTGATCACCTCGGCGCCAAGGTCGGCGAGGATCTGCCCGGCCCACGGCCCGGCCAGCACTCGCGACAAATCCAGTACCCGCAGATGTGACAGCGCGCCCATGGTCGCTCTCCTGTTAATAGAACGCCTGCAGGCCGGTTTGCGCACGCCCGAGGATCAGCGCGTGGACGTCGTGAGTACCCTCATAGGTATTCACCACTTCCAGGTTGACCAGGTGGCGAGCGACGCCGAACTCATCGGAGATACCGTTACCGCCCAGCATGTCACGAGCCATGCGAGCAATGTCCAGCGACTTGCCGCACGAATTGCGCTTCATGATCGAGGTTATCTCGACCGCTGCAGTGCCCTCATCCTTCATCCGCCCCAGACGCAGGCAGCCTTGCAGGGCCAGGGTGATCTCGGTCTGCATGTCGGCAAGCTTCTTCTGCACCAATTGGGTTGCGGCCAGAGGGCGACCGAATTGTTGGCGATCCAGCGTGTACTGGCGAGCGGTGTGCCAGCAGAACTCGGCAGCGCCCAGCGCGCCCCAGGAGATGCCGTAACGCGCGGAGTTGAGGCAAGTGAACGGGCCTTTCAGACCGCGCACGTCCGGGAAGATGTTTTCTTCCGGCACAAAAACGTTGTCCATGACGATCTCACCGGTGATCGACGCACGCAGCCCGACCTTGCCGTGGATCGCTGGAGCGCTCAGGCCTTTCCAGCCTTTTTCCAGGACGAAGCCACGGATGTCGCCGGCATCGTCCTTTGCCCAGACCACGAACACGTCGGCGATCGGGCTGTTGGTGATCCACATTTTCGCGCCGGTCAGGCTGTAGCCGCCGTCGACTTTACGCGCACGTGTGATCATCGCGCCCGGATCGGAGCCATGGTTCGGCTCGGTCAGACCAAAGCAGCCGATCCATTCGCCGGACGCCAATTTCGGCAGGTACTTTTGTTTCTGCGCTTCGGTACCGAATTCGTTGATCGGCACCATTACCAGTGAGGACTGCACACTCATCATCGAACGGTAGCCGGAGTCGACACGCTCCACTTCACGAGCGATCAGGCCGTAGCTGACGTAGTTCAGGCCGCTGCCACCGTACTGCTCAGGAATGGTCGCGCCCAGCAAACCCACTTCGCCCATTTCGCGGAAAATCGCCGGGTCGGTTTTTTCATGGCGGAAAGCTTCAAGGACTCGCGGCGCGAGACTCTGCTGAGCGAACTGCTCGGCGGTGTCGCGGATCATGCGCTCTTCTTCGGTGAGCTGTTGATCCAGCAGCAGGGGATCGATCCAGTTGAAGCTAGCTTTACCGCCCATGAGTGTGTCCTCGCAAATCGACTGAAATTAACGTGGCATTGATCCTAGGCGCGGTTAGCCGTCTCGGCAAACGAGGATTCCGCATCCTGTTGTGCTAATTTCTCACTCCGAAACGTCGCGAACAGCCTTTTGTGCGGCGCATTAGTGAGGTTGACGTACATGCGCAGGAAGATTCCCAGCACCGCGGCCCTGATCAGTTTCGAAGCAGCCGCCCGCCATGAGAGCTTTACCCGGGCCGCGGAAGAACTTTCCCTCACTCAAGGCGCCATTTGCCGACAGATCGCTAGCCTCGAGGACTTCCTCAGCGTCGAACTATTCCGACGCTCGCGGCGCGGGGTAAAATTGACCGAGGCGGGACTTTCCTACAGCCGTCGGGTTGCCACGCAACTCGACGCCGTCGAGCGCGACACCCTGTCGGTCATGGGGCAGCAAGGCGCCAGCGTCATCGAACTGGCGGTAGTGCCAACCTTCGGCACGCAATGGCTATTACCGCGCTTGAAGGATTTCCAGCACAAGCACCCGGAAGTCACCGTCAACCTGACCAACCGCACCCGCCCGTTCCTGTTTGCCGATACGCCATTCGATGCGGCGATCTACTTTGGCGATGCCGATTGGTCCGGTACCGAATCCCACAGGTTGATGGGTGAAAATCCGATGCCGGTGTGCAGCCCGGCTCTGCTCGGCAACCGTACGCATCTGAGCGCCGAGGCCATCGCCGAATTGCCGTTGCTGCAACAGACCACCCGCCCGTACGCCTGGCGTCAATGGTTCAACTCGCAACAGTTGAATATTCCCCGCGACATGACAGGTCCACGCTACGAGCTATTCTCCATGCTCGCCCAGGCAGCCATGCACGACATGGGCATTGCGCTGATTCCACCCTTCCTGATTCAACGAGAGCTGGCGGAGAAACGTTTAGTGATCGCCAATCACCAGGCGCTCTCCAGCATCAAGGCTTATTACCTGATGATTCCGGAGCGAAAGGTCGAATCTGCATCATTGAAAGCATTTCGTGACTGGTTGTTACAGCAGGCGCAGAGCTACAGCCTAGAAGAATAGCGGCTTTAAGCAATTGCTAACCCCGTAGTCAGGAAAACCAAAGCCCTACAGATATAACTATTTGTCGCTTTTTCTACGACTGTATCCGAAAGTCGCACAGACGTCCCATAAGCGCCGTAAGACGTGGCTTTGAGCCTTCATTGGCGACACATTGCTGCCTATTCACGCCACCTATCAGAATTTTTTCAATATTCAGCCAGAATCCATGCAGGGCACGGCCTGCAAGGGATTCAGCTGGCCATCTGCGACATTCGGTCACGGCATGACTTGTAGTTAATTTTCCGTCACCCGTCATAATCCCTTGAAGGGCATAAAGTTCGCCTGCAAAATGCCGCGCCCCGCCCTGATTTGGCGGGATCGTGCTGATCGGCCGCCCCAGTCGCACCATCCGCAGTGCCTGGGTTTACTCAATAAGATCACGCAGGAGATTTGACGTGCACATTGGTGTTCCTCTCGAAACCCAGACCGGTGAAACACGGGTTGCTGCAACCCCGGAAACCATCAAGAAGCTGATCAGCCAAGGTCACAAGGTCACTGTGCAAAGCGGTGCCGGCATCAAAGCCAGCGTTGTCGACAGTGCCTATGAAGCGGCAGGCGCAACCATTGGCAGTGCCAATGATGCGTTTGGCGCCGAGCTGATTCTGAAAGTGGTCGCCCCGAGCGACGCCGAACTGACGCTGATACAGCGCGGCGCGGTATTGGTGGGCATGCTCAACCCGTTCCACAACGAAACCATCGCCAAAATGGCCGAGTGCGGGATTACCGCGTTCGCTCTTGAAGCGGCGCCGCGCACCTCGCGCGCGCAGAGTCTCGATGTGTTGTCGTCGCAGGCGAACATTGCCGGCTATAAGGCGGTGTTGCTGGCGGCTCACTACTATCCACGCTTCATGCCGATGCTGATGACTGCTGCGGGCACCGTGAAAGCGGCGCGCGTGCTGATTCTTGGCGCAGGTGTGGCCGGGTTACAAGCGATTGCCACGGCGAAACGTCTGGGTGCGGTGATCGAGGCGTCTGACGTACGTCCGGCAGTAAAAGAGCAGATCGAATCCCTCGGCGCCAAGTTCGTTGACGTGCCTTACGAGACCGATGAAGAGCGCGAGTGCGCGGTCGGTGTCGGCGGTTACGCGCGGCCAATGCCGGCGAGCTGGATGCAGCGTCAGGCCCAGGCCGTGCATGAACGCGCGAAACAGGCAGACATCGTCATCACCACCGCGCTGATTCCGGGCCGCAAGGCGCCGACACTGCTCAGCGCGGATACCGTGGCGCAGATGAAGCCCGGCTCGGTGGTCATTGACCTCGCCGCCGCTCAGGGTGGCAACTGCCCGCTGACCGTGGCTGATCAGGTTGTAGTCGAAAATGGCGTGACCATCGTCGGGCCGACCAATCTGGCCGGTGCAGTGGCGGCCGACGCCTCGGCGCTGTACGCACGCAACCTGCTGGACTTCCTCAAGCTGGTGTTCACCAAGGAAGGCCAGTTCGACGTCAACCTCGAAGACGACATCGTCGCCGCGTGCCTGATGTGCCGCGACGGCCAAGTCATCCGCAAAAACGCCTAAGCAGGGATTCAGACGATGGAAGAGCTTATCTCCCCCGGTATCTACAACCTGATCATCTTCGTGCTGGCGATTTATGTCGGTTACCACGTGGTCTGGAACGTTACGCCTGCGCTGCACACACCGTTGATGGCCGTCACCAACGCAATCTCGGCGATCGTCATCGTCGGCGCGATGCTCGCCGCCGCGCTGACCGTCACGCCGCTGGGCAAAACCATGGGCACGCTGGCCGTGGCACTGGCAGCGGTCAATGTGTTCGGTGGCTTCCTGGTCACTCGCCGCATGCTTGAGATGTTCAAGAAGAAAGCCCCGAAAGTAAAAGAAGAGGCGCCGAAGTAATGAGCATGAATCTCGTCACGACGCTCTACCTGATCGCGTCGATCTGCTTTATCCAGGCCCTCAAGGGCCTGTCGCACCCGACCACTTCGCGGCGCGGCAACCTGTTCGGCATGCTCGGCATGGCGCTGGCAATCATCACTACGGTTGGCCTCATCTATAAGCTCGGAGCGGAGCTTGCCACTGCCGGTATCGGTTACGTGATCGTCGGTCTGCTGGTCGGCGGCACCGCTGGTTCGATCATGGCCAAACGCGTTGAAATGACCAAGATGCCGGAACTGGTGGCGTTCATGCACAGCATGATCGGCCTCGCAGCGGTGTTCATTGCGATTGCCGCCGTGGTTGAGCCGCAATCGCTGGGTATCGTCAAACAGTTGGGCGACGCGATTCCGGCGGGCAACCGTCTGGAGCTGTTCCTCGGTGCAGCCATCGGTGCGATCACCTTCTCCGGTTCGGTGATCGCCTTCGGCAAGCTCTCGGGCAAATACAAGTTCCGCCTGTTCCAGGGCGCACCGGTACAGTTCGCCGGTCAGCACAAGCTCAACGCCGTGTTGGGTCTGGCGACGCTGGCACTCGGCCTGACCTTCATGTTCACAGGCAACCTCACCGCGTTCGCGCTGATGCTGGCGCTGGCGTTCGTGATGGGCGTGCTGATCATCATCCCGATCGGCGGCGCGGACATGCCGGTGGTGGTGTCGATGCTCAACAGCTATTCGGGCTGGGCGGCGGCGGGTATCGGCTTCTCGCTGAACAACTCGATGCTGATCATTGCCGGCTCCCTGGTGGGCTCGAGCGGTGCGATCCTTTCGTACATCATGTGCAAGGCGATGAACCGTTCCTTCTTTAATGTACTGCTCGGCGGTTTCGGCAACACGGCAGACGCGGGACCGGCCGGCGCCAAAGAAGCACGTCCGGTCAAATCCGGCTCGGCTGATGACGCCACTTTCCTGCTGACCAACGCCGATACCGTGATCATCGTTCCGGGCTATGGTCTGGCAGTAGCGCGTGCCCAGCATGCGCTGAAGGAGCTGACCGAGAAGCTGACTCACCGTGGCGTGACTGTGAAATACGCGATCCACCCGGTGGCCGGGCGGATGCCTGGGCACATGAACGTCCTGCTCGCCGAGGCCGAAGTGCCTTACGATCAGGTGTTCGAGATGGAAGACATCAACTCCGAGTTCGGTCAGGCCGACGTGGTACTGGTGCTCGGCGCGAACGACGTGGTCAACCCGGCCGCGAAGAACGATCCGAAATCGCCGATTGCCGGCATGCCGATTCTCGAGGCGTTCAAGGCCAAGACCATCATCGTCAACAAGCGCTCGATGGCCAGCGGCTACGCCGGTCTGGACAATGAGCTGTTCTACCTGGACAAGACCATGATGGTCTTCGGCGACGCGAAAAAGGTCATCGAAGACATGGTCAAAGCGGTCGAGTAATTCACCGTTGCAATAGCCAACGCCCCGACATGTCGGGGCGTTTTTGTTTGCGCAGAACAATGGACAATTTGCCGCGTTGTTGCAGATCCGGTAACGGTGTTTTACTTCAAACCCGCGAAATAGACGCCCCGTTTGCGACCTTGGTAGCGGGACAGGCGCCCGTCAAATTCACTAGACTGCGCATCCTGCTACTCGTTGCCCGAGATAATAATCCATGTACCGTGACCGTATTCGCCTGCCTTCGTTGTTGGACAAAGTGATGAGCGCTGCCGACGCCGCTGCTCTGATTGAGGACGGCATGACCGTCGGCATGAGCGGCTTCACCCGCGCCGGCGAAGCCAAGGCCGTTCCTCACGCACTGGCCGAGCGGGCCAAGGTCACGCCGCTGCAGATCAGCCTGATGACCGGCGCCAGCCTCGGCAACGACCTCGACAAGCAACTGACCGAAGCCGGCGTGCTGTCGCGGCGCATGCCATTCCAGGTCGACAGCACCTTGCGCAAGGCGATCAATGCCGGCCAGGTGATGTTCATCGACCAGCACCTGTCGGAAACCGTCGAGCAACTGCGCAATCAACAACTGAAGCTGCCGGACATCGCGGTGATCGAAGCCGTGGCCATCACCGAACAGGGGCACATCGTGCCGACCACCTCGGTCGGCAACTCGGCGAGCTTTGCGATTTTCGCCAAACAGGTGATTGTCGAGATCAACCTGGCGCACAACGCCAATCTCGAAGGTCTGCACGACATCTATATCCCGACGTACCGCCCGACGCGCACGCCGATTCCGCTGGTGAAAGTCGATGACCGCATCGGCAGCACGGCGATTCCGATTCCACCGGAGAAGATCGCTGCCATCGTCATCACCCAGCAGTCGGATTCGCCGTCAACGGTATCGACACCCGACGTCGATACCAACGCCATCGCTGAGCACCTGATCACCTTCTTCAAACAGGAAGTCGACGCCGGCCGCATGACCAACAAGCTCGGCCCGCTGCAGGCCGGGATCGGCAATATTGCCAACGCGGTGATGTGCGGCCTGATCGACTCGCCTTTCGAAGACCTGACCATGTACTCCGAAGTGCTGCAGGACTCGACCTTCGACCTGATCGACGCCGGCAAGCTGAGCTTCGCCTCGGGCAGTTCGATCACCCTGTCGGAACGCCGTAACAGTGATGTGTTCGGCAATCTGGAAAGGTACAAGGACAAGCTGATCCTGCGTCCGCAGGAGATCTCCAACCACCCCGAAGTGGTGCGGCGTCTGGGCATCATCGGTATCAACACGGCGCTGGAGTTCGATATCTACGGCAACGTCAATTCCACCCACGTCTGCGGCACGCGGATGATGAACGGCATCGGCGGCTCCGGCGACTTCGCGCGTAACGCGCATCTGGCGGTGTTCGTGACCAAATCGATCGCCAAGGGCGGCGCGATTTCCAGCGTGGTGCCGATGGTCAGCCACGTCGATCACACCGAGCATGACGTCGACATTCTGGTCACTGAGATTGGCCTGGCGGATCTGCGCGGTCTTGCACCCCGTGAACGCGCGCGCGTGATCATCGATAACTGTGTGCACCCGGACTATCGCCCGGCGCTGAACGAATACTTCACGGCGGCCTGTGCCATCGGTGGTCACACCCCGCACATCCTGCGTGAAGCCCTGAGCTGGCACATGAATCTGGAAGAAACCGGGCGCATGCTCGCGGTGTAATCACACAGATACTCACTGGTGCAAAAACAGTTTGCGCCAGCCGAGATTGCCAAGCTCCCCTAGCCGGCAAAAACTGTACTGCTGTACCGGTCCTTTCCTACAGTGAATTCCTACTTCCTCCATCGAATTGAGCAAATACGCACCACTTTAGTGCGGACAGGTACAGTTTGCTCGATTTTGACCCGTACACCGCCTATAAACAGTTAACTGGTCACTCACAATACAGTGCAACTGTATCTAGAGAGACTAGGCAAACGAGAGGATCATGGGCACCAGTCAAACCACTACCTGATCCCGCCACAAGCGGAAGGATGTCAACCATGGAACGTACACTCAGTTCCGAACTGTTCTTCGAAGACAAAGCTGAAAAAACCCAGGCTTCCCTGCCTCTGCGCGTTATCGCCAACCTGATGTTGTGGCAGCGCCGCATCTCCAGCCGCCATCAACTGGCTCGTCTGGATTCGCGTCTGCTGGCCGACGCCGGTATCAGCGAAGCACAACGCTACGAAGAGCTGAGCAAGCCGTTCTGGCGCTAAGCAGCGTCGCTGGCTCTGGTCGCCAAGACCCACCGCCAGCAACCCGAATTGAACAAGCAGAACCCGTCGTGGGAAACCACGGCGGGTTTTGTCGTTTCAGCGATCTGGAATTCATCAGACAGATGATTTTGGTCATAACAGTACAGTTCACGAAAACCCGATATCAAGCGGTACAATTTTACGTATTCATGGCCGCAGCGGTGGCCATCACTGGGCGAATCGCCAGCGGCAGCCTAATATCCACACAGAACGTGGCGAACGTTAAGCATCTGGCGTCTGACTCCTCAGATACCGAGCCACCTCTCACTACGGTTTATCCAAAGGAGTTCCACATGACCCGTCTTCGTCTGCTCAGTGCCGCCGCCCTGCTGGCCGTGGCTGCCAACGCCAGCGCCACCAGTTTCATCGTGACCACCGACGCCGTGGTCGGCGCGTTGAAATCCTCATCCGATGCAACTTCGGACGTCACCTCATCCTTTCGTGACGACAAGATCGTTCTCGCCGCCCGTGACGACGCAGCGAGCTTCGTTGCCAGCCAAGGCGATATCCGTGGGGTGAAACTGGAAAGCGCGCTCGATCACATCCGTCATCAGGCGCCACAGCTGCAAGCGACCGATGCGCAACTGGCCCAGGCCATCCTGACGCTGTAAGCGTATCAGGCAGTGCGGGACACGCCAGCCGTGTCCCGATGTTTCAACGCTGGCTCTGGCCCGGGCTTTTGCGCTAGCCTTCAGGCTCGTTAACAGTTGTCGAGTCCCATGCGCTTTCTTTCCAGTCCGCTCATCTACTCTGCTTTTCTAACCGCCTGCTGGGCGACATCGGCCGGCGCCTTCGATGCGTTCAATGCCTCTACGCAGGGCACCGTTGTCAGCGCTTACGCCACCAGCATGGTGTCTTCTGCACCGTTCGACCGTAAACTGCTGCTCGCTGCCCACGATGACGCGGCAGCCTTCGTTGCCAGTGACGGTGAATGGCGAGGCGCCCGGCTGGAATCGGCGCTGCACTACCTGCGCAAAAACCGGCCAAAACTTCATGCCAGCGACCTTGAACTGGCAGAAGCAATTCTCGTCCAATAGTTATCTTGTCCCTTTCGGAGTCGTTCCATGCGTAGCCCGCTGATTGCTGCCGCCCTTGGCCTGTTTTTGTTGGCCGATGTGGCCCAGGCGCACACCCTGGTAGCCACCAGTAACATCATCGTCCGTGCCTCCCAGCGCACCATCGATTTCACCTCCGATACCACCACCTCGATTCGCGATTCGAAAATCATCCGCGAAGCCCATGACGACGCCGCCAGTTTCGTCGCCACCAACGGGGATATCCGTGGCGCGCACCTGGAAGCTGCCATCAATACCTTGCGCACGCGCGTGCCGGAAGCGCGCGACGCCAGTGATCAGGTGCTCGCCGAAGCCATCCTCGCGCTGTGAGGTCCATTGGCGCCTGGCTGCTGGCCGGGGCGTTGTTGCTGATCGGCAACAGCGCTCACGCCAGCCTGCAATTGCGGCTCAAGACCGATGGCTTGAGCCCTGCCCAACAACAGGCCAGCCAGGCGTTGATCGATGAGGCCATGCACAAGCTGCCGCCGAGCTTCATCGAGCGGCTGGATCGGCGTATCGACGTCGGCTGGACCGACGACATGCCCGCCAACGCCTACGGCCAGGCGACGCTGGTGGCTGAGCTCGACCTGAATCGAAAACTGCTCGCCGGACTGACGGACGGCAGCGCCGCCAAAGAAAAAACCAATCGACCCCACGGCACTGTGCGTCAGGAATTGCTCGCCACGGTGCTGCATGAAATCACCCATATCTACGACCGTGCCCGTCAGTGGCCGAGTGCCGAACGCACGCTGATCCAGCGCTGCACCCGGCGCTTCGACAGTGCCGGGCTGATCGGCATCCCAGATGAATGCCGTGGGCAGAACGGCCGGCGCTTCACCCTCAGTGATGATCCGCGGCTGCTGGATCTTGCCGGCTGGCAGCAATACGTCGGCCGTCGTGGTGAACGTGAACAGCACAACCGGCAGATCGCACGCAGCCCCGACCTTTACGAAGTGTCGAGCCCCAAGGAATTTGTCGCGGTCAACATGGAGTACTTCCTCCTCGACCCGAGCTACGCCTGCCGTCGACCGGCGCTGTATCGCTATTACCGCGACCACTTCGGCTGGGCGCCGCCTACCCGAGACACCTGCAGCAAGACCTTCGCTTTCCTCAATGCCGGCAACGACTTTGCCAAGCAACCCTTGGGGCAAGTCGATCCGGAACGGGTTTACGCCGTCGATTACCTGCTGGCCGAGGCCAATCAGAACTGGGTCAGCCGCTGGGGCCACAGCATGTTGCGCCTGGTCATCTGTGCACCGGGCCGCCCGCGCGGGCCGGATTGCCGCCTCGATCTGGACCAGCATCTGGTGCTGTCGTACCGCGCCTTCGTCGGCGATGTGCAACTGTCGAGCTGGGACGGACTGGTGGGCAAGTACCCGTCGCGGCTGTTCGTATTGCCGCTGGCACAAGTGATCGACGAATACACCAAGACCGAATTGCGCAGCCTTGCCTCGGTGCCGCTGAACCTGTCCCGCGAAGAAATCGAAGGGGTGGTCGAACACGCCGCCGAAATGCACTGGAGCTATGACGGCAACTACTTCTTCCTGTCCAACAACTGTGCGGTTGAAGGGCTGAAGTTGTTGCGCAGTGGCAGTAACAACGCGCAACTGGTCGGTCTCGACAGCATCATGCCCAACGGCTTGCTGGAAGTGCTCAAGGGTCGTGGTCTGGCCGATACCAGTGTGCTCGATGATCCGAAAGAAGCGTTGCGCCTGGGCTATCGCTTCGACTCGTTCCGCGATCGTTATCAGGCCATGTTCGACGTGTTGAAGAAGCAGTTGCCGATCAAACAGAACACCGTCGAGGAATGGCTATCGCTGTCCGCCGAAGAGCGTCGCGAGTGGTTCGAGCGTGCCGACTTGCGCACCAGTGCGGCATTGCTGCTGCTCGAACAGGCGAGTTTCCGTCGTCAGCTGTTACTGGCTCAGGACGAGGTCAAGCAGCGTTACCTCGGTGCCCGCGAACTGGAAAACGGCGGCATGGACAAGGCCAACGCGACCTTGCAGGAAATTCTCGCCAACAGCGGCTTTCTCAGTCGCCCGGCGGAATTGCTCGATGCCAAGGGTTACGGCCTGCCGCAGCCGAACGAGTTCGGCCGGCTCGAAGCGGAAAGCAGTCAGCGGCAGAAAAAGCTGCTGGCCCTTTCTGGCGATCTGGATACCGAAGTGCGCAAACTGCTGGAGCCCAAACGCGCTGCGGAGATTGCCGCCAGCGAAGCCAACGTGAAGCAGATCGGCGAGCATCTGCGCAAACTGCACAAGGCTTCGGGCGGACTTGAATTGCCCTAAAACAAAAAGGCTTCAGAACACTGTTCTGAAGCCTTTTTTATTGAGTCATCAGCCTGCGCTGATCTGGGTCAAACGCGAGCCTTGCGCACACCCTCCGACAGCGCCGCGCACAGGCTCAAGACACCGTCGACAGCCTGCGCAGGCGTATCGGCACTGGCAATGTGATCAATCAGCGCCGACCCCACCACCACACCGTCCGCCAGCCGCGCGATCGCCGCTGCCTGCTCCGGCGTGCGGATGCCGAAACCGATGCTGATCGGCAGATCAGTATGCCGACGCAAACGGGCAACGGCCTCTTCGACGTGCTCCAGCGTCGCCGCGCCGGCACCGGTCACACCGGCCACCGACACGTAGTAGACGAAACCGGAGCTGCCATTGAGGACCTTAGGCAGACGCGCGTCGTCGGTGGTCGGCGTGGTCAGGCGGATGAAGTCCAGACCGGCGGCCTGGGCCGGGTCGCACAGTTCGGCGTTGTGCTCAGGCGGCATGTCGACCACGATCAGGCCGTCGACGCCGGAATCCTTGGCTTCGGCAATGAAGCGCTCGACGCCAAACTTGTGGATCGGGTTGAAATAGCCCATCAGCACCAGCGGCGTGTCACTGTTGCCTTCGCGAAATTCACGAACCATCTGCAGGGTTTTCGCCAGATTCTGCTGGGCGCCCAAGGCACGGATGTTGGCCAGTTGAATCGCCGGGCCATCGGCCATCGGGTCGGTGAACGGCATGCCGAGCTCGATCACATCGGCACCCGCACCGGGCAAGCCTTTGAGGATCGCCAGCGAAGTGTCGTAATCAGGATCACCGGCCGTGACGAAGGTCACCAGCGCGGCACGATTCTGTTCCTTGAGGGCGGTAAAACGGGTTTGCAGGCGGCTCATCAGTGTTTCTCCTGCTGGGAAGTTTCCATGTGGTGCATGACGGTCTGCATGTCTTTGTCGCCGCGACCCGACAGGTTGACCACCATCAGGTGATCCTTCGGCAGTTTCGGTGCGCGTTTGAACACTTCAGCCAAGGCATGGGCGCTTTCCAGGGCAGGAATGATCCCTTCCAGACGGCAGCACTTATGGAACGCCTCAAGGGCTTCGTCGTCGGTGACCGAGGTGTACTGGACGCGGCCAATGTCATGCAACCAGGCGTGTTCCGGGCCGATGCCTGGGTAGTCGAGGCCGGCGGAAATCGAGTGCGCGTCGATGATCTGGCCATCGTCGTCCTGCAGCAGGAAGGTCCGGTTGCCATGCAATACACCCGGAACGCCGCCATTGAGGCTCGCCGCGTGTTTGCCGGTTTCGATGCCGTAGCCTGCGGCTTCAACGCCGATGATGTCGACGCTTTTGTCGTCGAGGAACGGATGGAACAGACCCATGGCGTTGGAGCCACCACCAATGCACGCCACCAGGCTGTCCGGCAGACGACCTTCCTGGGCCTGCAACTGATCGCGTGTTTCCTTGCCGATCACTGCCTGGAAATCCCGAACCATCGCCGGGTACGGGTGTGGGCCCGCTACGGTGCCGATCAGGTAGAAAGTGCTGTCGACGTTGGTCACCCAGTCGCGCAGCGCTTCGTTCATCGCATCTTTCAGGGTGCCGGTGCCGGCAACCACCGGAATCACTTCAGCGCCGAGCAATTTCATGCGGAACACGTTGGCCTGCTGACGTTCGATGTCAGTGGTGCCCATGTAGATCACGCAATCGAGGCCGAAACGCGCCGCAACGGTGGCCGTCGCCACGCCGTGCATGCCGGCGCCGGTCTCGGCAATGATGCGTTTTTTGCCCATGCGCCGCGCCAGCAGGATCTGGCCAATGCAGTTGTTGATCTTGTGCGCGCCGGTGTGGTTCAGCTCTTCGCGCTTGAGGTAGATCTTCGCGCCGCCGCAGAACTCGGTCAGGCGTTCGGCGAAATACAGCGGGCTCGGACGTCCGACATAGTCACGCTGGAAGTAGGCCAATTCCTCTTTGAACGCAGGATCTTCCTTGGCCGCTTCGTATTCGCGCGCCAGATCGAGGATCAATGGCATCAGGGTTTCGGCGACATAGCGGCCACCGAACGCACCGAACAGGCCGTTATCGTCCGGGCCGTTGCGCAGGTTGGAAGTGTGCGAAGTCTGGGTCATGGTGTGCTCCAGGTGAATTCGGGTCGAAGACAATGACCACCACTCTAACCCTGACCTTCTACGCTGAAAACCGATAAGATCGCCACAACCTGTCAGGAAAACTCACAGATACCATGAGCCAGGATCTCCCTCCCCTGAATGCCTTGCGCGCATTCGAAGCGACTGCCCGCTTGAACAGCGTCAGCCAAGCTGCTGAACAGCTGCACGTGACGCACGGTGCGGTCAGTCGGCAGTTGAAAGTGCTGGAAGAGCACTTGGGCGTGAGTCTGTTCGTCAAGGATGGGCGCGGCTTGAAACTCACAGATGCCGGCCTGCGTCTGCGGGATGCCAGTGGTGAGGCATTCGATCGCTTGCGCAGTGCGTGTGCGGAGCTGAGCCAGAACAGCGCCGATGCGCCGTTTGTGCTGGGTTGTTCGGGGAGCTTGCTGGCGCGCTGGTTCATTCCGCGCTTGGGGCGGTTGAATGCCGATCTGCCGGATTTGCGTCTGCATCTGTCTGCCGGCGAGGGCGACCTCGATCCGCGCCGTCCGGGGCTCGACGCGTTACTGCTGTTCGCCGAGCCACCGTGGCCGGCGGACATGCAGGTCTACGAACTGGCCGCCGAGCGCATCGGGCCGGTGATGAGCCCGTTGTTTGCCGGTTATCAAGCCTTGCAGACCGCGCCCGCCCAAGCGTTGCTCGAGGAGCCTTTGCTGCATACCACCTCGCGTCCGCAAGCATGGCCAAGCTGGGCGCAGCAGAACGACCTCGACGCCAAAGCGCTGAAGCTCGGGCAAGGGTTTGAGCATTTGTATTATTTGCTGGAGGCTGCGGTGGCGGGGCTGGGTGTGGCAATCGCGCCGGAGCCGCTGGTGACAGAAGACCTGAAGGCCGGTCGCCTGGTTGCGCCATGGGGCTTTTGCGAAACCCCGGCGCAACTGGCGTTGTGGTTACCCAAGCGCGCCGCTGACGGACGCGCTCGGCAACTGGCGCAGTGGCTGAAAAACGAACTGCGCCAGACCGATCACTCGCCGCGCTTGAACAGGAAATAAGCGGCGAGCAGGCCGATGGCACCGACTGCAACGCCGGCCGTGGTCCATGGGTGTTCATGGGCGTAATCGCGAGTGGCAATGCCGGTTTCGCGGGTTTTCACTTTGACTTCTTCGTAAGCATCGCTGAGCAGATGGCGGGAGTGTTTCAGCGCGCTTTCAGCATTGCTTTTCAACGCCTTGAGGGTCTTGCGCGACTCGTCCGAAGCATCGTCTTTGAGGCTTTCCAACGATTTGAGCAGACTCTCGATCTCCGCTTCCATGCTTTGCAACGAGGCTTTGCGTAACGAGGTGTTGGCCATGGTGGCTCTCCTGCATTGGTGATGAGTGGCGTGTGTTGGTTGGGACTTCAGCGCATCGAGAAAGTGCAGAAATTCTGAACTTCGGCAGCGCAGCGCCGCCGAAATCAACAGAGCGAATCGCTGCTAGTCTCAATCACACGCCTTCCATCCCAAGGAGTTCGTTATGAGTGACCATCACACTTACAAGAAAGTCGAGCTGGTCGGCTCGTCCACCACCAGCATCGAAGACGCCATCAACAACGCGCTGGCCGAAGCCAACAAAACCCTGCGTAATCTGGAGTGGTTCGAAGTCACCGAAACCCGCGGCCATATCGAAAACGGCCAGGTCGCGCATTTTCAAGTGACACTGAAGGTTGGTTTCAAGATTGCCAGCAGCTGAGTTTGGTCTAGTCTTCTGAACTTGCGCGCTGGCCGAGTGCCATAGGAATGGCAATGCGCTACAGGGTGGTCGCATCGAGCGAACGGCTCGGTGCCCGCCTCTTTCAATCCGACCAGGGAGTGCGACCGATGAAGAAGTTCATGTTGGCAGTAGGTTTGTTGAGCCTTGCGGGTGGTGCGTTCGCAGCTAGCAAGCCATGTGAAGAGCTGAAAAGCGAAATCGCGGCGAAGCTCGACGCCAAGGGCGTTTCCGGGTATTCGCTGGAAGTTGTCGATAAGGGCGCCGATGGCGACCAAGTCGTCGGCACCTGCGAAGGCGGGACCAAGGAAATTGTCTACAAGCGCGGTTGATCGCGCCTGAAATGCAAAAGCCGACGTGGATGCGTCGGCTTTTTTGTGCCCTGTCTGTTTTTCGGTAGGAGTGAGCCTGCTCGCGATGGCGGTGTAACGGTCAGCAACCCAGTGACCATGCAAACGCTATCGCGAGCAGACTCACTCCTACAGGGGGCAGCGTTATCCTTTCATGACCTGCGCCAGCAATTCGTAGGAATGCAGGCGATCAGCGTGCTCATACAGATCGCAGGTAAAAATCAGCTCATCCGCCTGGGTCTGCTCAACCAGCACCTGCAGCTTGGCGCGGATCTTCTCTGGGCCACCGACCATCGCCAGGCCAAGGAAATCACCGACCGCTTCGCGCTCATGGGGCAGCCACATGCCCTCCATGCTTTTCACCGGCGGACGCTGCACCAGGCTCTGCCCACGCATCAGCGCGAGGATGCGCTGGTACACCGAGGTGGCCAGATAATCAGCCTGCTCGTCGGTATCCGCCGCGACCAGCGGCACGCCGAGCATCACGTAAGGCTTGTCGAGTACCGCCGATGGCTTGAAGTGGTTGCGATAGACGCGGATCGCCTCATGCATGAAGCGCGGTGCGAAATGCGAAGCGAAGGCGTAGGGCAAACCGCGCTCACCGGCCAGTTGCGCGCTGAACAGGCTGGAGCCGAGCAACCAGATCGGCACGTTGGTACCGGTGCCCGGCATCGCGATCACCCGTTGTTCCGGGGTACGCGGGCCGAGGTAGCGCACCAGTTCGGCGACGTCTTCGGGGAAGTCGTCGGCACTGCCGGAACGTTCGCGACGCAACGCGCGCGCGGTCATCTGATCGGAGCCGGGCGCGCGGCCCAAGCCGAGATCGATGCGCCCCGGATACAGACTTTCCAGCGTGCCGAACTGCTCGGCAATCACCAGCGGCGCGTGGTTGGGCAGCATCACACCGCCGGAACCAACACGAATGCTCGACGTACCGCCGGCCAGATAACCGAGCAGCACCGACGTCGCCGAACTGGCGATGCCATCCATGTTGTGGTGTTCAGCCACCCAGAAGCGCGTGTAGCCAAGTTTCTCGACATGCTGCGCCAGGTCCAGCGAATTGCGCAGTGACTGCGCCGGGCTGCCGTTTTCGCGCACCGGCACCAGGTCGAGGGTGGAAAACTTTACGTCGGACAGTTGTTTCATAAACCTGCATCTCCGAGTGGGGAGGCAGGTTTTTCTTGCGAACGAAAACCTGCCAGATCCATAAGCGTGTTTCATGCAATGAGGGCATATACCCGAGTTTCAATAGACGCGTCGAAATTTCCTACTAAAAAAGTCAACGATTCAGCCGGGCTGAACTTTGTTCCGCGGTCTATCCTCAGAAGCCTTGCTAGTGAAAACCACGACGGCGCGGCGTTCCGCGCCCTATATGAGGAGGCAGACATGGCTATCGTGAAAAAGGCATCGGCGCATTGGGAAGGTGATCTGAAAACCGGTCTGGGCTCGATTTCCACCGAAACCGGCGTACTCAGAGAAGCACCTTACGGCTTCAAGGCACGCTTCGAGGGCGGCAAGGGCACCAACCCGGAAGAATTGATCGGCGCCGCGCATGCCGGCTGCTTCTCCATGGCGTTTTCGATGATTCTCGGCGATGCCGGCCTGAAGGCCGACAGCATTGATACCAACGCTGAAGTCACGCTGGATCAGGTTGACGGCGGATTCGCGATTACCGCGGTGAAACTGATCCTCAAGGCGAAAATTCCCGGGGCGACCCAGCAACAGTTTGAAGAGTTGAGCAACAAGGCCAAGGAAGGGTGCCCGGTGTCCAAAGTATTGAATGCGAAAATTACCTTGGAGGCTTCGCTGGTCAGCTGATTTTCACGGTTGATTCAGCGTTGGCAGTGCCGACGCCTTCGCGAGCAGGCTCGCTCCCACAGAGGAAACTCAATCTCTGTAGGAGCGAGCCTGCTCGCGAAGGCGATCTGAAAAACAGCGCAAAAATCCAGGGTGTGAGCAAAGTCAGAACCCGCTCCGTGGAAATGTGGTCGAATAACTGACAGCAGCTTCAGCGCACGCCCGTGCGCGCTGCCTCAAGGAGCTTCATCGATGAAACGTTTTGGCTTGGCGATCCTTTGCTGTGCACTGGCCACCTCCGCTATCGCAGCCCCCAAGGACTGCGAAGAACTCAGAAAGGAAATCGAAATCAAGATTCAAGCGAAGGCGATCCCGTCATACACCTTGGAAATCATCACCAAGGAGGAGGCGAAGCAGCACGATTCAGCCATGATCGTCGGTTCTTGCGAGAACGGTCAGAAAAGAATCATCTACCAGAAAAACGACAGCTGACCCGCTAGATGATGCAGTTGAACTCGCGGTCTTCGGCAACGATTTCCCGTTTCGCGTTGTATAACCGCGCACTTGGCGTAAAGGCCAGCGACCGCCCCTCCAGCAGATAACGCTGGCCCGCCTCGAAATGCTCGTAACGAATGGTCAGGTAGCACAAGCGCTCGACCGGGCCGGTCAGCAAACTGCCGCCGCCACCGAACACTTCGAAATCGAAGCGCACGCGCAGTTCATGACTGCCGGGGGTGACCTGAAAGAAACGCCCGTCGTTCAGGCGTTGGTTGTCCAGGCGCTCGGCCATCAGCAACTTGCCGCCGGGGCTTGGCGTCGAGAACTCGACCCAAGCCATTTGCGGATCAACCGGGGGCAGCGGCGTCTGACACCCGGCAAGCAGAATGGCAACGAGCAACAAAAGCACTTGGCGCATGATCAATGTCCACGGATCGGAACATTCAGCATAGCGCCGATCAGCTGCTCTGGCAGCCCGCCGGCGTGGCCTGGCCGACCACTTTACGCTGCTCGTCATACAATTTGGCCCACGGCCGGAAGCCGATACTGCCGGCCTGCAATTGATAGCGCTGGCCGGCGTTGAAGTCCTTGAATTTGACGCTCAACCGGCAATCGCGCCAGAGCGGTTCAGCGCCAGGGCCGATATTGGTGGCCTCGACCGGGAACTTATAACGCACCTTCAGCTCATGGCTGCCGGGCTGTACTTCGAAGTAGCGCTTGTCGACGGCGGCTTGCGTGTCGACCTGCAGCGCTTGCAGCGCCGTGTCCTGTTGTCGGGCGTCCAGATCGATCCAGGCTTGCGAGGGGTCAGGGTCGGGCATGCCGAATCCGGCACAACCGGCCAGCGTCAGCAGGCCCCCTGTCAGCATCAACTTGCGCATAGCGGTGCTCCTGAAGGCGGGATAGTCTTGCGGGGCAGACTCTCCGGGGGATTTCTTATTTTGATCAGGCCGTTTCCAAGCCTTGGGTTACTTGATCGCGTTTTTGCGATTTTGTTTCCGGGTGTGTTGTTTTTGTTGCTCAACGGTTGTGCCAGCGTCAGTTACTACGGCCAATTGGCCAGTGGGCAGTTACAACTGCTGCGCGCGCGCGAACCGGTCCAAAACGTGATCAACGACCCGAGCCGCGACGCGACGTTGCGCGCCCACCTGGCGCAATCGCAGAAGGCCCGCGCCTTCGCCAGCGAGCATCTGCACCTGCCGGACAACCAGAGCTACCGGCTATACGCCGACATCGGTCGGCCGTTCGTGGTGTGGAACGTGTTCGCCACTGCCGAATTTTCCCTGACCCCGCAGAATCATTGTTTCCCGATTGCCGGGTGTGTGGCCTATCGCGGCTATTACAGTCAAAGCGCGGCGCGGGGCGAAGCCGCGATCCAGCGCTTGAATGGTATGGACGTGTCGATTGGCGGCGTCGAGGCCTATTCGACGCTCGGCTGGTTCAACGACCCGATTATCAACACGATGATGGGCTGGGGCGACGAGCGTCTTGCCACGCTGATCTTCCATGAGCTGGCACACCAGCGTTGTTATGTGCAGGACGACACCGAGTTCAATGAGTCCTTTGCCACGTTTGTAGAGCAGGAAGGTACCCGACAGTGGCGCGCGTTTCGCGGGTTGCCGGCCGATAACGCTTCACGGCTCAAGCAGCGCGACCAGTTCATCGGATTGGTTCTCGACACTCGCTCACGCCTGGAAACCTTATATGCGCAGCCATTGCCAGCCGAGCAGATGCGCGAGCGCAAAGCAGCGGAGTTCGAGCGTTTTCGGCGCGATTATCGGGCGCTGCGCGATCGCGATTGGAACGGGGACAAGCGTTATGACGCTTGGGTGAACGCGCCGCTGAACAATGCGCGATTGTTGCCGTTTGGGCTGTATGACCAGTGGGTGCCGGCGTTTGCCGGGTTGTTCAGGGAAGTCGGCGGGGATTGGTCGAAATTTTATGCAGAGGTTGAGAAGCTGGGCAGGCTGCCGATGGCTGAGCGCAAGGTGGCGCTCAAAGCACTGGCCGAGTCTCAGTCTTTGAGTGGCTGAACGGGCCTCATCGCCAGCAGGCTGGCTCCCACCTTGGTTTTGTATACGACGCAAATTCCTGTGAGAGGCTGCCGATGGCTGAGCGCAAGGTGGCGCTCAAAGCATTGGCCGAGTCTCGGCTTTTGAGTGGCTGAACGGGCCTCATCGCCAGCAGGCTGGCTCCCACCTTGATTTTGTATACGACGCAAATCCCCTGTGGGAGCCAGCCTGCTGGCGATGGCAATTTTGATCAGCGCAACAGAAACGCCTGATGCAGCTCATCCAGCGTTGCAAAGTGATAAGCCGGCGCTTCGGCATTCAGCTCTTCAAAGCTGCCAAACCCATACCCCACCGCCGCTGCATCCAGGCCATTACTACGCGCGCCGATCAAGTCATGCTTGCGATCGCCGATCATCAGCGTATCGGCCGGGTCCAGCCCTTCTTCCTGCAGCAGATGCGCGATCAGCTCGACCTTGTTGGTCCGCGTGCCATCCAGTTCGCTGCCGTAAATCACCTTGAAATGCCGCGCGAAATCAAAATGCCGGGCAATCTCACGGGCAAACTCCCACGGTTTCGACGTGGCGATAAACAGCCGTCGTCCCTGCCCGCTCAAGGTTTCCAGCAACGGCGTGACGCCATCGAACACCCGGTTCTCATAAAGGCCAGTGACCTTGAAGCGCTCGCGGTAGAAATTCACCGCCTGCCACGCCTTGGCCTCATCGAACGCGTAGAACTGCATGAACGCCTGCAACAGCGGCGGGCCGATGAAGTGTTCGAGTCTGGTCAGATCCGGCTCGTCGATGCCGAGTTTGCCAAGGGCGAACTGGATGGAACGGGTGATGCCCTCACGCGGGTCGGTCAGGGTGCCATCGAGGTCGAACAATACGGTCTGGTAATGCATGAATAATCCTGCGCAGTCGCGATTTCGCTTCAGAGTGTGTCGTAGCCTTCGGCCAGATGCAGGTCCTTGAGCTTCACATAATTGGCAGCGCTGTAGGTGAAGAAAGCGTTTTCCTTGTCGGTCAGAGCACGCACCTGTTTCACCGGGCTGCCCACGTACAGGAAGCCGCTTTGCAGGCGCTTGCCCGGCGGCACCAGGCTGCCGGCGCCGATGATCACATCGTGCTCGACCACGGCGCCGTCCATGACAATGCTGCCCATGCCGATCAATACGCGGCTGCCGACGGTGCAGCCGTGCAGCATGACTTTGTGGGCGATGGTCACGTCGTCGCCGATCAGCAACGGAAAGCCATCGGGGTTGAACGGGCCGGCATGGGTGATGTGCAGCACGCAGCCGTCCTGCACGCTGGTGCGCGCGCCGATGCGAATGCGGTGCATGTCGCCGCGGATCACGGTCAGCGGCCAGACGGAGCTGTCTTCTCCGATTTCGACGTCGCCGATCACCACCGCGGAGCCGTCGACAAACGCGCCTTTGCTCAACTGCGGGGTGTGTTGTTGGTACTTGCGAAGGGCCACGATTAGTTCTCTCTCTATCGCCGATAGCTGCGGTGAGTGTCGATTGTAATTAAGATGGGCGCATGTTTCTTCCAGCCAAGGTGCCAACCGTGAGCGTGAACAACCCTCTGCTGCAGTCCTACGACCTGCCACCGTTCTCCACGATCCGTGCCGAACACGTGCTGCCGGCCATCGAAACCATTCTGGCCGATAACCGCGCGGCCATCGCCGAAATTCTCAAGAACCAGGGCCAGCACCCGACGTGGGCCGGTCTGGTATTGGCGATGGACGAACTCAATGACCGTCTCGGCGCGGCCTGGAGCCCGGTCAGCCATCTCAATGCCGTGTGCAACAGTGCCGAGCTGCGTGAAGCCTACGAGTCGTGCCTGCCGACCCTGAGCGCCTACTCCACCGAGATGGGCCAGAACCGCGAGCTGTTCCAGGCTTATGAAGCGCTGGCCAGCAGCCCGGAGGCCGCCAACTTCGACGTCGCGCAAAAGACTATTCTCGAACAGGCGCTGCGTGACTTCCGTCTGTCGGGTATCGACCTGCCGGAAGCCGAACAGAAGCGCTACGCCGAAGTGCAAAGCAAACTGTCCGAGCTGGGCAGCCGGTTCTCCAACCAATTGCTCGATGCCACTCAGGCCTGGACCAAGCACGTCACCGACGAAGCCGCCCTCGCCGGCCTGACCGATTCGGCCAAGGCGCAAATGGCTGCCGCCGCGCAAGCCAAAGGCCTCGACGGCTGGCTGATCACCCTCGAATTCCCGAGCTATTACGCGGTGATGACCTACGCGCAGGATCGTGCGTTGCGTGAAGAAGTCTACGCCGCCTACTGTACCCGCGCCTCGGATCAAGGCCCGAACGCCGGCCAGAACGACAACGGCCCGGTGATGGAACAGATCCTCGACCTGCGTCAGGAACTGGCGAAACTGTTGGGCTTCGCCAGCTTCGCCGAACTGAGTCTGGCGACCAAGATGGCCGAGTCCAGCGATCAGGTGCTGAGCTTCTTGCGTGATCTGGCCAAGCGCAGCAAGCCCTTCGCCGAGCAGGATCTGCAACAGCTACGCGCCTACGCCGCCGAGCAGGGCTGCGCCGATCTGCAAAGCTGGGACAGCGGTTTCTACGGTGAAAAACTGCGCGAACAGCGTTACAGCGTCGCTCAGGAAACCCTGCGCGCCTACTTCCCGATCGACAAAGTGCTGAGCGGCCTGTTCGCAATCGTTCAGCGTCTGTACGGCATCGAAATCGCCGAGCTGAAAGGCTTCGACACCTGGCACCCGGACGTGCGCCTGTTCGAAATCAAGGAAAACGGCGAGCACGTCGGGCGCTTCTTCTTCGACCTCTATGCCCGCGCCAACAAGCGTGGCGGTGCGTGGATGGACGGCGCCCGCGACCGTCGTCGCACCGTCGACGGCGTGCTGCAAAGCCCGGTGGCCAACCTGGTGTGCAACTTCACCCCGGCCGACAGCGGCAAGCCAGCGCTGCTGACCCACGATGAAGTGACCACGCTGTTCCACGAGTTCGGCCATGGTTTGCATCACCTGCTGACCCGTGTCGATCATGCTGGCGTATCGGGCATCAATGGCGTGGCGTGGGATGCGGTCGAGCTGCCGAGCCAGTTCATGGAAAACTGGTGCTGGGAGCCGGAGGGCCTCGCACTGATTTCAGGTCACTACGAAACCGGCGAGCCGCTGCCGCAGGATCTGCTGGAAAAAATGCTCGCGGCGAAAAACTTCCAGTCCGGCCTGATGATGGTCCGTCAGCTGGAGTTCTCGCTGTTCGACTTCGAACTGCACGCCACCCACGGTGACGGGCGCAGCGTGGCGCAAGTACTCGAAGGCGTGCGCAACGAGGTGTCGGTCATGCGCCCACCGGCGTACAACCGCTTCCCCAACAGCTTTGCGCACATCTTCGCTGGCGGGTATGCCGCCGGTTATTACAGCTACAAGTGGGCTGAAGTGCTGTCCGCGGATGCCTTCTCCAAATTCGAAGAAGACGGTGTGCTCAACGCGCAAACCGGTCGCGCTTTCCGCGAGGCGATTCTGGCCCGTGGCGGTTCGCAGGCACCGATGGTGCTGTTCGTCGATTTTCGTGGCCGTGAGCCGTCGATTGACGCACTGTTGCGCCACAGCGGCCTGAGTGAGGACGCGGCAGCATGAGTGAGGGGCCTGTGATTACCAAAAAACGCTTTATCGCCGGGGCCGTTTGCCCGGCGTGCAGCGAGCCGGACAAACTGATGATGTGGAACGAAGACGGCGTGCCGCACCGCGAATGCGTGGCCTGCGGGTATTCGGACACGCTGAATGAGCAAGGGCTGTCGGTGCCCAAGGAACTGGGCACGCGAGTCAACGCCAGCGCGCTCAAGCCGGCAGCGGACAAGAAAGTCCAGGCGGTGCAGTTTTTCCCCAATCCGAAACTGAAGAAAAAGACCGACGAGTAAAATCGCTACTGCGAGGTGGTATTCCTTTACCGCCTGATCTTCGCGCTTCGTCCGTAGGCTGAGTTTTTCAGCCTACGGTCAAGGAAGACGCGATGCCCCCTGCCAACCCCCTGCTGCAACGCTGGCAACTGCCGGCCTGGTCCGAGCTACAAGCCGAACATCTGGTCCCCGCCTTCGATGCCATCGTCGCTGACAACCAGCGGATCATCGCCGAGGTGATTGCCACGCAGACCGTCCACCCGAACTGGGATGATCTGGTGATCGCCATCGACGAAGCCGACGCACGGATTGCCGAAGCCATCGCCATCATCGAAGTGCTCGACACGGTCAAAGGCACTGATGCCGACTGGCTGGCGCAAAGCGCGCAGTGCAGCCTGACCGCGAAGCGCTATCGCTCGCAGAAATTTGCCAACCTGGCGCTTTACCGTACGTATCAAGGTCTGGAACGGAGCTCGATCGCCCGCAGCTTCGATGCGTTTCGCAAGGCATCACTGGCCAAGACCCTGCTCGGCTTCCGTCTGACAGGCATCGAGTTGCCCGCCAGACAACGCGAGCGACTGGCCGCAATCACCGTCGATATCGACCTCCAGCAGCAATTGTTTCTGATCAATGTGGAGCGCAGCAACGCGGCCTGGACCCGACAGATCGACGAGTTTGCCACGCTGGATGGCCTGTCTGCCGCCTTCAAGGATCAATTGCTGCTCAATGCGCGTCAGGCGGGAAAAACCGGCTGGCTGCTGACGCTCGATCGCAACACTTACGAATACCTGATGAAAAACGCCAGCCACCGCCGCTTGCGTGAGGAGTATTTCGTCGCGTTCAACACCCGGGCCTCGGATCAGGGGCCGCATGCCAACCGGTTCGACAACGGCCCGGTCCTGGAGAAGTTGCTCGCGCTGCGTCATGAAAAAGCCCGCTTGCTGGGCTTCGAAAGCTTTGCTCATCTGCGTCTTTCGCAACAGATGGCGACCTCGCCGGCTCAGGTCGAAGCATTTCTAAAGCAGCAGATCGCACACAATCGCGCGGCGCTGGAGCGGGACACGCAGGACTTACAGGTATTTGCTGCGACCCAGGGCGTCGAGGAACTACAGGCCTGGGATTACGACTATTTCGCTGAACAATGGCGCCAGCAACATTCAGCGAGCACACTCAAAGGCCTTCGCCAGTACTTTGCACTGGACGAAACGCTGCGCCGGTTCTGCCAGTTCATTGAACACCTGTTAGGGATCAAACTGACCGAGCGCAAAGACCACACCCATTGGCACGAGAAGGTGCGACTGTTGGAGGTCAGCGAATACGATCAAGTCATCGGCTTTATCTACTTCGATCCCTTTCATCGCACGGACGCCCCCGACTATGCCCTGACCCACACCGTGCGCGACCACCGTATCAGTGCCGAAGGTCGGCCGGCCCTGCCGATCGCCATCCTGCATTGCAACTTCCCGCCGGTCAGCGGCGACCATCCCGGCGTGCTGTCGCACAAGGACTTGCGCGTGCTGTTTCACGAGTTCGGGCATTGTCTGCAGCATGTGCTGACCCGCTCGCCGCACCATAATCTTTCGGGTATCTCGCAAATGGCGCGGGATTCGGGGGAGTTCGCCGGACAGCTGTTCGAGCAATTGAGCCTGTCGGAGGAGCTTCTACGGTGGCTGTCGGCGCATTACGAAAGCCATGTGCCGTTGGACCACACGCGGATAACCTCGGCGCTGACCGCTATCGCAGCGCACACCAGCCGCGAGACCGCGACGCTATTGCTCGAAGCTTTGCTCGACCTTGAGCTGCACCGCAGCGACGCCAATGGCCGCAACGTGCAGCAGTGCTTCGATGCGGTACAGCAGCAGATACCGCAACTGAACCTGCCGGCCTATTGCCGGTTTGCCAACAGTTTCGATTACGTGGTGACCGGTTACGAAGCCTCGGTGTACGCCTACAAATGGTCGGGCGTGCTGGCCTCCGAAGCGTTCAAGCGCGTCGAACGCGAAGGCGTGTTCAACACTCAGACCGGTCGGGATTTGCGCGAGGCATTCTTCTCTGGTGATTCGGTTTCGCTGCCGAGCGCAATGGAGAAGTTTCTCGGCAAGCCGGTGCCTGCCGAACTGTTTTCAGCGCGGCCGGGTTGAACCGCGGGCTACTCGACGTGGGCCGATTTGAACCAGCTTTTCATCGAGCAGGTGGCAAAGGCACTGGTGCTGCAATCGCCGTTGGCCAGCGCTGTGTGCAGCTTGTCGACATCCGCCTGCATCATGTAACGAATGCCGTCCTTGAAGTGGGTGCTGTCGCCGAAACCGCCCTGAGTCATTTCGCTCAGGGCGTCCTCTTTGCTCCACCCCTGCACCACGACCCGATACATGGCCGCCATCAGCCCGGTGCGGTCAGAACCGTGCTTGCAATGCATCAGCACCGGGCCGTTGGCTTCGGCCGCCTGGATCGCGCGCAACGCCTTGAGCACGTCACTGTCGTCGACATGATTGGTGCGGTAGGGCAATCGCACCTGCTCAATGGCAGGATCCACTAGCCAGCTGCGGTCATCATCCGGGAGAAAATTGATCACCGTGATGATCTTCAGATTTTTCAGAAGCGGCAGCGCACCACCGTCGGGCAAAGCGCTGCGATACAAGGTCGGCGACATCTGGAACAGGTTGTACTGCACTTCGACCGGCTGCGCCCATTCCGCGGGGCGGGCCATCGATAGCGACTCCGCCTGAGCGGACGTCAGCTGCAACAGGGCAAAAAGCACTGAGCAAAACACAGGAAAAACACGCACTCGAGACATGCTGGAATTGACCGTTTCGGATGTTTCAGTGAGAGACGGCGCAGCTTCGCGATAGAACGGTCAAAGCCCTGTGAGCCGCTTGTTAAAGAATTGTGAACGGCGATTGATGACAAAAATTTCATTGCGGCCGCGGCTTTTTTCCATCGAGCCGGTTCATGCTGATGCTTAGCCTGCTACCATTTGTCACACGATGTTGCAGGCACCCCTGCCTTTTTCAGGCCAGAGCGCTGTCGTTGCGACGCAAAATCCCAAGCCTTTCGCAGAATCGGCTCAATGCTAATGCCTGATGAGGTGCACCCCATGTCTGATGAAGATCGAGACAACCCGCGGCGTGAGTTTTTGCGCAAATCCCTGACCCTGATTCCAGTGGTCACCCTGGCCGGTACCGGTCTGGGCAGCAGCGTGCTGCACGCCGCGCCTGAAACCGCGCCCGCCAAACCTGCCACCCAGCCAGTTCGTGCCGAGGCCGGCGAGTACCAGCCCAGCTATTTCACCGCTGAGGAATGGGCGTTCATCAATGCTGCCGTCGCGCAATTGATCCCCAACGATGCCCAAGGCCCGGGCGCGCTCGAAGCCGGCGTGCCGGAATACATCGACCGTCAGATGAACACGCCGTACGCCGCCGGTGCCCTGTGGTACATGCAAGGCCCGTTCAATGCCGACGCCGCGCCGGAAATGGGCTGGCAAAGCAAACTGGTGCCCAAGGACATCTATCGTCTGGGCATCGCCGCTACGGATCAGTGGGCAAAAGCCCTCAACGGCAAACCATTTGCAGAGCAAGACAGCGCTACCCGAGACGATTTGCTCAAGCAGCTTGAAGCCGGCAAACCACAATTCGATGCGGTTCCGGCGAAGATTTTTTTCAATCTGCTGCTGCAAAACACCAAGGAAGGCTTCTTCTGCGACCCGATCCACGGTGGCAATAAAGGCATGGTCGGCTGGACCATGATCGGTTTCCCCGGCGCCCGCGCCGATTTCATGGATTGGGTAGAACGCAACGAGCAGTACCCCTTCCCGGCAGTGTCGATTCGCGGCGAGAGGGCGTAAGCATGGCAACGGTAATGAAAAAGGTCGACGCCGTGATCGTCGGTTTCGGCTGGACCGGCGCGATCATGGCCAAGGAACTGACCGAAGCGGGTCTCAACGTGCTGGCGCTGGAGCGCGGGCCGATGCAGGACACCTACCCCGACGGCAACTATCCACAGGTGATCGACGAACTCACCTACAGCGTGCGCAAAAAACTCTTTCAGGACATCTCCAAAGAGACCGTGACCATTCGCCATAGCGTCAACGACATCGCCCTGCCGAACCGCCAGTTGGGCGCGTTCCTGCCGGGCAATGGTGTCGGCGGTGCCGGTTTGCATTGGTCGGGCGTGCACTTTCGTGTCGATCCGATTGAATTGCGCATGCGCAGCCATTACGAAGAGCGCTACGGCAAAAGCTTCATTCCCAAGGACATGACCATTCAGGACTTCGGCGTCAGCTATGAAGAGCTGGAGCCGTTCTTCGATTTCGCCGAAAAGGTCTTCGGCACCTCCGGCCAGGCTTGGACCGTGAAGGGCCAACTGGTCGGTCAGGGCAAGGGCGGCAACCCTTACGCCCCGGACCGCTCCAACCCGTTCCCGCTCGAAGCGCAGAAGAATACGGTTTCGGCTCAGCTGTTCGGCAAAGCCGCGACGGAGGTCGGTTACAAACCCTACAACCTGCCTTCGGCCAACACCTCAGGTCCGTACACCAATCCCTACGGCGCGCAGATGGGCCCGTGCAATTTCTGCGGTTTCTGCAGCGGTTATGTCTGCTACATGTATTCCAAGGCGTCGCCGAACGTGAACATTCTGCCGGCGCTCAAGCCGCTGCCGAATTTCGAATTGCGGCCCAACTCCCATGTGCTGCGGGTCAACCTCGACAGCAGCAAGAGCAAAGCCACCGGCGTGACCTACATTGACGGCCAGGGTCGTGAGATCGAACAGCCAGCGGATCTGGTGATTCTCGGCGCGTTCCAGTTGCACAACGTGCGTCTGATGCTGCTCTCGGGCATTGGCAAACCGTACGATCCGATCAGCGGCGAAGGCGTGGTCGGGCGCAACTTCGCCTACCAGAACATGGCGACCATCAAGGCGTTCTTCGACAAGGACACCCACACCAACAACTTCATCGGTGCCGGCGGCAACGGCGTGGCGCTGGATGACTTCAACGCCGACAACTTCGACCACGGCCCGCACGGCTTCGTCGGCGGCTCGCCGATGTGGGTCAACCAGGCCGGCAGCCGCCCGATTGCCGGCACCTCGAACCCGCCCGGCACACCGGCGTGGGGCAGCGCGTGGAAACGTGCGACCGCCGATTACTACACCCATCAGGTGTCGATGGACGCCCACGGTGCGCATCAGTCCTACCGCGGCAACTACCTCGATCTCGACCCGGTGTATCGCGATGCCTACGGCCTGCCGCTGCTGCGGATGACCTTCGACTGGCAGGAAAACGACATCAAGATGAACCGCTTCATGGTCGAAAAAATGGGCAAGGTCGCGCAAGCGATGGGGCCCAAAGCGATTGCGGTGATCGGCAAACAGGTCGGTGACCACTTCAACACGGCGTCTTATCAGACCACCCACCTCAACGGTGGCGCGATCATGGGCACCGATCCGAAGACCAGCGCGTTGAACCGTTACCTGCAGAGCTGGGACGTGCACAACGTCTTCGTGCCCGGCGCCTCGGCGTTCCCGCAAGGCCTGGGCTACAACCCGACCGGGCTGGTCGCAGCACTGACCTACTGGTCGGCAAAAGCGATCCGCGAGCAATACCTGAAAAACCCCGGCCCGCTGGTTCAGGCATAAGGAGCGATGACCATGAAGAATCTCGTTATCGCCACCCTGGCGCTGCTCGGCAGTGCCTCCCTGCAGGCAGCGGAAGTTGATCAGAATCTGATCAAACAAGGCGAATACCTCGCCCGCGCCGGTGACTGCGTGGCTTGCCACACCGCGAAAAACGGCAAGCCGTTCGCCGGCGGCCTGCCGATGGAGACCCCGATTGGCACGATCTACTCGACCAACATCACCCCGGACAAATCCGGTATCGGTGATTACAGCTTCGAGGACTTTGACCAGGCCGTGCGCCATGGCGTCGCGAAAAACGGCAGCACCTTATACCCGGCCATGCCGTATCCGTCCTACGCACGCGTCAACCAGGCCGACATGCAAGCGCTGTACGCGTATTTCATGCACGGCGTGGCACCGGTCGCGCAGGACAACCAGGCCAGCGACATCCCGTGGCCGCTGAGCATGCGCTGGCCGTTGATGGGCTGGCGCTGGCTGTTTGCGCCGAAGGTCGAGGATTACAAGGCCACGTCGGACGATCCGGTGATTGATCGCGGTGCGTATCTGGTCGAAGGCCTCGGGCATTGCGGCGCCTGCCACACCCCGCGCGCCCTGACCATGCAGGAAAAATCCCTCAGCGCATCGGATGGCAAAACCTTCCTCGCCGGCAGTGCGCCGCTGGAAGGCTGGATCGCCAAGAGCCTGCGCGGCGACCACAAGGACGGCCTCGGCAGCTGGAGCGAGGAGCAAGTGGTGCAATTCCTCAAAACCGGACGCAGTGATCGCAGCGCAGTGTTCGGCGGCATGAGCGATGTGGTCACGCACAGCATGCAATACATGACCGACGCCGACCTGACGGCCATCGCCCGCTATCTGAAGTCGTTGCCGGCCAGCGATCCTGCGGATCAGCCGCATCAGTACGATGAAAAAGCCGCCAAAGCGCTGTGGAACGGTGACGACAGTCAGCGTGGCGCTTCGGTGTACATCGACAACTGCGCGGCGTGCCACCGCACCGACGGCCATGGCTACACTCGCGTGTTCCCGGCGCTGGCGGGCAATCCGGTGTTGCAGACGGACGATCCGACCTCGCTGATTCACATCGTCCTCAAGGGCGGCACGCTGCCGGCCACGCACACCGCACCATCGACCTTCACCATGCCCGGCTTCGCCTGGCGCCTGTCGGATCAGGAAGTCGCGGATGTGGTGAGTTTCATTCGTGGCAGTTGGGGTAACAAGGGCGCGCCGGTGAGCGCCAAAGACGTCGCCAACCTGCGTAGCAATGACATGGAAACCATGTCGCCGAATGATCTTGGTCAAGTGACCGAGCATCAATAAAACAAAACCCTGCATGAGCTTTCATGCAGGGTTTTTTATTTGAAGCGGTGAGCGTAAATCCAACTTACGGATTGACGATACTCACATACGCCTTGGCCAGCGCAATCAACTTTTCCTTGTCATCGCTATCGATATCACTGTCGCCGTCTACATCATTTTTGTTGCTGCGAATAGTGAAGGTCTTGCCCCGGTCAGCAGACACTGCAACCACGTAACTCGAGTCGACCAGTGCCTCGGTGGGCAGCGCCTGCTCGGCGTTCCAGCCCAATTCCTTGCGTGCCAGTTGCAGCGAAACAATGGTGTTGGGCTCGGAGGCATTGGGCAGCATCATTTGCATGAAAACGCCACGTTGGTTAAGAAACGACATGAACTAAATCCTTTTATTCCTGTAACCCATCTTGGGTCGATCTGAGCGCCAAAGACTATCTGCGATAACTTTGCTCAACAACGAGGCATGTGTATCGCCAGTTATCGCTTGTTTGCGAATTCATACCGGCAGTGGCCTCATCGCTGAACGGTACTGGATCAGATATCTCGCACTCGGATACTGTATGCACATACAGATCGAGAACAGCATCATGATCACTCCACCGCCTCGCGGTCGCGGCACCGCCACCAACCCGCACAACCGCTTCGCGCCGAACCGTTCGGTGGCCGAGGATGACGGCTGGTATCAGGAAGTGCCTGAAACGCAGAACACCGAGGTGCTGATCGAAACCGCAAAAACCATCATCACGCGCAACGCTTCACCAGACCTGCCCTTTGATCGTTCGATCAATCCCTATCGCGGCTGTGAGCACGGCTGCATTTATTGCTACGCGCGGCCCAGCCATGCCTATTGGGACATGTCGCCGGGGCTGGATTTCGAAACCCGACTGATTGCCAAGACCAACGCCGCGCAAGTGCTGGAAGAGCAGCTGAGCAAGAAGGGCTATGAATGCGCGCCGATCAATCTGGGCTCCAACACCGATCCGTATCAGCCGATCGAACGCGAATACAAAATTACCCGGCAGACCCTCGAAGTGCTGCTGCGCTATCGGCATCCGGTGACCATCGTCACCAAAGGTTCGCTGATTCTGCGCGATCTGGATTTGCTCACCGAACTGGCGCAGCAACGGCTGGTGAAAGTGATGATCAGCCTGACCACCCTGGATGACGAACTCAAACGCATCCTCGAACCCCGTGCCGCCGCACCGAAGGCACGCTTGCGCGCGATCCGGGTGATGCGCGAAGCCGGGATTCCGGTCGGCGTGCTGTGTTCGCCGATGATTCCGATGATCAATGACAGCGAAATCGAAAGCCTGCTCAGCGAAGCCCACGCTGCCGGTGCGCAAAGCGCGGCGTACATGATGCTGCGCCTGCCGCTGGAGGTTGCGCCGCTGTTCGAGGAATGGCTGGCCGCACATTATCCGCAACGCGCCGCCCACGTGTTGAGCCTGATCCGCCAAAGCCGCGGCGGCGAGCTCTATGACAGCCGTTTCGGTGCGCGCATGCGCGGCGAAGGCGTTTTTGCCGATCTGCTCGCGCAGCGTTTTGCCAAGGCCATCAAACGCCTCGGGCTGCATCATCGCGAGGGTTACGACCTCGATTGCACAGCCTTCTGTCCGCCGGGTCGCCAGATGTCGCTGATTTAGCGACAATTGACCCAGGGTTGTGGGTTGGAATCCTTCTGTCGGGATTGCTCGGTCACGTTTTTTGTGACCTGGAACACACGTTCTAGAGCGTTTGATTCAGTTTGAGTTAAGTTTCGGCAGCTACCTTGTTCATCGAGTGACTGACGGGTCGGGATGACCCGGATGGTTTAAACAGCCACTGGCTTCATACCGGAATACCGGGGGAAGACTCCCTGAATCCGCCAAAGAGGATGAATCATGAGTGACAAGGATAAACAGTCGTTGGCTGCCTCGGCGCAAAGCCCTGAAGCGGAATCCGCCGATGCAGCACTGCGACAGATCGTTGATGGCTTTTTACGCTTTCATCATGACGTTTTTCCCCAGCAGGAAGAACTGTTCAAGAAACTCGCTACGGCCCAGGCGCCCAAAGCGATGTTCATCACCTGCGCTGACTCGCGCATCGTTCCCGAGCTGATCACCCAGAGTTCGCCCGGCGATCTGTTCGTGACCCGTAACGTCGGCAACGTCGTGCCACCCTACGGGCAGATGAACGGCGGCGTTTCTACCGCGATCGAATACGCGGTGCTGGCGCTTGGCGTGCAGCACATCATCATCTGCGGCCATTCCGATTGCGGCGCCATGCGTGCGGTACTCAACCCGGACAGCCTGGAAAAAATGCCGACGGTCAAAGCCTGGCTGCGCCACGCCGAAGTGGCGAAAACCATGGTGCATGACAACTGCAACTGCACCGACGAAAAAGAAAGCATGCCGATCCTCACCGAGGAAAACGTCATCGCCCAGCTGCAGCACTTGCGTACCCATCCTTCGGTAGCCTCGCGCATGGCGAACGGTCATCTGTTCATCCATGGCTGGGTCTACAACATCGAAACCAGCGAAATCAAAGCTTACGACGCAGATCAGGGTCGTTTCCTGCCGCTCGATGGCAGCCATCCGATACCGGTCGCGACGCCCAAAGCGCGCTTCTAACTCTTCCTAAACATCTGTGTGGTTTGACGCCGGCCGCTGATTCAGCGGCCCGGCCTCGCCACGCCTGAAGAAAACTTCGGGAGAATCGCCATGCGTGCGGCTCAATTGAAAGCGGTGTTGCCCCGGGAGCTGCTCGCTTCCGTGGTTGTGTTTCTGGTCGCCCTGCCGCTGTGCATGGGTATTGCGATTGCCTCAGGATTGCCGCCGGCCAAAGGTTTGATCACCGGAATCATCGGTGGCCTGGTCGTCGGTTGGCTGGCGGGTTCGCCGTTGCAGGTCAGCGGGCCGGCGGCAGGGCTGGCGGTGTTGGTGTTCGAACTGGTGCGCCAGCATGGTATCGAGATGCTCGGGCCGATTCTGTTGCTGGCCGGTTTTCTGCAACTGGTCGCCGGGCGCTTGAAGCTCGGTTGCTGGTTCCGGGTCACGGCGCCAGCAGTGGTCTACGGCATGCTGGCGGGGATTGGCGTGCTGATTGTGCTGTCGCAAGTGCACGTGATGCTCGATGCCAAGCCGCAACCGTCAGGGCTGGACAACCTCACGGCATTCCCGGCGGCGGTGGCGCAGGCCTTGCCGTCGTTTGGCTGGCAGGCCGGGTTGCTCGGGCTGGCGACGATTGCGGTGATGTGGCTGTGGGAAAAATTTCGCCCGCATTCGCTGCGTTTCGTTCCCGGCGCGCTGCTCGGTGTAGGTCTGGCGACAGCCGCGAGTCTGCTGCTGGCCTTGCAGGTCAAGCGTGTGGAAGTGCCGGCGAATCTGGCCGAAGCCATCGACTGGCTCAAGCCTGCCGATCTGATGAGTCTGGCCGACCCGACGCTGCTGATTGCCGCGTTCGCCGTAGCGTTCATCGCCAGCGCCGAAACCCTGTTGTCCGCCGCCGCGGTTGATCGCATGCACAGCGGCGTGCGCTCGGATTTTGACCGTGAACTGTCGGCGCAAGGTGTCGGCAACATGCTCTGCGGACTGGTCGGTGCATTGCCGATGACCGGTGTGATCGTGCGCAGTTCGGCCAACGTGCAGGCCGGTGCGACCACGCGCTATTCGACGATCTTTCATGGCCTGTGGCTGCTGGCATTCGTGCTGTTGCTGTCGAGCGTGTTGCAGAGCATTCCGGTCGCCAGCCTGGCCGGCGTGCTGGTCTACACCGGTTTTAAACTGGTCGATCTCAAGGCGTTTCGCCGCTTGGGTCGCTACGGACGGATGCCGATGTTTACCTACGCCGCGACGGCGCTGGCGATCATCTTCACCGACCTGTTGACCGGCGTGCTCATCGGTTTCGGCCTGACGTTGCTGAAGCTGGCATTCAAAGCCTCGCGCCTGAAAATCAGCCTGATCGATCTGCCGCAGGACGGCGAAATGGAGTTACGCCTGATCGGCGCGGCGACGTTCCTCAAAGTGCCGGCGCTGACCCAGGTGCTGAACACCATTCCCCACGGCACGACCGTGCATGTGCCGCTGAATAACCTGAGTTATATCGACCACTCGTGTCTGGAACTGCTTGAGGAATGGGGCCGGGCGAATGCGGCGAAAGGGTCGAAGCTGTTGATCGAGTCGCGTGGGTTGAAGCGCAGGCTTGAGGGCAGAGTTCGGACGAATACCGGTATCGGTGCGGCCGGCTAAATTTCCGGGTTGAACTCAACCCCTGTAGGAGTGAGCCTGCTCGCGATGGCGGCGGATCAATCAACAAAGATGTTGAATGTTCCATCCTCATCGCGAGCAGGCTCACTCCTACATTGGATTGTGTTTGTCTCAGGCAGCCGGCTGATCCAGCTCCAGCCCCACACCCAAGCGCCGGCTCATGCACGGCCAGCGTTTCCACGCCGCGCCGGTGTCCGGGCTGCTGAGTTTGTCGCGGTAGGCTTCTACTGACTCCAGCGCAAAACTCTCGTCGTTGAGCATTTCATCAATCGCGTGGTGTACCGCTTCGTCCAGTTGGTTGGCAAATGCCTCACCGATCAATTGGTGAGCAATCAGATTGGCGACCGTCATGTCCAGGGGGATCAGTGGCTGGCCGAAATGCTTGATGTACAGGTCGTTGACCTCTTCGACAAAACGGTGCGCCAGATAGGCTTCGTCGAGCAGGCTGTCCAGACCGACATGCCCGGCCATGATGGCCGGCGGCTGGAGGAAATACTGCTCGGCGATTTTCAGCACCGGTTTGATCTGCGATTCGATTCCCGCTTCCCTGGCGACTTCATTGGCTGCATCCAGCAGATCGGGTACTTCATCGATGTAGGCGGCGACAAAACGCGTCAGCACGCCGTTGGCGTCGGCTTCCGGCAACTGGATCGCCGGGTGCAGGTGAGGCAGTTTGCTTTCCAGCTGACGGGTCAGCAGGCCGGTATCCTTTTCGTGTTGTTGGGCTTTTTGGATCTGCTCGCGCAATGCGGCGGTGTTCATGAAAACTCCAGGAAACAAGGCAATGAAATAGGGAAGACATAACTTAGCTGGCTTACGAAAAACGCTAAGACGCATTTGTCATAATTATTTCATCCTTGATGCAGCTGCGTTATATCCATTCGCCACCACTCGTCTGCATCCTTCTCCATTCGTGCCCTTGAACGCAAGCGCAGGCTGTTTCAGATGATTTACGTGCTCGGGTTGCAATTTCCCGACGCTGTCTATACTCGCCAATGAATGGAGTTAGCTGATGACGCCCGACTGCACCCGCAGCAAGGCCCGGCGATTCAAGTTCGTAGTCTGATGCAGCCGCTCCCTTGCCGCAGGCGTATGCCGGCGGGATAACAAGAACGATAAGGGGAACCCGCAATGATGCGACATCCACATGTCTGGATGGGCCTCCTGTTGTGGTCGATATTCAGCCAGGCCAATGCGGCCTGGACGGTGAATATGGCGCCTGGAGCGACTGAAATCAGTCACGCAGTATTCGACCTGCACATGACCATTTTCTGGATCTGTGTGGTGATCGGGATCATCGTCTTCGGCGCCATGTTCTGGTCGATGATGGTGCACCGCCGCTCCACCGGACAGGTCGCCGCAAAATTCCACGAAAGCACCGGCGTCGAAATCATGTGGACCATTGTGCCGCTGCTGATTCTGGTGGCCATGGCCGTCCCCGCCACCGCAACACTGATCAAGATGTACGACACCAGTGAGCCGGATATCGATATCCAGGTCACCGGTTATCAGTGGAAGTGGCACTACAAATATCTGGGTCAGGACGTCGAGTTCTTCAGCAACCTGGCCACCCCCGCCGAGCAGATCCACAACAAGGAAGCCAAAGGCGAGCACTACTTGCTCGAGGTCGACAAGCCATTGGTGCTGCCGATGGGCGCCAAGGTGCGCTTCCTCGTCACCTCCGCCGACGTTATTCACTCATGGTGGGTGCCGGCGTTCGCGGTCAAGCGCGATGCGATCCCCGGTTTCGTCAACGAAGCCTGGACCCGTATCGACAAGCCCGGCCTGTACCGTGGCCAGTGCGCCGAGTTGTGCGGCAAGGACCATGGCTTCATGCCGATCGTGGTCGAGGTCAAGGAGCAGGCCGACTACGAAAAATGGCTCGCCGAGCGCAAGGCCGAAGCGGCGCAGCTCAAAGAACTGACCAGCAAGGAATGGACCCTCGACGAGCTCAAGGAACGCGGCGACAAGGTCTACCACACCACTTGCGTGGCTTGTCACCAGGCCGAAGGCCAGGGCCTGCCGCCGATGTTCCCGGCGCTCAAGGGCTCGAAAATCGCCACCGGACCGATCAAGGATCACCTGGGCATCGTCTTCCACGGCAAACCCGGCACCGCCATGGCGGCGTTTGGCAAGCAACTGTCGGAAGTCGATATCGCTGCGGTCGTGACCTATGAACGTAACGCCTGGGGCAACAACAAGGGCGACATGGTCACGCCCAAGGAAGTGCTGGAGCTGAAACAGGCGGAAAGCCAATGAGCCGGTCTATTGCGAACTTCATGAACCGCTCGGGGACGCGTGCCCCGGCAAATCCACTCCACTCATTTGAAGGAGACCGGCCATGAGCGCTGTCATCGATGACCACGGTCACGCCGACCACGCCCACGGCCCCGCCAAAGGCCTGATGCGCTGGGTGCTGACCACCAACCACAAGGACATCGGCACGCTGTACCTGTGGTTCGCGTTCTGCATGTTCCTGCTCGGCGGCTCGTTCGCCATGGTGATTCGCGCCGAGCTGTTCCAGCCCGGTTTGCAGATCGTTCAGCCGGAATTCTTCAACCAGATGACCACCATGCACGGTCTGGTCATGGTGTTCGGTGCGGTGATGCCGGCGTTCGTCGGCCTCGCCAACTGGATGATTCCGCTGATGGTCGGCGCGCCGGACATGGCCCTGCCACGGATGAACAACTTCAGCTTCTGGCTGCTGCCGGCGGCGTTTTTGCTGCTGGTTTCGACGCTGTTCACACCGGGCGGCGGGCCGAATTTCGGCTGGACCTTTTATGCGCCGCTGTCGACGACCTATGCGCCGGAAAGCGTGACGTTCTTCATCTTCGCCATTCACCTGATGGGCATCAGTTCGATCATGGGCGCGATCAACGTGGTCGCGACCATCCTCAACCTGCGCGCCCCCGGCATGACCCTGATGAAAATGCCGCTGTTCGTCTGGACCTGGCTGATCACCGCATTCCTGCTGATCGCGGTGATGCCGGTGCTGGCCGGGTGCGTGACGATGATGCTGATGGACATCCACTTCGGTACCAGTTTCTTCAGCGCTGCCGGCGGTGGTGACCCGGTGCTGTTCCAGCATGTGTTCTGGTTCTTCGGCCACCCCGAGGTGTACATCATGATCCTGCCGGCCTTCGGCGCGGTCAGCCAGATCATCCCGACCTTCGCGCGCAAACCGCTGTTCGGTTACACCTCGATGGTTTACGCGACGGCGAGCATCGCCTTCCTGTCGTTCATCGTCTGGGCGCACCACATGTTTGTGGTCGGCATTCCGCTGGTGGGCGAGTTGTTCTTCATGTACGCGACCATGCTGATCGCCGTACCGACCGGGGTGAAAGTGTTCAACTGGGCCAGCACCATGTGGCAGGGCTCGATGACCTTCGAGACGCCGATGCTGTTCGCGGTGGCGTTCGTGATTCTGTTCTCGATCGGTGGCTTCTCCGGGCTGATGCTGGCGATCGCTCCGGCGGACTTCCAGTACCAGGACACCTACTTCGTGGTCGCCCACTTCCACTACGTACTGGTGCCCGGGGCGATCTTCGGCATCTTCGCTTCGGCCTATTACTGGCTGCCGAAATGGACCGGGCACATGTACGACGAAACCCTCGGCAAGCTGCATTTCTGGCTGTCGTTCGTCGGCATGAACCTGACCTTTTTCCCGATGCACTTCGTCGGGCTGGCGGGCATGCCGCGGCGGATACCGGACTACAACCTGCAATTCGCCGACTTCAATATGGTCTCGTCGATCGGCGCGTTCATGTTTGGCGCCACGCAGATCTTCTTCCTGTTTATTGTGATCAAGACCATCCGTGGCGGCGAACCGGCACCGGCCAAACCGTGGGATGGCGCCGAGGGGCTTGAGTGGAGCGTGCCGTCGCCAGCGCCCTATCACACCTTTACCACGCCGCCGGAAGTGAAATGAAACGCTTGGCCTTTTGTAGGAGTGAGCCTGCTCGCGATGGATTCGCTGCGGTGTGTCAGATACACCGCTATCGCGAGCAGGCTCACTCCTACAGGGTTGGGTGTGGAGGCTGAAAACCATGGCTGACTCAATCTCGCTGAAAAAACTGGTTACCCGCCTGTTACTGGTGGTGGTGGCGATGTTTGTCTTCGGGTTTGCCCTGGTGCCGATCTACGACGTGATGTGCAAGGCCTTCGGCATCAACGGCAAGACCGGCGGCCAGTACGAGGGCGAGCAAGTGGTCGACACCTCGCGCCAGGTGCGCGTGCAGTTTCTCTCGACCAACACCGCCGACATGCCGTGGGACTTTTATCCCAAGCATGACGAGCTGACCGCCAACCCCGGCGCGGTCAACGAGATGGTGTTCATCGCCCGCAATCCGACCGACAAGCCGATGAGTGCGCAAGCGGTGCCGAGCATTGCGCCGAGCAACGCGGCGGCGTTTTTTCACAAGACCGAATGCTTTTGCTTTACCCAGCAGGTGCTGCAACCCGGTCAGCAGATCGAGATGCCGGTGCGTTTCATCGTTGACCGCGACATGCCCAAGGAAGTGAAGCACCTGACGCTGTCCTACACGCTGTTCGATATCACCGCCCGACATCCACCGGTGGCTGTTAATACCGGCGGCTGAGCGTGGCCGATAAGGAGAACAATAAATGGCAACTCATGAGCACTATTACGTCCCCGCCCAGAGCAAATGGCCGATCATCGCCACGCTCGGGATGTTCGTCACCGTGTACGGCCTGGCTACCTGGTTCAACGATCTGAAGGCAGCGCGCCCGGATTCCCACGGCCCGCTGATCTTTTTCGTCGGCGGCCTGCTGCTGGCGTACATGTTGTTCGGCTGGTTCGGCGCGGTGATCAGGGAAAGCCGCGCGGGACTCTACAGCCCACAGCTGGATCGCTCGTTCCGCTGGGGCATGAGCTGGTTCATCTTTTCCGAGGTGATGTTCTTTGTCGCTTTCTTCGGCGCGCTGTTTTATATCCGCACGGTTTCCGCGCCCGGTCTGGCCGGCGAAGGCAGCAAGGGCGTGTCGGAAATGCTCTGGCCGAACTTCGAGTACGTCTGGCCACTGCTGAACAACCCGGACCCGAAACTCTTCCCGCCACCCAAGGATGTCATCAGTCCGTGGGGCCTGCCGCTGATCAATACGATCCTGCTGGTCAGTTCCAGTGTGACCATCACCATCGCCCACCACGCCTTGAAGAAGGGCCATCGCGGCGCGCTGAAACTGTGGCTGGCGATCACCGTGCTGCTCGGCATCGCGTTCCTTGGCTTTCAGGCTGAAGAATATATCCACGCCTACAAGGAGCTGGGACTGACTCTCGGCTCGGGGATCTATGGCGCAACGTTCTTTATGCTCACCGGGTTCCACGGCGCCCACGTGACCATCGGCACGATCATTCTGCTCGTGATGCTGATACGGATCATGAAGGGTCACTTCGACAACGAGCATCAGTTCGGCTTTGAAGCGGCGAGCTGGTACTGGCACTTCGTCGACGTGGTGTGGATCGGCTTGTTCTTTTTCGTTTATGTGCTTTGAGCGCTACCAAGGCGCGTGCGATACCAGTTGGCCGCTGTAGAAACCCCAGGCAATCAGGCCGACGGTGACGGCGGCCAGGGCCACCCGAACACTCAAGGCGATGACCAGGCGATTGGAGCTGCTGTCGTCCTTGACCAGGAAAAACAGGCCGCTGAACAGGCTGATCACCGTGGCAATCAGCAGCAGGACGATCGCTGCTTTGAGCATGGGAAGAACTCCGGGGGGACAGGCGATGCAGTTGAGTATAGCGAGCGCGACGACTGACTTTGTGGCGCGGCCATGAAGCGCTTCCGTCCGGGGGTGATACCGACCGTGGTGGTCGCGTTGTTGCTGCCGCTGATGATCGCGCTGGGCTTCTGGCAACTGGGCCGGGGCGCGGAGAAAACCGCGCTGCTGGCCAGCTATGCCGAGCGCCGTGTGGCCGAGCCGATGACCAGCAGCGAACTCGCAACCAGCGCCGATCCGGCTTATCGCCGCGTGCGTCTGCACGGCCAATTCGATGCCGCGCACAGCCTGTTGCTCGACAATCGCCAGCGTGGCGGCAAGGTTGGCGTCGAGTTGCTGCAACCGTTTCAGGATCAGCGCAGCGGGCTGTGGCTGCTGGTCAATCGCGGCTGGCTGCCGTGGCCGGATCGCCGTGTCGCGCCGCAGTTCTCCACGCCCACTGATGCGCTGACGCTCGACGCCTGGGTCTACGTCGCCTCCGGCGCGACATTCCAGTTGCATGCCGATCCGGTCAGCCGCACCTGGCCGCAAACCGTCACCGCCGTCGAGCCGGGCAAGCTCTGGCACACCCTTGAGCGCGACGGCTTCGCCTATGAACTGCGCGCCGAACCCGGCCCGGCCAGCTACCAGACCGACTGGCCGGTGGTCGCCATGGGTCCGGAAAAACATCTCGGCTACGCCGTGCAGTGGTTCGCCATGGCGACCGCCCTGCTCGGTCTCTACGTTTATTTGGGCTTGCACAACGCAAAGGAGAAGCACCATGCGAACGGCCATGAATCCATCCAGCATGTCTGAAGCCAAACCTGCCGTCAGCCGCCGGCGCGGACGCATCCAGTTGCTGTTGATTGTGCTCGGTGTGGTCGGGCCGATGATCCTCGCCACCGGCATGTACAAATTGCAGTTCTGGGTGCCCGAGGGCCGCAGCTATCACGGCGAACTGATCGGCAACGGTCAGACCCGCGCCGACCTCGGCGTGCAGGCGGACGAGGAGCGCTGGCAATTGCTGGTGACCGCACCGACAGCGTGTGCGGTGGATTGCCAGCAGTTGGTGTATCTGGCGCGGCAGATCCAGATCGGCCTTGGCCGCGACGCCGGGCGCGCCAGCCACGCCCTCGCCGCGACGCAACCGCTGAGCGCGGACTACGAGGCCAAGCTCACACGCGAATATCCGCAACTGCAGCGCTATCCACTGGACGCAGTCGCCTTCAGCAAGGCCACCGGCGATAAAGCCACGCCGCAACTATGGATCATCGACCCGCACGGCAACCTGGTGCTGCGCTACGAGCCGAACGTGAAAGGCAAGGATCTGCTCAACGACCTGCGGCATCTGCTGAAACTGTCCAACATCGGATAAGGGCATCGTCATGGCCAAACCTGGATTTCGCCTCGCGCTGTTTGCCACTCTGCTGGCGCTGATTGTCGTGCTGCTTGGCGCCTACACGCGCCTGACCCACGCCGGCCTCGGCTGCCCCGACTGGCCGGGTTGCTACGGGTTTATCAGCGTGCCGAAAAGCGAGGCGCAACTGGCCCATGCCGAGCTGCATTACCCGGACTCGCCGGTGGAAGCGCACAAGGGCTGGAACGAGATGATCCACCGCTACTTCGCCGGCACCCTCAGTTTGCTGATTGCCGTATTGGCCGGGCGCGCCTGGGTCAATCGCCGTCATCCGGGGCTGCCGTTGAAGCTGCCGCTGTTCCTGCTGGCGGTGGTGTTTGCACAAGCGGCGTTCGGCATGTGGACGGTGACGCTCAAGCTCTGGCCGCAAGTGGTTACCGGGCATTTGCTCGGCGGTTTTGCGACCTTGAGCCTGCTGTTTCTGCTGACGCTGCGTTTGTCCGGGGTACTGCCGGCGCTGAGCGTGCCCAGACGCTTGCAATATTGGGCCACGGCCGGACTGTTACTGGTGATCGGACAGATTGCGCTGGGCGGCTGGGTCAGCTCCAACTACGCCGCCGTGGCGTGCATCGACTTCCCGACCTGCCACGGGCAATGGCTGCCGCCAGCGGATTTCGCCAACGGTTTTCACCTGACTCAACACATCGGCCCGAACTATCTGGGCGGGCAACTGGATAGCGATGCGCGCACTGCGATTCACCTGACCCATCGCATCGGTGCGCTGTTGGTGACGATTGTGCTGCTCGGTCTGGCCTGGCAATTGAAAGTGGTGGGCATGACGCGTCTGGCCACTCTGGTGCTGGTGGCTCTCGGCGCACAAATCACCCTCGGGATCAGCAACGTGCTGTTCCATCTGCCACTCGCGGTAGCGGTCGCGCACAACATCGGTGGCGCGGCGCTGTTGCTGAGCATGGTGCTGGTCAATTATCACGCGCGCACCAGGCTCGTCCGGGTCACGCAACCGGTGCTCGCACGCTGGCACCTCAGCCCGCGTAAACACGCGGTCGCGCCCATTGCATTGAAAGGAGAAACGCCATGGCGAGTCTGACCGGCGCGCGCACGGCGCAAGCGCTGTGGCGCGATTATCTGGAGCTGACCAAACCGAAAGTCGTGGTGCTGATGCTGATCACCTCGCTGGTCGGCATGTTCCTCGCCACCCGCGCCGGTGTGCCGTGGACGGTGCTGGTGTTCGGCAATCTCGGTATCGCGCTGTGCGCGGGCGGCGCGGCGGCGGTCAATCATGTGGTGGACCGGCGCATCGATGCGGTGATGGCGCGAACCCACAAGCGGCCGTTGGCCGAGGGCCGGGTTTCGCCTGTGGCAGCGCTGACGTTTGCGCTGGTGCTGGCGCTGCTCGGTCAGGCCTTGTTGCTGGCCTTCACCAACCCGCTGACGACGTGGCTGACCCTCGCCTCGCTGCTCGGTTACGCGGTGATATACACCGGTTTCCTCAAACGTGCGACACCGCAGAACATCGTCATCGGCGGCCTCGCCGGCGCTGCACCGCCGTTGCTCGGCTGGACCGCCGCTACCGGCCATGTCAGCGCCGAACCGCTGCTGCTGGTGTTGATCATCTTCGCCTGGACCCCGCCGCATTTCTGGGCGCTGGCCATCCACCGCAAGGAGGAATACGCCAAAGCCGACATTCCAATGCTGCCGGTGACCCACGGCGAGCACTACACCAAAGTGCACATTCTGCTGTACACCTTCGCGCTGCTGGCGGTGAGTCTGCTGCCGTATGTGATTCACATGAGCGGCGTGCTGTATCTGGTCTGTGCGCTGGCGTTGGGCGCGAGGTTTCTGCAATGGGCCGTGGTGCTGTACCGTGGCACTCGGCCGCACGCGGCGATCAACACCTTCAAGTACTCTATTTATTACTTGTTCCTGTTGTTCATCGCCCTGCTCGTAGACCACTACTTACTGTTGAACCTATGAACCGAACCCAGAAAACCGTTTTCATCCTCGTCGCCGTGATCGCGCTGATCCTGGGCCTGACCGTCAACAAAGTGCTGAGCGGCAAAGGCCAGGGTGACCCCACCGCGCTGATCGACGCCGGAATCATTCTGCTGCCGCAGAGCCGCACCCTGCCGGACGTGACCATGACCGATCAGGACGGCAAACCTGTGGCCATCGATGAGCTGCAGGGCAAATGGAGCCTGCTGTTTTTCGGCTATACCTTCTGCCCGGACATCTGCCCGACCACGCTTGCGCAACTGCGCCAGATCAAGAGCGAATTGCCCAAGGATGCAGTGGATAAATTGCAGATCATCTTGGTCAGCGTTGACCCGAACCGCGATACGCCAAAGCAGTTGAAGCAGTACCTGGGTTATTTCGATCCGCAGTTCATCGGCCTGACACCGCCGTCGATCGAAGAGCTGCAGAAGGTCGCAAATGCGGTGAGCATTCCGTTCATTCCGGCCGATACCAGCAAGCCGAATTACACCGTCGACCACAGTGGCAACCTGGCCGTGATCGGCCCGGACGGCACGCAGCGCGGCTTTATCCGGGCGCCGTTGAACAATGCCAAGCTGGTTGCGCAACTTCCGCAAATGCTCAACCGCAAGTAATCGTCAAAGATCAAAAGCCCCTCACCCTAACCCTCTCCCAAAGGGAGAGGGGACTGAATGGGGGATATTGGGGAATTAAGACAACCTGAAACTCACTTACCGAATCCATAATCGACTCGGTCTTTCAGGTGGATGTCTAGCGCCAGACACCTCGGTCGGCCTCCTAAAACCCCTCACCCTAGCCCTCTCCCAAAGGGAGAGGGGACTGAATGGGGAATATTGGGGAATTACGCCGACCTGAAATTCACTTACCGAATCCATAATCGACTCGGTCTTTCAGGTCGATGCATAGCGCCAGACACCTCGGTCGGCCCCCTCTCCCTCCGGGAGAGGGCTGGGGTGAGGGTGAGTTTCACCGCAGATCCACAGCCAAACACCAGACACAAAAAAGGGGACGCTCATGGCGTCCCCTTTTCATTGCAGCAACTCAAATCAAAACGCCGGCAACACCGCACCCTTGTACTTCTCGGTGATGAACTGCTTCACCTCCGGGCTGTGCAGCGCAGCCGCCAGTTTCTTCATCGCGTCGCTATCCTTGTTGTCCGCGCGGGACACGAGGATGTTCACGTACGGCGAGTCGTTGCCTTCGATCACCAGCGCATCCTTGGACGGATCGAGCTTGGCTTCCAGCGCGTAGTTGGTGTTGATCAGCGCCAGATCGACCTGGGTCAGCACACGCGGGATGGTCGCGGCTTCCAGTTCACGGAATTTCAGGTCTTTCGGGTTTTCGGCGATGTCTTTGATGGTCGAGAGGATGTTGGTCGGATCCTTCAACGTGATCACACCAGCCTTGGCCAACAGCAACAGCGCACGGCCGCCGTTGGTGGCGTCGTTCGGGATGACCACGTTGGCGCCGCCTGGCAACTCTTCGATTTTCTTGTACTTGCTCGAATAGGCGCCCAGCGGTTCCAGGTGTACGCCGGTGACGGCAACGAGGCTGGTGCCCTTGGCCTTGTTGAACTCATCGAGGTACGGCTGGTGCTGGAAGAAATTCGCGTCGAGGCGCTTTTCCGCCACCTGCACGTTTGGCTGAATGTAGTCGGTGAATACCTTGACCTTCAGATCCACGCCTTCCTTGGCCAGCGCCGGTTTGACGAACTCGAGGATTTCCGCGTGCGGCACCGGGGTGGCGGCAACGGTCAATGTTTCGGCGTGGGCCGAGAATGCTGCAACGGCAGCAAAAGCAGCGATCAGTTTTTTCATTCAGCGAACTCCTTGTGATGGCGCCCGCCAGCGAATGGCCCGCGCCTCTCTTGATTAAAAAACCGCTTATTTGCGCGAGAAATGCACGACCAGGCGGTCGCCAACCATCTGCAACACCTGCACCAGAATCAGCAGCAGCACCACGGTGACGATCATCACGTCGGTCTGGAACCGCTGGTAACCGAACCGGATCGCCAGGTCACCCAGCCCACCTGCGCCGACTACACCGGCCATCGCCGTGTAGGACACCAGTGTAATCGCTGTCACCGTAATCGCCGCGAAGATGCCCGGGCGTGCTTCCGGCAGCAAGGCATTGATGATGATCTGCCGCGTGGTCGCGCCCATCGACTGGGTCGCTTCGATGATGCCGCGGTCGACCTCACGCAGCGCGGTTTCCACCAGTCGCGCGAAGAACGGCGTGGCACCGACCACCAGTGGCGGTATCGCACCGGCCACGCCCAATGACGTGCCAGTGATCAGTACGGTGAACGGGATCATCACGATCAGCAGAATAATGAACGGCAGCGAACGCAGGATATTCACCGCCAGCGACATGATCGCGTACAGGCCACGGTTTTCCAGCAACTGACGCGGGCTGCACAGAAACAGCAACACACCCAGCGGCAGGCCGAGCAGCACGGTGAACAGCAGCGAACCGCCGAGCATCAGCATCGTGTCGCCGGTGGCCAGCCAGATTTCGTACCAGTCGATATTGGTGAAGAAACTGATCAGGTCTTCCATTAGCGCAATACCTCCATGTGAACGTCAGCGGCGGTGAAGCGGGCAAAGGCCGCTTCCATGTCGCCACCGGTGACGGCGAGGGTCAATTGCCCGTAAGGAATGTCTTTGATGCGGTCGATGCGACCGGCCAGGATGCTGTAGTCGACGCCGGTTTCCCGGGCGACGGTACCGAGCAACGGCGCGTAGGTCGCTTCGCCCTGGAAGGTCAGACGCACGATGCGGCCCGGCACATGGGCGAAATCGTCACGCTGCTCGCTTTCGTCGATCTGCTCGCTTTCCTGAACAAAACGCTTGGTGGTCGGGTGCTGCGGATGCAAGAACACATCGGCTACCGAACCCTGCTCGACGATAACGCCGGCGTCCATCACCGCCACTTGGTCGCAGACACGGCGGATCACGTCCATCTCGTGGGTGATCAGGACGATGGTCAGTTTCAGTTCGCGGTTGATCTCCGCCAGCAGTTGCAAAACCGAGGCGGTGGTCTGTGGGTCGAGGGCGCTGGTGGCCTCGTCGCACAGCAGAATCTTCGGCTTGGTCGCCAGCGCACGGGCAATGCCGACGCGCTGTTTCTGGCCGCCGGATAATTGTGCCGGGTATTTCTTCGCGTGATCGGACAGACCGACCCGCGCGAGCAATTCGGCGACGCGTTTGTCGATGTCGCTGGCCGACAGTTCGCCGGCCAGGGTCAGCGGCAACGCGACGTTGTCGGCGACGGTCTTCGACGCCAGCAGGTTGAAGTGCTGGAAGATCATTCCGACCTGCTGACGGAAACGGCGCAGGCCGTTGGCGTCCAGCGCGGTGACTTCTTCGCCGTCGACAATGATCTTGCCGCCGCTGGAATCTTCCAGGCGATTGATCAGACGCAGCAGGGTACTTTTTCCCGCACCGGAATGGCCAATCAGGCCGAATACCTGACCGTTCTCGATGGTGAGACTGGTCGGGTGCAGCGCGGGGATGTCCTTACCGGCGACGCGGTAAGTCTTGTGCACGTTTTGAAACTCGATCACGTAGCGAACCTTGTGGGGCGCGTTGGAAAAGGATCAGCGGTTAGCCGGGCGCGCATTTTAGCCTGTCCGTATAGAGGTTCTTAGCATTTATTTCGCAATTAACCTTCGATTTGGCAATAACACGATCAAAGGTCAGATAAACGGAACGGCTGAAACCCTCGCCAGTCACTAAGTAAGCGACTTCAAACCCTGGGTGCCGTGCCCGGGAATCACTCAAGGGTCTGCGGAAGGCATCCGGGGCCAAACGAGGAGTTTACGTCTGATGAGCATCAAAAAGCCTGCACCCGCTAAAAGCGAACTGGCCGGGACCGATACCCCGGATCGCGCCAACAGCAACGCCAAGCTCGACAGCCTGGAAGAATTCCGTTCCGACGCCACCGGCCAGGCCCTGCGCACCAATCAGGGGGTGAAGATCGCCGATAACCAGAACACGCTCAAGGCAGGTGCCCGCGGGCCGTCGCTGCTGGAAGACTTCATCATGCGTGAGAAAATCACGCACTTTGACCATGAGCGCATTCCCGAGCGCATCGTCCACGCCCGCGGCACTGGTGCCCATGGTTTCTTCCAGAGCTACGAAAACCACGCGGCGCTGACCAAGGCCGGTTTCCTGCAGGACCCGGGCAAGAAAACCCCGGTGTTCGTGCGCTTTTCCACGGTGCAGGGCCCGCGCGGTTCCGGCGATACCGTGCGTGACGTACGAGGGTTTGCGGTGAAGTTTTTCACCGACGAAGGCAACTTCGACCTGGTCGGCAACAACATGCCGGTGTTCTTCATTCAGGACGCGATCAAGTTTCCCGACTTCGTCCACGCGGTAAAACCTGAACCGCACAATGAAATTCCTACCGGCGGCTCGGCTCACGACACCTTCTGGGACTTCGTCTCGCTGGTGCCGGAATCAGCGCACATGGTGATCTGGGCGATGTCCGATCGCGCCATCCCGAAAAGCCTGCGCAGCATGCAGGGCTTCGGCGTGCACACCTTCCGCCTGATCAACGCCGAGGGCAAATCGCGCTTCGTCAAATTCCACTGGCGCCCGACTGCCGGCACCTGCTCGCTGGTGTGGGACGAGGCACAGAAGCTTGCTGGTAAAGACACTGACTACCACCGTCGGGATCTGTGGGAGTCGATCGAAATGGGCGACTACCCGGAATGGGAACTCGGCGTACAGATCGTCGAGGAGGAAAACGAACACGCCTTCGATTTCGACATTCTCGACCCGACCAAGATCATCCCCGAAGAAATCGTACCGATCACGCCACTGGGCAAAATGACTCTGAACCGCAACCCGGACAACTTCTTTGCCGAAGTCGAACAGGTCGCGTTCTGCCCGGGCCATATCGTGCCGGGCATCGACTTCTCCAACGACCCGCTGCTGCAAGGCCGGCTGTTTTCCTACACCGATACGCAGATCAGCCGACTCGGCGGGCCGAATTTTCATGAGCTACCAATCAACCGCCCGGTCGCGCCATTCCACAACGGCCAGCGTGACGCGCAGCATCGCACCACCATCGACAAGGGCCGCGCCTCCTATGAGCCGAACTCGATCGATGGCGGCTGGCCGAAAGAAACCCCGCCGGCCGCGCAGGACGGTGGTTTCGAAAGCTATCCGGAGCGCATCGACGCCGCCAAGATCCGCCAGCGCAGCGAATCGTTCAGTGACCACTTCTCCCAGGCGCGGCTGTTTTTCAACAGCATGAGCGACCACGAGAAGGAGCACATCATCGCTGCCTACAGCTTCGAACTGGGCAAGGTCGAGCGTGAGTTCATCCGCGCGCGGGAAGTGAACGAGATTCTCGCCAATATCGACCTGACCCTGGCCAAGCGCGTCGCGGAAAACCTCGGTTTGCCAGCGCCAATCCAGGGCACAGTCGAGGTTCGTAAGACCTCACTGGAACGCTCGCCAGCGCTGAGTCAGGCCAATCTGCTGCCGGGTGATATCAAGACGCGCAAAGTGGCGATTCTCGCTGCAAACGGCGTAGACAGCGCGGCCATCGATGCGATGAAAAAAGCGCTGAAAGCGCAAGGCGCCCACGCGAAAGTGCTCGGCCCGACTTCGGCACCGGTGAAAACTGCGGACGGCAAGGCATTGCCAGTGGATGCGTCGATGGAAGGCATGCCGTCGATCGCCTTCGACGCGGTGTTCGTGCCGGGTGGCGCGGCGTCGATCAAGGCATTGAGCGCTGATGGCGTGGCGTTGCATTACCTGCTCGAAGCCTACAAGCACTTGAAGGCGATTGCGCTGCACGGCGACGCCAAGCAGTTGCAGGACTTGCTCAAACTGGAGGCGGATGCCGGGTTGTTGCAGGGCGCGGATGTGGCTGCGTTGACCAAGCCGTTCTTTGCCGCGATTGGCGAGCATCGGGTTTGGGCGCGGGAGCCTAAGGCCAAGGCGATTCCAGCCTAAAAATCTCCGCTGACAGTAACAACGCCATCGCGGGCAAGCCCGCTCCCACAGGGCCATATTGTCCTTGTGGGAGCGGGCTTGCCCGCGATGCTTTTTATGGCTTGCGCGGACTTAAAACCATCTGCGCCGGTACTGTGCGCAAAATCTGCTTTTCGATCTGCAGATTAAAATCCGGATTGAGCTTTTTAACCCGTTTGCTCAGCAACGTCGCTAGCCAGGGATAGTCTGCCGTGCGCGGCGCCTGGATACTCACGGCACACTGGTAATTCACTACATCGGCGGCAATCGCATCGAGTTGCCGCTGCAGTTTGTGAATGTCATGGATGTTCAGCGCAACCGTGGTGCTTTCCGCGGTCGGGTCGATCACTTTGGCTTTCGGCCGGGCTTCGGCAGCCAGCAGCGCCGCTTCGGCTTTTTCCAGCTCGGCCTTGCGCGCTTCGGTGATGGCGCCGTTGACGCCGCCGGTCAGCGCTGGCGCCTTGGGCATCAGCACACGGGCGCGGCTTAACGCTGTCGCGGCGGCGTTGACATCGCCCTTTTGCAGAACGATCTGGCTGCGCAGCAGGTATGCCTCGGCCAGTTGCCGTTGATATTGCTCAAGGGACTGATCGTTGGGCGTTGCGGCTTGCAACGCGGCCAGTTGATCTTCGGCGGTGGCCAGTTCGCTGCTGGCCAGGCTTTGCTCCAGCTGTGCGATGGCCGTAGCCCGCGCGTCGGGGACTTCAGCCACCGGCGGCGTACTTTGGCAGGCGCCCAGCAGCACGGAAAATGCGACAAGGAGCAGATAACGGGATGCGAACGGCTTCATTCCTGCGACTCTCTAATTGCGCAAAAAGCGAGCAAGTCTACACCCCTCGACGGGGCAGAACAAAACTCAGCAGAAACAGTGCGGCGGCCGTCACAACGATTGACGGCCCCGCCGGGGTGTCCTTGAACCACGACAGCGCCAGCCCGCCGCACACCGCGACCATGCCCAGCAGGCTCGCGCCCAGCGCCATCTGCTCGGGCGAACGGGCGTGACGCTGTGCCGCAGCCGCCGGGATGATCAGCAGCGAAGTAATCAGCAACACCCCGACGATTTTCATCGCCACCGCAATCACCACCGCGATCAACAGCATGAGTGCCATGCGCAGGCCGGCCACCGGCAGGCCTTCGACTCGCGCCAGTTCTTCGTGCACGGTGACCGCCAGCAAGGGCCGCCACAGCGTCACCAGCAACACCAGCACCGCCGCCGTGCCGCCGAGAATCCACGCCAGATCGGTCGGGCTGATCGCCAGCAGGTCTCCGAACAGATAGGCCATCAGGTCGATCCGCACTTCATGCATGAAGCTTAGTACCACCAGACCGAGCGAGAGGGTGCTCGGCGCAAGAATTCCGAGCAGCGTGTCGGAGGCCAACGGCTGACGCTGCTGCAAGGTCACCAGCAACACCGCCAGCAACAGGCAACCGACCGTCACCGCCACCGTCGGGCTGACATCGAGCAAAAAGCCCAGCGCCACACCGAGCAACGCGGCGTGGGACAGGGTGTCGCCGAAATAGGCCATGCGCCGCCACACCACGAACGAACCCAGCGGGCCTGCCACCAGCGCCAGTGCCAGACCTGCAAGCAGGGCATACAACAGAAAATCAGCCATGCTTGCAGTGGTCTCCGTGAACATGGGGTTGCCCGGAAACCGGGCCTTTGACCACCGAACCATGCAGGTCGTGGGCGTGGTCGTGATGGTGGTGATAGATCGCCAGGCTCGGTGCATTCTTGCCGAACAGCTCGACGAACGCCGGATCGCCGCTGACCTGCTCGGGATGCCCGGAGCAGCAGACGTGACGATTGAGGCAGACCACCTGATCGGTGGTGCTCATCACCAGATGCAGATCGTGGGAAACCATCAACACACCACAGCCATGGCGGTCGCGCAGGCGGGTGATCAGGCTGTACAGCTCGGCCTGCCCGGCAACGTCGACGCCTTGTACCGGTTCGTCGAGCACCAGCAGTTCCGGTTCACGCAGCAATGCCCGAGCGAGCAATACGCGCTGCATTTCACCGCCGGAAACGCTTTGCACCGGGCTGTCGATCACGTGCTCGGCGCCGACTTCCTTCAACGCGGCCAACGCTCGCGGACGATCAACACCCGGCACCAGACGCAGAAAGCGCAACACCGAGAGCGGCAGGGTTGGATCGACATGCAGTTTCTGCGGCATGTAGCCAACGCGCAGTCTGGGCTTGCGCCAGACGCTGCCGCTGTCCGGTTTGAGCAAGCCGAGCACGGCGCGCACCAGCGTGGTCTTGCCGGCGCCGTTGGGCCCGATCAGGGTGACGATCTGCCCCGGCTCGACGCTCAATTCGATATTGTCCAGCACGGTCTGCCCGGCAAATGTCACGGCGACCTGTTCCAGACGGATCAGCGCGTTGCTCATCAAGCCCCCTGGCAACCGGAGCACAGGCCGACCACTTCGACGGTCTGCGCTTCAACGATGAAGCCAACATCCCTGGCGCTGTTGATGATCGCGTCGCTGATCACTTTTTGTTCAAGTTCAATGGCGGCGTGGCAAACCCGGCAGATCAGGAACTGGCCCTGATGCGCGTGTTCCGGGTGGACGCAGCCAACGAAGGCGTTGAGCGACGAAATGCGATGCACCAGACCGTTTTCCAGAAGGAAATCCAGTGCCCGATAAACGGTCGGTGGCGCGGCGCGGCGGCCGTCCTGCTCGCTGAGCACGGCAAGGATGTCGTAGGCGCCCAGCGGCTTGTGGCTCTGCCAGACCAGTTCCAGCACCCGCCGACGCAAAGCAGTCAGGCGCAGGCCTTTCTGGGCGCACAAAGTATCGGCCTCGGACAGAGCGCTGTGCACGCAATGTGAGTGGTCGTGGGGACGGCTGGCGATCGGTGTAATAGGCATGGGCGGCGACGAGTTTTGATAGAGACGTTATTATGTTACCCGTTCTCGCTTCCTTGAGTGGTCATCGTGTCCCGAATTTTTTCTGTTTTTGTGGCTTTTATCGCCAGTTTCCTGCTGATCGGTTCGGCTCAGGCCGAGGTCAAAGTGCTCACCAGCATCAAGCCGCTGCAGCTGATCGCCGCAGCCGTGCAGGACGGTGTGGCCGTTCCCGAAGTGTTGCTGCCGCCGGGCGCCTCGCCACATAACTATGCGCTGCGCCCGTCCGACGTACGGAAGGTGCAGTCGGTCGATCTGCTGTACTGGATCGGCCCGGACATGGAAGGTTTCCTGCCGCGCGTGCTCAACGGGCGCACCTTGCCGAGTGTTGCGGTGCAGGATCTGCCGGGGCTGAAACTCCGGCATTTCGCCCAGGACAACCATTCCCACGCCGAAGAAACCGACGACCATGATCACGACCATCGCCCCGGCTCGCTGGATGCCCACCTGTGGCTGTCACCGGAGAATGCGCGGGTGATCGCCGACAAAATGGCCGCCGACCTGAGCGCTGCCGACCCGGCCAATGCCCAGCGTTATCAGCACAATGCCAAGGCATTCGATGAGCGTCTGGATGCCTTGGATCAACGCCTGAAACAGCGCTTGGCCAGTGTGGAGGGCAAGCCTTACTTCGTGTTTCACGAGGCGTTTGATTATTTCGAAGACGCCTACGGCCTGAAGCACGCCGGGGTGTTTGCTGTCGCTGCTGAAGTGCAGCCGGGCGCCCAGCACGTCGCGGCGATGCGCACCCGTTTGCAGGAAGTCGGCAAGACCTGTGTGTTCAGCGAACCACCGCTGCGTCCGCGTCTGGCGGAGACGTTGGTCGCCGGCCTGCCGGTGAAACTGGCCGAACTGGATGCACTGGGTGGTTATACGCCGGCGACGGCTCAGGGTTATGAGCAGATGCTGGAGAAGTTGGGGAATGATCTGGCCGGGTGCCTGGAATCGCTCTAGCGCCGCACTCCTTGTGGGAGCGAGCCTGCTCGCGAAAGCGCTGGGTCAGTCAACATTCCTGCTGAATGGACCGCCGCCTTCGCGAGCAGGCTCGCTCCCACAGGTTCGGGTTGTCTTTCAGAATTGATTCACAGGGCGAAAGGCAACGGTGTATTGACCTGCTGGCGCTGCGCCAACCGCTGCTCGAATTCCTGCGGGTCGTGAATCAGCACATCCTGCCCGGCAAACTGCTCGGCGGCGATCAACCGTGACAGCCAGAACCGCACGCAAGCCACGCGCAGCATCGTCGGCCACAACTCGGCCTCCGCCGCAGTGAACGGGCGCAGCGCCGCATAGGCGCCGAGGAACGCGCGGGTACGCGGCCCGTCGAGCGCGCCGTCTTCGTTCGAACACCAGTCATTCAAGGCAATCGCCACGTCGTAGAGCATCGGCCCCGAGCAGGCGTTGTAGAAGTCGATCAACCCGGTCAGGTGAGTGCCTTCGAACATCGCGTTATCGCGAAACAGATCGGCGTGAATGTTCGCCCGCGGCAACGCCAGAATCCGCTCCTTCTGCACGGTGATTTCATTCAGAGCCTTTTGCAGCAAGGCTTGCGGCTCACCGCTCAGGTGCGACAGGAACTCGCCACCCTCCTCCAGCATCCAGTCCAGGCCACGATCGGTCTTGCGCTTGATCATGCGCTCGCCCTGAGTGGCCAGGTGCAGATGCGCCTGCAACTCGCCGACCTGCGCGCAATGCTGGGCATTGGCGACCTTGATGTGCTTGCCGGCCAGACGCGGTTGTAACAGCGCCGGTTTGCCTTTCAACTCGCGCAAGGCCACGCCGTCCGTGGTGCGCAGCGCGTAGGGCACCGGCAGATCGGCTTCGTGCAGCACATTGAGCAGGTCGATGAAAAACGGCATCTCCTGCACCGGCCCGCGCTCGACCAGGGTCAGGACAAATTCGCCCTGCTCCAGGCTGATGAAAAAATTGGTGTTTTCGCTGCCGGCGGCGATCCCCTGGAAATCAAGCAGACGGCCGAGCCCGTAAGGGGCGAGAAAGGTTTCCAGCTCGGGCCGAGCCAGGGGCGTGAACACAGACATGTCTTAACTGCCAGTACGGGCGCCGCAACCGCGGCGCCAAGTGAATTAAAAATCTGCTACCACTCGAATATCTTCCATGACGGAATCAGCATATCCGGCTGGTCCGAGCGGATGAAATTAGCGTCCGTACCATCGGCACGCACCAGAAAATAGGGTTTGCCATTCTTCGGCGTGATTTTGATCGCATACAGGAAACCGTTTTGCCGGTACTCCTGAATGGTCTTGTCGCCGTCCGTACGGATGGTGACCTCAGGGTCTCCCCCCGGCGCATCATCCGCCGCCATCGCGGCCAACGGTGAGACAGCAATCAGACCGACCAGCAGCAAGCGATTTAACGTACGCATGATAACCTTGTCCCTTTGTCGTCAACGGTCCCGCTATTCTAGCCCCGGACCCGCCGAAAAGGTTGATCCTGCTCATGAGCCAAGCCCCCCTCGTCCTGGTGGACGGTTCTTCTTACCTGTACCGCGCTTTCCACGCGCTGCCACCACTGACCACGTCCAAAGGCCTGCCGACCGGTGCGGTCAAGGGCGTGCTGAACATGCTCAAGAGTCTGCGCAAGCAGTACCCGGACAGTCCGTTCGCCGTGGTGTTCGACGCCAAGGGCGGGACATTTCGCGATGAGATGTACGCCGAATACAAAGCCAACCGCCCAAGCATGCCCGATGACATGCGCGTGCAGATCGAGCCGCTGCACCAGAGCGTGATCGCTCTCGGTTTCCCGCTGCTGTGCGTGGACGGCGTCGAGGCCGACGACGTCATCGGCACCCTCGCCCGCAGCAGCGCGGCGGCGGATCGCCCGGTGATCATCTCCACCGGCGACAAGGACATGGCGCAGCTGGTCGACGGACACATTACCTTGGTCAACACCATGTCCGGTAGCTCGATGGATGTGGAGGGCGTGAAGGAGAAATTCGGCGTCGCTCCAGAGCAGATCATCGATTATCTGGCGCTGATGGGCGATTCGTCCGACAACATTCCGGGCGTTCCCGGCATCGGACCGAAAACCGCATCCGGCCTGCTGGTCGGGGTCAATGGCGGCCTGACTGAGCTGTACGCCAACCTCGACATCGTCCCGAGCCTGCCGATTCGCGGCGCCAAGACCCTGCCGGCCAAGCTCGAAGAGCACAAGGAGATGGCATTCCTCTCCTACCAATTGGCGACCATAAAGATCGACGTGCCGCTGGATATCGGCCTCGACGACCTGCAGATGGGCCCGGAAGACCCAGCCAAACTGTACGAGTTGTACACCCTTCTGGAATTCAAGAGCTGGCTGAACGACCTTGATCGCGACGCCAAGCGCCTGGAACTCAGCGCGGCGGCCGAACCGGCGCCCGCGCATGATCTGTTCAGCGCGCCACTCGCCGAGCCAGCCGCTGCGCCTGCTGAGGCCGCGTACGAAACCATCCTCGATCAGGCACGCTTTGACGTCTGGCTGGAAAAACTGCGCAACGCCAAGCTGTTCGCCTTCGACACCGAAACCACCGGTATCGACGCGCAGCAGGCGCAACTGGTCGGCCTGTCGTTTGCCGTACAGGCCAACGAAGCCGCCTATATCCCGCTGACCCACTCCTACATCGGCGTGCCGGAGCAACTGGATCGCGACACCGTATTGCGCGCGCTGAAACCGATTCTCGAAGATCCTGACAAGCTGAAAGTCGGCCAGCACGCCAAGTTCGACATGAACATTCTGGCCAACTGCGCCATCGGTGGCGATCAGAGTGAAGGCATCAGCGTGCGCGGGATTGCCTACGACACCATGCTTGAGTCGTATGTGCTCAATTCCACTGCTACCCGCCACGACATGGACAGCCTCGCGCTGAAATACCTGGACCACACCACCGTGAGCTTCCAGGACATCGCCGGCAAAGGCGCCAAGCAGCTGACCTTCGACCAGATCGCGCTGGAACAGGCCGGGCCGTATGCCGCCGAAGACGCCGACATCACCCTGCGCCTGCATCAGGCGCTGGTGGAAAAACTCAATGCCATTCCGAGTCTGGCCAGCGTGCTGACCGATATCGAAATGCCGCTGGTGCCGGTCCTGGCGCGCATCGAGCGTCAGGGCGCCTTCGTCGACGCGGAATTGCTCGGCATCCAGAGCATCGAGCTGGGCAACAAGATGGTCGCGCTGGAGCGCGAAGCGTTCGAAATCGCCGGTGAAGAATTCAATCTCGGTTCGCCGAAACAGCTAGGCGTGATCCTTTACGAGAAACTCGGCCTGCCAGTGCTGAAGAAGACCGCCAAAGGCCAGCCGTCCACCGCCGAAGAAGTGCTGGCGAAACTCGCCGAGGACGATCACCGCTTGCCGAAGGTGCTGATGGAGCACCGTTCGATGAGCAAGCTGAAAAGCACCTACACCGATCGCCTGCCGGAGCAGATCAACCCGCGCACCGGGCGCATCCACACCTCGTACCATCAAGCCGTGGCGTCGACTGGTCGGCTGTCTTCCAGCGATCCGAACCTGCAGAACATTCCGGTACGCACCGCTGAGGGTCGGCGTATCCGCCAGGCTTTTGTGGCGCCAAAAGGCTACAAACTGCTGGCGGCGGACTATTCGCAGATCGAACTGCGGATCATGGCGCACCTGTCGCGCGACGAAGGCCTGATGAACGCTTTCCGCAACAACCTGGACGTGCACACCGCCACCGCCGCCGAAGTGTTCAAGGTCGAGTTGCATGAGGTGAGCTCCGACCAGCGTCGCAGCGCCAAAGCGATCAACTTTGGCCTGATCTACGGCATGGGCGCGCAGAAACTCGGCAAGGACATCGGCGTCGACACCAAGACTGCCAAGGCCTACATCGACACGTATTTCGCCCGTTATCCGGGGGTTCGCGAGTACATGGAGCGCACCCGCGCGCAGGCGGCGGATCAGGGCTACGTCGAGACGTTCTTCGGCCGTCGCCTGTACCTGCCGGAGATCAACTCCAACAAGCCGCAGGAACGCGCCGCCGCCGAGCGCACGGCGATCAACGCGCCGATGCAGGGCACCGCCGCCGACATCATCAAGAAAGCCATGGTCGCGGTGGACAACTGGCTGACCACGTCCGGGCTCGATGCCCGGGTCATCCTGCAGGTGCACGACGAACTGGTGCTGGAGGTGCGTGAGGATCTGGTCGAGCAGGTCAGCGCCGAGATTCGTCAGCACATGAGCGAAGCGGCGACCCTGGATGTGCCGTTACTGGTTGAAGTCGGTGTGGGCAACAACTGGGATGAGGCGCACTAAGACGCTTGTCTGCCGCGACCCGAGTCGCGGCAAACCCCGTCAGAACGGGCTTAGACCTGAACGCGCTGCAACCTATTCCAAACTTTTCGAAAAAAATCTGAACTAATCTGACGACCGAACACTCAGAGGTACTGAATGGCTGGTGAAGCCCTTCGATGCTCCTATGTTGTGTTAAGTGTTGGCAGATATCTGAACCCCGCCCTAGCGGTTCGGAACTTGAACCCCGGAATTCGACCTCCCCACTGAATCCCGGGGCTTTTTTTTGCCCCAAAACTGGCTGTGATGCCGTCAGGCTGCGTTAAAGGCATCGCTAAAAATGCTCATTTAGGTTCCCTAAAGTCGAGCGCGACCCCGGCCGTTTTAGCGATGCCTTTGCCTTGCCTGACAGCACCACAGACAGTTTTGAACTCGCCTTACTCCGCAGCTGCGGCCTCGGTGTTTTTGTCGGCCAGTTCCATCCAGTCGGCCAGGACGGTGTAGGCCTCTTCCAGGCCCATGCGTTTTGGTGCGGAGAAGAGCTGGATAGTGATCGAGTCGCCCCAGCCTTTGCGGATTTCCGACTGTACTTTCAGCAGCGTGTTTTTTGCCGCGCCGTAGGTCAGCTTGTCGGCTTTGGTCAGCAGGATGTGCATCGGCATGCCGGCCGCGACGGCCCAGTCGAGCATCAGCAGGTCGAAATCGGTCATTGGATGGCGGATGTCCATCATCAGAATCAGACCCTTCAAACTCTCCCGACCACCGAGGTAAGCCTCCAGGTGGCGCTGCCAGTGTTGCTTGAGCGGGATCGGTACTTTTGCGTAACCGTAGCCCGGCAGGTCGACCAGACGCCGATCATCGTCTAGCTTGAAGAAATTCAATAGCTGTGTGCGACCCGGGGTTTTCGAGGTCCGCGCCAGGCTGGCGTGCGTCAAAGTGTTCAATGCGCTGGATTTACCGGCGTTGGAGCGACCGGCAAACGCCACTTCGAAGCCTTCGTCGTCAGGGCATTGATCGACTTTGGCGGCACTGAGCATGAACGTGGACTGTTGGCACAGGCCGAGGATGGGATTCTTGAGTTGCATGGGATTTCCGATGTGGGCGGCGCCGGGATTGGGCGCGGAACGCGGTGTCGCTTCCGTTTCAGTGACGCCAGTATATAATGCCGCAGATTTTGTGTGTGCTTTGTCCCAGCGAAGGATGAAGTTCACGAGAGCGACGAAGCTTGATTGCGCATTAGAACGCAGATCGCTCTCAACCCTGAAAAGGTCGTTTTATGACGAAATGGCTGCTGGCTGCCGGAGTCTTGATGCCGCTTTACAGCGCACAGGCTACACAGGATCCGGAAGCAGTGTACAACCGTGTTTGTGGTGCCTGTCATTCCGGCCAACTACCCATGGCGCCCGCAAGAGGCGATCAGGAAGCTTGGACGCCAAGGTTGGCGAAAGGTATGGGGACGCTGGTGCAACACGTGACCCAGGGTTTCAAGGCGATGCCGCCGCGTGGTTTGTGCATGGACTGCAGTGCCGAGGATTACCAGGCCATCATCCTGTGGATGAGCGAGAGTAAACCCGGTCCATAACTTAACCCTTAGCCGTAGTTGGATTAGCTGATGAACAAACTGATCGTGAGTCTGCTGTTGACCGTGGGAATTTCAGGCTTCGCCCATGCTGCCGGCGATGCCGCAGCAGGCCAGGCAAAAGCGGCCGTATGCGGAGCCTGCCATGGCCCGGACGGCAACAGCATGGCGCCAAACTTTCCGAAACTGGCCGGGCAAGGCGAACGCTACCTGACCAAGCAACTGAAAGAAATCAAGGATGGCAAGCGGGTCGTGCTGGAAATGACCGGTCTGCTGACCAATCTCAATGATCAGGACCTGGCTGACCTCGCCGCCTACTTCGCCAGCCAGAAAGGCAGCGTCGGCGCCGCCGATCCGAAACTCGTCGCGCGCGGTGAAGCGCTGTTCCGCGGCGGCAATCTGGACAAGGGCCTGCCCGCCTGCACCGGCTGCCACTCGCCGAACGGTTCTGGCAACGCCGCCGCCGGCTTCCCGCATCTGGGCGGCCAGCACGCGCAATACATTGCCAAACAGCTGACCGACTTCCGCAAGGAAGAAGGCGGTCGCGCCAATGATGGCGACGCGATGACCATGCGCACCATCGCCCGCAAGCTGAGCGACGAAGACATCACAGCCGTTTCCAGCTACATCCAGGGCCTGCACTGAGGCCTTGTTTCGGGCGTTGAGCGAGGCGGACATCTCCGGCAACGTTAACGCTCGATTAATCCGTCGCAGCAAGTATAAAAAGGGTGGCTTTGGCCGCCCTTTTTTGTGGCCGCTGCCGTTACACTACAGCACTCATGCCCGCCAGGACCTGTCTGAAAACAGGTCGAGCGAGGCGACCCAAATTGTTCAGGAGTAAAGCATGCGTAATCTGATCATCAGCGCCGCCCTCGTCGCTGCCAGCCTGTTCGGCGTCACCGCCCAGGCCGCTGAAGCCCCTGCCGCCCCTTACGTGGAACTGGCCAACCCGGTTCCGGTTGCAGTGCCTGGCAAGATCGAAGTGGTCGAGCTGTTCTGGTATGGCTGCCCGCACTGCTACGCGTTCGAGCCGGTGATCAATCCCTGGGTTGAAAAACTGCCTTCCGATGTCAACTTCGTGCGGATCCCGGCCATGTTTGGCGGCCCTTGGGACGCTCACGGCCAGATGTTCCTGACCCTCGAAGCCATGGGTGTCGAGCACAAGGTTCACGCCGCGGTGTTCAACGCGATCCAGAAAGAACACAAGAAGCTGACCGACAAGAACGACATGGCTGACTTCCTCGCCACGCAAGGTGTGGACAAGGACAAGTTCCTGGCCACCTTCGATTCGTTCGCCATCAAAGGCCAGATCATCAAGGCCCGTGAGCTGGCCAAGAAGTACGAAATCACTGGCGTGCCAACCATGATCGTCAACGGCAAATACCGTTTCGACATCGGCTCGGCCGGGGGTGCCGAACAAGCGCTGAAACTGGCTGACGATCTGGTCGCCAAAGAGCGAGCGGCGACCAAGGCGGCTGCCAAGTAAGCGCGGCCATCGCCATGCGCCGCTGGAAGTCTGAACGCAGTGTTGGCCTGCATGATCCGCAGGTCAACGAGCATCACCTGGCGTCCACGGGCTTGCCCGCGGACCAGCGTCTGCGCTTGCTCAGCTTCAACATCCAGGTCGGCATCAGCACCGAGCGCTATCGGCATTACCTGACCCGCAGCTGGCAGCATCTGCTGCCGCACACCGGGCGCTCGGGCAATCTGCAAAAGATCGGTGAGCTGCTCGGCGACTTCGATCTGGTCGCCCTGCAGGAAGCCGATGGCGGCAGCCTGCGTTCGGGCTACGTCAATCAGGTCGAACATCTGGCCCAGCTCGGCGCCTTCCCCTATTGGTATCAACAACTCAATCGCAACCTCGGCCGACTGGCGCAGCACAGCAACGGCGTGCTCAGTCGTTTGAAGCCGTGGGCGATCGAGGATCACCCGCTGCCCGGCCCGAAAGGTCGTGGTGCGATTCTGCTGCGCTTCGGCGAAGGTCCGGAAGCGCTGGTGGTGGTGATGATGCACCTGGCCCTTGGCGCGCGCACGCGCAGCCTGCAACTGGCCTATATTCGTGAGCTGATCGGTGGCTACAAGCATCAAGTCTTGATGGGTGACATGAACACCCACGCCAGCGATCTGCTGCAACACTCGCCGTTACGCGATCTTGGCCTGCTGGCCCCGCAGGTGGAAGCGACCTTCCCCAGCTGGCGTCCTCAGCGCTGCCTTGATCACATTCTGCTCAGCCCGACCCTGACCCTGGAAAAGGTCGAAGTGCTGGCACAACCGATTTCCGATCACCTGCCGGTCGCGGTAGAGATTCGTCTGCCGGGTTCGCTCACGGCCGATGCATTGCCCGCGTTGAGTCCTGACCTTCGCGGAAGCCCTGAATGAGTGACGACGCCCAACGCTGGAAAGAGAAGTACCTCAAAAGCATCGAACAACAGGACAAGCTCGAACGGCGCTGGGCCGCCCGCCTCGATTTGCTGCGCCGCGGTCTGGTACGCAGCACCCTGGCGGCGGAAGGCACCGACAAGGCGGTCGATCAGTGCATGAAAGAAATGCGCGACGTGGTGCGCACCGACGACATGGACGCCGGCCTCGCCGCCCTGCTGCCTCGCCTGGAAAAAGCCGTGCTCGACTCCGAGCAGCGCCGGGAAACCCGTATCGAACAGGTCAGCACCGCACTGACGTCGCTGGTCACGCAGCTACAGGCGTTGCCGCTGCCGCGTGAAGTCGCGCAACCTTTGAAGAAATTCGCCAAGCAACTGGACGGCCGCGTCAGCTCGGCGCGGGAAATGCCGCTGTTGCTCAGCGAACTGAGTGGCTTGCAAGGCAAGGCGTTGAGCCAGCTGGAAACCCCGGCAGAACCCGGTCGTCCGGGCTTGCTGCAACGCTTGTTCGGCAATCGCGATAACCCGGAAACGCCGACGCCAGAACCAGCTACATCGACCGCAGAGGCTACGCCGCCCATCCAGGCCGAAGCAGCCGCACAGCCCGAACCCGAGCTGGTGCCACCAGTACCGACCGCGCCGATGACAGTCGCGCCCGCTGCCACGATCAGTGCACCGCCTGACGAAACGCCCCTGCCGGCAGCGCAGACCCCGATAGAACCGGAGGAAGTGGTGGCTTTCGTGCCGCCCACGGTTGCCAGCGATGTCGCCGCTCATCCGACCGAGCCGCCAGAAAAGCCCTTCGAACCCGTGCCCGTGTTCGCCACGGCTGCCGTTCAGCCGCCCGCTGCGGTCAACCCCGACGAACTGATTCATCCCGGCGACCCGGTGCCGCTGATCCTCGACAGCCTGCCGCTGCCCGAGCCGATCGCCCAGGCCTTGGCCGCGATCGACCCGGAGCAGTCCGAGCATGACATCCTGTTTGCCCTGCCAGACTCTCCGGAGCCGTCCTACAGTTCGGTCGCCCGGCACATCGAAGACACCCTGATCGGCCTGCTTGACGATCTGACCCTGCCGGAACGCCATCGCCCGCAAGCCGAAGCGATGCGCGATCGGCTCAAACATGGTCTGAACTGGTACGAACTGATCCCGATCCTCGACGATCTCGCCACGTTGATGCTGGCGATCACTGACAGCGGCCAGCACGAGTTCGAAGCGTATCTGCAGCAACTCAATGAACGCCTCGAAGCATTTCAGAGCAACCTGCAAGCCGCCAGCGACGGGCATGCCGACAACAGCTCGGCGGCGCGGGCGATGGACACGCAGATCCGCGAGCAGGTCGACGGCTTGCAGACCAGCGTGCAGGCAGCGGCAGATCTGGACGACCTCAAGCAAGTGCTGGAAAACCATCTTGAAGGCCTGCTCGGCACCATGGATCAGCATCGCCAGCAGCGCGACGCCCGTGAGCAGGAAGTGGCGGCGCGGCTCAAAGGCTTGTCCGAGCGCGTCGCGCACATGGAACAGGAAGCCCTGGGCTTTCGCGACCACCTGGAAGAGCAACGCCAGAAAGCCTTGATCGACCCGCTCACCGGCCTGCCCAACCGCGCGGCCTGGAGCGAACGCCTCGAACACGAAATCAAGCAATGGCAGCAGCATGGCAACACCCTGAGCCTGGCGATGCTCGACCTTGATCACTTCAAGCGAATCAACGACAGCTATGGCCATCTGGCCGGTGACAAAGTGTTGAAAATCATCGCCACGGTGTTGCGCAAACGCCTGCGCGGCTCTGACTTCATCGCGCGTTTTGGCGGTGAGGAATTTGTCCTGCTGCTGCCCGCCACACCGCCAGCGGTCGGTGCGAAACTGCTGGAGGGGTTGCGAGCGGCAATCGAAGCGTGCCCGTTTCACTTCAAAGGCGAGCGGGTGACGATCACCCTTTCCATGGGGCTCGCGTCATTCAGAGCCGGAGAACATAGCGACGCGGTGCTGAAACGAGCCGATCAGGCGCTGTATCGGGCGAAAAATGCAGGTCGAAATCGAGTCGAGCTGGGCTGAACAAATTGTTCCATTTTGTTTATTTACGCTCGCCGACCGTTGATACACGGGGCATTACGTTACACTGTTGCATTATCGTCTCCCGTGTACTCTTCTCTGCCATGAAATTTTTCGCCCTTATTGCTTCGTTGCTCGTCCTGGCCGGTTGCGCCAGCGGCCCGCGTTACGACACCAGCCACCCTTCGGCCAACTTCGACAGCCGCATCCAGTTTGTGGTTGTTCACTACACTTCGGCCTCGCTGGAGCGGTCCCTGCAACTGCTGACCCACGGTGAAGTCAGCAGTCATTACCTGATCGGCGACGACAAGGGCGGCACGATCTACAAGCTGGTGGACGAGAACCAGCGCGCCTGGCACGCCGGCGAAAGCCAGTGGCAGGGCCGCACCTGGCTCAACTCCAGCTCGATCGGCATCGAAATCGTCAATCCCGGTTTCAAGGACACCCCAACCGGGCGCCTCTGGTATCCCTACAGCGAAGCGCAGATTCAATCGCTGATTACACTGCTCAAGGACATCAGCAAGCGTAACGGTATCAGCCCGCAGCACATCATCGGTCACAGCGATATTGCGCCGCTGCGCAAACTCGATCCGGGGCCATTGTTCCCATGGAAGCGTCTCGCCGCTGAAGGCCTTGGCCGGTGGCCGAACGAGCAAGCAGTAGCGCGCCAGCAAGCGCTGTTCAACAGCGGCGAGTTGCCGAGCATTAGTTGGTTTCAGGCACAGTTGGCGCGTGTGGGCTACGACACTCCGCAAACCGGCGAACTGGATATTGCCACCCGCCACGTCCTCGCGGCGTTCCAGATGCACTACCGCCCTGCGCGCTTCGACGGCACGCCGGACGCGCAAACCGCGGCGCTGCTGCTGGTCCTCAATCAGACAAAATAATGACGCCCGCCCGACGGTCAGGGCAGATTCACAATCAGCAGCTATAACTCATTGGTAATTCTTCGGATATCCCCTGATGGCTGCTACCCGAGAGACGCTGCGTAGCTGGTTTTATCGCCCGGTGTTTTTGGCGATGATCGCGGCTGTCCTCAGTGCCGGCCTGCTGATTGCCGGCGGAATGTTCGTGGCGATGCGTCAAGTCGAGCAGAATGAAAGCCAGGAAATGAACGCCCAAGGCGAGCGTTTTCTGGTGCGCCTGGAACAACTGTTCGGCCAGTTGCGCGAAAGCCTGGACGATCTTGAAGCTCAGCCGTTGCGCAGCTGCGACGATGAAATGATCGCCACCCTGCAACAAGTCACCTTCAACTATCGCTTCGTGTATGAAGCGGCTTACATGGACGCCTCGCGTACCTGCTCCAACCGCCCGCGCCAGGAAGGCCTGTCGAGTGCGCGCGCGCCGGACATCACAGGCCCGACCTACAGCTATTGGCTGAACACCACCACAGAACCTGATGAGAACCGCGCGGCGCTGATGCTCGGGCGCGGCAATTTCCGCGTGGCCACCTCGCGCGGGCACCTCACCGACATGGTCGACCTGTCGCCCGGCAGCAGCCTGTTGGTAGTACTCGATCACGGCACCCGGGCCATCCCGGTGCTGGGCCAGGCGCAGGCATGGCCGCCAACCGAACCGTGGCCGCTGAAAGCCAGCGCGGCCTTGCAAGTCACGCAAACCCGCCTGATCTACCGCATGCCCACCGACAACCCGGAATATCAGCTGGTGTTGATCGCGCCACGCACCGGCATGCACATTCCCGTCGTATGGTGGTGGGTGATCCCGCTGTGCGTGGTGCTCGGCGCCTTCGTTGGCTTCTGCGTGTTCTTGCTGGTGCGCCAGCGCCAGTCGCTCGATGCCGAGCTGCACGGCGCGATTCGGCGCGGTGAGTTGCAGGTGCTCTATCAACCGATCTTCGATCTCGACAGCCGCAACTGTGTCGGCGCCGAAGCCCTGCTGCGCTGGCGACGACCGGACGGCACGCTGACCAGCCCCGATCTGTTTATTCCGATGGCGGAAAACACCGGGCAGATTCGGCAGATGACCGATTTCGTCCTGCAGCGCTTGCTGGAGCAACTGGGGCAGTTATTGCGGGCCAATCCGCAGCTGTATATTTCGGTCAATCTGGCGGCCTGCGACGTGATGGTGCCGCGCATTGGTCAGGTCATGGCGCGCCTGTTGACCTTGCATCGAGTCGCCGCGCGACAGATCGCTTTTGAAGTCACCGAGCGCGGCCTGATCGATGTGGTGGTGGCACGGGAGAATCTGCAAGCCTTGCGCGATGTCGGCCATCAGGTCCTGATCGACGATTTCGGCACCGGCTATTGCAGCCTCGCTTACCTGCAAACATTGCCGGTGGATTGCCTGAAGATCGACAAGGCGTTCATCGATGCCCTCGGCCATGACGCGGCGAGCAGCGGCGTCGCGCCGCATATCATTCATATGGCCCAGGCACTGGATCTGAAGGTGATTGCCGAAGGCATCGAGCTGGAATCACAAGCGCAATTGCTCAGCAGTGAGGGGGTGAAGTTCGGCCAGGGCTGGCTGTTCGCTCATGCACTGAGCGCGGTGCAGTTCATCGAACTGATCACCCGTGGCCGTCGCCTCGCCGGGCGGCGCATGGACGACGAAGCCTAGAAACACACAGGCAGCTTCAAAGAATGCCTAAACGGCAAGAGCCATATAAAACTGCGTACCCTGCCCCGGCCGCGAATACACGCCCATGCGGCCGCCGTGCAGCTGGACAATTTCCTTGCACAGCGCCAGCCCGAGCCCGGCGCCGCCCTTCTTGCGGCCGACCTGCACGAACGGTTCGAAGATTCGCCCTTGCTGGCCATAGGCGATGCCTTCGCCGTTGTCTTCGACGCTGATGATCACCCGCTCGCCGTGCCGACGCGCCTGCAAGCGAATCTGCCCGTCGCGGGCGGTGTGACGCAAGGCATTGTCGATCAGGTTGTCGAGAACCCGATCCAGTTGTGCCTGATCGGCCTGCAAGCGCGGCAACGGTCCCTGCACTTCGACCTTCAAGGCAATGCCCTTGGCCTCTGCCGCCTCGGCGAAGCGCAGTTGCGCCTGTTCCAGCAGGTCCTCGATGGAGCAAGGTGCGAGCGTGAGTTTCTGCAAGCCGTTCTGGTAGCGCGAGAAGTTGAGCAGGTCGTTGATCAACTGCATCAGACGCTGCATTTCTTCGTTGACCGTGTCGAGCAAGTCCGCTTCGCGCGACTCCTCGGGGAATTTCGCTCGCTCGCGGAACAGGCCGAACGCCATGTGCATGCCGGTGACCGGCGTGCGCAGCTCGTGGGAGGCGCGCAGGACGAACTCGCTGCGCACCCGTTCGAACGCACGCTGCTCGGTGACATCGTGCAGCACCATCACAGCGCCAAGGATGTGCCCTTGGGTGTGGCTGACTGGCGTCAGGCTGTAAGTGAGCAAACGCGATTCGCCGTCGACTTCGATGCTCAGATCGTCTGGCGCGCGCTCAAGGGTGCCACCGCGCAGCACCAGTTGCAGCTGCGCATCCAGCTCAGGCCGCCCGAGGGCGGTGCCCAGGCCTTGACCGAGACGGTCATCCTCCCAGCCCAGTTGCCGCTGCGCGACCGGATTGAGATGCTCCAGTTGCCCCTGGCGATCAATCATCAACAAGCCGTCATCGATACTGTCGAGGACCGCCTGCAGGCGTTGCTGCCCGGCCAGCAGCTCATCGACGTTGGTCGCCTGATGCTCGCGCAAGGCCTCGGCCATCTGGCCGAAACGTTTGGTCAGCTGATTCAGTTCCAGCGACGAGGACACCGGCAGGGTCACGTCGTATTTGCCTTTGCCGATTTCGTCCGCCGCTTGCGCCAGCGCTTCGATCGGCGCGCCAAAACGCCGGGCCACGCCATGGGCCGTGACAAATCCGATAATCAGTACGGCGAGTCCGACCAGCCCGAGCAGGCCAGCGATCAACAGGGCGCGATCACGCGCGTCGTTCTGTACGCCGTTGATTTTATCCAGTGCGTGTTTGTGTTCGGTGATCAGCCCGTTGCGCAGAATATTGAAGCGCTCTCGGAAATCGGCGCTGGAGCTTGCGGCGTTGCTCGGGTCACGCGACAGGTCGAAGGCTTGCAGGAAACTCAGGTAGTCGGCCTTGGCCTGGCTGAAGCCGTACTGGCGCTCTTCATCGTGCTGCTCCTTGGCGATGCCTTCGTCGAGCAATTGGAAGTAATGCTGTTTGGAAGCCTCGAACGCGACGGGATCAGGCTTTTCCGCGAGCATGATGATCAGTTGATCGCCGAGGGTCTGGCGCAACTTGAGGCCCAGCTCAAGGGTGACGAAGTTGCTGCGCACCAACGCTTCCTGCGTTCCGGCCATCTGCATCACGCTGACCAGCCCGAGCAGCAGCCCGAGCAAGGCCACGGTGATCAGTGCGGAGATGCTCAGGAACAAACGGGTCCGCAACTTCATCGCCAGTTTCATCGTCGGGCGCTCACAGGTTGTACTGCTTGCGCTTGCGATACAGGGTCGAGGCGTCGATACCCAGGGTCTTGGCGGCTTGGTCGAGGGTGCCGGCGGTGGCGAGGACGGCGCCGATATGGGCTTTTTCCAGTTCGTCGAGGCTCAGCGCGGCGCCGACCCGTGGCGCGTTGTTGGCCGGTTGCTCGGCCATGCCGAGGTGGCTGATTTCCACACGTTCCTGCGGGCAAATGATGCTGGCCCGCTCGACCACGTTGCGCAGCTCGCGGATGTTGCCGGGCCAACGGTAGCCAAGCAGCGCCTCGCGGGCCTCGTCACTGAAACCACGCGCCGGGCGCGCATATTCTTTGACGAAACGCGCCAGGAAGCGGTCGGCCAGGGTCAGAATGTCCTCGGCACGCTCACGCAAGGGCGGCAGATGCAGCGTAATGACGTTGAGGCGGTAGAGCAGGTCTTCACGGAAGCGTCCGTCGCGAACCATGTCTTCGAGGTTGAGGTTGGTTGCCGCGAGAATCCGCACATCGGCGCGGCGGGTGACCGGGTCGCCTACGCGCTCGTATTCCTTGTCCTGGATGAAACGCAGCAGTTTTGGCTGCAATGTCAGGGGAAAATCGCCGATCTCGTCGAGAAACAGCGTGCCGCCGTCAGCCTGATTGACCCGGCCCAAGGTGCTTTCGCTGGCGCCGGTAAACGCCCCGCGGCTATGGCCGAACAGTTCGCTTTCCATCAGCTCGGCGGTCAGTGAAGGGCAGTTGATGGTTACGCAGGATTTCTTCTCGCGCTTGCTCCAGCCGTGAATGGCGCGGGCCAACTCGCCCTTACCGGTACCGGATTCGCCGAGAATCAGAATGTTGGCATCGGTGCTGGCGACCTGGCGGGCCGTCTCGAGTACCACCTTCATGGCCGGGCTGTGGGAGTCGAGGCCGTCCTTGGGTTTGCGGATTTCGCCTTCCAGCGCTTCGAGGCGCGCCGACAGTCGACGCACTTCCAGTTGCTTGGCGGTGGCCAGACGCAACTGATCAGGGCTGCACGGTTTCACCAGATAATCAGCCGCGCCCGCTTGAATGGCATCTACAGCGGTGTCGACAGCCGAGTGCGCGGTAACGATGACCACGCGCATCCACGGCGCCTGAATGCGCATTTGCGCCAGCACATCGAGGCCATTGTCTTCGCCCAAACGTAGATCAAGGAAGCACAGATCGAACACCTGACGTTGCAGCAATGCCTCGGCCTGAGCCGCGCTGTTGGCGGTGGCCACTGTATAACCTTCGTCTTCGAGGCAATAACGGAAGGTACGCAGGATGGCGGATTCGTCGTCCACCAGCAGAATGCGGCCTTGATGCTCAGTGGCAGATTCCATTTTTCCTACGCTCCATAGTAATTGGTCTTGGGTTAGTCCCGGAAAAATCGGGCAAGTTGCATGGTTTATTCTGAACGAAGCCAGCCATAGGAGGGTAGCCCTCTCCAGCCGATACGGCCAATACGTTGATTTTGTTGATTTTTTAATCCGCCACCGGTTTGCAGGGTTTGTCCTGCGTACATCTCTGACATCTGCGGCGTGCTCTTCATTCCGTAAGACCGAAATCTCCTACGAAATAATCGTGCAATCCGCACGACCCTGGATAACCCCATCGTGCAGGATGCGTCGCGGGGGCTTTTCCATATATCTATAACATGTTGTTTTTAAAGACTATTTTAAACATTCAAAAACTGGCATGCAGGCTGCAATAACTGTTTCAGCCCGGGCAGATCAGCACTGCCCCAACCGAACAAGAGTGAGGAACCCAGGATGACTCGCCAACGTGCCGCCCACATGCGTCTCTCGCCACTGCATATCCAGCAAGGTCTGTTCGCTGTTCTGGCGCTGCTGATCACCCTGATCGCCTGCCAGCAATACCTGCGCTGGGAAAACAGCCAGCAGCCGGAAGCGCCGCTGGTGTCGATGCAGCATGCAACGCAGAGCCATTTCAGTGCCGTCAGCAGCACTCAGGACGAACGCGCCACCATGCGCATGATGGAAGTTGATCAGGCACAACCGCTGGATCAACTGCCTCGCGACGAACGTTGGGTTTTCTGACTCGCTAAAACCGATTCGGGCGCGCCGCGCCGGAACACGTAACACCCCTAAATAGAGAAGTAAGGAGAATCACCATGTTGAGCTGGGCAATTACATTCTTGATCATTGCCATCATCGCCGCCGTACTGGGCTTCGGTGGTATCGCGGGCACCGCCACGGGTATCGCCAAGATTCTCTTTGTCGTGTTCCTGGTGATGTTCATCGCTTCCTTCTTCTTTGGCCGTCGCGGCCGAGGTTAACAATGACAGTCTTGAAGACGCTGGCCGCCGCCCTGCTTCTGGGCGGCAGTGCCATGGCGATGGCGGCCAATGACGGCCAGACGCGGGTCAACGAGTTGCTCGCGTCCGATGCGCAATACCGGGAAACCTGGGAAGGCGTAATCAAAAAGGAAGAGCGCGTACCGGAATGGGTGATCAACCTCTCCGGCACCTCGGAGCAACAGATGCACGCCGTCACTGAAGACGGCGACAAATATCTGGTGGGCCCGCTCTGCGAAAGTCAGGACAAATGCCTGAACCATCGCTTGATCGTCGCCTTCAGCTTCGACAAGGACGACGCCTACGCCATGCTGGTCGATGTGCCGGAAGGTCTGCCGCAGGACAAGTCGCCGACGCGACATGCCACCTACCGCTTCTTCGGCAAACCCGACCAGGGCATGCAGGATCTGCTGATGGAAACCTTGAAGAAAGATCCGAAGTGGTACTGATTCGAACATGAAGGCAGCAGCCCTGCTGCTTTCCATTGCGCCCACCCGAGGAGGGTCGGTGCATGACCAGGGGGCCGGGACGTTCTGACTGTTGCAGGGTCGGAGTGACCTACGGGTACAGGGAGTGCCTGCGCGAGGGCCGGGTCAGGGTAAGTAAAAGCTGCGTCGCAGGTTCGTCGGCCGATCATGGCTCGACGGACTTGCGCTGAGCTTCCCCACCCACAAAAAGCTTGATCCAGCGCGCCCTTCACAGCCTTTCTATCGTCGACACTGCGCGTGTAAATATTACGCGGTGTTTCCTGACGACCGTATATCGATAAAGAAACCGTTTAAACAGTGGGACTTCTAGTCTCCTCACGTAGGCTTTTTCGCAAAATTTCTGCCGATATTTTTCCCACGCGAATCGACCGATCTACGCTGGAATGGCCGGCTCACGGCACTTATAGCGGCTGAAATGTCACAATCGAACCGATTGGGACGCCAGTTTCAATTAAAAAAGCTCATGCCGATTCGGCATAGGGTAGGCGTTTACGGCATTAGACGGCGCAACCTTGCATCGGAATAGTTGCGCCTTTTTTCGCCTGCCGAAGAGCCGTAAACACGCGCTTCGGGGCACCTTATACGGAGGCAGATGCACAGACTTTTCCGCTGATGAGCGTTCCAGTTCCTGCATGTGCCTGAGTCAAACGCAAGTAAGGGTAAAGATAATGAAGAAGGCAAAGCTTAGCCTCGCCTGGCAGATCCTCATCGGTCTGGTGTTGGGGATTGCAATCGGTGCGTTGCTCAACCACTTCAGTGCCGAAAAGGCGTGGTGGATCAGCAACGTCCTGCAACCGGCAGGCGATATCTTTATCCGTCTGATCAAGATGATCGTCATCCCGATCGTCATTTCTTCCCTGATCGTCGGCATTGCCGGCGTCGGCGACGCCAAGAAGCTCGGGCGTATCGGCCTGAAGACGATCATCTATTTCGAAATCGTCACCACGATTGCCATCGTCGTCGGCCTGCTGCTGGCCAATCTGTTCCATCCGGGTGCCGGCATCGACATGAGCACCCTGGGCACGGTGGACATCTCCAAGTACCAGGCGACCGCCGCCGAAGTGCAGCATGAACACGCGTTCATCGAGACCATCCTCAACCTGATCCCGTCGAACATCTTCGCGGCCATGGCCCGCGGCGAAATGCTGCCGATCATCTTCTTCTCGGTGCTGTTCGGTCTCGGCCTGTCGAGCCTGCAGTCGGACCTGCGCGAGCCGCTGGTGAAGATGTTCCAGGGCGTCTCGGAAAGCATGTTCAAGGTCACCCACATGATCATGAACTACGCGCCGATCGGTGTGTTCGCGCTGATCGCGGTGACCGTCGCCAACTTCGGCTTCGCCTCGCTGCTGCCGCTGGCGAAACTGGTGATCCTGGTTTACGTGGCCATCGCCTTCTTCGCCTTCGTGGTGCTGGGCCTGATCGCGAAAATGTTTGGCTTCTCAGTACTCAAGCTGATGCGCATCTTCAAGGATGAGCTGGTGCTGGCCTACTCCACCGCCTCCTCGGAAACCGTGCTGCCACGGGTGATCGAGAAGATGGAAGCCTACGGCGCGCCGAAAGCCATTTGCAGCTTCGTGGTACCGACCGGTTACTCGTTCAACCTCGACGGCTCGACCCTGTATCAGTCGATCGCGGCAATCTTCATCGCCCAGCTGTACGGCATCGACCTGTCGATCAGCCAGCAATTGCTGCTGGTGCTGACCCTGATGGTCACCTCCAAAGGCATCGCCGGCGTACCGGGCGTGTCCTTCGTGGTGCTGTTGGCGACCCTGGGCAGCGTCGGTATTCCGCTGGAAGGCCTGGCGTTCATCGCCGGTGTCGACCGTGTCATGGACATGGCCCGTACCGCGCTGAACGTGATCGGTAACGCCCTGGCAGTGCTGGTGATCTCGCGTTGGGAAGGCATGTACGACGATGCCAAGGGCCAGCGCTACTGGAACTCCCTGCCGCACTGGCGCAGCAAGGAAAAGCTGCCGGTGGGCGAAATCTCGAAAAATTAACGCCAGACCCTGTGGGAGCTGGCTTGCCAGCGATGAGGGTGGCACATTCAACCTATTCGCTGAATGACACACCGCCATCGCGGGCAAGCCCGCTCCCACAGGGATCACCGCCAGCCGTTATAAACAAACCCCGGAGCAATCCGGGGTTTGTCGTTTCTGGCCACCCCGCTATCATTCGCGGCATTCTTCGGGGGATTTGACTGATGCTTAATGGCCTGTGGCTTGGCTTCTTCATCGTGGCAGCCGTGTCGGCGCTGGCGCAGTGGCTGATCGGCGGCAACGCCGGGATTTTCGCGGCGATGGTGGAAAGCATCTTCGCCATGGCCAAGCTTTCGGTCGAAGTCATGGTGCTGCTGTTCGGTACCCTCACCCTCTGGCTGGGCTTTTTGCGTATCGCCGAAAAGGCTGGAATTGTCGAATGGCTGGCCAAAGTACTCGGGCCGCTGTTTCTGCGCCTCATGCCGGAAGTCCCGCGCGGCCACCCTGCCCTCGGCCTGATCACCCTGAACTTCGCCGCCAACGGTCTGGGCCTCGACAACGCCGCGACGCCCATCGGCCTGAAAGCCATGAAGGCGCTGCAGG